>NZ_QETK01000035.1 GCF_003105155.1 Pseudomonas sp. SDI | reverse complement strand
GTAATTGCCGCCTTCGACCTTGGTGATGCTGTTCGAGAGCGCTTCGTTGGTGTTGAGCACGTTATTCGGTGCTTTGAACTCAACGAAGTTGGAGCTTTCACCGACGCCAATGGTGATGGTCTGGCCGTTGGCCAGGGTCACAGTCAGTGGTGAGCCGGTGACTGGAGCGGTCACCGAAGCTGTATAAACGACGTTGCCGCCCTCAGTAACGCTTGGGCTCGCGGTCAGGGTCACGGTCGACGTATCGATGGTGTCGGTGACGTGCGTCACGGCCGCCGTATCGCTGATGTCCAGCTTCTCGAAATCACCGCCAGTAGCATTGGTGATTTTCACGCTGACGTCGCCAGCATCGAGGTAGGCATCGTCTTTAGGCGCGGCGACGCTGATGCTGTTCGACGTCTGCCCAGCAGCAATCACAATCGACTGGCCGTTGGACAGGTTCACGGTGACCGCAGTGCCTGCCGGATTGCTCAGGGTCGCGGTGTAGGTAATTTGACCACCTTCAGCCACAGTGCCGGTCGCAGTCAGCGACAGGCCGGTGGTATCAGCGGTGCCAGGAACATCGGTGACCGTCGTAGTGACGGTGTCGGTCGAGTGTTCCAGCTTCTCGTAATTGCCGCCTTCGACTTTGGTGATGCTGTTCGAGAGCGCTTCGTTGGTGTTGAGCACGTTATTCGGTGCCTTGAACTCAACGAAGTTGGAGCTTTCGCCGACGCCAATGGTGATGGTCTGGCCGTTGGCCAGGGTCACAGTCAGTGGCGAGCCGGTGACTGGAGCGGTCACCGAAGCCGTGTAAACGACGTTGCCGCCCTCAGTAACGCTTGGGCTCGCGGTCAGGGTCACGGTCGACGTATCGATGGTGTCGGTGACGTGCGTCACGGCAGCGGTATCGCTGATGTCCAGCTTCTCGAAATCACCGCCAGTAGCGTTGGTGATCTTCACGCTGACATCGCCAGCATCGAGGTAGGCATCATCCTTAGGTGCGGCGACGCTGATGCTGTTCGAGGTTTGACCCGCAGCGATGACGATGCTTTGTCCGTTGGACAGGTTCACGGTGACCGCAGTGCCTGCCGGATTGCTCAGGGTCGCGGTGTAGGTGATCTGGCCACCTTCGGCGACGGTGCCGGTCGCAGTCAGCGACAGGCCGGTGGTATCAGCGGTGCCAGGAACATCAGTCACGGTTGTAGTAACCGTGTCGGTCGAGTGTTCCAGCTTCTCGTAATTACCGCCTTCGACCTTGGTGATGCTGTTCGAGAGCGCTTCGTTGGTGTTGAGCACGTTATTCGGTGCTTTGAACTCAACGAAGTTGGAGCTCTCGCCGACGCCAATGGTGATGGTCTGGCCGTTGGCCAGGGTCACGGTGAGTGGCGAACCGGTGACTGGCGCGGTGACGGACGCGGTGTAAACCACGTTGCCGCCTTCGTTCACGCTCGGCGAAGCCGTCAACGTAACGGTGCTGGTGTCGATGGTGTCGGTGACGTGCGTCACGGCAGCCGTATCGCTGATGTCCAGCTTCTCGAAATCACCGCCGGTAGCGTTGGTGATCTTCACGCTGATGTCGCCAGCATCGAGGTAGGCATCGTCTTTAGGTGCGGCGACGCTGATGCTGTTCGAGGTTTGACCCGCTGCGATGACGATGCTTTGTCCGTTGGACAGGTTTACGGTGACCGCAGTGCCTGCCGGGTTGCTCAGGGTGGCGGTGTAGGTAATTTGACCACCTTCAGCCACGGTACCGGTCGCGGTGAGCGACAGGCCGGTGGTATCAGCGGTGCCAGGAACATCGGTGACCGTCGTGGTGACGGTGTCGGTCGAATGCTCCAGCTTCTCGTAGTTACCGCCTTCGACTTTGGTGATGCTGTTCGAGAGCGTTTCGTTGGTGTTGAGCACGTTATTCGGTGCCTTGAACTCAACGAAGTTGGAGCTTTCGCCGACGCCAATGGTGATGGTCTGGCCGTTGGCCAGTGTCACAGTCAGTGGCGAGCCGGTGACTGGAGCGGTCACCGAAGCCGTATAAACGACGTTGCCGCCCTCAGTAACGCTTGGGCTCGCGGTCAGGGTCACGGTCGACGTATCGATGGTGTCGGTGACGTGAGTCACGGCAGCGGTATCGCTGATGTCCAGCTTCTCGAAATCACCGCCAGTAGCGTTGGTGATTTTCACGCTGACGTCGCCAGCATCGAGGTAGGCATCGTCTTTAGGTGCGGCGACGCTGATGCTGTTCGACGTCTGCCCAGCAGCAATCACAATCGACTGGCCGTTAGACAGGTTTACGGTGACCGCAGTGCCTGCCGGATTGCTCAGGGTGGCGGTGTAGGTGATCTGGCCACCTTCAGCCACAGTGCCGGTCGCAGTCAGCGACAGCCCGGTCACATCGGTGCTGTCGGTCACCGTAGTTACGGCTGGCGTGGTATTCGCTACCAGGTTCTCGAAGTTGCCGCCGCTGGTGCCGGTAATCGTCGTACTGATCGGCGTAGCACCGTTGTACACGTCGTTCGGCGCGGTGAAGTTCACGGTGCCACTGGACTCACCCACGGCAATGGTAATGCTCTGCCCATTGGACAGAGTCACAACGACCGGTGAGCCGGTGACTGGCGACGTGGTGGTCGCGGTGTAGGTAATGACACCGGTCTCACCCACGGTCGGCGTGGCGGTCAGGGTTACACTGGTCTGATCGACGCTGTCGTTGACCACGGTGACGGCTGGCTGGGCATTCGCCTCCAGCTTCTCGAAGTCGCCGCCGCTCGTACCGGTAATGCTGGTACTGATCGGCGCTGCGCCGTTGTACACATCGTTCGACGCGGTGAAATCGACCGAACCACTCGCGTCACCGACCGCAATGGTGATGGTCTGGCCATTGGACAAGGTGACGATTACCGGCGCGCCGGTCACCGGCGAGGTGGTGCTCGCGGTGTAGGTGATTACACCGTTTTCGCTCACGCTCGGCGTGGCGGTCAGGGTGACGCTGGTGGTATCGACGCTGTCGGTCACCGTTGTCACCGCCGGCGTGCCGTTGGGCACCAGGCTTTCGAAGTTGCCGCCGGTGGCCCCGGTAATCGTCGTGCTGATCGGTTCGGCACCGTTATACACATCGTTCGAGGCGGTGACGTTGACCGTACCGCTGGAGCCGCCGACCGGGATGGTGATGGTCTGGCCGTTGGACAGGGTCACCACCACCGGCGAACCGGTTACCGGCGAGGTGGTGCTGGCGGTGTAGGTGATTACACCGTTTTCGTTCACGCTCGGCGTGGCGGTCAGGGTGACGCTGGTGGTGTCGACGCTGTCGGTGACAGTAGTTACCGCCGGTGTGCCGTTGGGCACCAGGCTTTCGAAGTTGCCGCCGGTGGCCCCGGTAATCGTCGTGCTGATCGGTTCGGCGCCGTTATACACATCGTTCGAGGCGGTGAAGTTGACCGAACCGCTGGAGCCGCCGACCGGGATGGTGATGGTCTGGCCATTGGACAAGGTGACGATTACCGGCGCGCCGGTTACCGGCGAGGTGGTGCTGGCGGTGTAGGTGATTACACCGTTCTCGCTCACGCTCGGCGTGGCGGTCAGGATGACGCTGGTGGTATCGACGCTGTCGGTCACCGTCGTCACCGCTGGCGTGCCGTTGGGCACCAGGCTTTCGAAGTTGCCGCCGGTGGCCCCGGTAATCGTCGTGCTGATCGGCTCGGCGCCGTTATACACATCGTTCGAGGCGGTGACGTTGACCGTGCCGCTGGAGCCGCCAACCGGGATGGTGATGGTCTGGCCGTTGGACAGGGTCACCACCACCGGCGAACCGGTCACCGGCGAGGTGGTGCTGGCGGTATAGGTGATGACGCCGTTCTCGCTCACGCTCGGCGTGGCGGTCAGGGTGACGCTGGTGGTGTCGACGCTGTCGGTGACCGTGGTCAGCGCCGGCGTGCCGCCCGCTACCAGGTTTTCGAAGTTGCCGCCGGTGGCCGCGGTGATCGTCGTGCTGATCGTGCCGCCATTGCTGTAGACGTCGTTTGGCGCTGTCGGCACATTGACGGTGCCGCTGCTCTGGCCGGCCGCGATGGTGATTACCGAACCGTTGGACAGGGTCACGGTGACCGGCGTTTGTGCCGGATTGGTCAGGGTCGCGGTGTAGACGATCGTGCCGCCTTCGGCCACCGCGTTGCTGGCACTGAGGTTGACCGTGGTGGTGTCCAGAGTGTCGGTAATCTGCGTGACCGCCGGGGTACTGTCCGGGGTCACCAGTAGTCCGCCACCACCCGCAATGCCGGTAATACTGGTCGAGATCTCACGCGCATCCAGGTAAACGGTGTCGCCTGGTGGAATGCTCACGGTCACGCTGCCGCTCAGTTGGCCGGCCTGGATCACCAGGGTCTGGCCATTGGACAGGGTAACAGTGAGGTCGGTCAGCGGCGCCTGGGTCAGGGTTGCGGTATAGACCAGTGCACCACCGGCCTCGGTCAGCGTTGGCGTCGCGCTCAGGCTCAGGCCCGAGCTACGCAGTTGGGTGGTGGCGTTGTTGCTTGCTGCGGCGTCGCTTTGCAGGCCGCCGACTTCTTCGGTGGTCTGGCCGACGGCAAAGTTCAGGCCCTGGGTCTGGAAGCCAATGGTCGGGTCGACCACGCCAGCGGTTTCTTCCAACAGTACGAAGCTGTGACCGCCGCCGGCTGCGCCAGCACCACCGGCCGAGCTTGGGCCGGCTGCGGTGGCTTCCAGTTCGGTAGTCGGGTCGGCGCCGGCGGCGATCGCTTGCTGCAGTTCCTCAACCGACGGCGCGGCTTGCGCCGTGGCTGCGCTCAGGTCGCTGCTGCTGTCCGGGGTCGCCGCGCTCCACTGGGTATCGCGACCAAGGTCGAGGGTACGACCGTCGGCCAGTTCCAGGGTCACGGCACCGGCAAGGCCGGTGAGTACCTGGTCGCCGACGAACAGGCGGTCGCCTTCGATGAGCACACGTTGAATCCCTTCCGGGGACACGGCAATGACTTGGCCAACAATGCTTTTGACAATAGCAACAACACTGCTCATGAGACTCTCCGAACTACCCGTTCTATTGGCTTCCATGCCCGATCAGCAGCGCTGCTTCGGTTTCTGATGGAATGTTTCGCAAGGCATTTCTTGACAGTGGTCGTGTCAATTTTATGACTTATAACTATTGGCGATTAAGTTTATGCCAAAGTATTGACCTTCTACTCGCCATCCTAAACAATCGTCTACGTAATGTCACATTGATATTTCCGCTTTTCCACGCTCGTTTTGGTATTAATCGCCTGCCCCGTGGGGAATTTCCGACAGATGGTTTTTCTGGCGTTTATTTTCCGCCGTTCGGCCGGTTCTGGCTCTGATTTGGGACAAGCGGTCCCTGGGAAAAATAGCTAATGCGTTTGTCTCTGTTCACAGCTCTGCCTTTCGCCCTCGCCACCACCCTTGCCCAAGCCCAGACCCTGCCAGAAGCCATGCAGCGGGCGCTTGAAGTGCACCCGGAAATCCAGGCCGGGGTGAACAGCCGCATCGCTGCCGACTACCAGTTGCGCGCCGCCCAGGGCGGCTACCTGCCCAAGGTCGACGTGCTGGCCGGCTATGGCCGCGAAGGCACCGACAGCCCGAGCACCCGCGCCGGTGGTGGCAATCACTGGGAAACCCTGAACCGTGGCGAATCGAGCGTGCGTCTGCGGCAGATGGTGTTCGACGGCTTTGCCACCTCCAGCGAAGTTGGCCGTCAGCAGGCCACGGTGAATGCCCGCGCTTACTCGCTGCTGGGCAGCGCCGAGCGCACTGCACTGAACGTGGCTCAGGTCTACCTCGACACCCTGACCCGGCGCGACATGGTGCGCCTGGCCGAAGACAACCTGCGCAGCCACGAACGCATCTATGACCAGATCAAGCTGCGCACCGCCCGCGGTGTTGGCCGCCAGGCCGACCTCGACCAGGCCGAGGCGCGTCTGGCGCAGGCCCGCAACAACTTGATCACCGAACAAACCAATCTGGCCGACGCGCAAACCAACTTCCTCAGCGTGGTGGGGCAGATGCCCGACGAGTTAAGCACGCCTGCGCCATTTGTCGACCTGCTGCCGGCCAGCCTCGACGAAGCCCGCCAGCAACTGCTGGAAAACAGCCCGATCCTGCGCTCGGCCGAGTCCGACATTGCGGCTGCCGAAAAGCAGTACGACGCGGCCAAGTCGACCTTCTACCCGCGCTTCGACGCGGAGCTGGGGCGCAGCGCCGACAACGATCTGGGGGGTATGAACGGCCACAACAACGAATGGCAGGCCATGCTGCGCATGAGTTTCAACCTGTACAACGGTGGCAGCAACAAGGCCGATCTGGAGTCCAAGTCGTACCTGGCCAACCAGGCGCTGGATATTCGCAACAACGCCTTGCGCCAGCTCAATGAGGAGTTAGGCTTGGCATGGAATGCTCTGGCCAACGCCAATGCCCAGATGCCGATTGCCCAGCAGTATGTCGATCACAGCAGCAACGTCCGCTCGGCTTACCAGAAGCAGTTCACCTTGGGCGACCGCAGCCTGCTCGACCTGCTCGATAGCGAGAATGAACTGTTCACCGCGCAGCGCCGTCTCAGCGAGGTGAAAAACATTCAGCTGTTTACTCAGTACCGAATCAAGGCGACCATGGGTCAGCTGCTCAAAAGCCAGGGAGTGGTGGCACCGTTGGCATCGGTCGTGCAGAGCGATATCAAACCCAAGGTGAACCTGCCCGGCATGAACTGAGGCAGTCTTTTCCACCCTTAGCCGTCGAAGGGAGTTCGCGTGGAATCAGAAGTCAGTCGAGCCCAGCTCACCCACGATCCACGCAGTCAGCACGATGATCCGTTGCTGGACAGCTTGCTGTCGCTCTGCGTGCTGCACCAGAAGCCCGCCAGCCGCGCCATGCTGACTACCGGCCTGCCGTTGCCGTCGCAACGCCTGAGCCCTGAGCTGCTGCCGCGCGCGGCAGCCCGTGCCGGGCTGCAGGGGCGTCTGCTGCAACGCAAGCTGGAGCAGATCCCGGCCATCGCCATGCCGGCGATGCTGTTGCTCAAGGAAGGTCGTAGCACCATCCTGCTTGGCTGGGAAAACGAAAACACCGCGCGCCTGTTGCTCAGCGAGAGCGATGGCGGCGAGGTGCACGTCAGCCGCGAAGCCCTGCAAAGCGACTACAGCGGGCGGGTGTTCTTCGCCCAGCCGCAGCACAAGTTCGACGTTAACCACGGCAACCTGATTCCGCGCGCGCGCTCGTGGTTCCGCGACACCCTCAAGCGTTCGAAATGGCTCTATGCCGACGCCGTGGCGGCGAGCCTGGTGATCAACCTGATCGCCCTGGCCGCGCCGTTGTTCGTGATGAACGTGTATGACCGCGTGGTGCCCAACCAGGCCACCTCGACGCTTTGGGTGCTGGCCATCGGCATCACCGGTGCCTACCTGTTCGACCTGATTCTCAAGGGCTTGCGCAGCCTGTGCCTGGACCTGGCCGGGAAGAAGACCGACCTGATCATTTCCGCGACGCTGTTCGAGCGCATCGTCGGCATGTCGATGAAGTACCGCCCGGCGCGGGTCGGCAGCTTTGCGCAGAACATCCACGAGTTCCAGGGCCTGCGCGACTTCCTCGCCTCGCTGACCCTCACCAGCCTGATCGACCTGCCGTTCACCCTGCTGATTCTGCTGGTGATCGGCATTATCGGCGGGCACCTGGTGTGGATCCCGATTGTTGCCTTCCCGCTGGCCCTGGGTATCGGCTACGCCTTGCAGAAACCGCTGGTGGCGACGCTGGAGCGGACTATGGCACTGGCTTCCGAGCGCCAGTCGAGCCTGATCGAGACCCTCGCCGGGCTCGACGCGGTGAAGGTCAACAACGCCGAAAGCGAACGCCAGTACATGTGGGAGCAGACCATCGGCACTCTCAGCCGGCTGGAGCTGCGGGTCAAGGTGCTCTCGGGCCTGGCGATGAACATCACCCTGCTGATCCAGCAACTGGCCGGCGTCGCGCTGATCGTCGTCGGGGTTTACCAGATCATGGCCGGCAACCTCAGCATGGGCGGCCTGATTGCCTGCTACATGCTCAGCGGTCGCGCCCTCGGCCCGCTCGGCCAACTGTCCGGTTTACTCACCCGTTACCAGCAGGCCAAGGTCACCATGGTCTCCACCGACCAGATGATGGCGCTGCCGCAGGAGCGCAACTTCGAGGAGCGGCCGTTGAGCCGTCACGTGCTGCAAGGCGCGATCGAATTCCGCGGTGTCGACTTCACCTACCCGAACCAGCAGAACCAGGCACTGAAAAACGTCAACGTGGCGATTCGCCCTGGTGAAAAAATCGGCATCATCGGCCGCAGCGGCTCGGGCAAGAGTTCCCTCGCCAAGCTGATTGTCGGCCTGTACGAGGCCGATGCCGGCTCGTTGCTGGTCGATGGCGTGGATATCCGCCAGATCGACGTCAGCGAGCTGCGCCACAACATCGGTTATGTGCCGCAGGACATCCAGCTGCTGGCCGGCACCCTGCGCGACAACCTGGTCAGCGGCGCGCGTTACATCGAAGACGAAATGGTCTTGCAGGCGGCCGAACTGGCCGGCGTGCACGAATTCGCCAGGCTGCACCCGCAAGGCTATGAGCTGCAGGTGGGCGAGCGCGGCCAGAACCTCTCCGGCGGCCAGCGGCAGAACGTTGCCCTGGGCCGCGCGCTGCTGCTCAACCCGCAGATCCTGCTACTCGACGAGCCCACCAGTGCCATGGACAACACTGGCGAAGAACGGCTCAAGCAGCGCCTACAGGCGGTGATCGAAAGCAAGACCGTGGTGCTGGTGACCCACCGTGCCTCGCTGCTGTCGCTGGTCGACCGGCTGATCGTGGTGGACCGTGGCCAGATCGTTGCCGATGGCCCGAAGGCTGCTGTCATGGATGCGCTGAAGAAGGGGCAGATCAGTGTTGCTTAAGTCTGGAGTGGGTCGTTTCAAGGACAGTTTGCGCAGCTATTTCAAGGGCTCCGAGTCGTTTGGCGGCGAGCCGCTGCCCGAGGTCAACAAGGCGCTTATCGAGGATGCGCCGCGCATTGTGCGGCTGACCATCTGGGGGGTGATCGGCTTCTTCCTGTTCCTGGTGCTGTGGGCCAACTTCGCAGTGATCGACGAGGTCACGCGCGGCGACGGCAAGGCGATTCCGTCGTCCAAGCTGCAAAAGATCCAGAACCTTGAAGGCGGCATCGTTGCACAGATCTATGTCAAGGAAGGCGAGATCGTTGAAGTCGGGGCGCCGTTGCTGCGCCTGGACGACACGCGCTTTGTGTCCAACGTCGGCGAAACTGAGGCCGACCGCCTGGCCATGGCTTTGCGCGTCGAGCGCTTGAGCGCCGAGGTCGAAGACCGGCCACTGAACATCGACCTGGAAGTGCGCAAGGCCGCGCCGGGGCAGGCGGCCAACGAAGAGTCGCTGTACCAGAGCCGCCGTCAGCAGTTGCAGGACGAAATCGGCGGCTTGCAGCAGCAGCTGGTGCAGCGTCAGCAGGAGCTACGTGAATTCGCCTCCAAGCAGGGCCAGTACCGCAACAGCTTGCAGTTGCTGCGCCAGGAAATTCAGATGTCCGAGCCGCTGGTGGCGCAGGGCGCGATTTCCCAGGTGGAAGTGTTGCGCCTCAAGCGCGCCGAAGTCGAGGGCCGTGGCCAGCTCGACGCCACCACACTCGCCATTCCGCGGGCAGAAGCGGCGGTCAAGGAAGTTGAACGCAAGATCGACGAGACCCGCGGCAAGTTCCGCAGCGACGCGCTGACCCAACTGAACGAGGCGCGCACCGACCTGAGCAAGGCCCAGGCCACCGGTAAGGCCTTGGATGACCGAGTCAGCCGGACCCTGGTGACCTCACCGGTGCGCGGGATTGTGAAGCAGCTGCTGGTCAACACCATTGGCGGGGTGATCCAGCCGGGCAGCGACCTGGTGGAAATCGTGCCGCTGGACGACACCCTGCTGGTGGAAGCGCGGATCCGTCCGCAGGACATCGCCTTCCTGCATCCGGGGCAGGAGGCGATGGTCAAGTTCACCGCGTATGACTTCACCATTTATGGTGGCTTGAAGGCCAAGCTGGAGCAGATCGGTGCCGATACCATCACCGACGATGACGGCAATACCTTCTATGTGATCAAGCTGCGCACCGATCGCAGCCATCTGGGCACGGATGAGAAACCGTTGTTGATCATTCCGGGGATGGTCGCATCGGTGGATATCATCACCGGCAAGAAGAGCGTGTTGAGTTACCTGCTCAAGCCGATTATTCGGGCACGCGCTGAAGCGCTGCGCGAGCGTTAAACGCATCGCGGGACGAGCCCGCTCCCACAGCAGAGCAACAACTGCTGCTTTCCTGTGGGAGCGGGCTCGTCCCGCGATAGGGGCCTCACACCTGATACTGCGCCGCCGCCCGACTCAATGTCTCGGCAATCTGCTGACGTAGCAGCAACGGCTGCTCGACGATCACCGCGTCGCCCTGGCTCAGCAGCCACCAGCGCAATTGCCAGCTGTTGCTCAGCGTAGCGGTCAGCTGATGGCCCTGCTCCAGCGCCATCAAGCGCATATCCGCCGCCAGCGGCGTCTCGCGCAGGCTGCGTGCCAGGTTGTCGCTCACCCACGCCTGCAACTCGATTTTCTCTGGGTGACCGAATTCGCGCAGCCCCTCGATGCTGCTGGCCAGTAGATCAAGCAACGGCGAGCGGTGCGTGGCAAACGCCGCCGACCAGTGCCAGCCGTAGGGGATGCTCTTGTCGTTGCGCTCCAGCGGAAAAATCAGCGAGAGCTCGTTGAGGTCGCGTTCGATGCTGCGTTTGCTGATGGGGAAACCGGCGTCCTTCAAACGCATCACCAGTTCGGCGCTGGTAGCGCCAGGGGAGCGGCTCGGCAACTGGCGCAGCAGTTCCCATTGGCGGCTGAGGGTGGCACGGGTCGTAGCGGAGGGCAAAAGGGGGCGTCCTTGTCTAGGCTTGCCGCAGTAGCATGGCGTCAGCCATTAGATATGGCAATTGGCCATTGGTTCATTCAATCAGGGACGATCTGTTGAATTGCTTGATTCGAATCGTTCGCGACAGGTTTTGTCGTGACCTTGCGCAGAATCACGCCTCATTGCTCACGACGTCGGTACCGTGGGTTGTTCAATGAGGATGAACATGTCTGCTGCCAGCAATATCTACCCACTGCTCGAGCGCCTGTTGCCCGAGCGTGTCGTGCCTGCGCCCGGCCGTCCCGGCATCACCCAGCGCCTGTTCGCCGGGGTTGGCATGCCGACGCAACGCGCAGTGCTGGGCGAGAGTTTCAGCCTGGTCAGCCGCCTCGACGAAGCCAGCGACCTGCAGGCCGAGTACGCCGAACTGCGCCTGCAGGCGCTGCAGGGCAGCGTGGTGGCGCTGAACGACCTCGGCTGGATCTGGCTTAACGGCAAGTACTGGCGCGCCGACCCGCAGTTGGCCGGGCAGTTGCTGCGCATGGCCGCCTTGCAGGGCAGTGCGGTGGCCTGGTTCAACCTCGGTCAGCAGCATTACTTCGGCAAGGGCGTCGACGTGGCCTACAGCAGCGCCGCCGAATACTACGAGCAGGCGTTCGAGCGCGGCCTGGCTGAAGCGGCGGCCGCGCTCGGCGATCTCTACGAAGAAGAAATCTGCGACAGCGACCGACAAACCTGGCTGGTCGACCTGCAAAAGGCCTCCGACTGGTTCATGCGTGGCGCCGAGCGCGGCGATGCGCGGTGCCGCTTCGAAATCGGCTATCGCCTGCTGCATGGTCAGCAGGTGGAGGTCGACAGCAAGGCCGGCGTGTACTGGCTGGAGCTGGCCGCGGTGGCCGGGGTGATGCAGGCCGCCGAAGAGTTGGCGGTGTTCTACAGCAATGAAAACAACCCGCTGCGCTACCTGTTCTGGCGCGACCAGGCCCTGTCGCTGGGCAGCCCGCTGGCCCTGAGCATGAAACTGGAGGACCAGTTGCGTCCCTGACGTGACTTGATGGCAGGCGTCAGTCAGCCGCTATTGACGTCCAGCGGGTGGATCGAAGAACATAGATAGTTAGCAAACTATGAATATGGCTCTCAATCCTTCCTCCATGACCCTTGACGCATTGCAACTGAATATCAGCAGCGGCATGGTCGCGGCCAGTCGGCACTGGCGGCGCATCTGCCAGGCCACCCCGGGCGTGCCGTCGTGAACGGTTTCTTCAGCTCGATGCCACCGGCGCGTGACTGGTTCTATGGCCTGCGCACCTTTGCCGCGTCGATGATCGCGCTGTACATCGCCCTGTTGCTGCAACTGCCGCGTCCGTACTGGGCGATGGCCACCGTGTACATCGTCTCCAGCCCGTTTGTCGGCCCCACCAGTTCCAAGGCGCTGTACCGCGCCCTGGGCACGCTGCTCGGTGCCGCCGGCGCGGTGTTTCTGGTGCCGCTGCTGGTGCAGACGCCAGTGTTGCTGGCGATTGCCATCGCCCTGTGGACGGCGACCCTGCTGTTCCTCTCGCTGCACCTGCGCACCGCCAACAGCTATGCGCTGATGCTGGCCGGCTACACCCTGCCGATGATCGCCCTGCCGGTGGTCGACAACCCGTTGATGGTCTTCGATATCGCCTCGTCGCGGGCTCAGGAAATCTGCTTGGGGATTGTCTGCGCAGCGGTAGTCGGGGCGATCTTCTGGCCGCGCCGGCTCACCCCGGTGGTGGTGGGTGCGACCGGCAACTGGTTCGCCGAAGCCATCCGCTACTGTGACACCTACCTTGCCCGGCAGACCGCCGCCGATACCGTCGGCAGCCTGCGTGCCTCGATGGTTACCACCTTCAACTCGCTGGAAATGATGATCGGCCAGCTCTCACACGAAGGCGCTCGGCCGCAGACGGTGAAGAATGCCCGCGAGCTGCGCGGGCGGATGATCCACCTGTTCCCGGTAATCGACGCACTGGACGACGCGCTGCTGGCCCTCGAAGCCCGTGCGCCAGCACAGTTCGCCCAGTTGCAGGGGCTGCTCGAACAGGCCCGCAGCTGGCTGCAAAACACCGCCAGCGACGCCTCGGCGGCGCGCTGGAAGGCCCTGCGCGAGCAGCTTGAGCGCGTGCAGCCGAGTGTTACCGAGCTCGACGAACGTCCCGGCCTGCTGCTGTCCAACGGCCTGTACCGGCTCGGCGAATGGATCGACCTGTGGCAGGACTGCTGTTCGCTGCAGCACGCCCTGCGCAGCGAGGACCTGACGCCCTGGCGTGCGGTCTACCGGCACTGGCGCCTGGGCCGGCTGACACCGTTTCTTGACCGCGGGCTGATGCTCTACTCGGTGTTTTCCACCTTCACCGCGATCCTGGCCGCCACCGCCCTGTGGATGCTCACCGGCTGGGCCGACGGCGCCAGCGCGGTGATTCTCGCCGCCGTGGCGTGCAGCTTCTTCGCCGCCATGGACGACCCGGCGCCGCAGATCTACCGGTTCTTCTTCTGGACCACGCTGTCGGTAATCTTCGCCAGCCTCTACCTGTTCCTGGTGCTGCCCAACCTGCACGATTTCCCGATGCTGGTGCTGGCCTTCGCCGTGCCGTTCATCTGCATCGGTACCCTCACCGTGCAGCCGCGCTTCTACCTCGGCACCTTGCTGACCATCGTCAATACGGCGTCGTTCATCAGTATCCAGGGGGCCTACGACGCCGACTTCTTCACCTTCATCAACGCCAACCTGGCCGGGCCGGTAGGGCTGCTGTTCGCCTTCCTCTGGACCATCGTTGTGCGCCCGTTCGGTGTCGATCTGGCGGCGCGGCGCCTGACCCGTTTCAGCTGGCACGACATCGTCGGCATGACCCAGCCGGCGACCCTGGCCGAACACCGCCGGCTGGGTGTGCAGATGCTCGACCGGCTGATGCAGCACTTGCCACGCCTGACCCAGATCGGCCAGGACAGCGGCAGCGCCCTGCGCGATTTGCGCGTGGACCTGAACCTGCTCGACCTGCTGGCCTATCTGCCGCGCGCCACCCCGCAGCCGCGGGCCTTGCTGGAGCAGGTGGTGACCGAGGTCGGCGCGCACTTTAAGGCCTGCCTGGATGCCCGGCAGCGCCTGCACGCACCGGCCGAGCTGCTGCGCAGCATGGACCGCGCGCGCCGCGCGCTGAACGTCGAGGCCATGGCCGACTGCGCCGAGGCCCGCCTACACCTGCTGCATGCCCTCAGCGGGCTGCGCCTGGCCTTGTTGCCGGGGGTGGAAGTGGTGCTGGAGCCGGCCGACCGTGAACCGCAACTGCCGTCTGGCATCGATGGAGCTCCCCTGTGATTGGTGAACTGGATATCAGCGGGGTGTTCCTGCCCACGCTACTGGTGATGATGGTGTTCGCCTACGGGGTGTTCCTCGTCCTGCACAAGCTGCTTACGCGCCTGCACTTCTACCGCCTGGTGTGGCACCGCGCGCTGTTCAACGTTGCTCTCTACGCTGTGCTGCTTGGCACGCTCGACCACTTTTGCCGAAACCTGATGTTGCCATGAAAAAACCCTTGTTGACCCTGGGCCGTGTGGTCCTGACGCTGCTGGTAGTGACCCTGGCGACCGTGCTGGTCTGGCAGATGGTCCTGTATTACATGTTTGCGCCGTGGACGCGCGACGGCCACATCCGTGCCGACGTGATCCAGATCGCCCCCGATGTGTCGGGGCTGATCCAGGCGGTCGACGTGCGCGACAACCAGCCGATCCAGCGCGGCGATGTGCTGTTCACCATCGACCAGGACCGTTTCCGCCTGGCCCTGCGCCAGGCCCAGGCGACCCTGGCCGAGCGCAAGGAAACCCTGGCCCAGGCGCAGCGCGAGGCGCGGCGTAACCGTGGCCTGGGCAACCTGGTGGCGACCGAGCAACTGGAAGCGAGCCAGTCGCGCGAAGCCCGCGCCCAGTCGGCGCTGGCCGAGGCGCAGGTGGCGGTGGATGCCGCGCAGTTGAACCTCGACCGTTCGGTGGTGCGCAGCCCGGTCGATGGCTACCTCAACGACCGCGCGCCGCGTGCGCACGAGTTCGTCACCGCCGGGCACCCGGTGCTGTCGGTGGTCGATGGCACCTCGTACCACGTCGATGGCTATTTCGAGGAAACCAAGCTGGCCGGGATCAAGGTCGGCCAGGCTGTGGATATTCGCGTGATGGGCGACAACAGCCGCCTGCGTGGGCATGTGCAGAGCATTGCCGCCGGCATCGAAGACCGCGACCGCAGTAGCGGTGCCAACCTGCTGCCGAACGTCAACCCGGCGTTCAGCTGGGTGCGCCTGGCGCAGCGGATTCCGGTGCGTATCGCGTTTGACGAAGTCCCCGAGGATTTCCGCATGATTGCCGGGCGCACCGCCACGGTGTCGATCCTGGAGGACGCGGCGCAATGAAAAAACTGTCGCTGCTCGGGGTTGGCCTGTTGTTGTCGGCGTGCCAGCTGGTCGGGCCGAACTATGAGCTGCCGAAGGACGCCGCGATCAACCGCAGCGATCTGCGGGGCACGCTGCGCAGCGACGCCAGCAGTGTGGTTTCGGCGCCGGTGCCGAACGACTGGTGGCAGCTGTACCGCGATGCTCGGCTCGATGCGCTGGTGAACCAGGCGTTATCGGCCAACAGCGAATTGCGGGTGGCGGCGGCGAACATTGCCCGCGCCCGTGCGCAGGTCGAGGAGGCCGAGGCCCAGGGCGGCTGGAACGGTGGTGTGAAGCTGGGGGCGCAGCGCTTGCAGGAGTCGGGCGAGGCCTTCCTGTTGCCGGAAAAAGTCCCGGTGGCGAACATCGGTGAGGCGATTCTCAGCGCGTCCTACCAGTTCGACCTGTGGGGCACGCTCAAACGTGGCGTCGAGGCGGCGCAGGCCAATGCCGACGCCACCCAGGCGGCGGCCGACACCGCGCGGATCACCCTGGTGGCGGACGTGGTCAAGACCTACACCCAGGTGTGTGCGGCCAACGAGGAGTACCACATTGCGCGCGAGTCGCTGGACTTGCAGGAACAGAGCGTGACCCTCACCCAGCGCCTGCGCGATGCCGGGCGTGGCGATGAAACCCAGGTGACGCGTTCGCAAACCCAGTTCAAGTCGTTGCGAGCGCAATTGCCGCGATACCAGGCGGCGCGCGAGGCCGGTCTGTATACCTTGTCGATGTTGCTGGCCAAGCCGGTGGCACAGTTGCCGGCGGGGACGGCCGAGTGTGCCGAGCTGCCGCACCTGGCCCAGCTGTTGCCGGTGGGCGATGGCGCGGCGTTGCTCAAGCGGCGCCCGGACATCCGCCAGGCCGAGCGGCAGTTGGCGGCAGCGACCGCGAGCATTGGCGTGGCCACCGGGCAGTTGTACCCGGACATCAGCATCGGTGCGCAGGTGGGCACCATCGGCATTCTGGAGAACCTGGGCAAGCCGCAGACCAACCGTTGGGGCTTTGGCCCGTTGTTGACCTGGACGGTGCCGACCAATGGTTCGCGGGCACGGATTCGGCAAGCCGAAGCGGGTACCCAGGCGGCGTTGGCGCATTTCGACGGGGTGGTGTTGAACGCGATCCGCGAGACCCAGACCCGTTTGGCGCAGTACAGCGCGTTGCTGGAACGTCGCGACGCGCTGGCGGAGGCGGAGCGTTCCGCGCAGCTGGCGGCGGACCAGACGCACCGGTTCTTCCAGGCGGGGCGGGCGTCGTTCCTGGCGGACTTGCAGGCGACCCGGACCTACACCGACATGCGCGCGCAACTGGCCGCAGCGAATACCCAGGTGGCGATGGGGCAGGTAGGGTTGTTCCTGGCGCTGGGCGGCGGTTGGTAGGAAAGTAGCTGCCCGACGCTATTGCTGTGAGCAGGCAAGCCAGCGCCTACAGTTGATAGGTGTTTGCCCCAGGCCCTCACTTGTCCAACAACCCTTTGAGCAGATCCACCGGCACCGGAAACACGATCGTCGACGATTTATCCCCGGCAATGCTCCCTAGCGTCTGCATATACCGCAATTGCATCGCCCCCGACTCGCGCCCCAGCATTTGCGCGGCCTGCATCAACTTCTCCGACGCCTGCAACTCACCCTCGGCATGAATCACCTTGGCTCGCCGCTCGCGCTCGGCTTCAGCCTGGCGAGCGATCGCGCGCACCATCGACTCGTTCAGGTCCACATGCTTGATCTCCACATTCGCCACCTTGATCCCCCAGGCATCGGTCTGCGCATCCAGCACCTGGCGAATGTCGATGTTCAACTGCTCGCGCTCCGCCAACAACTCGTCCAGCTCATGTTTACCCAGCACCGCGCGCAAGGTGGTCTGCGCCAATTGACTGGTCGCCATCAGGAAATCCTCTACCTGGATAATCGCCTTCTGCGGGTCCAGCACCCGGAAATACAGCACCGCATTGACCTTCACCGACACGTTGTCACGGGTGATCACATCCTGCGGCGGCACATCCAGCACCACCGTGCGCAGATCCACCCGCACCATCTGCTGCACACCCGGAATCAGCAGGATCAAGCCCGGCCCTTTCACCTGCCAGAAGCGCCCGAGCTGGAACACCACCCCGCGCTCGTACTCGCGCAGGATACGAAACGCCGACAGCAGCACCACCGCCACCAGTACGAACACCGCACCAAAGCCCACTTGCATGAACATGCTCACTCTCCTGAAATCGGTTGTTCCGCTGCCGCGCTGACGTTCAGTTGCAAACCGTTACGGCTCACCACCCGCACATGCTGGCCGCAGTGCAGCGGTGTCTGGCTCTGCGCCTGCCACTGCTCGCCCTGGGCCTGCACCCAGGCGCTGAACGGATCGTCGCGATTCACCGCCGTCACCTGCACCAGGCTGCCGACCAGCCCGGCATCGCCGCTCACCAGCACCCGCTTGCGCGCCTTCACCGCCATGCCCACCAAGCCCACCAGCAGCAGCGCCGAGACCAGCGCCAGGCCGAAGATCAGCGGCAGCGGGATGCCGAAACCCGGCACGTCGGTGTCGAGCAGAATCACCGCCCCGACCACAAACGCGACAATCCCACCAAAGCCGATGATGCCGAAGCTGGGCAGGAACGCTTCGGCCACCATGAACGCGATGCCGAGCAAGATTAGCCCGACCCCGGCATAGTTCACCGGCAACAATTGCAGCGCATACAGCCCGAGCAACAGGCAGATCCCGCCCACCACCCCGCCCACCCCGGAGCCTGGGCTCATGAATTCGAAGAGCAGCCCATACACCCCAACCATCATCAGGATCAGCGCCACGCTCGGGTTGGTGATCACCGCCAGCAGGCGGCTGCGCCAGTCCGGCTCGCGCTGCAGCAGCGGTGCCTCGCGGCTGTGCAGGGTGACCGGCTGGGCGGCGGTGTTCAGGGTCTGGCCGTCGAGCTGGCGCAGCAGGTCGGGCAGGTCGGCAGCGATGCGGTCGATCACCTTCAGGGCCAGCGCCTCGCTGGCCGGCAGGCTGACCGCCTCGCGCACGGCCTTTTCCGCCCAGTCGGCGTTGCGTCCGCGCAACTGCGCCAGGCCCCGGATGTACGCAGCCGCGTCGTTGATCTGTTTGCGTGCGAGGGTGTCCTCGCTGGCCGGTTTGTTCTTTTCCGGCGCAGGCTCCTTGCTCAGGCCGCCGAGCTGGATCGGCGTCGCTGCACCGAGGTTGGTGCCGGGGGCCATCGCCGCCACATGGCTGGCGTAGAGGATGTAGGTGCCGGCACTGGCCGCACGGGCACCACCGGGGGCGACGAAGCTGGCCACCGGCACCGGGCTGGCGAGAATCGCCTTGATGATCGCGCGCATCGAGCTGTCCAGTCCGCCCGGTGTGTCGAGCTCGATCACCACCAGTTGGGCCTGCTGCGCCTGGGCAAATTCCAGGCCGCGCACCAGGTAGTCGACCGTCGCCGGACCAATGGCATCGCTCACCCGCAGGTGCAGCACCGGGCTGCCGGGCGCGGCCTGACCGCCCGTCAGGAAAGCGAGCAGCAGGACCAGCAGCAGGCCCCGGCAGCGCTGAACGTTCACCTGAAAGCACCTGAATTGGGCAGTTACTTGAAGTCTAGCCAAGCGCCGGCCGCCGGCACTGCCTAAACTTTAATCAGTTGGGGGGGAGCAACCCTGAGGGAGGTGCATCATGCGAATGGTAAAAACCCTGCAGCGACGCCTGGATCAGGCCAACTGCGACTATGACATCGTGCCGCACCCGCACTCGGCCACCAGCCTGGAGTCGGCACGCAGCGCCGGAGTGCCGGCGGAGCGGGTGGCCAAGTCGGTCATGCTCGACGACCGCCACGGCAACTACCTGATGGCCGTGCTGCCGGCCAACCGGCATCTGGACATGAGCAAGGTGCGCAGCACCGGCAACTGGCAGATGACCCGCGAAAGCAACCTGCCGCACCTGTTTGGCGACTGCGAGCGCGGGGCGATTCCGGCGCTCGGTGAGGCCTACGAAATAAAAATGCTCCTCGACCCGACCTTGACCCGTCAGGGCGATGTCTACCTGGAGGCAGGCGATCACGATCACCTGATCCACATGAGTATGCAGCAGTACCTGAAACTGGTGCCTCACGCCGAAGTGCGCGAGGTCTGCTGATGATCTTCAACCATTGCCCGGTCGCCGTCGTGGATGCGTGGCCGGGTTACCAGGAGTGGCCCATGGAAGCACCAACGCACAGCTTTGCCGCCTTGTTCAAACAGCTTGGCCTGCCCGACGATCCGCAGGGCATCGACCAGTTCATCACCAGCCACTCGCCGCTCAAGGGCGATATCAAGCTGGTCGATGCACCGTTCTGGAGCGACGCGCAGCGCGCGTTCCTGCGTGACAGCATTCAGGAAGACGCCGACTGGGCACTGATGTTCGACCAACTCAACGAGGCCTTGCGGCGCCCACGAAAATAAACGCCGAGCGGCACCGATAGCGGCGGATTGCGTTGCTATGCTCAGAAAAAAACAACAAGGGGATAGCGCATGAAAGACCCCTATATGCCCGGTTTCTGGGCCGCCGTGACCGCTCTGACCATGCTCACCGCCGGGTATTTCTATGGTGTTCGCCAGCTTTACCAGCTGGTGGAGGCCATGCATTTCCTGTATGCCGCCGCGGGCATTATTGCCGCCCTGGCGCTCAGTGCCCTGGCCTGGTCCAGCTGGCAGCAGCTCAAGGTGCGCAAGCGCCAGCTGGCGCAGGGACGCACGCTGGTCGCGATTTGGAACACCAAGGTCGCCCTGCGCCGGGTCGAGACCGTGTTCGACCGCTATTTCTGGGGCAGCTACTGGCAACCCGGGCGGACCTTTCAGGAAGTGATGGGTGAACTGGAAGGCACACCACTGGAACAGAGCCTGGAAGCGCTGAAGGCGCAGTGCCGCGAGCTTGACCAGGAAATCCACGACCGCCACCGGCACTGGCTGAACAACGCCCGCGAACTCTCCAGCGTGGCCACCGCGATGGCCCGCGAACGCTATCAACTGGACTTGTGCGATTCACAGCAAAGCGGGCGCCGGGGCGGGGTAGGGGGCGCGGTGCTCAACCGTGACCTGGAAGTGCTGGTGTACACCTGGTCGGCGCGCCTGCGCAGCTTCGACCACCAGCTCGATGAGCTGGAGGGCGAATACCGCTGAAGGCGTGGCTTATTCACCGCGAATGTACTGTTCCAACTGCAGAATCAGATTGGCCTGTTCGGCGATGGCTTCCTTGACCAGGTCGCCGATCGACAGCAAGCCGAGCAGCTCGCCGTTCTCCACTACGGGCAAGTGGCGCAGGTGGCTGTTGGTCATCATGTTCATGCAGAACTCGACGTTCTGGTGCGGATCGACGGTAATGACCGGCGCGCTCATGATCGCGCTGACCGGTGTGCCCACCGAAGAGCGGCCCTTGAGCACCATCTTGCGCGCGTAATCGCGCTCGCTGACGATCCCGACCACTTGCCCGCCTTCGACCACCGGCAGTGCACCGACGTTTTTCTCCGCCATCAGCTTGAGGGCCTCGAGCACCATCTGCCCGGGGCCGATGGTGTGCACCTCATGATGCTGCTGGGACTTCAATTTCAAGAGCTGTGCCACGGTTTTCATAGACGGCCTCTGCATTGTTGTTGGGGCGGCGCACTGCGACGGCAGATAGCTAAAGAATCGTGCACAGATGCCAACAGGGCAAGGTTGAAAGCGGCATGAAGCCCATTGAAAAGCGTCATTGGCCGGACTTTTTCGCCTTGCCCGCCGATTTACCTATGGTCTCAGCGCTGCTGCACGATCACCTGGCTGTTGAGGTCGCGGATCATTGCCTGCAGGGCGGGGTTGCAGGTTAGGTGGCCGTGGCGTTGCTCAGGGCGCGGGCTTCGATGCCGTCGAGCAGTGCATCTACCAGGCCTTTGGCCGCATCCACCGAATGCAGCGTGGTCCAGAGCATGCGCTTGCTGCCGGGGTCGGCTTGTTCCATCAGATGATGACCGCTGTCGTAGGCACAGCGTAGGTGCAACGAGATATGCACCAGCGCGTCATGCGCAGCGATGCCGGGGTTTACCGAATACAAAGGGGCGTGACCAGCCTCGCAACTGCCGAATATGGCAGGCGCGGTGGTGCAGGTTTCGAGAGGTGGATCGGGAACGAGCTTTTTCTTCATGACTGACAACTCCGAGTTGGAGCTGCCCCATTTCGTCACCACACGAAAAGGTGGCAGCTGTACGCGGGGTGGTAAACCGGACGGAGTCATCCCGGCAGGCCCGAAAGCCTCCCGCGCACAGCTGCCATAAAGGCAGTTGCTCTCTCCATCACAGCCGGGTTACCACACCCGATCACCGAGTTTTCGGTGACGAGCAAGAGCCTACTCGTTCAAGTCCCAGGGGTAAGCCATCCATGACAGACAGACCGCGTAGGGTATTTCGTAGGACCCGGTCTCCGCCAGCCCCAATCTTCACCCTATCTATCAACAATCGGTATAGCGCCACGCCCTCAGTGAATTTCGGCCTGGTACAGAGAGACATCCCTACAAAACATCGGCTAAATCGTTTTTTCCGACTAATTTGCTCTTTTTTTCGCCTACAATGCGCCGGCTCCAGCACGAGTGCCTACGCTTACCTAGGTTTTCCTAGGCAGTTTCGTGTCGTTCTAGCTAGCTGAAACCAATATGAACAAGAAGTCAGCGCAGTAGGGACAATTACGTGAGGCCGCGCGCTTCACGGCCTTGTCTGCCAACACACGGGCCAGCACATGACCCAAGCGGCGGGCGGAAGATGTTTTTCATATGGGTGAACGAATGTTGAAAAAAATGAATAAGACCCTGCTGGCCATGGCCATGTCCGTAGGCGTCATGTCTGTGCATGCAGAAGAAGCCAAGAAAGTCGACGTACTGCTGATCGGCGGCGGGATCATGAGCTCCACCCTGGGTGTCTGGCTGAACGAGCTGGAACCGGGCTGGTCGATGGAAATGATCGAGCGCCTGCCCGCTGTGGCCGAAGAAAGCTCGAACGGCTGGAACAACGCCGGTACCGGCCACTCCGCGCTGGCCGAGTCGAACTACACCCCGTACGGCAAAGACGGCAAGATCGACATCACCAAGGCCATCGAGATCAACGAGTCGTTCCAGATCTCCCGTCAGTTCTGGTCCTGGCAGGTCAAGCAGGGCGTGCTGAAAAACCCGCGTTCGTTCATCAACTCCACCCCGCACATGAGCTTCATGTGGGGCGATGACAACATCAAGTTCCTCAAGGCCCGCTACGAAGCGCTGCAAACCAGCCCGCTGTTCCGCGGCATGGAATACTCCGAAGATCACGAGCAGATCAAGAAGTGGGTTCCGCTGATGATGGAAGGGCGCGACCCGAACCAGAAACTGGCCGCCACCTGGACCCCACTGGGTACCGACGTGAACTTTGGCGAGATCACCCGCCAGTTCGTCGGCAACCTGCAGACCAAGCCTAACTTCAGCCTGAAGCTGGAGAGCGAAGTCGAGGAAATCACCCGCAATAAAGACGGCGGCTGGCGCGTAACCTACAAAAACCTGAAAGACGGCCGCAAAACCGAGACCGACGCCAAGTTCGTCTTCATCGGTGCTGGCGGCGGCGCCCTGCACCTGCTGCAGAAGTCCGGTATCCCGGAAGCCAACGAATACGCCGGCTTCCCGGTGGGCGGTTCGTTCCTGGTGCTCAAAGACAAAGCCATTGCCGATCAGCACATGGCCAAGGCCTACGGCATCGCTTCCACTGGCGCGCCACCCATGTCGGTTCCGCACCTGGACACCCGCGTCCTGGACGGTCAGCGGGTGATCCTGTTTGGCCCATTCGCGACCTTCTCCACCAAGTTCCTGAAGAACGGCTCGCTGCTGGACCTGCTGACCACCACCACCACGCATAACGTGTGGCCGATGACCAAAGTCGGTGTCGACCAGTTCTCGCTGGTGACCTACCTGGCTGGCCAGTTGATGATGTCGGACGACGATCGCTTCGCCGCGCTGAAGGAATACTATCCACACGCGAAGAAGGAAGACTGGACCCTGTGGCAAGCCGGCCAGCGCGTGCAGATCATCAAGCGTGATGCCGAGCACGGCGGCGTGCTGAAGCTGGGCACCGAGATCGTCACCTCCGAAGACGGCACCATTGCCGGTCTGCTGGGTGCCTCGCCAGGTGCTTCCACCGCTGCGCCGATCATGCTGAGCGTGCTGCAGAAGGTGTTCAAGGACAAGGTTGCCTCGCCAGAGTGGCAAGCCAAGCTGCACCAGATCATCCCGAGCTACGGCACCAAGCTGAACGACTCGCCTGAGCGTGCGTACCAGGAGTGGGTCAGCACTGCAGAAACCCTGCAGCTGAACCCGCCACCGGCCATCGACAAGACCCCTGCGCCACAGCCAGCCGCCACCCCGGCGCCTGCTGCGGAGAGCAAGCCGGTTTCGGATATGGCGCTGTAATAGCACCTTTCCAGCGGTAACTAAAAAGCCCCGGCAACCTTTGGTTGGCGGGGCTTTTTTTCTTTGCAGCTTTACCCCAGAAACAACAAAGCCCGCACTCGGCGGGCTTCATCTTAAATGGCGCACTCGGCGGGATTCGAACCCACGACCCCTGCCTTCGGAGGGCAGTACTCTATCCAGCTGAGCTACGAGTGCAACGCGGGCGCCATAATACCCATCTAGCCCGGCGGCGTCCATCGCCGAACGTAGCTGTGTTCGATTTCGCACACGAAAGGGTCTATACCTGTCGTTGATCTGAAATTCGCCACGGGCAGTCGGGATTTTGTTCTTTTTTTCGAACACCCTATTGTCCTTTTTTGTCGTTGATCCTAGGATTCGTTTGAGATTTCAAACGCTCTCCTTTTTTACAATCAATAATTCGCCACGTTCCTACGCGGTGCAGTTAAGGAAGCCGACATGCAGCTTAAAGACGCCCAGTTGTTCCGCCAGCAAGCCTTCATCAACGGTGAGTGGCTGGACGCGGACAACGGTCAGACCATCAAGGTGACCAACCCGGCCACCGGCGAGACCCTCGGCAGCGTGCCGAAAATGGGCGCCGCCGAAACCCGCCGCGCGATCGAAGCGGCCGACAAGGCCCTGCCGGCCTGGCGTGCACTCACCGCCAAAGAGCGTGCCGGCAAGCTGCGCCGCTGGTTCGAACTGATGATCGAGCACCAGGACGACCTGGCCCGCCTGATGACCTCCGAGCAAGGCAAGCCACTGGCCGAAGCCAAGGGCGAAATCGCCTACGCCGCGTCGTTCATCGAGTGGTTCGCCGAAGAAGCCAAGCGCGTCTACGGCGACACCATCCCGGGCCACCAGCCCGACAAGCGTCTGATCGTCATCAAGCAGCCAATCGGCGTGACCGCGGCCATCACCCCGTGGAACTTCCCGGCCGCGATGATCACCCGTAAAGCCGGCCCGGCTCTGGCCGCTGGCTGCACCATGGTGCTCAAGCCCGCTTCGCAAACCCCGTACTCGGCCCTGGCCCTGGTTGAGCTGGCCACCCGCGCCGGTATCCCGGCCGGCGTGCTGAGCGTGGTCACCGGCAGCGCCGGCGACATCGGCAGCGAACTGACCGGCAACCCGATCGTGCGCAAGCTGTCCTTCACCGGCTCGACCGAAATCGGTCGTCAGCTGATGGCCGAATGCGCCAAGGACATCAAGAAGGTTTCCCTGGAGCTGGGCGGTAACGCACCGTTCATCGTGTTCGACGACGCCGACCTGGATAAGGCCGTCGAAGGCGCGATCATCTCCAAGTACCGCAACAACGGCCAGACCTGCGTCTGCGCCAACCGCATCTACGTGCAGGACGGCGTCTACGACGTGTTCGCCGAGAAGCTCAAGGCGGCAGTGGCCAAACTGAAGATCGGCAACGGTCTGGAAGAAGGCACCACCACCGGCCCGCTGATCGACGGCAAGGCTGTGGCCAAGGTTCAGGAACATATCGACGACGCGGTCAGCAAAGGCGCCAAGGTACTGAGCGGTGGCAAGCTGATCGAAGGCAACTTCTTCGAGCCGACCATCCTGGTCGATGTGCCGAAGTCCGCTGCCGTGGCCAAGGAAGAAACCTTCGGCCCGCTGGCGCCGCTGTTCCGTTTCAAGGACGAGGCCGAAGTGATCGCCATGTCCAATGACACCGAGTTCGGCCTGGCATCGTACTTCTATGCCCGCGACATGAGCCGCGTATTCCGTGTTGCCGAAGCGCTGGAATACGGCATGGTCGGGATCAACACCGGCCTGATCTCCAACGAAGTTGCCCCGTTCGGTGGTATCAAGGCCTCGGGCCTGGGCCGTGAAGGCTCCAAGTACGGCATCGAGGACTACCTGGAAATCAAATACCTGTGCATCAGCGTTTGATGCGCCGGTAACGTTTTGCCTCTGCCAGCGGGACGCGAGAGCGACGTCTCGCTGGCCTTTTTTACACCGGAACATCCGGCAGCCTGGCCCCTGCAGCAGTCGATCAACGCATGCTGCTGCAGTTGAACACCGGCCGCCCAGACTGAATCGCGCCACCCCAGGTGGCGAAATGAGGACACTATGAGCAACAAGACCAACGAATCCCTGATGCAACGTCGCGTCGCCGCTGTTCCACGCGGTGTTGGCCAGATCCACCCGATCTTCGCCGAGTCGGCGAAAAACGCCACCGTTACCGACGTCGAAGGCCGCGAGTTCATCGACTTCGCCGGCGGCATCGCGGTACTGAACACCGGTCACGTGCACCCGAAAATCATTGCGGCGGTTGAAGCGCAGCTGCACAAGCTGACCCATACCTGTTTCCAGGTGCTGGCCTACGAGCCATACGTCGAGCTGTGCGAAAAGATCAACGCCAAGGTGCCAGGCGACTTCGCCAAGAAAACCCTGCTGGTTACCACCGGTTCCGAAGCCGTTGAGAACGCCATCAAGATCGCCCGTGCCGCCACTGGGCGTGCTGGCGTGATCGCCTTCACCGGCGCGTACCACGGTCGCACCATGATGACCCTGGGTCTGACCGGTAAAGTCGTACCTTACTCGGCCGGCATGGGCCTGATGCCAGGCGGCATCTTCCGCGCTCTCTACCCGAACGAGCTGCACGGCGTGAGCATCGACGACTCGATCGCCTCCATCGAGCGCATCTTCAAGAACGACGCCGAAGCCCGTGACATCGCCGCAATCATCCTTGAGCCAGTACAGGGCGAAGGTGGTTTCTACGTGGCGCCGAAAGAATTCATGAAGCGTCTGCGTGCCCTGTGCGACCAGCACGGCATCCTGCTGATCGCCGACGAAGTACAGACCGGCGCTGGCCGTACCGGCACCTTCTTCGCCATGGAACAGATGGGCGTCGCGCCTGACCTGACCACCTTCGCCAAATCCATCGCTGGCGGCTTCCCGCTGGCCGGTGTGTGCGGCAAAGCCGAATACATGGACGCCATCGCCCCAGGCGGCCTCGGCGGCACCTACGCCGGTAGCCCGATCGCCTGCGCTGCGGCCCTGGCCGTGATGGAAGTGTTCGAAGAAGAGAAGCTGCTGGAGCGCAGCCAGGCCGTTGGCGAGCACCTGGTTGCCGGCCTGCGCAAGATCCAGGACAAGTACCCGATCATCGGTGACGTGCGTGCCCTGGGTTCGATGATTGCGGTGGAAGTGTTCGACGCCAAAGGCTCGCACACCCCGAACGCCGCTGCCGTGGCCTCGGTTGTGGCCAAGGCGCGCGACAAGGGTCTGATCCTGCTGTCGTGCGGCACCTACGGCAACGTCCTGCGTATCCTGGTACCGCTGACTGCGCCAAACGAGCAGCTGGACCAAGGTCTGGCGATCATCGAAGCGTGCTTCGCTGAACTCGCATAATCTGTGATGCAGTAGAAAAAAACCCGCTTAGGCGGGTTTTTTTTCGCCCAAAGCCAGGCATGGGCGCTAAGGTTGCCTGAAGGAGACACCGAGGAAGGTGCACAGGAACGCGTGCCGAGCTGCCAGGAGAGACCGATGACTGTTGTAGACATAGGCGCTGCACCCTGCGTATTGATCGCCGAGGGCGATCCATGGGTGCGCGACATGCTTACGCAGATGCTGTTGAGTGTGCGCTGCGATGCGCGCCTGCAGGTCTGCGCCAATGGCCACGAGGCGCTCGCCGCGCTGGCCAGCCAACCGGACCTGATCATTGCCGCGCGCGAGCTGCCGGGCCTCGATGGCCTGGAACTGCTGCGCAACGTGCGCGCCAAGCGCCGCCAGTCGACCTTGCCGTTCATTCTGATCAGCAGCCGTAGCGACAGCGCCAGCGTGCGCGAAGTGTTGCCGTTGGCGCCCACAGCGTACCTGAGCAAGCCGCTGGACATGGACTCGCTGCGCCGCCGGCTGGAAGCGCAGTTGCTCAAGGTCGGCGAGGAAGTCGCCTGCCCGGTGCAGCCGTTGCGTCCAGGCATCACCTTGTCGCGCTATCTGGAAGACCACCGCGCCAGCGCCGACGGTGGGCCGCTGATTGCCGATGTGAAGCAGGCGGTGCAGCGGGCGTTGAACCCGCAGGGGCTGAACCTGAAAGTACTGGAGGAAGAACTGCGCGGCGACCCGCAGATTACTGCGGTGCTGATTGCCGCGGCCAACAGTGCGGCGCTGCATCGCGATGGCGCGGTGCAGACCCTGTTACAGGCACTGAACAAGCTGGGCACCACGCAGAGCATGAACCTGGTGCTGGGGCTGACCCTCAAGCGCAGCGCCCGGCTCACCGACCCACTGCTGGCGCAGTACGCCGAGCGTTACTGGGACATGTCGCTGCACACGGCCGAATACGCCCGCACGCTGGCGCGGATGCTCGAACTGGAGCAGGAGCGTTGCTATTGCGCCGGGTTGCTGCATTGCCTGGGCGACCTGGCACTGCTGCGCGTGTTGCAGGAGTGGAAGCTGGCGGGTGGGGCGCTGGATGAGGATGCCATCGAACTGTCGTTGAACGAATATGGTGCCGCCTATGGCTCGGCGCTGCGTACGCGCTGGCGTCTGCCGCTGGAGCTGCGTGAGTTGATTGCCTCGGTGTATCAGCTTGGCGGCGGGGTCTATCAGCGCGAGGATCTGGTGATGAACCTGTCCGGGCAACTGGCGCGCCTACCGGCGGATCAGGGCCTGGAAGGGCTGGCCGACAGCCGCACAGCGCGGCTGCTGCAGGTCGGCATGGCGGAGCTGGTGCGGTTGCGTAAGGTCTAGTGACTCAAGCGCGACGCATAGCCCTGTAGGCGTGCTTCAAGATTAGCCCCGCACAATCTGGTTCTTGCCCTGGCGCTTGGCCTGATACATCGCGGCATCCGCCCGGGCAAACAGGCTGTCGAGCACCTCGTCCTGGTCGTTGATCGCCGTCAGACCCTGGCTCACCGTCACCCCGAACACCTGCTCTTCGTGGCTAAAGCTCAAGCGTTGAATCTCCCGCTGCAAACGCTCGGCAACCTGCATCGCCATCTCCGGCGGGCAGCCCGGAAACACCGCTGCAAACTCCTCGCCACCAATTCGCCCGAACAGGTCGCCCCGACGCAACACCGCGCGGCCGCTGTCGGCGATGCGCTGCAACACGTGATCGCCTTCCTGGTGCCCGTAGGTGTCGTTGATCCGCTTGAAGTCATCGATATCCAGCAGCAGAAACGCCAGCGGCGTCTGCTCCAGCCGGGCCTTCTCGAACGCCTGGTGGGCGCACTCGAAAAAGTGCCGGCGGTTGCTGCTCTGGGTCAGCACGTCGGTGGTTGCCAGGCGCTGCAGCTCGCCTTCGAGCTGCTTCTTGTCGGTGATGTCTTCGGCAATGCCAACCACGATCAGCCGCTGCCCGTTGTCGGCCTGCTGGTTGATGAAGCATTTGTCGCTCAGCCAGCGGATCTGTCCGTCGGCGGCAATGATGCGGTATTCGCGGTCCTCCACCGCGCCCTTGATCAGCACGTCGGCCAGGCTGCGTTCGGCATAGTCGAGGTCGTCCGGGTAGATGCTGTCGCGCCACTCGTTGGCGTCTGCCAGCAACAGCGCTGCCGAGCGCCCGAAGATCCGCTCATAGGCCGGGCTTACATACAGCACCTGCCGAGTTTCCCAGTCGAATGCCCAGAGCACTGCATTGACGCTGTCGAGCAGCGAGCTGAACAGCTGCTCGCGCTCGCTCAGCCGCGCCACTTCGCCTTGGGCGTGCATCAGGGCCAACAAGGTTTGCGCAGTATCGGGAGGCGGGGGGTAAGACGGAAACGGCGGGTTCTTCTTGACCATTGGCACGCTACTTCTCGAATGGCAGGGCGTGCGGCCACGACCCGGCCCGCCACGCAGGCGATATGCCAAGTCAGAGTAAAAAAACAGGTACAAAGTTCCAGTCGGCGCGCCCCTGGGCGGGGCACGCCGATCAACGGCATCAGGCCAGGGCGGGGCGTAACGAGTAGGTTTTCAGCTGCGCGGCGAAGTCGCGCAGCGAGTGGATACCGCTGGCCTCGGCTTCGTGTACCCAGTCTTTGATTGCCGCCAGCATGTCGTGGCCGTTGGCGCTGGTGCGGGCCCAGATCTGTTGCAGGGCCAGGCGTTTCTCGTAGATGGTTTTCAGCGACTGGCTGTGCTCGAGCATGGTCTGGATGCGCGCATGGTGGCGCTCCTCAAGCAGGCTGGTTTCCCGCGACAGCAGGCGCTTGGCCCGACGGAACTGGTGGCGTACCGAGTCGTCGACCTTGGCCAGCTCCTGCTTGACCAGTGGTGCGATTACCAGCTTGCGGTACTGCGCCATGATCTGGAAACGGTTGTTGAGGATCGCCATGGCGGTATCCATGTCGAGTTGGCCCTTGCCTTCGACGCGGTGGGCAATCGGCGCAACACGCTGCACCTTGGCCAGGCGCAGCCAGGTGAACAGCTTGATCCAGGCCCAGCCCATGTCGAACTCCCAGCGCTTGACCGAGAGCTTGGCCGAGTTCGGGTAGGTGTGGTGATTGTTGTGCAGTTCTTCACCGCCAATGATGATGCCCCACGGCACCAGGTTGGTGGCGGCGTCGCGACATTCGAAGTTGCGGTAGCCCAGCGCATGGCCTAGGCCGTTGACCACGCCGGCGGCCCAGAACGGAATCCACATCATCTGCACCGCCCAGATGGTGATGCCGATGGTGCCGAACAACAGCAGGTCGATGACTGCCATCAGGGCAATACCGCCGAGCTTGTAGCGCGAGTAGAGGTTGCGCTCGATCCAGTCTTCCGGGCAGTTCTTGCCGTAGATGCGCAGGGTTTCCGGGTTCTGTGCCTCTTCGCGGTACAGCTCGGCGCCTTTGCGCAGCACGGTACCCAGGCCCTTGATGACCGGGCTGTGCGGGTCGTCGACGGTTTCGCACTTGGCGTGGTGCTTGCGGTGGATGGCGGTCCACTCGCGGGTGTTCTGCGCCGTGGTGAGCCACAGCCAGAAACGGAAGAAATGCTTGAGCCCGGCGTTCAGTTCGAGTGCGCGGTGGGCTGAATAGCGATGCAGATAAACCGTTACCGCGACGATGGTCACGTGGGTCATCAGCAAGGTGACCGCCAGCAATTGCCAGGCTGACAGGTCGAGTAAACCGTAGTACCACATAGGCGGTAGAGCCCTCGTAGGCGAAAGGAACAGCGGGAAGTATTATCCCTGTGCGTTCAAATAAAACCAGTCGGCCTTTTAGATAGGAGGTCACTGGGTGTTTCTGCCCTATAATGCCCCACATTTTGGTGTGGGCTTAGACGACGCTTATGTCCGTTTCCGTTCGCGACGCCTTGCGCATGGCCGCGCTCTACTTGATGCTTGCGGTCCTCTGGCTGGTGTTGTCTGATCAATTACTGAACAATCTTTTCGATGACCCGGCCGACCTGGTGCGCTGGCAATGGGCCAATGGCTTTGCCTGGGCGGGTCTCAGCGCGTTGTTGATTTTCGTCTCGCGCTTCCGTTTGCTCAAGTTCATCGGCGTGGGTGCCCGGCTGCGCCGCGAAGACCGCGAGCGCCTGCGGATGGCCGCAGCGGTGTTCGACAGCACCCAGGAAGGGGTGCTGGTGAGTGATCGCGACGGCATCATTGTGCACGTCAACCGCGCGTTCATGCAGATCACCGGCTATCAGAAGGATGAAGTGCTGGGCCAGCGCCCGAGCAAGTTCAAGTCCGGCCGTCACGACCTGGCGTTCTACCAGCAGATGTTCGCCATCCTCGCCGAGAAGGACGAGTGGAGCGGGGAAATCTGGAACCGTCGCAAGAGCGGCGAGGTGTACCCGCAGTGGCAGACCATCTGCGCCATCCGCGACGACAGCGGCGAGCTGACCCACTATGTGGCGGTGTTCAGCGATATCAGCGCGATCAAGCATACCGAGCGCGAGCTGGCCTACCTGGTGCACCACGATCCGCTCACCGACCTGCCCAACCGTCTGCTGTTCAACGACCGCGCCGAACAGGCACTGACTGCCGCGCAGGCGAACAAGCGCGGCTGCGCGCTGTTGCTGATGGACCTTGACCATTTCCAGAGTATCAACGACAGCCTCGGCCACAACACTGGCGATCAGTTGCTCAAGGCGGTTGGCGAGCGCCTGGAGGGCCTGGTGGGCAGCGGCGTGACCCTGGCCCGGCTGGGTGGCGACGAATTTGCCGTGCTGGCTGAGAACTGCTCGCAGGTGGGCCAGGCGGCAGCGTTGGCGCAGAACATCATCGATGGCCTGAAGGAGCCGTTCCAGCTCGACTGCCATCGCTTGTTCACCAGCGTGAGTATCGGCATCAGCCTGTTCCCCAGCGATGCGCTGAGCGCCGAACAGTTGCTGCGCAACGCTGACTCGGCGCTGTTCAAGGCCAAGCAGAACGGCCGCGCCGGCTATGCGCTGTACACCGAAGAGCTCACCGCCCACGCGCAGCAGCGAGTCGAGACGGCCGGCGAACTGCGCCGGGCGCTGCAGCAGGAAGAGCTGCGGGTTTACTACCAGCCGGTGCACGACCTGCTGTCCGGCAAGATGATTGGCGTCGAGACGCTGGTGCGCTGGCAGCATCCGCAGCGCGGCCTGGTACCACCGGGCGAGTTCATCCCGGTGGCCGAACGCACTGGGCTGATTGCCGATATCGACACCTGGGTGATGCGCCAGGCCTGCCAGCAGATGGTCGAATGGCAGACGCAGGGCAAGCGGCTCGATTTTGTCGCGGTGAACGTTTCCAGCCGACTGTTTGCCCATCGCGACCTGTACCCGCAGGTGGCGCAGGTGCTGCATGACACCGGGCTGGATCCGGCGTGCCTGGAGGTGGAAGTCACCGAGAGTGCGGTGATGGAGGACCCGGAGATTGCCCTGGAGCAGTTGCATCGGCTGCGCGAACTGGGAATTCGCCTGGCCATCGACGATTTCGGTACGGGGTATTCGTCGTTGCTGCGGCTCAAGCGTTTGCCGGTGCAGAAGCTGAAGATCGACCAGGGCTTTGTCGCCGGCTTGCCCGGTGACGAGGACGATGTGGCGATCGTGCGGGTGATCATCGCCCTGGCGCGGAGCATGGGCATGCAGATTCATGCCGAAGGTATCGAGCAGGCGGAGCAGGCGCGCTTCCTGCTGGAGCAGCAGTGCGACATGGGCCAGGGCTACTGGTACGGTCGCCCCGTGCCGGCGCAGCAATTGCGCTGGGCCTGAGTCTTACGCTGCCTTTGTAGGCGCTGGCTTGCCTGCGATCTGCTGCATCGCAGCAGCAAATCCGGTTTGCTCGGTGTGTCAGGGGTAACGGGGCTGAGGTTTACGGCCGCTTCACAGCCGATCGCAGGCAAGCCAGCGCCTATAGGTGATGGCTCTCATCTGTAAAGTTTTTGGTTATATAAAAATTCTTAAATAGTATTTTTAAGAATATTCAACCCTCTCTAAGATTGCCCCATCGCCAGGCGCAGTCGCTCCCGCACATGCACTGCACGGCACCCCTTCTCACAGGAGCACGAGCATGAGCGCATCTCTGCGTAGCGTTGACGGTCAGGACGAAGCCACCATTCTGCGTGAAATTCAGGCCGCCTTGCGCGACCTGCGCTTCGGTGCGGTGGAGATCACCGTGCACAACGCCCAGGTCGTGCAGATCGAGCGCAAAGAAAAGTTCCGCCTGCAGAACTCGGGCACCAAGCCCAGCTGAAGCATTGCCTCACGCGCCACCCCATTAGAAAAATAGCCAATCGGGAGCTTCACCATGTCCATTCGCCGTTTTGCCCTGGCCGCGCTGGCCAGTGCCGTGTTTGCCGGTTCCGCCATCGCCAAGGATTACGAACTGCTGAACGTGTCCTATGACCCAACCCGCGAGCTGTATCAGCAGTACAACGCCGAGTTCGTCAAACACTGGCAACAAGCCCACCCGGATGACAAGGTGAAAATCCAGCAATCCCACGGTGGTTCGGGCAAGCAAGGCCGCGCGGTGATCGACGGCCTGCGCGCCGACGTGGTGACCCTGGCCCTGGCCGGCGACATCGACGAAATCGCCAAGCTGGGCAAAACCCTCCCGGACAACTGGCAGAGCCGTCTGCCGGACGCCAGCACCCCGTACACCTCGACCATCGTGTTCCTGGTGCGCAAGGGCAACCCGAAAGGCATCAAGGACTGGGGCGACCTGATCAAGCAAGACGTATCGGTTATCACCCCGAACCCGAAAACCTCCGGCGGCGCCCGCTGGAACTTCCTTGCTGCCTGGGCCTACGGCCTGAAAACCGGCGGTAGCGAAGCCAAGGCTCAGGAGTACGTGAAAGAGCTGTTCAAGCACGTCCCTGTGCTGGACACCGGCGCGCGCGGTTCGACCATCACCTTCGTCAACAACGGTCAGGGCGACGTGCTGCTGGCCTGGGAAAACGAAGCCTTCCTGGCGCTCAAGGAAGACGGTGGCGCCGACAAATTCGACATCGTCGTGCCGTCCCTGTCGATCCTCGCCGAGCCACCGGTGGCCGTGGTCGACAAGAACGCCGAGAAGAAAGGCAACGAAGCCATCGCCAAAGCCTACCTTGAACACCTGTACAGCCCGGCCGGGCAGAAGATTGCCGCCGAGAACTTCTACCGTCCGCGTGATCCGAAAGTCGCCGCCGAATACGCCAAGCAGTTCCCGAAACTGGACCTGGTGACTATCGACAAAGACTTCGGTGGCTGGAAGACTGCGCAACCCAAGTTCTTCAACGATGGTGGTGTGTTCGACCAGATCTACACGGCGCAGTAAGTTTGCCGGCCGCTAGCAACGCCGTTCAGTAGCCAGCATGGGCCCGGGACTCGTCCCGGGTTTCGTGCGTTCAACCAGGGACCTTTATGTCACGTCGTATCTCCCCCGTCATACCCGGCTTCGGGCTGACGCTGGGCTACACCTTGGTGTACCTCAGCCTGATTGTGCTCATACCGCTGGGGGCCATGTTCGTACACGCCTCGCAGCTGACCTGGGAGCAGTTCTGGGCCATCGTCAGTGCGCCGCGCGTGCTTGCGGCGCTCAAGCTGAGCTTCGGCACTGCCCTCTACGCCGCCATCATCAACGGTATCATCGGTACCCTGCTGGCCTGGGTGCTGGTGCGCTACACCTTCCCCGGGCGCAAGATCATCGATGCGATGATCGACCTGCCGTTCGCCCTGCCCACCGCCGTGGCCGGTATCGCGCTGACCGCGCTGTACGCGCCGAGCGGGCTGGTCGGCCAGTTTGCTACCGACCTCGGCTTCAAGATCGCCTACACGCCGCTGGGCATTACCCTGGCGCTGACCTTTGTCACCCTGCCGTTCGTGGTGCGGACCGTGCAACCGGTGCTTGCCGACATCCCGCGTGAGGTCGAAGAGGCGGCGGCTTGCCTGGGCGCCAAGCCGTTGCAGGTGTTCCGCTACGTGCTCGCGCCAGCGCTGTTGCCGGCCTGGCTGACCGGTTTTGCGCTGGCCTTTGCGCGTGGCGTTGGCGAGTACGGTTCGGTGATTTTCATCGCCGGCAACATGCCGATGAAAACCGAGATCCTGCCGCTGCTGATCATGGTCAAGCTCGACCAGTACGACTACACCGGCGCCACGGCCATCGGCGTGCTGATGCTGGTGGTTTCCTTCATCCTGCTGCTGCTGATCAACCTGCTGCAGCGGCGCATCGAAACCCCTTGAAGGAGGCCTTGCCAATGTCGACGTCTACCCTGGGCGCAGCCGCTTCGGCGAATGCCGCCCGTCGTGGCAGCGCGGTGTCGCGGCGCGTTCTGATCAGCCTGTGCTGGCTGGTGTTCGCGCTGTTCCTGCTGCTGCCGTTGTTCATCGTGGTCTCGCAGGGCCTGAAAGGCGGGCTGGGGACCTTCTTCGAAGCGATCTTCGAGCCCGACGCGCTGTCGGCGCTCAAGCTCACGCTGATTGCCGTGGCCATCTCGGTGCCGCTGAACCTGGTGTTCGGGGTCAGCGCGGCCTGGTGCGTGAGCAAGTACAGCTTCCGCGGCAAGAGCATCCTGGTGACCCTGATTGACCTGCCGTTCTCGGTATCGCCAGTGATTGCCGGCCTGGTCTATGTGCTGATGTTCGGCGCGCAAGGGTTGTTCGGGCCGTGGCTGCAGGATCACGACATCCAGATCGTCTTCGCCCTGCCGGGCATTGTCCTGGCGACCATCTTCGTTACCGTACCGTTCGTGGCCCGTGAACTGATCCCGCTGATGCAGGAGCAGGGTACCCAGGAAGAAGAGGCTGCGCGCCTGCTCGGGGCCAATGGCTGGCAGATGTTCTGGCACGTGACCTTGCCGAACATCAAATGGGGTCTGATCTATGGCGTGGTGCTGTGTACCGCGCGGGCGATGGGCGAGTTCGGTGCGGTGTCGGTGGTGTCCGGGCATATTCGCGGGGTGACCAACACCTTGCCGCTGCACGTCGAGATTCTCTACAACGAATACAACCATGTCGCGGCGTTTGCCGTGGCCAGCCTGTTGCTGATCCTGGCGCTCTTCATCCTGCTGCTCAAGCAGTGGAGCGAGTCCCGCATTAACCGCCTGCGCCATAGCGCAGCGGAGGAATAATTCATGTCGATCGAAGTTCGTAACGTCAGCAAGCGCTTCAACGCTTTCCAGGCTCTGGACAGCATCAACCTGGATATCCACAGCGGCGAGCTGGTGGCCTTGCTCGGCCCTTCCGGCTGCGGCAAGACTACCTTGCTGCGAATCATCGCCGGGCTGGAAACCCCGGATGCAGGCAGCATCGTGTTTCATGGCGAGGATGTCTCCGGGCATGACGTGCGGGATCGCAACGTCGGTTTCGTGTTCCAGCATTACGCGCTGTTCCGCCATATGAGTGTGTTCGACAACGTCGCCTTCGGCCTGCGCATGAAACCCAAGGGCGAGCGTCCGAGCGAGAGCAAGATTGCCGAGAAGGTGCATGAGCTGCTGAACATGGTGCAACTGGACTGGCTGTCGGACCGTTACCCGGAGCAGTTGTCCGGTGGCCAGCGCCAGCGTATCGCGCTGGCCCGGGCGCTGGCGGTGGAGCCGAAGGTGCTGCTGCTGGATGAGCCGTTCGGTGCGCTGGATGCCAAGGTGCGCAAGGAACTGCGCCGCTGGCTGGCGCGGCTGCACGAAGACATCAACCTGACCTCGGTGTTCGTCACCCACGATCAGGAAGAAGCCATGGAAGTGGCGGACCGTATCGTGGTGATGAACAAGGGTGTGATCGAGCAGATCGGTTCGCCGGGCGAGGTGTATGAGAACCCGGCCAGCGATTTTGTCTATCACTTCCTGGGCGACTCGAACCGGCTGCACCTGAGCGAGGATCATCATGTGCTGTTCCGCCCGCACGAAGTGTCGCTGTCGCGGCATGAGGTGGAGGGGCACCATGCGGCGCAGGTGCGCGATATCCGGCCGCTGGGCGCGACCACGCGGGTGACCTTGAAGGTTGAGGGGCAGAGCGAGCTGATCGAGGCCGAAGTGGTCAAGGATCACGACAGCCTGACCGGCCTGGCGCGCGGCGAGACGTTGTTCTTCAAGCCGAAGGTGTGGCAGCAAGTCGGGAATATCTGAGGCCTTTCGGGCCTCATCGCGGGACGAGCCCGCTCCCACCGTTGTCCGGTGTGCACCTAATCCTGTGGGAGCGGGCTCGTCCCGCGATGCTTTTCCTACACTGCCAGGTGCTCCCGGCTACCCCCTCCAGCGCCTGATCCGTACGCAAAATCTGCTCGGTCATCGCCTCCGCCAGCGATGACAGGCGTAACCGTGCCCGGCTGATAATCCCGTAGTGGGTGCACAACGTCTCGCCGCCGCCGACCCTCTCTCATGCAAGGATGCCCCATGCACGCCGGAAGTGGCCTTGCAATCGGGCGCCGCAGCACCTCGCGAACCCCCGGTGTGACCGGCCGTAAAGACTCCTGAAGGCGGTTTTTCCATGCCTTTGCCGAATACTTTTCATGCCGGCAAAGCATGGAAAAACACCCGAACGACGGCAGCCCTTGAACGACGTGGGCCAGAGCGATTCGGTGATTCCGTATATTCCATTAAGTTCTATATATAACTTTAAAGATTACTTTAAGAGATAAGCGGTTCGCGGCGATCATCCGTCCCACAGAAGGCCGTTGCCTTCGATGGAATGCACCAACCCCCAGGAGTTGAGCAATGGGTAATGTCCAGACCGCCGCCAGTGCAATCGATGTGCTGTGGCGCCAGGCGCCAGGTGGCGAGCTGGTCGACCTCGGTCGGCCGCATCGGCTGCCGCTGGCGCAGCAGCGTTTGCAGCGTGCGCCACGCAGTCCGCTGTCGCGCCGCGAGAAGGTCCTGCTGGGGGTTTTCGCCTTGGTCTTGCATGGTGCGGTGGCCTACTGGGTCAGCCAGAAGCCGACCCCGCTGTTGCCGGTGGTACCGCCGGAGATTCCGCCGATGACCATCGAGTTTTCCCAGCCGGCACCGCCGCTGGTGGAGCCGCCGCCACCTGCGCCGGCGCCAGCGGTAGTCGAGCCGCCACCGCCAGTGGTCGACGAACGGGCGGCCAAGCCTGCGCCCAAGCCGATCCCCAAGCCCAAGCCCGTGCAGAAGCCAGTGCCCAAGCCTGAATTGAAGCCGACGCCCAAGCCCCTCGACGCACCGCCACCCGCCCCGGTGGCCGCGCCGGCACCGCCAGCACCAGCGGCCCCGGCGCCGGTAACGCCGGCTTCGGCCAACGCGGCGTACCTGAAGAACCCGGCGCCGGAGTACCCGTCGTTGGCCCAGCGCCGCGGCTGGGAAGGCACGGTGCTGTTGCGGGTGCAGGTACTGGCCAGCGGCAAGCCCGGCGCGATCCAGATTCAGCAAAGCAGCGGTCGTCAGCAGTTGGATGACGCGGCCCTGGCGGCGGTGAAGCGTTGGAGCTTTGTCCCGGCCAAGCAAGGCGATGTGGCCCAGGATGGCTGGGTCAGCGTGCCGATCGATTTCAAGATTCGTTAACTATTCGCGCTAAGAGAGAGCACTCGACATGACTGTATTGGCATCCCCCCTCGAATCCATCGAAAGCGCGGTGATCTGGCTGCTGGTGGGCTTTTCTGTCGTCACCTGGGGCCTGGCCCTGGTCAAGGGCGTGCAGTTCGTTCGCCTGAAAAACCAGGACAAACGCTTCCATAAAAAATTCTGGGCGGCATCGAGCCTCGACTCGGCCGCCGAGCTCAGCCAGTCGCAGCCGGGCGCTGCGGCCCGTGTGGCCCAGGCCGGGTATGCCGCCATCGCCGTGGGCGAGCCGGGTCAGGCCGCGGACCTGAGCCAGGCGATCAATCATCAGGACCGTCTTGAGCGGGCCTTGCGTCAGCAGATCGTGCGCGAACGCCGTTCGCTGGAAACCGGCCTGGCAGTCGTCGCCAGTATCGGCAGCACCTCGCCGTTCATCGGCCTGTTCGGCACCGTGTGGGGGATCATGGAAGCGCTCAAGGGCATCAGCGCGGCAGGCTCGGCGAGCCTGGAAACCGTGGCCGGGCCGATTGGTGCGGCATTGGTCGCCACCGGTGTCGGGATTGCCGTCGCGGTGCCGGCGGTGCTGGTTTACAACTATTTCCTGCGGCGCCTGAAACTGACCGCGGCCGACCTCGACGACTTTGCCCATGACTTCTACAGCCTGGCGCAGAAGAGTGCGTTCCGTGTGCTGGTGCACCCGGCGCTGAACAAGGCGGCTGCGGTGGCTGGCCAGCCTGTGAAGGAGGCGTCCTGATATGGCGTTTTCTACCCAGGACAGCGATGAGGTACTCAGCGAGATCAACGTGACGCCGCTGGTGGACGTGATGCTGGTGCTGCTGGTGGTGTTTATCGTGACGGCGCCGTTGTTGACCAACGCCATCCCGATCAACCTGCCGAAGACCGAGGCGGTGGCGCCGGTGGAGCAGAAGGACCCGTTGGTGGTGAGTATCGATGGCGGCGGCAAGCTGTTCATCAACAAGGACGAGATCCAGCCGGATCTGCTCGAAACCAACCTGCAGGCGGCCAAGGCCAAGGACCCGGAATTGCGCGTGCAACTGCAGGCCGATGACGGGGTGAATTATGGGGAAGTGGCGCGTGCCATGGCCTCGATCGAGCGGGCGGGGATTACCAAGTTGTCGGTGATCACGGCGCGTTGAACTAGCGGCTCTCAGGCAAGACTTCAGGGACCAGTCCTCAGGCAGGGGGTGGTCCCTTTTTTTATTGTGCTGGGCCTGAATGTAGTCTTCCGTGGGAGCCATGCTGACCGTGTTTCGTTAAGTCGTTTCAGTTATTAATAAATAGCTTCTTATTCCTTTACGAATATATCCCTCGCCCTATACTGCCTCTCAAGTACGCAAAACGAGCAGGAGGCGTCCCCATGCGCAACACGTCGATCCGTTACCTGATTGTGCCGGGCTGGCAAGGATCGCCAGACGATCATTGGCAAACCCACTGGCAGAACAGCCTGCCCAACAGCGCTCGGGTCGAACAGCGCGACTGGCTGACGCCGCGTCGTGAAGACTGGGTGGCCAGCCTCGATCGAGCCATTGCCGCTGCCGACACGCCGGTCATCCTGATTGCCCACAGCCTCGGTTGCATCACTGTTGCCCACTGGGCCGCGCATGCCAGCGTGGCGCGTCTGCGTCAGGTGCGTGGGGCCTTGCTGGTGGCGCCGGCGGATGTCGAGCGGCCGACCTGCCATGCGGCGCTGCGCAACTTCGCGCCGATCCCGCAGTCCCTGCTGCCGTTCCCCAGCCAGGTGGTGGCCGCCGACAACGACCCGGCCGTGAGCGCGCCGCGGGCGATGCACCTGGCCCGGGCCTGGGGTGCGGAAGCCGGGATTCTGGGAGGGGCCGGGCATATCAACGTCAAGTCTGGTCATCATCGCTGGGAGCAGGGTTTTGCCTACCTGTATCGCCTGCAGAGCCGCCTGGAGCAAAACGCCCTTCGCCGCGCCTGATCCAGGCGCCGTATTCGTCGATTGAAACGCCCGGGCCCTGTGGTGCCGGGGCGGGAGTTTGCCATGAGCCTTCACGACACCTACGGTCAGCCGCTGCTGACTTTTCCGGAGCTCGACAAGAGCCCGCTGAGCATCCGCGCCAAGGCGCTGGTGTTCGTCGACCCGCGTTCGCGTCAGCTGCGCGCCGACCTTGAGCAACTTGCGCCATTGGCCTTACCGGTGCTGATTCGCGGCGAAACCGGCACCGGCAAGGAATTGCTGGCCCGGCAGATCCACCGCGCCAGTGACCGTGGCGGCCTGTTTGTGTCGGTCAACTGCGGCGCCATCAGCCCTACCTATGCCGATGCCGAACTGTTCGGTTACAGCGCCGGCAGCCATAGCGGCACGGCGAGTAGCCGGGCGGGCTGGTTTGGTTCGGCGAATGGCGGCACCTTGTACCTGGACGAGATTGCCGACTTGCCGCTGCCGATCCAGACCAAGCTGCTGGCGGCACTGGAGAACCGCGAAGTGACCCGCGTGGGGGCGCAACAGCCGAACCCGGTGGATGTGCGCCTGGTGGCCGCGTCGAGCATCGACCTGGCGCAGGCGGTGGCGGCGGGCAAGTTTCATGAACGCTTGTATCACTATCTGCGCGAAGGCCAACTGGAGCTGCCGGCGCTGCGCGAACGGGTCGGCGACATTCTGCCGCTGGCCGAGTACTTCATCGGCATCTACAGTCCGCGGCTCAACCTCAGTGTCCCACCCTTGCTCAGCGACGGCGCCCAGCACGCCTTGGAGCGGCACAGCTGGCCGGGAAACACACGGGAGCTGGAGAACATCATTCACTTTGCGCTGTTGGTAAGCAGCGGGGAGGAGATCCTGGAACAGCATCTGAATCTGCCGGAGACGCTGTCGCCGCTGGCGGCGTTGGAGCGGCAGGTGGAGTGGGTGTTGCGCGGTAGTGAGGAAGAGCGGGGTGGGTTGAAGCGTTTGCTGGAGCGGGCGGTGGCGCGGTTGGCGGGGGACAATGGGTAGGCTTTAGCGCTTTTCAGCGCCTGTCTCACTAGGCGCTGTATGTGCAACTGTTTTGAAACGCCTTTATTGCTTTTAAAGAGCTTTGATGCTGGCGGTGAAATGCGGGTTAAGCGCTGAATTTTTCCCAAGGGGCATAGCGGAACTCACCGTCAATAGGGATAAATTTTATTCCTTGAAGTTTTCTGAGTTCATACTCATCTCTAAATTTACCTGAGCAGACAAAATCTTTTAATTCTAGGCAGAAAAATAGAGGCAGAGGGGAGGGGGAGATAACAAATTTTTCTATTTTTCATAATAAGTATCACTTTCTTGGGTTGAGGTTGAGGCGAAGTCATCCTTGGTGTAGATGGAGAGGTCTTTGTTCATCAATTCTATTCGAGAAAGAGGGATGAATAAGAAGTGTTTTTTCTTGGGTGTCACTCCGTGAAGTAGTGTGATTTTAACAGGCCTAGAAAAATAGGAGACTGACAAGTTTTTGCAGATTTCAATAATCTCCTCGGAGGCAAGCAGGCGATTTGTATCGAAGTCAACTTCATATTTCTTTAGTTTCGCTTTTAATAAATATGCTTTTGAGAATTTTTGATGGCTGGGTTTTCACTGGATAGATGAATTGATGGTAGTTTAGGTGTCCATTTAGCATCGGTAAAGAATGGGGCACTATCTCCGTCAGGATTATATTCGACTGCGAAGAAGCTAGGCGTTTTCATAGTAGCCTTCCTGTGACGTTGTCAACGGTGAATTTACCGTTTTCTAACCCTGTTCTTGCCCACCGCTGAATTTCTCTTATGCCTAGAGCCAACTGAGTATCTGAAATGCTGACTGCACCTCTGTTAATAAGCTTCAGCTTGTTTTCGACGGCATTAGTGTACTGTTCATACCTGGACCAATGCCCAGGTGATCCCATTTTTTAGCTAGTTTTGACGAGCTAGGTAAGAAATGACCATTGGAAGCGCCATCGCCACTCCACCCAATGCCTTTCAAGCGTGTGAACATATTTTTGAAAATAGCGTCATTTACTAGTTTTTCTGGGATTAAGTGATGATTTGCCATCCCACCAAATCGCCGTGCTCCCATATTGTTGCCCAGCTTGGTCGAGCACCAACCCCAAGGATCAATGGTCCCGGTTGGGTTCCGCCCGTACCGGTATAAATTCACCCCTCCCGCCAACCCAATCGGATCCTGCGTAGTAAACCGCCTCACCCCCGGGTCGTAATAGCGGAAGGTGTTGTAATGCAGATACGTTTCCGCGTCGTAGTACTGCCCCTGCAAGCGCAGGTTCTGTTCCAACTGCGTTGGCGTTTTTGCCTCGACCCGGCCCCACGCCTTATAAAACCCGCGCCAGACGAACTGCCCGCTCTCATCGGTCATGTCCAGCGGCGTACCGAGCTGGTCGGTGTGGAAGTAATAGCGCTGGGCGCGGCGTTCCGGCTGGAGCGGGTCGGTGTCGATGCGTGCCAGCGGTGCATAGCTGTCCGGCTCGTACACATACAGGCTGTGCAGCTCGCGCTTGTGCTCCATCAGCATGCGCAGGCCTTGCCAGACAAACGCCGTGCGCTCGGTTTCCGGCTCATCCCGGTCATGCAGGGTGACGTCCTTGGCGATGCGCCGACCGAGGCAGTCGTAGTGATAGCGCCCCTCGCGCAGCAACCACGGGCCCTTCCAGGTCTTGGCATGGATCAGGCGGTTCTCGCAGTCGTACTGGAAACGCTGGAAGGCGTCGTTGCCCTGGTTGCCGTAACCCTTATGGCTCAGGTTGCCCCAGCTGTCGTAGCGGAACTCAAGATGGCCGAAACCACTGAGGCGATTGCCCGGCGCTTCGCGAAAATTGAACGCCGACAGCGAGATATTGCCCGGTGCGTCGTAGCTGAAATCCTCGTTCTGCAATGCCACCGGCGAACGCCGGATCTCACGGCTGCGCAGGTTGCCGGCGGCGTCGTGTTCGAACTGCTGGCTCCGGCTGAGCTCCAGATGGTCCTCACGGGAGTACTCGGTCGACTCAACCAGCAGCCCGCGCCGGTTGTAGCGGTAATTTCGGCGTAGGCGACTGGAGTTATTTTTATTTCTATAACTTGTGGTTGACTGTTTTTAAAGAGCGAAGAATCAAACTATTAGTCACAGGTCAAGAGTAGAAGTCCCCCCATGGGTCATAGCGAAAATTTTCATCAATAGGCGTGAATTCAATTCCAATAAGATCTTCTTTTTCGTATTCTTCTTTGAGTTGTTTGGAACAAACCAGCTCCTTTATTTCAAGGCAGTAAAATAGGTGCTCGGTTGGGGTCGGGCGAGTCACGAATTTGTCGATGCGCTCGTAGTAAGTATCCCCTTCCGGATCTTGTCTGTCACTTAGTGGTGACGTATCCATTATGAAAATAGATAGGCTTTCGTCCATTATTCTAATTCGAGTGGTGGGGATAAATAGAAACTGTTTTTTTTGCGGGACTTTGTGCCGATGAAGCGATATCGCCACGGGTCTAGAAAGATAATTAACTGACAGGTTTTTGCATATGGCAATCATTTTTTCTGAAGCTAGAAACTGATCTGGATTATAGTCGGCGTCATAGCTTTCAGTTCTTGCCGAAACATGATAATTTGTGGAAAAATGTTTTTCATCGATAGTGATACTAGGCAGGTGGACCGATGGCAAATCTGGGGTCCAGGTTGTCCCGAAAAAGTATGGGCATTTTTTACCGTCAGGTTTGTACCTTAATATGTAGAACTCTATAGTGGTCACATTAATTTTCCTGTGATTTTATCAGTGATAAATTTTCCATTTTCCAAGCCTGCATTTGCCCAGCCTTGCAAGGCTCTTATGCCAAGTATCAACTGCGTATCTGAAAGCCTCCCTTGATTGGAGTTGATCCAAGATAGCTTGTTTTTTACCGCCTCCGTATATTGTGGGTGGTTTGACCAGTGTCCTGGAGCTCCCATTGCTTTAGAAAGATTTCGGCTTCCCGGTAAGAATTTTCCGTTAGACGCTCCGTCACCATCCCAACCAATATTCCTTAAGCGCTTGAACATATTTTTATACGCAGGGCTTTTCATTATTTCCTCAGGTATGAGGTGATGATTTGCCATCCCATCAAATCGCCGTGCTCCCATATTGTTGCCCAGCTTGGTCGAGCACCAACCCCAAGGATCAATGGTCCCGGTTGGGTTCCGCCCGTACCGGTATAAATTCACCCCTCCCGCCAACCCAATCGGATCCTGCGTAGTAAACCGCCCCACGCCCGGGTCGTAATAGCGGAAGGTGTTGTAATGCAGATACGTTTCCGCGTCGTAGTACTGCCCCTGCAGGCGCAGGTTCTGTTCCAACTGCGTTGGCGTTTTTGCCTCGACCCGGCCCCACGCCTTATAAAACCCGCGCCAGACGAACTGCCCGCTCTCATCGGTCATGTCCAGCGGCGTGCCGAGCTGGTCGGTGTGGAAGTAGTAGCGCTGGGCGCGGCGTTCCGGTTGTAGCGGGTCGGTGTCGGTGTCGGTGTCGGTGCGTGCCAGTGGCGCGTAGCTGTCCGGCTCATCCTGGTCATGCAGGCTGACGTCCTTGGCGATGCGTTGGCCGAGGCTGTCTTAGTGGAAGCGACTGGTCAGTGCACCTTGGGTACGCAGGACCTCCTAGTGTAGATGGGAGAGAGCGGCTAAGTTGTGATAGAAGTGATCTTCAAGGTGCTTTTTATTTTTTGATATCGTTATTTTAACTAGATTCTTGAGAGGATAATTCTTGGGGCGGTCGAGAGTGTTTCGGGCTCAGCATAACTCTTACAATGCTACGCCGGAGAGTAGGCTCGACCAAGTTTCATGGGTTTGCTTCATCGGGGGCAGGCACAAAGCCATTTCAATATTTGAGATGCATATTTTTTTGATCCCGGTATCCGTATATCTCCAAGGTATCGCTCTAAGTGCTGCTTTCCTTTCTTTGCCATGATTATTTCTAGTATGTTATTTAGTAGGTAATCTCTTGAGTAGCCACAAAATATTGTTGCTTCGGGGGCATCTGGTAGTCCTGTATCATCGTCAATTCCATGTGTTTCGTGGTATTTTCTTACGCTGTAGTCGGCAAGTTCTTTGAGTTGAGTTAACGTGGCTTTAACTTCCTCGATAGTGGCGCCAGCTGCTCTAAGTTTTTTTTCAGCAAAGTTTGCGGATGTGTCGGTGTAGTTCGGGTTAACTTGGATATTGTTGGGTAGGCTGAAGTCTGACAGAATTTTTTTGTATTCATTGCTATTAATGAATTCGATTATTTCTTTTGCGGCTACCATGTGTCGATCCCTCTGATTATTTTAATAAGCTCATGTCCGGTGTGGCGGAATGCGTCTACTGCTTCATGCTCCCACGGAGTAACAATCTCTAAGTTACTTATTTTGTGCACGCCAGCGCCACCAAACCGTTGTGGAACACTTGAGTGATGCAGTTCCAGAGGGAAATCTCTGATTTTTTCGGCTCCAGTCTTTCGGCTAGCAACTTTAGCAGTGAATTTTGGCGCTTTTCCCAGCGTCATCCTTGCGATATTCGCTGGAGAATAGACGCGGCTAGGATCTTTCGCTTCGCTCTTCCAGACGTTTTTCCGCGCAGTACTCCAGCATTCCCAACCCCACGGATCAACCCACCCCGTAGGATTCACCGCATACCGATAAAGATTCACCCCTCCCGCCAACCCAATCGGATCCTGCGTAGTAAACCGCCCCACCCCCGGGTCGTAATAGCGGAAGGTGTTGTAATGCAGACACGTTTCCCCGTCGTAGTACTGCCCCTGCAAGCGCAGGTTCTGTTCCAACTGCGTTGG
>NZ_QETK01000034.1 GCF_003105155.1 Pseudomonas sp. SDI | reverse complement strand
CTGTGCATGGCAGTCCCTGTGGGAGCGGGCTCGTCCCGCGATGCTTTTAGGGGGCTAATTGGTCTTGCACCCCACCCAGCCATCGCAGACACTGACGAACCCGTCTCGCAGCCCTTCGGAGAGCGCCTCAATGGCCCAGGAACTCTACACCCGTACCAACCAGAAAATTTACTTCGCCGGCCTTGCCCTCGAAGCGCTGGGCGATGCGCAGGAAAGCCGTGCGATGAATGCCCAGGCGTTGATTCAGGCCGAGCGCGAGTCAGCGCTGTTTCACCTGTATGGGGCGCTGCTGGGGTTGTGCCATGAGATCGCCGGCTTCTACCGCCTGCCGCAGGCCGCCGCGCCGCGTGCCGAGCTACTGCTGAGCCGCGACGTGCTCGACGCCATTGCCATTCCGGAGATGGCCGAGCTGGTTGAGCTGGCACAACAGCCGGAGACCTGGCTGGCGCAATTGCTCAAAGCTTATGCCGATTTGTTTCGACCGCCGGTCGCGACGAAACAGCCCAAAGGCGACGTCACCCAACCGCTGATTCAGGCCGTGAGCCTCGATGCACCCGAAGTGCTAGCGCTGTCGCGTGAAGAACTGGAAAGCTGGCGGCAGAACCTTAAGGGCCTGGCCGTTCGTTTCCGCGAGGGCTTGAGTGAGTGCTGATCCTGCCCGTGGCTGGTACAATGCCGGCCTTTCCTGGAGATCAGTCCTTTATGCCCACGTCCTTTCTAGAAATTGTCGAGTTACCTGACGGCCGGATCGAGCTGCGTCGTGCCGAGGACGAGGGTTCACTGGTTACCCTGGATTTCTCTGAAGACGCCAAGGCGTTCCTGCAAGGTCAGCATGTCGAGGTGGCCAAGGCCATGCTCAGCGTCGGCGTGCAGATGGCGGGCAAGCTGGTTGAGGGCGAAATCGAGCGTGACGACGGTCCGCGGGTTTTGCACTGATCCCTCAAATCCTCCTGGATTTAGCCTGTGGGAGTCGGCCAGCAAGGCAGGCTCCCACAAAATCTCCTTGAACCAAGTGTTCAGCCCAAGCGGATGTTCAGGCTCTGCGCATCGCCGGCGCGTGCGGCATTGGTCAATTGCTGGCGAGCGGTGGTGCTGACCGGATTGAGCCAGCTCACCACGGTGTGGCTACGGCCCAGGCGCAGCGCGTCGCAGGCCAGTTGCAGGGCGCTCTGGTTGCCACGCGGTTGCAACAGCAGGATGCGTTCGCGGTTCAGCCCGGCGTCACGCAGCCAGGCCTGGGTAAGGCTGGCTGGCGGGGCGATCAGGGTCAGCCAGCGGGCATCCTGTTCCTCGCTGAGTTCGCGCAACATCGGCGCCAGCAGGTTCTGGCAGTGCTCCAATGCGCCACGGAAAGACAACTCGCTGAACGCTGGTGGTTCGTTGCTCGGCTGAGCTGGTGCCCTGGCTTTCAGGCGTGGGAGTACCGGCTGGGCCAGAAACGCCTCGAACAAGGGCAACTGTGCTTGCTGTGGTGCATGGGGGAACTGCATGACGCCTCCTGTTACCGGCGAATGATGCCGACGCTCAAGCCCTCGATAACCAGCTCCTGTTCTTTCAGGTTGACTTCGATGGGGGCGAATTCGGGGTTTTCGGCGATCAGCCAGACCTTGCTGCCTTCACGCTTGAAGCGTTTCACCGTGACCTCATCGCCGAGGCGGGCGACGACGATCTGGCCGTTGCGCGCTTCGCGGGTGGTGTGTACCGCCAGCAGGTCGCCGTCGACAATGCCAACGTCCTTCATGCTCATGCCGTTGACGCGTAGCAGGTAGTCGGCGCGTGGATGGAAGAAGGCCGGATTGATGTTGCAGGATTCCTCGATGTGCTGCTGGGCGAGGATCGGTGCCCCGGCCGCAACCCGGCCGATGATCGGCAGGCCGCTGTCGTCGGGCTTGGCTTCGAAGCCAGGGATGCGAATGCCGCGCGATGCGCCGGGGGTCATCTCGATAGCGCCCTTGCGGGCCAAGGCCTTGAGGTGCTCTTCGGCGGCATTGGGCGATTTGAAACCCAGCTCCTGGGCGATTTCCGCGCGGGTTGGCGGGAAGCCGTTGTCTTCCAGGCAGCGCTTGATAAAAGCCAGAATCTCAGCTTGGCGTGGCGTCAGTTTTAGCATGTCGATCGCTCTGTCTTTTTATACAGTGACTGGGATTATATACAGTGGGTGGCAAGCTGCAAGCGTCACGCTGCAAGAAAACCCCGGCCAACGCCCCTGACGCCGTGCAGTACGTGGCGTGAAGCTGTGTTCTAATAGCGCGCTCGACTTGACAGTCACGGTGTTGAAACGTATGTTTCAAACAAGTGTTTGTCAGGCGGAGTAGTCATGGCCCAGTCGGAAACCGTTGAACGCATTCTCGATGCTGCCGAGCAGTTGTTCGCGGAAAAAGGTTTTGCCGAAACCTCATTGCGGCTGATCACCAGCAAGGCCGGGGTCAACCTGGCGGCGGTGAACTACCATTTCGGTTCGAAAAAGGCCCTGATCCAGGCCGTCTTCTCGCGCTTCCTCGGGCCGTTCTGCCAGAGCCTGGAGCGCGAGCTGGAGCGCCGCCAGGCGCGCCCCGAGCAAAAGCCCAGCCTTGAAGAACTGCTGGAGATGCTGGTCGAGCAGGCCCTGGTGGTGCAACCACGCAGCGGCAACGACCTGTCGATCTTCATGCGCCTGCTGGGCCTGGCCTTCAGCCAGAGCCAGGGCCACCTGCGCCGTTACCTTGAAGACATGTACGGCAAGGTCTTCCGCCGCTACATGCTGCTGGTCAACGACGCCGCACCACGCATTCCGCCGATCGAGCTGTTCTGGCGTGTGCACTTCATGCTGGGTGCCGCAGCGTTCAGCATGTCCGGGATCAAGGCGTTGCGTGCCATCGCTGAAACCGACTTCGGGATCAATACCTCGATCGAGCAGGTCATGCGCCTGATGGTGCCGTTCCTCGCCGCCGGCATGCGCGCCGACAGCGGTGTCACCGACGCAGCCATGGCGGCTGCGCAGTTGCGTCCGCGGAGCAAGTCCAGCAGCGCGCCGGCGACCGCCAAGGCCTGATTCACGGCTGGGCGCGGCGGCTGCCATCGGCTAAGCTAGCGCCCCATGCCTACTCTCGATTTGTTGCATATTTCCCTCGCCGACCAATGCCTCTATGGGTTCGCCCATGGGCGTCTGGTGCTGCGTCTGGCGGTGTCGACCGCGCGCAATGGCCCAGGTGAACGCAACGGTTCCGGCTGCACGCCGCGTGGCCGTCATCAGGTCCGCGCAAAAATCGGCGCCGGCCTGCCGCAAGGCGCCGTACTGCGTGGGCGGCGCTGGACCGGCGAAACCTGGACCCCGGCCCTGCACGCGCAGTTTCCCGGGCGCGACTGGATCCTCACGCGCATCCTCTGGCTGAGCGGCTGCGAGCCGGGGCGCAATCGCCTCGGTCCGGTCGACACCTTCCGCCGCTATATCTACCTGCACGGCACCCCCGACAGCGAGCCGATGGGCGTACCCCTGTCACATGGCTGCGTGCGCTTGCGCAATGCCGAGCTGATGCGCCTGTTCGAGCAGGTGCCGCTGCATTGCCCGGTACAGATTGAAGAAGCCGCCTGCCCACTGTGGGCCGACGCGCCCCTGAACTGAAGGATCATTTATGAGTGCCAGCCTGCAAGGCTCCCTGATGGTGGATATCGCCGGTACCTGGCTGACCGCCGAAGACCGCCAGCTTCTGCGCCAGCCCGAAGTGGCCGGCCTGATCATCTTTGCCCGCAACATCGACAGCCCGCGCCAGGTGCGCGAGCTGTGTGCGTCGATCCGCGCCATTCGTCCCGAACTGATCCTGGCGGTGGACCAGGAGGGCGGTCGCGTGCAGCGCCTGCGCCAGGGCTTCGTGCGCCTGCCGGCCATGCGTGCGCTGGCCGACAATGCCAACGCCGAGTACCTCGCCGAGCAGTGCGGCTGGTTGATGGCGACCGAGGTGCTGGCGGTGGGCCTGGACCTGAGCTTCGCGCCAGTGCTGGACCTCGATCACCAGCGCAGCGCCGTGGTTGGCAGCCGGGCCTTCGAGGGTGACCCGCAACGTGCCACGGCACTGGCCGGAGCATTCATTCGCGGGATGAACGCAGCGGGCATGGCCGCCTGTGGCAAGCATTTCCCCGGGCATGGCTGGGCGGAGGCCGATTCGCATGTGGCGATTCCGACCGACGAGCGCAGCCTGGAGCAGATTCGCGCGGCCGACCTGGTGCCGTTCACGCGCTTGAGCGGGCAACTGGCGGCGGTGATGCCGGCGCATGTGATCTACCCGCAGGTCGACAACCAGCCGGCCGGTTTCTCGCGGCGCTGGCTGCAGGACATTCTGCGTGGCGAGCTGGGCTTTGATGGGGTGATCTTCAGTGACGACCTGTCGATGGCCGGCGCGCATGTGGTCGGCGATGCGGCCAGCCGGATCGAGGCGGCCTTGAGTGCCGGTTGCGACATGGGCCTGGTGTGCAACGACCGCGCGGCGGCGGAGCTGGCCTTGTCGGCGGCGCAGCGGCTGAAGGTCAAGCCCTCGCCGCGGATTGCGCAGATGCGCGGGCAGGGTTTTGCGCGCACCGACTACCGTCAGCAGCCGCGCTGGCTGGAGGCGCTCGGGGCGCTGAAAGAGGCGCAATTGGTGGATTGAGGGCTGCGGTGTAGCCTATCGCGGGGCGAGCCCGCTCCCACAATGCTGTGGGGGCGGGCTCGTCCCGCGATGGGTTCAGCCGGTTTTGGACGTCTGGCGCTTCCCCGGCAACGGTGCAAACAGCGCATCGATATCTTCCGCCGCGAGCTTCCAGTCACCGGCCTGGCGTCCCTCCAGTACGCCCGCGGCCAGCGCTGACTTCTCCAGCTGCAATTGCTGGATCTTCTCTTCCACCGTCCCGCGGGTAATCAGCTTGTAGACGAACACCGGCTTCTCCTGGCCGATGCGATACGCACGGTCGGTCGCCTGGTTTTCCGCTGCCGGGTTCCACCACGGATCGTAGTGAATCACCGTGTCCGCTGCGGTCAGGTTCAAGCCGACCCCGCCAGCCTTCAGGCTGATCAGGAAGATCTGCCGCTTGCCGCTCTGGAAGTCCGCCACCGGCGTGCGCCGATCACGGGTTTCGCCGGTCAGCAGGGCATAGTCGATTTGCCGCTCGCGCAGCTCCTGCTCGATCAGCCCGAGCATGCTGGTGAACTGCGAGAACAGCAGCACCCGGCGGCCCTCGGCGATCAGTTCCTCGATCATTTCCATCAGGCTGGCCAGCTTGCCCGAGGCCGCGTTGCGCACGTTCGAGGCTTCGGCGTTGACCAGGCGCAGATCGCAGCACACCTGGCGCAGCTTCAGCAGCGCCTCCAGAATGATGATCTGGCTGCGCGCCACGCCCTTGCGGGTGATCTCGTTGCGCACCTTCTGGTCCATCGCCAGGCGCAGGGTTTCATACACGTCGCGCTGCGCGTCGCTGAGCTCGACCCAGTGGATCATCTCGGTCTTGGCCGGCAGCTCGGTGGCCACCTGCTCCTTGGTGCGGCGCAGCAGGAACGGCTTGATCCGGGCATTCAGGTGCTGCAAGCGCTCATCATTGGCTTGACGCTCGATCGGTACCCGGTAATCGCGGTTGAACGCCTTGCTGTCGCCCAACCATCCCGGCAGCAGAAAGTGAAACAGCGACCACAGCTCGCCCAGGTGATTCTCCAGCGGCGTGCCGCTCAGGCACAGGCGCTGGCGTGCATTGAGCTGGCGTGCGGCCTGCGCCGCCTTGCTCGACGGGCTCTTGATGTACTGCGCCTCGTCGAGGATCAGTACGTGCAGCGGCAGGTTGCGGAACTGCGGGAGGTCCTTGGGCAGCAGGGCGTAGGTGGTCAGTAGCAGGTCATAGTCCTGCAACTGGTCGAAATACTTGCGCCGGCCGATGCCTTGCAGGGCCAGCACCTTCAGCCCCGGCGCAAAGCGCGCGGCTTCGTCCTGCCAGTTGGGGATCAGGCTGGTCGGCATCACCACCATGGCCGGCCGGTCGAGCCGCCCGGCGTTCTTTTCGGTCAGCAGGTGCGCCAGGGTTTGCAGGGTTTTGCCCAGGCCCATGTCGTCGGCGAGGATGCCGCCCACCTCCAGCTCGCGCAGCGCCTGCATCCAGCTCAGGCCGTCGAGCTGGTAGCTGCGCAGGGTCGCATTCAGCCCCTCTGGCGGTAGCGCCGGTTGGGTGCGGATATCACGCAGGCGCTCGGCCAGGTCGCGTACCCGCTCGCCGCCTTGCCAGCTCAGTGGCAGGTCGTGCAGGGCATTGAGCCGGGTCGCGTCCGGGGTGGCCAGGCGCAGGGTGGTTTCGCCGGGCTCGCGCAGGTAGAAGTCGCCGAGTGCCGTCAGTACCGGTTTGAGCCGGCCATACGACAGGGCGATGTTCAGCGCCCGGCGCGCTGCCTGCGGGTGCGGGATCGGCACCAGCAGTTGTTCGTCGTCGCGGTGCCGCGCCAGGTGGTTGGCATTGAGCAGCTCCGGGTGCGTGCGCAGCAGGTTGAGCAGGATCGGCAGCAGGCTCAGGCGCTCGCCGTTGATCACGATGCCCAGCTCCAGGTCGAACCAGTCGCGTTCCGGGGCTTCCTGGATATGTGCGTACCAGTCGTCGACCGGGGTCAGGTCGAAGGCAAAATCGTCGGCGCACTCGATGATCCAGCCGCGCTCGCGCAGGCTGGCCAGGTCGTTGAGGACAAAGCGCAGCCAGGCGTTGTCGTTGGGCAGTTCGTAGGGCTCGCCGGCGCTTTCCGGCAGGGCTTTGCTCTGCCGGGTGGCGACCTTGAAGCCGAGTTCGAGCAGGCGGTCGCGCAGGGCGCGTTCGGCCAGCGGCTGGCGGGTCGGATGCGGGTTGTGATCGCTGTCGTGGCGCGGCGCCGTGCGGCTGCCGCTGACGTACTCGCCGGCGTAACCGAAGGCGAGTGCTGCGCGGTGTTGCACGTGGCGTTGCATGCGCCCGTTGCGCGGGTCGAAAGCGCTGAACTCGATGCTGCCCAGCCACAGCCGTGGCTGGGGCTGGAGGGTGTCGGAGGGGGTGTCGGGCATTTCAGGGTTTCGTGATCTTGAGCAGCAGCGCCAGGTGCCCGCCATCCATGAAGGTCAGTGTGCCGGCCTTGATGCTGGCATTGCTCTGGCGCAACTGCTCGCTCTGGAGCACGCTGCCGTTAGCGTCGAGCTGGTTGACCCAGAGGTTGGCGTCGGCGCTGATAAAGCGCTCTTCGCCGACCTCAAGGTTGCCCTCGATCGGGAAGTGCCCGAACTGCTCGTTGCCGGCGCTGATCGCCACGCGGCCGGCCGGTTGCTGCCAGGCCTTGTGCAGCAGCACGGTGTATTGGCTGTCGGCAGCCAGCTTGGCGGCTTCGTCGCTCAGCAGTGGCTTGCGCTCGTCGGCCGCAGCCGGGGCTTGTGCGCCCTGGCGCCAGTCTTCCGGGGCGTACTGGCTGGTGATGGCCGGTACGGCGTTCTGCCGCACCAGGATCATTTCGACCTGGTAGGTGCCTTCGGCAAAGGCTGCCGGCGCTACCAGCGCCAGCAACAGGGTCAGGCTACGCATTACACGCATGGATCTTCCTTCACGCAGAGGGTGGGGTCAGGCGCTCGAACAGCGCCTCGAGGTTATTGAAGCGTTCTTCCGGGCGTTCCATCGGCACCATGAACCTGAACTGGGTCGCGCCTTCGAACTTGTAGCGTTTCGGCTGGCTCTGGATCAGCTTGATCAGCACCAGCGGATCAACCGGGGTTTGTGCCTCGAATTCGAGCTTGCCGCCATTCGGTCCGGCGTCGACTTTCTTGATGCCGAGTTTTTCCGCCTGCAGCTTGAGCAGGGTCAGCCGCACCAGGTTCTTGGTCGGCTCCGGCAGCAGGCCGAAGCGGTCGATCATTTCCACTTGCAGGTCTTTCAGGCCGTCCTCGTCCACCGCCGAGGCGATACGCTTGTAGAGGATCAGCCGCGCGTGCACGTCGGGCAGGTAGCTTTCGGGGATCAGTGCCGGCAGGCGCAGGTTGATCTCCGGGCCGCCGCCCAGCGGCTGGTCGAGGTTTGGCTGGCTGCCCTTGCGGATAGCCTTGACCGCGCGTTCGAGCATTTCCATGTACAGGGTAAAGCCGACCGCCTGGATCTGTCCGCTCTGGCCTTCGCCAAGCAGCTCGCCGGCACCGCGGATTTCCAGGTCGTTGGTGGCCAGGACGAAACCAGCGCCCAGGTCCTGGGTGTTGGCGATGGCTTCCAGGCGCTTCTCGGCGTCGGCGCTGATCTGCTGGCGCGGTGGCGTCAGCAGGTAGGCGTAGGCCTGGTGGTGGCTGCGCCCGACCCGGCCGCGCAACTGGTGCAACTGGGCCAGGCCGAACTTGTCGGCGCGCTCGATGATGATGGTGTTGGCGCTCGGCACGTCGATGCCGGTCTCGATGATGGTCGAGGCGATCAGCACGTTGAAGCGCTTGTGGTAGAAGTCGCTCATCACCTGTTCGAGTTCGCGCTCGCGCATCTGCCCATGGCCGATACCGATGCGTGCCTCCGGCACCAGTTCGGCGAGGTCGGCGGCGCATTTCTCGATGCTCTTCACGTCGTTGTGCAGGTAGTAGACCTGGCCGCCGCGCAACAGCTCCCGCAGCAAGGCTTCCTTGATGGTGCTCTTGTTCTGCTCCATGACGAAGGTGCGCACCGACAGCCGGCGCGCCGGCGGGGTGGCAATGATCGACAGGTCGCGCATGCCCGACACCGCCATGTTCAGCGTGCGCGGGATCGGCGTGGCAGTGAGGGTGAGAATGTCGACTTCGCTGCGCAGGGCCTTGAGCTGCTCTTTCTGGCGTACACCGAAGCGGTGCTCCTCGTCGATGATGACCAGGCCCAGGTCCTTCATCTTGACGTCGTCCTGCAGCAGCTTGTGGGTGCCGATAACGATGTCGATCTTGCCTTCGGCGAGGTCGGCGACGGCGGCGCCGATCTCCTTGGGCGACTTGAAGCGGCTCATCACTTCGACATTCACTGGCCAGTCGGCGAAGCGGTCGCGGAAGCTGTTGTAGTGCTGCTGGGCGAGCAGGGTGGTCGGCACCAGGATTGCCACCTGGCGACCGCTATGCACGGCGATGAACGCGGCACGCATGGCCACTTCGGTCTTGCCGAAGCCGACGTCGCCGCACACCAGGCGGTCCATCGGCTTGGCGGCGAGCATGTCCTCGCGCACCGCTTCGATGGCGGCCTGCTGGTCGGGGGTTTCCTCGAACGGGAAGCCGGCGCTGAAGGTGGCATAGTCGGCGCTCGGGTCGGCGAACGCATAGCCTTTGCGCGCGGCGCGGCGCGCATAGATGTCGAGCAGCTCGGCGGCCACGTCGCGGACCTGCTCGGCGGCCTTGCGCTTGGCCTTTTGCCAGGCTTCGGAGCCGAGCCGGTGCAGCGGCGCCAGGGCGTCATCGCTGCCGGTGTAGCGCGCGATCAGGTGCAGGTTGGCCACCGGCACGTAGAGCTTGGCGCCTTCGGCGTACTCCAGGGTGAGGAATTCCGCCGCCTGGCTGTCGATCTCCAGCGTCGCCAGGCCGAGGTAGCGGCCGACCCCGTGATCGATATGCACCACCGGCGCGCCTTCGCGCAGTTCGGTGAGGTTCTTGATGACTGCGTCGTTGCTGACGTCGCTGCGCTTCTCGCGGCGTCGGCGCTGCATCACCCGTTGGCCGAACAGCGGGCTTTCGGCGATCAGTGCCAGCGCCGGGTCGTCGAGCAGCAGGCCGTCGTCCAGCGGCGCGATGGTGATCGCCAGGCGGTGCTTGCCGTCGACGAATTCGCGCCAGCCGTCGACCGTCTGCGGGCGCAGCTTCAGGCGTTCGAGCAGCTCCAGCAGCACTTCGCGGCGGCCCGCCGACTCGGCGGTGAACAGCACCCGGCCGGGGAACTGGTCAAGGAAGCCGGCCAGCGCGGCCAGCGGCTGGTTGGCCTTGGCCTCGATGGCCAGTTGCGGCAGTTGCTGTGCCGGGAAGCGTTCGCGGCCGGGGCCGCTGTCGACGTCGTCCTGGCTGGCGACGATGCGCGGCCAGCCCTTGAGTCGGGCGAAGCAGTCTTCCACCGGCATGAACAGCTCGGCCGGCGGCAGCAGCGGCCGGGTCGGGTCGATGCGGCGCTCCTCGTAGCGGTTGCGCACGTCGCTCCAGAAATGCTCGGCAGCCTGCTCGACGCCGGGCAGGGAAAATACCTGGGTGTCCTGCGGCAGGTAGTCGAACAGGGTCGAGGTTTCCTCGAAGAACAGCGGCAGGTAGTACTCGATGCCGGCCGGGATGATCCCGCTGGTGAGGTCCTGGAAGATCGGGCTGCGGCGGAAATCGACGTCGAATCGTTCGCGAAAGCGCGCTTTGAAGCGGGTCACCGCGTCTTTCTGCAGCGGGAATTCGCGGGCCGGCAGCAGTCGCACCGACTCGACCTTGTCGATCGAGCGCTGGGTTTCCGGGTCGAAGGTGCGCAGGGTTTCGATTTCGTCGTCGAACAGGTCGATCCGGTAGGGCAGCTTGCTGCCCATCGGGAACAGGTCGATCAGCGCCCCGCGCACGGCAAATTCGCCGTGCTCGTACACGGTGTCGACGCAGCGGTAGCCGCTGGCTTCCAGGCGCGTGCGCATCTGTTCGACGTCGAGCTTCTGGCCAACGTCCAGTACCAGGCTGCTGCCGAGCAGGAAGCTGGTCGGTGCCAGGCGGTGCAGGGCGGTGGTGATCGGCACCACGAGAATGCCGTGGTCGAGCTCCGGCAGCCGGTAAAGGCTGGCGATCCGCTGCGAAATGATGTCCTGGTGCGGCGAGAACAGGTCGTAGGGCAGGGTTTCCCAATCCGGGAACGGCAACACGGCCAGTTCCGGGGCGAAGAAGCGCAGTTCCTGCTCCAGCCGGTCGGCAGTCTGGCTGTCGGCGGTGAGCAGCAGGGTAAAGCGCTTGGCGGCGCTGGCGGCTTCGGCGATGGCCAGGCTCAGGGCGGCGCCGGGCAGGTTGCCCCAGGTTTGTTTGCCGGCGATGGCCGGCAGGTGCGGTAGACGCAGAACAGGCACGGGAGGTCGAGCTCCAAGCGTTGCGACAAAGACGCCAATTGTACCGGGCCAAGGCCGCTGCTGTCAGGTTCCAGCGGTTGTATTGCATGTAGTGCGGCGAACTCGACAGGCGCTCATTGCCCGATGCGACGCGGGGCGTCATAATGTAGCCCCTTTTTTCTGTCCCTACATGTGGAAGGTTCCCGTGACTCAGAAGCCCGACCAGTGTCTTGGTGAGTGGATTGATCGTGAAGCGCTTGCAGAAGCGATGATCCCGCTTATCGGTCAGCTCTACCGCAATAACAACGTGGTGAGCTCGATCTATGGCCGTAGCCTGATCAACCGTTCGGTGATCGCGATCCTCAAAGCCCACCGCTTTGCCCGTCATCGCCAAGCCGACGAAACCGAACTGTCTGTCCACGAGACATTCCCGCTGCTTAAAGCGATGAGCGAGCTGAAACTGGGCGCCGCTTCGGTCGACCTGGGCAAGCTGGCTGTCAAGTTCAAGGAACAAGGCAACGGCCGTACCCCTGAGCAGTTCGTACGTGAAGAAATGGCCGACGTCGTCGGTCAGCAAAACGTTGCGGCGCGCAAAGGTACTGACGTCGTGCTGTACGGCTTCGGTCGTATCGGCCGTCTGCTGGCGCGTATCCTGATCGAGAAAACCGGTGGTGGCGACGGTCTGCGCCTGCGTGCCATCGTCGTGCGCAAAGGCGCCGAGAACGATCTGGTCAAGCGTGCCAGCCTGCTGCGCCGTGATTCGGTGCACGGTCCGTTCGATGGCACCATCACCATCGACGAAGAAAACAACACCATCACCGCTAACGGTAACCTGATCCAGATTATCTACGCGAAGAGCCCGAGCGAAGTCGACTACACCCAGTACGGCATCGAAAACGCGCTGATCGTCGACAACACTGGTGTATGGCGCGACGCCGACGGCCTGGGCCAGCACCTGGCCTGCCCGGGCGCTGCCCGCGTGATCCTCACCGCACCTGGCAAGGGCGCGCTGAAGAACATCGTGCACGGCATCAACCATGGCGAAATCAGCGCCGATGACAAGATCATCTCCGCGGCTTCCTGCACTACCAACGCCATCGTTCCTGTGCTCAAGGCGGTCAACGACCAGTACGGCATCGTCAACGGCCACGTTGAAACCGTTCACTCGTTTACCAACGACCAGAACCTGATCGACAACTTCCACAAAGGCAGCCGCCGTGGTCGTGCCGCACCGCTGAACATGGTAATCACCGAGACCGGTGCAGCTACCGCAGCGGCCAAGGCGCTGCCAGTGCTCAAGGGCAAGCTGACCGGTAACGCGATCCGTGTACCGACGCCTAACGTGTCGATGGCGATCCTGAACCTGAACCTGGAAAAAGCCACCACCCGCGAAGAGATCAACGAGTACCTGCGCCAGATGGCCATGCACTCGGATCTGCACAAGCAGATCGACTACGTGAGCTCGCAGGAAGTGGTTTCCACCGACTTCGTCGGTTCGCGCCACGCTGGTGTAGTGGATGCCGAAGCAACTATCTGCAACGACAACCGTGTTGTCCTGTACGTCTGGTACGACAACGAATTCGGTTACAGCTGCCAGGTAGTGCGTGTCATGGAAGACATGGCCGGGGTCAACCCGCCAGCTTTCCCACGCTAAGCTTTGTCGTGTGAAAAAACGGGAACCTTCGGGTTCCCGTTTTTTTTCGCCAGCGCAATAGAGGGAGCTGCCCATGCAAGCACCGAGTGAAACTGTCCCCTGTGGGAGCAGGACAAGGCCCGCGCCCACAGGGTTGATGCCGATACTGATGCTGGTGCTGGTGCTGCTTACTGGCTGCAAGCCCGGCGACAGCCTTGAACGCATCAGCGGCCCGACCATGGGCAGCAGCTACACCGTGCAGTACGTTCGCACGCCCCAGGGCCCGGCACCGCAGCAGGTGCAACGCGAAGTGCAAGGCATCCTCGCCGGCATCGACCAGCGCTTCTCCACCTATCGCAGCGATTCCCTGGTGGAAACCTTCAATCGGCTGCCCGCCAACCGCTGCCAGCGCATGCCGGCCGACGTGCTGGAGCTGGTCGGGGTAGGGCAGAGGCTGTCCGCGCAAAGCAACGGCGCCTTCGACCTCACTGTCGAGCCCTTGCTCGACCTGTGGGGCTTCGGCCCGCAGTCGCGCGGCGAACAGGTTCCGACAGTCGCCCAGCTCGAACACGCCCGCCAGCGCGTCGGCTACCACCAGTTGCGTATCGACGGCGAACAGCTGTGCAAGCAGGCCGCGGTCGAGATCGACTTCAACAGCATCGCCGCCGGCCACGCCGTCGACCTGATCGGCGAGCGCCTGCAGGCCTTGGGCATTACCAGCTTCCTCGTCGAAGCCACCGGCGAGCTCAAGGCCGTCGGCCACAAACCCGACGGCAGCGCCTGGCAGATTGCCCTGGAGCTGCCGCGCGACGACCAGCAGATCGCCAGCGAGGTGATTGCCGTGGATGGCTTCGGGGTGTCCACGTCGGGTGACTACCGCAACTATTTCGAGCAGAATGGCCGGCGTTATTCGCACACCTTCGATGCCCGTCTGGGGCGCCCGGTGAGTCACGAACTGGCGGCGGTAACCGTGCTCGCACCCTCGGCCCTGATGGCCGACGGTTACTCGACCGTGTTGCTGATCCTGGGGCCGGAGCAGGGCTGGGCACTGGCCGTGGCGCACCATCTTGCGGCGGTTTTCGTGACCCGCAGCGGCCAGGGCTTCGTCTCCCAGGCTACCCCGGCGTTTTGTCAGCACTGGCCACAGTCGGGCAGGGCATCGAAGGTGAAGTGCATGTAGTGCAGAGAAAAATAGCCTACGACGCGACCAAGGGTTAATGTGCGCGGCGCTCAGGCTTGATTAGACTGCACCCGAATTTTTTCATGGCGCCGCGCGCGACATGATGTAGCCCCGGACGCCAGCGTGGCATCCGGGCCTGTTCTGAAGGAGTACGCATGGCTGTCTACAACTACGACGTAGTGGTGCTGGGTTCCGGCCCCGCAGGAGAAGGGGCGGCAATGAATGCCGCCAAAGCAGGACGCAAGGTAGCGATGGTCGATAGCCGTCGTCAGGTCGGCGGTAACTGCACCCATCTGGGCACCATCCCGTCCAAGGCCTTGCGTCACTCGGTTCGCCAGATCATGCAGTTCAACACCAACCCGATGTTCCGGGCTATCGGTGAGCCGCGCTGGTTCTCCTTCCCCGACGTGCTGAAAAGCGCCGAGAAGGTCATCTCCAAACAGGTTGCCTCGCGTACCGGCTACTACGCCCGTAACCGCGTCGACGTGTTCTTCGGCACCGGCAGCTTCGCCGACGAGCAAACCGTCGAAGTGGTCTGCGCCAATGGCGTGGTCGAAAAACTGGTGGCCAAGCACATCATCATTGCCACCGGCTCGCGCCCGTACCGTCCGGCCGACATCGATTTCCACCACCCGCGAATCTACGATAGCGACACCATCCTGAGCTTGGGCCACACCCCGCGCAAACTGATCGTGTACGGTGCCGGGGTTATCGGTTGCGAATACGCATCGATCTTCAGCGGCCTGGGGGTACTGGTCGAGCTGGTCGACAACCGTGGCCAGTTGCTGAGCTTCCTCGACTCGGAGATCTCCCAGGCGCTGAGCTACCACTTCAGCAACAACAACATCACCGTGCGTCATAACGAAGATTACGAGCGTGTCGAAGGCCTGGACAACGGGGTGATCCTACACCTCAAGTCTGGCAAGAAGATCAAGGCCGACGCCTTGCTCTGGTGCAACGGCCGTACCGGCAACACCGATCGCCTGGGCCTGGAAAACATCGGCATCAAGGTCAACAGCCGCGGCCAGATCGAAGTCGACGAAAACTACCGCACCTGCGTGCCGAACATCTATGGCGCCGGCGATGTGATCGGCTGGCCTAGCCTGGCCAGTGCCGCCCACGACCAGGGCCGTTCGGCCGCTGGCAGCATTGTCGACAACGGCAGCTGGCGTTTCGTCAACGACGTCCCGACCGGGATCTACACCATTCCGGAGATCAGCTCGATCGGCAAGAACGAGCAGGAGCTGACCCAGGCCAAGGTCCCGTACGAAGTCGGCAAGGCGTTCTTCAAGAGCATGGCGCGGGCGCAGATCGCCGGCGAACCGCAAGGCATGCTGAAGATTCTGTTCCACCGTGAAACCCTGGAAATCCTCGGCGTGCACTGCTTCGGCTACCAGGCGTCGGAGATCGTCCACATCGGTCAGGCGATCATGGACCAGCCAGGTGAACGAAATACCCTGAAGTATTTCGTCAACACCACCTTCAACTACCCGACCATGGCCGAAGCCTATCGGGTTGCCGCCTACGACGGCCTCAACCGGCTTTTTTGAGCGGCTCCGGCCGGTGGCCTGAGCCGGCCGGGGAGATTGATTTCAGCGCTTCCCAAGCGTGGCAGTGGCCAAACCGGGAAAGTCTGTAATCAGGCTGTCTACGCCAAAGTCGGCGAGTCGACGCATCAGCGCCGGCTCGTTGACCGTCCACACCGACACATGCAAACCCTGGCGCTGCGCTTTCAGCAGGCGCTCGGGGGTGCAGTGGGTCCAGTTCAGCGCCAACAGATCACAGCCGTAGTTCTGCGCGACCTTCAGTGGGTCGAGCCAGGTGTACTCGGCCACCAGCCCGCGGGAAATGTCCGGGGTCAGCTCCAGGGCAGCACCGAGCACTTCGCGTGAGCTGGAGGTGATGGTGATCTTGTCCAGCAGGCCATATTGCTGGGCCATTTCGCGAATCGCCAGTACGGTGGTGGCGGCGCGGGTGCGCGAGGCACTCTTGACCTCCAGTTGCCAGTGCTCGAAGTCGCATTTCTCGAACAGTTCTTCCAGGCGTGGGATCGGGCAGGGCTGGACCCAGCCCGGGCCGCCGTGACGTGCGTCGTAGGTGACCAGGTCGGCGGCCGATTGCTCGACCACCTTGCCGCGTCGGCCGGTGGTGCGCTTCAGGGTCGGGTCGTGGATCACCATCAGTTGGTTGTCGGCAGACAGGTGCAGGTCCAGTTCGCAACGGCGCACGCCGTGGTCGAGGCATTGCTGGAAGCTGCTCAGGGTATTTTCGGGGGCTTCGCCCTTGGCGCCGCGGTGGCCGTAAATCAGGGTCACGTTTGTTCCTTCAAGTAAGGCTGAACATCAGGAGGAGGCGGCCGGGTCGTTCTGGTCCAGGGCCTGGCGTCGTTGTTGCGCCTGCCGTTGCAGGATATAGCGGGCAAGCAGTTGGCGCTGCGCATCGGTCATGTCGACGAATTCGGTGCCGACTTCGTACTGACCATCTGCGCGCTTGTCGCAGTGGGTGACCTTGGCCCGCAGCAGTAGGCCAAGCGCTTGTGGCATCAGCACCATCTTCACCGCGACGCGGGCGCCGGCAGCTAGCGGTCGGGCTTCGGCGAACTCGACACCGCCTTCGGACAGCACCACCGCACGGGGCGCGCTGAGCTGGCCGAGCAGGGTTTGCGCGACCACTGCGCTGAGCAGGTCGATGCGTTTGTTCTGGGCCTTGAGGAAGGCGGCGAGGGTACGGTCCTTCTCGCTGAGCTGACGCAACAGGTGCTGCGACTCGAACTCGCTCAGGTGCAATTCGCTGAGCAGGTTGAACAGCGGTGAATCATCCTGCAACAAGTCTGTGCCAAGGGCTTCGGCAGCACTCAGCGGGCTAATTTCCAGTGCGATCCTATCGTCGATACGGTAGTATTCGCGGCGATCTTCTTCATCTAATGTCGACATGGCGAACCCATGGTAGCGGCGGTGGTCTGAGTGTAAAGCTGCTCCTCAAGCCTCGCCACAAGGACGTTCCTCTTTCATCCGAACAAGCCCCGACATGTTCAGACCTCTTTTCGTTTTCATCGGTACGCGTTACACCCGTGCCAAACGCCGCAATCACTTCGTCTCGTTCATTTCCCTGACCTCGATGATCGGCCTCGCCCTGGGCGTGGTGGTGATGATCGTGGTGCTCTCGGTAATGAATGGCTTCGATCACGAGATGCGTACCCGCGTGCTGGGCATGGTGCCCCACGCCACGCTGGAGACCGGTCAGCCGATCAGCGACTGGCCCGCCCTTGCCAGTAAAGTAAAGCAGAATCCTTCGGTTCTTGCGGTGGCGCCGTTCACCCAGATGCAGGGCCTGCTGACCCACGACGGCAAGGTGCAGAAGGTGCTGCTCAACGGCATCGATCCGGCACAGGAGCGCCAGGTGTCGATCATCGACCACTTCATTCGTGAAGGTCAGCTCGATGACCTGGCGCCCGGCAGCTTCGGCATCATGATCGGCGACAAGGCGGCGGCCAAGCTCGGCGTCGGCATCGGCGACAAGCTGACCTTCGTCGCCCCGGAGGTCACCGTGACCCCGGCCGGGATGTTCCCGCGCATGAAGCGCTTCACCGTGGTCGGGATCTTCCATGTCGGTGCCGGCGAGATCGACGGCTACCTGGGCCTGACCAACCTCTCCGACCTGTCGCGCCTGCACCGCTGGCAGGCCGACCAGGTGCAGGGCTTGCGCCTGAAGTTCGACGACCTGTTCCAGGCGCCGCGCACGGCCTGGGCGATTGCCCAGCAGTTGGGCGAGGATACGTTCTACGCCCGCGACTGGACCCGTAGCCACGGCAACCTGTACCAGGCCATCCGCATGGAAAAAGCCATGATCGGCCTGCTGCTGCTGCTGATCGTTGCGGTGGCCGCGTTCAACATCATTTCCACCCTGGTGATGGTGGTCAACGACAAGAAGGGCGACATCGCCATCTTGCGTACCCTGGGCGCCACGCCGGGGCAGATCATGGCCATCTTCATGGTTCAGGGCACCGTCATCGGCGTGGTTGGCACGCTGATCGGCGCGGTGGTCGGGATTCTTGCCGCGCTCAATGTGAGCGCCGCGATTGCCGGCCTGGAAGGGCTGATCGGGCACAAGTTCCTCAACGCCGATGTGTACTTCATCGACTACCTGCCGTCCCAGGTCATGGCCGAGGACGTGTGGATGGTCTGCGGTGCGGCGCTGGTCCTGAGTTTCCTCGCCACCCTGTATCCGGCCTGGCGCGCGGCGCGCACCCAGCCGGCGGAGGCGCTACGTTATGAGTGAGTTGGGCATGAGTGATAAAGCCGTACTGAGTTGCCGCAACCTCGGCAAGTCCTATGAAGAAGGCCCGGAGTCGGTCCAGGTGCTGTCGAACCTGCAGCTTGAACTGCACCCTGGCGAGCGGGTGGCCATCGTCGGCAGCTCCGGTTCGGGCAAGAGTACCTTGCTCAACCTGCTCGGCGGCCTCGACACGCCGACCCAGGGCAGCGTCTGGCTGGCCGGCGAGGAACTCTCGGCGCTCGGCGAGCGTGCCCGTGGCCTGTTGCGCAACCGTGCGCTGGGCTTCGTCTATCAGTTCCACCACCTGCTGCCAGAGTTCACCGCGCTGGAGAACGTGTGCATGCCGCTGCTGATCGGCCGCACGCCGATCCCCGAGGCCCGCGAGCGCGCCGAAGCGCTGCTCAAGCGCGTCGGCCTCGGTCATCGGCTGAGCCACAAGCCGGCCGAGCTGTCCGGTGGTGAGCGCCAACGGGTGGCCATCGCCCGCGCACTGGTCAACCGCCCGGGGCTGGTGATGCTCGACGAGCCAACCGGCAACCTCGACCAGCACACCGCGCAGGGCATCCAGGACCTCATGCAGGAACTGAGCAGCTCGTCGCAGACGGCGTTTCTGGTGGTGACCCACGACCTCAACCTGGCGCGGCAGATGGACCGTGTGCTGCGCCTGGAAGAAGGCCACCTAGTAGCGATCTGATTCATTCTTTTTTACTGGGTGCTTCGTTCATGTTCAGACCCTTGTCCATTTTTATCGGCGCGCGTTACACCCGTGCCAAGCGCCGCAACCATTTCATCTCGTTCATTTCCATGACCTCGATGATCGGCCTGTCCCTGGGCGTGCTGGCGATGATCGTGGTGTTGTCGGTGATGAATGGCTTCCAGCGCGAGATGAGCGCGCGGATTCTCGGCATGGTGCCGCACGCCACCCTGGTTGGGCTCAAGCCGCTGGACGACTGGCAGCCGGTGGCCGCCGAAGCGTTGAAGAACCCCGAGGTGATCGCCGCAGTGCCGTTCACCGAAATGGAGGGCATGCTCTCCTACAAGGGCTCGATGCAACCGATCCAGATCAGCGGCATCGACCCGGCGCAGGAAGGCAAGGTCTCGATCGTCGCCGAGCATATCGTCCAGGGCCGGCTTGAAGACCTCAAGCCCGGTGAGTTCGGTGTAGTGATCGGCGAGATCACCGCGCGGCGTTTTCGTCTGAATGTCGGCGACAAGCTGACCCTGATCGTCCCCGAAGTCAGCAGCGCGCCAGGCGGTATTACCCCGCGCATGCAGCGTCTGACCGTGGTCGGCGTGTTCAAGGTCGGTGCCGAGCTGGACGGCTCGATGGGTATGATCCACGTAGCCGACGCCGCGCAGATGCAGCACTGGCAACCGAACCAGGTACAGAGCGTGCGGATCAAGCTCAAGGACCTGTACGCCGCGCCGCAGGTGTCGGCGGCGATTGTCGCCACGCTCGGCGAGCAGTACCGCGCCGATGACTGGACCCACACCCAGGGCAGCCTGTTCAGTGCCATGAAGATGGAAAAAACCATGATCGGCCTGCTGCTGCTGATGATCATCGCCGTGGCCGCGTTCAACATCATCGCCACGCTGATCATGGTGGTGAACGACAAGGGCGCCGACATCGCCATTCTGCGCACCATCGGCGCCACACCGGCACAGATCATGGGCACGTTCATGGTGCAGGGCAGCCTGATCGGTGTGGTCGGCACCCTGATCGGTGGCGTGCTTGGGGTGATTGCCGCACTCAATGTCAGCCAGATCGTCGGTTGGCTGGAGCGGCTCAGTGGCCAGCACATCTTCACGTCCGACGTGTACTTCATCAGTACCCTGCCGTCGGAGTTGCAGTGGGGCGATGTGGCGCTGATCTGCAGCGCCGGGCTGATCATGAGCTTCCTCGCCACGCTGTACCCGGCGTGGCGCGCCTCGCAGGTCGAACCGGCCTACGCCTTGCGCTACGAGTAACGCGAACGACACCGCCGGCAATCGCCGGCGGTGTGCTTTTCAGCGGCCAGACAGCATGCTGCGCAATACACCGTCGCGACGGACCAAGCCGTGCATCAGCGCCGCCGCCAGGTGCACCAGCACCGTGGCGAACAGCAGGTACGCCAGCCAGCCATGGGCCTGGCGCAGCACGGCGTAGAGGGTCAGGTCGTGTGGCAGCACTGCCGGTAGCTGCAGCGGCAGCGGGTAACCGCCGGCCGACTGCATGCCCCAGCCAATCAATGGCATCGCCAGCATCAGCCCATACAGCAGCCAGTGCGACGCCTTGGCGGCGACGCGCTGTAACGTTGGCAGGTCGGCCGGTAGCGGCGGCGGGGCGTATTTCAGACGCACGCCGATGCGGATCAGTACCAGTACCAGCAAGGCCAGACCGATCAGCTTGTGCACGCCGATCAGCAGGGTGTGGCGCGGCGACAGGTCGCCGACCATGCTCACGCCGACGAACAGCATCGCCAGGATCAACCCGGCCATCAGCCAGTGCAGCAGGCGGGCGAGGGGGTGGAAGTGTGGGTGCGACGGGGTCATGGGCGTGCTCTTCATGGGCGGGTTCCGAGGCCGGCCGCTTCGCGGCTGCGGCGATTGAAGGATTCGGCGTAGGCGGACGAGCGCGCGGCCAGGATCGGATCGGCCGACGGTTCGATGCCGCTGGGCAGGATCAACGGGTCGAAGTTCAGGTCGCGGCAGGCACCTTGCTCCTTGGTCTCGACCTGTTCGATCACCAGGGTGCCGGCGTTCACCTCACGGCGTTCGGCCGGCCAGGGCTGAGCCGGGTCGTCGACCGGGTCGCCGGCTTCGGCCAGGGTCAGTATTAGCTGCCATTGCAGCGGGCCCTGTTGCAGCCGCTGTTGCAGGTCGTGCTGGAGGAAGTCGGCATCGCTGACCGCGGCCGGGAGTGGCGCGAACGGAGTCAACGGCACCATGCGCCAGCGCACGTAATGCCCCTTGCCACCGGCATCGACCAGGCGGAAAGCGTTGATGCCGTGGAAGCTGGAGTTGGCGAAACTGTCTGTCGCCTTGTAGTCCTTGGCCCACTGGCGGAACGCTGCGCTTTCCGGGTGCTCGGCAAAAAATGCCTGCAACCGGGCCGGGTCGGGTTTGCCGGTGGCCGGATCCGGGCTCATTGCCAGCACTTGCTGATAGAAGCTCTCGGGCGTGCTCACAGCGAGCACCGGCGGGGTGTTCATGCCAGTGCGCCAGAGTTGCCCGTCGTCGCTGGCGAACTGCACGGCGAGGCTGCGGGTCGCGACGCTGGTGTCCGGCGCCAGCGGGTTGGCGCCGCCGATGGCGAAGCGGCCGATTACGGGCACCCGCGGCTGGCTGAACACCCGCGCCCGCGACAGTGGTTCGGCCAGCCCGCTGCTGCGGAAATAGCCGCTGACGCAGAGGCCCTTGGCGTGGTTCTTGCGATAACCGGGGTAGTGCCCGGCCTGGGCCTCGAAGGTGTCGATGATACGCGCCGGGGTCAGGCGCTCGGGGCCGATCCAGCCGGCGGTATAGGCAAAACCGGCGGCCAGGGCGCCGACCAGCAGGCCGATGGCGGTGAGCCGGGCGGCGCGCGCCGGGCCGTGTAACGGAGTGCTCATGGGGGCGTTCCGGTGAATGAATGAGCGGGTAGGACGCTTGCCCGGTGGATTTATTCCACGCGCTCGGGAATAACTTTCGATCTGGCGCGTCTGCCTCGTACACTGACCGCCAGCAAGGCCCGGATTGCAGCGATGAACCACCTCGACGACGACCAATTGCGCGACATGCTCCAGCGTCTGCGCCGCTTTGCCCTGTCGCTGACCCGCGACGCCAGCAGCGCCGACGACCTGGTACAGGCCACCGTCGAGCGCGCCCTGAGCCGGCGCGCCCAGCAGCAGGCCGAGGCCAGCCTGCGCGCCTGGCTGTTCTCGATTCTCTATCGGCTGTTTATCGACGGTAAACGCCGCGAACGCCGGCATGCGCGCTGGCTGGCCTGGTTTGGTCGTGAAGAAGAGGGCGGTGGCAGCACCGAGGCCATTGTCCTTGCCGAAGCCGGACTGGCGGCGTTCACCCGCCTGCCCACCGAGCAGCGCGCCTTGCTCTTGCTGGTCAGTGTCGAAGGCCTGAGTTACAAGGAGGCCGCGCTGGCCCTGGATGTGCCGATTGGCACGGTGATGTCGCGGCTGTCGCGGGCACGCGCGGCACTGCGGGAACTGGCCGAGGGCAACCCAGTGCCCCCGGCATTGCGGAGGTTGAAATGAGCCGGTTGATTCCGTCCGAAGAAGAATTGCACGCCTACGTCGACGAGCGCCTCAGCGCGGAACGGCGCCGTGAGGTCGAGCTGTACCTGGCGGCCAACCCCGAGCAGGCGGCGCGCATCGACGGTTGGCGCAGCGATGCACGCGTGCTGCGCACGGCGCTGGCCGGGCTGATCGAGCAGCCGGTGCCGGCCCGGCTCGATCCGCTTGCCGTGCGTCGGCAGGTGAAGCTCCGCCGGCAGCGGCGCTGGGCAACGGCGGCGATGCTGGTGCTGGCGCTGGGCCTGGGCGGTGCCGGCGGCTGGCAGGCGCGTGAAGCGAGCCTGCTGGCCAGCACCCCGCCGATGGCCGATGCGCTGCAGGCACACCGGTTGTTCGCCTATGCGCCGACACTCGACCTGGCGGTGCAGCAACCGGCGCAACTGCAGGCCTGGCTGGGCGCGCATTTCCAGCACGCGGCGCCACTGCCGGACCTGTCGGCCTATGGCCTCACTCCGGTCGGCGCGCGGCTGCTGAGCAACGAGCAGGGCCCGGCAGCGCTGCTGGTGTTCGAGGATGCCCAAGGCGAGCGGATCAGCCTGTTCCTGCGCTCGCCCGGTGAGCACTACGCGCGCATGCCGCGCGGCGAACGCGTCGACGGTACGCTGCAGGCCAGCTACTGGTCGCAGGGCGATTACAACTACGCGCTGGTCAGCGCTGCTGCCGATGGTCGCGCCGAACAATTACGCAACGTATTGGATATCGCCCTGTAACGCTGCCAGGGGTAAGCTGCAAGAGCGTGTCTGCCGACCGTTAATAGGTGCGCAGCTCGGGCGTCATCCTGGGTTGGCAGACGGTTTTCGTAGCAACGTCATGGCGTACCGTTTGCCCGAGCCGCGCCGTTTCGCTCATGCGAGGTAAGGCTGATGAAACGCAGCACAGGTTTGCTCTTTGGCGCATTGCTGGTGCCATCCCTGGCGCTGGCCGCGCCGGCCAACGATCCGCGCCTGATCGCCCATGAACAGACGGTTCAGGCCTACGCCCAGGCCCATGGCATGGCCGCACCGCAGGTACGCGACTATCAGTACGGCATGCCGCTGGATATCCGTAACGTGCTCTTCAGCACTGGCAGCAGCCGCACCTGCGATGCGCAGCCGATGCTGATGACCTACACCGACAGCAGCGGCCAACTGGTTACCCTGCGCTACAGCGAGCAGGGCAGTTGTCCGAAGTTTCAGGGGTGAGCAATAGTCGGGGCGGGCGCGCTGGCGGTTTGCCGGAAGGCTTGCACACCTGGTATTTCTGCCGCTATCGGCGTGGTCCGATTGTGCTGATGATCGGCAGGCCGGCCAATGACGGCCGGCTTACGCCGGAGCATCAACATGAACAGACATGCAGGCATTGCGCTGCTGGTGCTGGCCCTTATACCGGGGCTGGCCTTGGCGGCTGATAACAAGTTCTTCGACTGCCAGGTGTATGACACGACGATCAACGGCGGCCAGGGTAGCGCCGCGCGACAGGGCGACGTGCCGGTGTCCGCCGCGTCGCTGGTGGCTGCCGAGCAGCAGGTGCGCAAGGAATACCCGGCCTGGCAGGATGGCAGCCGATTCGCGGTGCAATGCCGCGAGAACGAGGAAGTGTAGCAAGCACATCGCGGGGCGAGCCCGCGCCCACCTGAAAGCACCACTGCCCCTTGTGGGAACGGGCTTGTCCCGCGCTGGGTCGTTGAGTCGGGCCCATCAGGTTTGCCATCCCCCCCACTCAACTGCTAAATACCTTATGTGCGTCTGCGTTTGGCGTTCACCTACGGAGCCCCTGCCGTTTGCGGGCTTCGCACATATGGAATCCAGAATGACCCCAAGACAGGTAATCAACGCTTCGGTCAGCCCCAAAGGCAGCCTGGAGACACTTTCCCAACGTGAAGTACAGCAGTTGAGCGAAGCCGGCTCCGGCAGTATCTACACGCTGTTCCGTCAATGCGCCCTGGCCATCCTCAATACCGGCGCCCATGTCGACAATGCCAAGACCATTCTCGATGCCTACAAGGACTTCGAGGTGCGTATCCACCAGCAGGACCGCGGCGTACGCCTGGAACTGCTGAATGCCCCGGCCGATGCCTTCGTCGATGGCGAAATGATCGCCAGCACCCGGGAAATGCTCTTCAGTGCCTTGCGCGACATCGTCTACACCGAAAGCGAACTGGACCGCATGAGCATCGACCTGGAAAGTTCCCAGGGCATCACCGACTACGTCTTCCAGTTGCTGCGCAACGCCCGCACCCTGCGCCCTGGCGTCGAGCCGAAAATGGTTGTGTGCTGGGGTGGGCACTCGATCAGCAGCGAGGAATACCAGTACACCAAGAAGGTCGGCCACGAGCTGGGCCTGCGCAAACTGGACATCTGCACCGGCTGCGGCCCGGGCGTGATGAAGGGCCCGATGAAGGGCGCGACCATCGCCCATGCCAAGCAGCGCATGAGCAGTGGCCGTTACCTGGGCCTGACCGAGCCGGGCATTATCGCCGCCGAAGCGCCGAACCCGATCGTCAACGAGTTGGTGATCCTGCCGGACATCGAAAAGCGTCTGGAGGCCTTCGTCCGTGTCGGCCACGGCATCATCATCTTCCCTGGCGGCGCCGGTACCGCCGAAGAGTTCCTCTACCTGCTTGGCATCCTGATGCACCCGGACAACCGTGAGCTGCCGTTCCCGGTGGTGCTCACCGGGCCGAAAAGCGCCGAGCCGTACCTGCAACAGTTGCATGCCTTTGTCGGCGCCACGCTGGGCGAGGCGGCACAGCGGCTGTACGAGATCATCATCGACGACCCGGCCCAGGTGGCGCGGCAGATGGTCGAGGGGCTCAAGGCAGTCAAGCAGTTCCGCCGCGAGCGCAACGATGCGTTCCACTTCAACTGGTTGCTGAAGATCGAGGAGGGTTTCCAGCGTCCGTTCGATCCAACCCACGCCAACATGGCCGGCCTGCAACTGAGCCGCGCGCTGCCGGCGCACGAACTGGCGGCAAACCTGCGGCGGGCGTTCTCCGGGATTGTCGCCGGCAACGTCAAGGACAAGGGCATCCGCCTGATCGAGGAGCATGGGCCGTACACGATCCACGGCGATGCGGCGGTGATGCAGCCGCTGGATAAACTGCTGCAGGCATTCGTCGAACAGCACCGGATGAAGCTGCCGGGTGGCGCGGCGTATGAGCCGTGCTATCGCGTGGTGAGCTGATTTTTCCTACATATCTTGTCGGTTGAAAGAGGGCGGGCCGCTCCAACAGGATAGCCCGCTCAATTAACCGGGAAGGATTCTCTTGTGAAATACATTCTCCGTGTTTTGTTCGTGTGGTTCGGGTTGTGTAGTTTGCTGTTTGCTCAAGATGTGCCGGGAGCCAGGGAGCTAGAGAGAGCGGATGCTACCGGAGAAAAGCTGGCGGAGATTGTCGGGAAAATTACTAGAGATAAGGAAGGTGCAATTAATCGAGCTGATGCAACGACCCCGCAAATAAAGGCTCTGCTATTACAACTCAAAGAAGAGTACCTCCTGGCAGCGGAGGCAGGTAACGCCGTGGCTATGTACAAGCTGGGTAACATGCTGGCCAAAGATTTAATGAGGTTTGAGGGATGCGTTGCATTTGGTATGTCTGCTAAAAATGGCCTAATGGCAGGGAGTGTGGCGGCAATGAGGTGCCTGTCGGGTCCCGATGTTAGAGGGCGCGTGCGAGAAGATCAGTTCGAAACGTTGAGGCGGGCCATGAAATCAACCGATCTATACGCTGTTTATTACCCGATAGCCTATCTGAATCCAATCTGTTTTGGTCCACCGCAGGTTGATCTTAGGGCAATGGGCCCAGATGAACGTCGTGCGCACTTGATACCTCAGCCATTGAGTGAGCAGCAGTTTAGGGTAGAGGGGAACTATCTGCTGGCCCTGAATGTGTTGGAGATGAAAGGTCGCTCAGGTTGGGAAGAGGCACAGGAATATGCTAACGAAGCTTTCAGGGGGGGATGCAAAAATGATAAAGAGCTGAGGCGCCTGCTTGAGGTGCTTAAACCTTAGGGGGAGATCTCGGCGAGTTGCGGGAAATGGACCTGGTAGTGACCCCTCCCATCAAGAAGATGCTTGATCGCCGTTGAGAAAGGTAGTTTGTCAATGGCTTCAAGTTCTTCAGTCAATAGCTCTTGCCATTCCTCAGCTTCACATAAAGCCGCATTTGTCTTTGTGGTCTCCGCAGGTGTTTGTGAGGTTGCAAGAGCCGAAGAGATTAGGCCACTCAAAGGTCGCTTGTGCACGTCGTCCTTTTTGAATGAAATGCTCTATGTGACAGTCTGTAGCCTCGAGTTTCGTGGCTTGCGGCGTGCACTCTAATGTGACTGAATCATCCTATTGCAAAACCATTTCACCCTGGACTTCTCGTTTACCATCCCTAAACTTTACGCGATCTTTATACCCATCCCACTCCCCCGGTCTCGTCCCTTTACAGCCTCCCGCCGGACAATTCCTCCAAGCGGCATTCAAGCCGCAGGACGGAGACTCTTCATGAACATTCTGGACGGGGTGTCACTGCTGCTGGCAGTGGCGTTGTTTGTGTACCTGATGGTTGCGCTGCTGCGCGCCGATCGCCACTAGGAGCCACCATGCACAGTTACGACTACGCAGTGCTGCTGGCCTTCTTCGCCTTGGTGCTGCTGCCCGCACCGTGGCTCGGGCGTTTTTACTACAAGGTCATGGAAGGCCAGCGCACCTGGCTGAGCCCCGTACTCGGCCCGCTGGAGCGCGGCTGCTACCGCATCGCCGGGGTCGACCCGGCCAGCGAGCAAAGCTGGAAGAAGTACGCCCTGGCCTTGCTCGCCTTCAACCTTGCCGGCTTCCTGATGGTGTTCGGCGTGCTGCTGTTCCAGGGCTACTTGCCACTGAACCCGCAACACCTGCCCGGCCAGGAATGGTCGCTGGCGTTCAACACCGCTGTCAGTTTCATGACCAACACCAACTGGCAGTCCTACAGCGGCGAAGCCTCGGTCAGTTACCTGAGTCAGATGCTCGGCCTCACCGTGCAGAACTTCGTCAGCGCCGCCACCGGCCTGGCTGTGCTGGTCGCCTTGTGCCGTGGCATCGCCCGCCGCTCGGCGAGCACCGTGGGTAACTTCTGGGTCGACATGACCCGCGCCACCCTCTATGGCCTGCTGCCGCTGTGTCTGCTGCTGGCGCTGTTCCTGGTCTGGCAGGGCGTGCCGCAAACCTTCAGCGACTACGTCCACGCCCTGACCCTGCAAGGCGCCGACCAGACCATCCCGCTGGGTCCGGCCGCCAGCCAGATCGCGATCAAGCAACTGGGCACCAACGGCGGTGGCTTCTTCGGCGTGAACTCGGCGCACCCGTTCGAGAACCCCAGCGCCTGGAGCAACCTGTTCGAAGTCGCCTCGATCATCCTGATTCCGGTGGCTCTGGTATTCACCTTCGGCCACTACGTGAAGGACCTGCGCCAGAGCCGCGCGATCATCGCCTGCATGCTCGCGCTGTTCCTGATCGGCGGCGGCACCGCGCTGTGGGCCGAGTCGCAGCCCAACCCGGCACTGAGCAACCCGCAGGTCGAACAGACGGCTCCGCTCGAAGGCAAGGAAAGCCGCTTCGGCACCACCGCCAGCGTACTCTGGACCGTCACCACCACCGCCGCCTCGAACGGTTCGGTGAACAACATGCATGACAGCCTCAACCCGATTGCCGGGATGGTCGCGCTGGTCAACATGATGGTCGGCGAGGTGATCTTCGGCGGCGTTGGTGCCGGCCTCTACGGCATGCTGCTGAACGTGCTGATCGCGGTGTTCCTCGCTGGCCTGATGATCGGCCGCACCCCGGAATACCTCGGCAAGAAACTCCAGGCGCGGGAAGTGCAATTGCTGGTGGCGACCCTGCTGGTCATGCCGATTGGCGTGTTGGTGCTCAGCGCCATTGCCTCAAGCCTGTCCGGCCCGGTGGCCTCGGTGACCAACCCCGGCGCGCATGGCTTCAGCCAGTTGCTCTACGCCTACACCTCGGCCAGTGCCAACAACGGCTCGGCCTTCGCCGGCCTGGGCGCCAACACCACCTTCCACAACCTGATGATCGGCCTGGGCATGCTGATCGGCCGCTTCGGCTACATCCTGCCGGTACTGGCCCTGGCCGGGTGCCTGGCGGCGAAGAAAAGCGCCCCGGTCGGGCAGAACAGTTTCCCGACCCATGGCCCGCTGTTCGCCACCTTGCTGGTGGTGACCATCCTCCTGGTCGGTGGCCTGACCTTCCTGCCGGCACTGGCCTTGGGCCCGATCGCCGAACACCTGAGCATGGGTTTCTAAGGAACTGATCATGAATATGCCGATTCCCGAAGTGAAAGCGGCCGTTAGCCCGGCTGCGGCCCGCACCACCTTCGCCGCACTGTGGCGGCCGGCGCTGGTGCAAGCGTTCGTCAAGCTCGACCCGCGTCAGTTGAAGCGCTCGCCAGTGATGCTGGTGGTGGAACTCACCGCCATCTTCACCACACTGCTGTGCTTCGTGCCGCAGAGCGGCGTGAGTACCGCGGTGGCCGTGCAGATCGCCCTGTGGTTGTGGTTCACCGTGCTCTTCGCCAACTTTGCCGAGGCGCTCGCCGAGGGCCGTGGCAAGGCCCGTGCCGACAGCCTCAAAGCCGGTAGCCAGGGCCTCAGCGCTCGACGCCGGACCGCCTCGGGCGGCTTCGAGGTAGTCCCCGCCACGGCCCTGCGCAAAGGCGATGTGGTGCGCGTGGACGCCGGGGAGATGATTCCTGGCGACGGCGAAGTGCTCGAAGGCATCGCGGCCGTCAACGAGGCGGCGATTACCGGTGAGTCTGCGCCGGTGATTCGCGAATCCGGTGGCGACCGCTCAGCCGTCACTGGCAATACCCGGCTGGTGTCCGACTGGTTGCTGGTGCGGATCAGCGCCAACCCTGGCGAGTCGACCCTGGACCGGATGATCGCCCTGGTCGAAGGCGCCAAGCGCCAGAAAACCCCCAACGAGATCGCCCTGGACATCCTGCTGATCGGCCTGACGCTGATCTTCCTGGTGGTGGTGGTGACCTTGCAGCCGTTCGCGCACTTTGCCGGCGGCGCAATCCCGATGGTGTTCCTGGTGGCGTTGCTGGTCACGCTGATCCCCACCACCATTGGCGGCCTGCTCTCGGCCATCGGTATCGCCGGCATGGACCGTCTGGTGCGCCTCAACGTGATTGCCCGCTCCGGGCGTGCGGTGGAAGCGGCCGGCGACGTGCACGTGCTGATGCTCGACAAGACCGGCACCATCACTTTCGGTAACCGCCGTTGCAGCGCGGTACTGGCGGCACCGGGCGTCACCGCGCGTGAGTTGGCCGAGGGCGCCTTGCTGGCCTCGCTGGCCGACGATACTGCCGAAGGCAAGTCGGTGGTCGAGTACCTGCGCCAGTTGCACGACTTCGACGAGCCGGACAGCACGCTACTGACGGCGGTGCCGTTCAGCGCCGAGACGCGGCTGTCCGGGGTGGACTTCCAGCAGCGCCGCTACCGCAAGGGCGCGGTCGATTCGGTGCTGGCCTTCGTGGGCATGCAGCGCCTGGAAATGCCGGCCTCGCTGGCCCGCGAAGTGGACAGGATTGCCCAGAGTGGCGGCACGCCGCTGCTGGTGTGCGTGGACAAGCGCCTGCTCGGTGCGATCCACCTGAAGGATGTGGTCAAGCCGGGTATTCGCGAGCGCTTCGCCGAGCTGCGCAAGCTCGGTATCCGTACCGTGATGGTGACCGGCGACAACCCGCTGACGGCCGCCGCCATCGCTGCCGAGGCCGGGGTCGACGACGTGCTGGCCGAGGCCACCCCGGAGAAGAAACTGGCGCGGATTCGTCAGGAGCAGAACGACGGGCGCCTGGTCGCGATGTGCGGCGACGGTGCCAACGATGCGCCGGCACTGGCCCAGGCCGACGTCGGCATGGCGATGAACGATGGCACCCAGGCGGCGCGCGAGGCGGCCAACATGGTCGACCTCGACAGCGATCCGACCAAACTGCTCGACGTGGTGCAGGTGGGCAAGGAGCTGCTGGTGACCCGTGGCGCGCTGACCACCTTCTCGATTGCCAACGACGTGGCCAAGTACTTCGCCATCCTGCCGGCGCTGTTTGCGGCGATCTATCCGCAACTGGGCGTGCTCAACTTGATGCGCCTGAGCAGCCCGCAGAGTGCGATTCTGTCGGCCATCGTGTTCAACGCCTTGATCATCGTCGTGCTGATCCCGCTGGCCTTGCGCGGGGTGCGGGTGCAGGCGGCGAGTGCCGCGCACCTGCTGCGGCGCAACCTGCTGATCTATGGCGTGGGCGGGCTGGTGGTGCCGTTTGTGGGGATCAAGTTGATCGACATGTTGCTGACTGCGTTGCACCTGGTCTGAACCGAGGAAGAGAACATGACTACTGTGGTACGTCCGGCCTTGAGCCTGATTCTGTTGATGACCCTGATTACCGGTGCGGTGTATCCGCTGGTGGTAACCGGGATTGCCCAAGTGGCGTTTCCCGAGCAGGCCAATGGCAGCCTGGTGCGCGACGAGCAGGGCCAGGTGCGTGGCTCCCGCCTGATTGCGCAGCCTTTCCAGGGCGATGCGTGGTTCCAGTCGCGGCCGTCGGCGGCCGATTATGCGACGGTGGCCAGTGGCGCGAGCAACCTGGCGCCGAGTAATCCGGCGTTGGCGACGCGGGTGAACGAGGCGGCAGCGGGGCTCTACCTTGAGCAGCAGGGGCCGGTGCCGCTGGCGCTGCTGACTACCTCCGGCAGTGGCCTCGACCCGCACTTGCCGCCGGCAGCGGTGGCCTATCAGCTGCCACGGGTGGCGGCGGCACGACAAATACCGCTGGAGGCCTTGCAAGGCCTGGTCGAGCAGTCCACCCTGCGGCCATTGGTAGGGCCGCCGGTGGTGAATGTGCTGGCGTTGAATGCAAGCCTGGAGCGCGTAGCGCCACTGGCGAAGTAACCATCCCAGCGTGTGGACGACCCTGTGGCAGCCGGCATTGCCGGCTCCCACAGGGTTTTGCAGTTTCCCCCGATTGAGTCAAGGACACGCCGTTACATGACAGATTCCACCCGCGCTGACGCGCTGTTGGCCGAGCTGCCCCGTGAAGGTCGCGGCCGGCTAAAAGTTTTTCTCGGCGCTGCCCCCGGTGTCGGCAAAACCTACGCCATGCTGCAAGCCGCGCACGCGCAACTGCGCCACGGCCGCAAGGTGCTTGCCGCCGTCGTCGAAACCCACGGCCGCAGCGAAACCGAAGCGCTGCTTGGCGGCTTGCCGCAACTGCCACTGCTGCGCAGCGAATACCGCGGCGTCACCCTCGAAGAAATGGACCTCGACGGCCTGCTCAAGGCTGCCCCGGAGCTCGCTCTGGTTGACGAACTGGCCCATAGCAACGCCCCCGGCAGTCGTCATGCAAAACGCTGGCAGGACGTGCAGGAACTGCTCGCCAGCGGTATCGACGTGTACACCACGGTCAACGTCCAGCACCTGGAAAGCCTCAACGACCACGTGCGCGGCATTACCGGCGTGCAGGTCCGCGAAACCCTGCCGGACTGGGTCCTGCAGGAGGCCTTCGAGCTGGTCCTGATCGACCTGCCGCCACGTGAGCTGCTCGAACGCCTGCGCGAAGGTAAGGTCTACGTGCCGGAACAGGCCCGCGCCGCCATCGATGCGTTCTTCACCCAGACCAACCTCACCGCGCTGCGCGAACTGGCCATGCAAACCGCTGCCGCGCAAGTCGACGCCGACCTCGCCAGCGGCTACCGCAAACTCGGCCAGGATGCCCCGGCGCTGCGCGGGCGGCTGTTGGTCGGGGTCGATGGCGATAGCCAGGCCGAACGCCTGGTGCGCCACGCCAGTCGCGTCGCGCAACGCCGGCACCTGCCCTGGAGCCTGGTCCACGTCGACAACGGCCGGTTGCGCGACGAAAGTGCCCGCCAGCGCCTGCAAGCCGCCCAGCAACTGGCCGAGCGCCTCGGCGGCGAAGTGGTGCTGCTGCGCGCCGGCGAGGTGGCGCACACGTTGATCGAACATGCCCTCGAACGCCGCGCCAGCCTGGTGCTGGTCGGCCAGTCGCGCGCCCGCTTGCGCCGACGCTTCTTCGGCGCCGGCGTCGCCGCCCGTTTGCTGCGCGAATCCCACGGCCTGGAAATCAACGTGCTCGATCGCGATGGCGCGCAACCGGAAGCGCCGCGTGCCGCCGTCGCCGGTGACTGGCCGTGGCGGCACTACGCGCTGGCGCTGCTGGCCACGGTGTGCGCCTCGGGCCTGGCCTGGGCGGTGTCCAGCGTGCTGGCGCTGCCGAACATCTCGCTGGTGTTCCTCGCCGCGGTGCTGCTGGTGGCAGTGCGCAGCAGCCTGGGTCCGGCGCTGGCTTGTGCGGCAATGTCGTTCCTGGCCTACGATTTTCTGTTCATCCCGCCGACGTTTTCGTTCAACATCCAGCGCGAAGAGGATGTGCTGACCTTGCTGTTCTTCCTGCTGATGGCGGCGCTTACCGGCAATCTGGCGGCCCGCCAGCGTCGGCAGTTGCAGGCATTGCGTGAAACCCAGGAACAGACCAGCCAACTGCTCGACCTGTCGCGCAAGCTCACCGCCGCCACCGACGCCAGGGCGGTGTACAGCGCCGCCGGCCAGCACCTGGAAGGCTTCAGCGACGTGCAGGTGTGCCTGCTGGAGCGCGATGTGGAAGGCCGGTTGCACGTGGCGCTGGGGGCGCCGCTGCAGTTCAGCGACAACGAACGCGCCGCCGCCGACTGGGCCTGGCAGCACGACCAGGCGGCAGGACTGGGCAGCGACACGCTGCCCAACGGTCGCTGGTGGTGGTGGCCGCTGTCGGTGGAGGAGGGTCCGCTGGCGCTGCTTGGCGTACGCCCGCGCGAAGGCCAGAGCCTGACCGCCCAGCGCCGTCGCCTGCTCAAGTCGCTGTGTCAGCCGCTGGCCCAGGCCCTGGCCCGCGCCCGACTCGCCGACGAGCTGGAAGCGGCACGTCTGCATGGCGAAACCGAGCAACTGCGCAGCGCCTTGCTGGCGTCGGTATCGCACGATCTGCGCACGCCGCTGACGGCCATGCGCGGCAGCATCGACAGCCTGCTGGCGCTGGGCGAGGCGATCCCGCTGGAAGACCGCCGCGAGCTGCTCGAAGGCACCCGTAACGAGGCCGAGCGCCTCGATCGCTATATCCAGAACCTGCTCGACATGACTCGCCTGGGCCATGGCGGGCTCAAGCTGGCCCGCGACTGGGTGGCGCCGAGCGACATTGTCGGCAGCGCCCTGAATCGCCTGCGGGTGGTGCTCGCGCCGTTGCAACTGCACACCGATGTGCCGGCCGACTTGCCGTTGCTGTATGTGCATGCGGCGCTGATCGAGCAGGCCCTGGTGAACGTGCTGGAAAACGCCGCGCGCTTCTCGCCGGCGCAAGGTCGGCTGGCACTGCGGGTGACGGTGGAGGAGGGCGAGCTGTGCCTGGCGGTGGCCGATGAAGGGCCGGGGATTCCGTTGGCCGAGCGCGAGCAGATCTTCGACATGTTCTACACCGCTGCGCGCGGTGATCGCGGTGGCCAGGGCACGGGCCTTGGCCTGGCGATCTGCCGGGGCATGATCGGTGCGCATGGCGGGCATATCCGTGTGGCTGACGGCATCGATGGTCAGGGCACCTGCATCACACTATGCTTGCCGCTTCCGGCCCAACCCGAAATGGACAGCGAGACCCCATGAGCCTGACTGCGACCGTACTGGTCATCGACGATGAACCGCAGATTCGAAAATTCTTACGTATCAGCCTGGCCTCCCAGGGCTACAAGGTGCTGGAGGCCGGCACCGGCGGCGAGGGCTTGAGCCAGGCGGCGGTGGGCCGCCCGGACCTGGTGGTGCTCGACCTCGGTTTGCCGGACATGGACGGTCAGCAGGTGTTGCGCGAGCTGCGCGAGTGGAGCCAGGTGCCGGTGCTGGTGTTGAGTGTGCGTGCCAGCGAGGTGCAGAAAGTCGAGGCGCTGGATGGCGGTGCCAACGATTACGTGACCAAGCCGTTCGGCATTCAGGAATTTCTCGCGCGGGTCCGGGCGTTGTTGCGCCAGGTGCCGCAAACCCAGGCCGAGGAAACCGCGCCGCAGTTCGGCCCGCTGACTGTCGACCTGGCCTACCGGCGGGTGACGCTGGAGGGGCAGGAGGTGGCGTTGACGCGCAAGGAGTATGCCTTGATCGCCCAGTTGGCGCGCCATCCGGGGCGGGTGATTACCCAGCAGCAGTTGCTCAAGGACATCTGGGGGCCAACCCATGTCGAGGACAGTCATTACTTGCGGATCGTGGTGGCGCATGTGCGCCAGAAGCTCGGCGATGACCCGACGGCGCCACGGTTTCTGGTGACGGAGCCGGGGGTCGGGTACCGGCTGATTGCGCCGGGGCAGGGCTGAGCCAGGCGCCAACGCCTCGCTCCCACAGAAGGCCCGCCTTCACCAAAAGCTGTTAGCGCCGCTCCGCTTCATAGTTATCCAGCGTATCCCGCGCAATCTCTCGGCCCAGCGCGATCAGCTCCGGTGCCTTGTAGAACTCGAAGAACCGGCACACCCGCTTCGGCACGTTGATCAGCACATCCGGCGGATACCCGGCAATCTTGTACTGCGCCAACGAGGTTTGCATCACCTCGAAACTCTGGTTGATCAGGTCCAGTAACGACGCCGGACCAACGTTGTCGACGATGAACGAACCCGTCGCCGACTTCGGCGCGCCCTCGCTCTCCGGCGCCGCTGCCGGTTGCTGCGCCTCCGGTGTCGCTGCGTCGGCCAGCCACGGGTTGGGCAGCTCCTGCGCCAGCCGGATCAGCGCCTCCGTCGGCTTGCGCCGAAACGGCATGTGCGAACCCAGCGAACTGATCAGGCTGTCGAAACGCAACTTGAACGCGGCCGGCCGCTCGATCACCGGCAGTTGGTACTGCTTCTGGTTGGTCGAGTTGAGGTTCACCGCAATGATCAGGTCGCAGTGGCTGGACACCACCGGCACAATCGGCAATGGGTTGAGAATGCCGCCATCGACCAGCATGCGGTTACCTTGCACCACGGGCGTGAACAAGCTTGGAATCGCTGCCGAGGCGCGCATCGCCTGATGCAGGCAGCCCTCCTGGAACCAGATTTCCTGTTGGTTGGTCAGGTCGGTTGCCACCGCGGTATAGGGAATGCGCAGTTCCTCGATATTGATCTCGCCGACGATCTTGCGGATCTGCCCGAAGACCTTCTCGCCACGGATCGCACCCAGGCGGAAGCTCACGTCGACCAGCCGCAGCACGTCCAGGTAATCCAGGCTTTCGATCCAGTTGCGGTACTCGTCGAGCTTGCCGGCGGCATAGATCCCACCAATCACCGCGCCCATCGAGCAACCGGCAATGCAGGCGATGTCGTAGCCGCGCCGCTCCAGCTCCTCGATCACACCGATATGCGCATACCCCCGCGCCCCACCTGAACCCAGTACCAGCGCCACGCGTTTGCCCATGGATCGTTCCCCCGCGTTGGACCCGCCGTCAATGGTCTAACAATGCACCCTTTCGTGGCTGCGCTTCAATCGCCTCGAACGCTGCGCTACGCTGTCAGGGCACTTTTGTGCCATTACGCCGTCGAAGTCGCCAACCCGCCCCTTTTTTCCTTGAGGTAATACCGATGAAAGCCTGGATTTTTCTGCCCTTGATCGTTTTGGCGCTGGCCGGCTGTGCGGGCAAGACGGCCTACCGCGACAGCTGCGCGAATCAACTGGACAGCGCCTGGAAAGAACTCGACCTGGCCAAGGCCGAAGGCTTCGCCGGCACTGTGAGCTATTCCAAGGCCTTGTCGCTGCTGACCGGCGCCAAAACCCAGCAGCAATTCGAAGCCTTCGAAGGTTGCAGCAAAAAGGCCGAGACAGCGCGCTTCTACATCCGCGAATCCCGCGCCGGTCGCTAACCGAGGAGTAGCCCATGTCGGCCATGCTCGACCATGTGATTGCCCAGGTGCTGAGCCTGCAGGTGCGCCTGCTGGCCTGTCAGGCGCGACTTGAGGCCAACACCGACAGCGAAGCGCTGCACGACCTGCGCACCAGCGTACGGCGTCTGCGCAGCCTGCTGCGGCCCTTGCGCGGCTTGCCGGGGGTGGAGCAGTTGGAAGACGCCGCGGCGGCGGTCGGCCAACTGACCACGCCGCTGCGCGACCGCGAGGTGCTCGCCGCACAGTTATTCAAGTGCGGCCACGCAGCGGCCGCCGCCAGCCGCCTGGCTCACCGCGGCGAGGCCTTCGCCAGCGTTGCCGCCAGCGCCGAGCTGGCGCGCGTGCTGGCCATCGTCGATGCGTTTCCGATGTTCCTGCGCGCCGCCCAGCGCGAAAAACTCGTGCGCCGGCTGCACGTGCGTATCGGCAAGCGTCTGGGCAAGCAGTGGCACATACTCAACCGGGCAATTCACGACCCGGCCCACGACCGTCACCACCTGCGCCTGCTGATCAAACGGGTGCGCTACGGCGCCGAAGCCTATCCGCACCTTGAGCGGCTCAGCGGCGGCCTGATGGGGGCGCTGAAACGCGCGCAGGCGGACCTTGGCGACTGGCACGACCTGCTGCAATGGCTGCTGCAAGCCGAGCAGCAGGCCGACCTGGCCCCTTGTGTGGAACGCTGGCAGGCGCAGCTGGTGCTCGCCGAACAACGCGCAGAGCGCACGCTTGAGCGGTTGCTCAAGGCAATCGACGGCCGATAATCCTGTCAATTGGCGTAAATGCGGGCTGTTCGCTGGGAAGTCTCTGAGTAACATCGTGGGACTTTTCGCAGGTCGAGGTCCGCATGAACTTTTCCCAACTGCTCACTGCTGTGCGGCAACGCCCGCAAGACGTCACTATTCCTGCCAGTTGGGCCCAGGGGCGCGCCAGTTTTGGCGGGCTGATGGCGGCCCTGCTGTATGAAGCCATGCATGCCAAGGTGTCCCCGGCGCGCCCGGTACGCTCGCTGGCGATCACCTTTGTCGGCCCGGCTGCGCCAGACGTGTCGATCAGTTTCGACGTCGAGTTGCTGCGTGAAGGTGGCTCGGTCAGCACGCTGCTCGGCCGCGCCGTGCAGAACGGCCAGGTGGTCACGGTGATGCAGGGCAGCTTCGGCGCCGGGCGCGATTCGCGGATCGACGTGCCGGCCTTGCCCGCGGTAGACATGCCTAGCCTGGCCGAGGCCAGCCAGGAACTGCCGTTCATCAACGGCGTGACCCCGGCCTTCATCCAGCACCTGTCGATGCGCTGGGCGATTGGCGGCTGGCCGTTCAGTGGCAAGAAGGAGCGGCAGATGGGCGGCTGGGTACGGCTCAAGGGCGATGCCGAAGACGTGGTCACCGAAGCCCACCTGCTGGCGTTGGTGGATGCCTGGCCGCCGGCCTTGCTGCCGCACCTGAACACACCTGCGGCCGGCAGCACGCTGACCTGGACCATCGAATTCGTCCAGCCGGTGGCCAGCCTGAGTACCCTCGACTGGTGCCGCTACTGCGCCGATATCGAGCACGCCCGCGATGGTTATGGGCATGTCGCGGCGCAGTTGTGGAACGCCCAGGGCGAACTGTTGGCGCTCAGCCGGCAGACGGTGACGGTGTTCGCCTGAGTCTCAGTGCCGGTGGCGTTCGCGCCAGGCGCGCCACCAGGCACCACTGAGGACGAAGCGCGGGAAGGTCACGAACTGTTCCACCAGTAGCCGTTGCACGGCGTCCTTGCGGTCGGCGAACGGTTCCGGCTGCTCGGCTTCCAGGCGGTGCCCCTGGCGCTGCAGGACCAGGCCGGCAAGCAGGCCGATGATGCCGACCGCCATCGTGCCCAGGTCGAGGTCGAACAACCCGCTCAGCACCAGCAGCACGCCAAGCATGAACAGCGGCACGGCAATCAGGTGCAATACCAGGTTGGTCGGGTTGCGATGGTTGTTCGGGTAGCCGCGCCATTGCCAGGCGGGCAGGTTGGGAAGACGTTTGTTCATCGCAGGGTTCCTCAGCGTGACACATTCGGACATGCCTGAAGAATAGATTGGCCCCCGCTCGGGAGCCAATCGCACCTGTCTATGGCGCTTATAGCTTGAGCTGGCCGATGGCCTTGCTCAGTTCGCCGGCCAGGGTCGCCAGCTCGTTGCTGGTGGTGGCCGAATCCACGGTCTGCTGGACGGTTTCCTCGGTGACGTCGCGGATGCTCACCACCGCCCGGTTCATTTCCTCGGCCACCTGGCTTTGCTGTTCGGCCGCTACCGCAATCTGCGTGTTGCTCTCGCGCATCTGCGCCACGGCGCCGGTGATCTCGGCCAGCGCCTCGCCGGCTTCCTGGGCCTGCTTGACGCAGTCGTCAGCCTTGTACGAGCTCTCCTGCATGAAATCCACTGCGTCACGGGTACCGGCCTGCAAGGCGGAAACCATGGTGGTGATTTCGTCGGTGGAGGCCTGTACCCGCTTGGCCAGGTTGCGCACCTCGTCGGCGACCACCGCGAAACCACGGCCCAGGTCGCCGGCGCGTGCGGCTTCGATGGCGGCGTTGAGCGCGAGCAGGTTGGTCTGCTCGGCGATGCTGTGGATCACCCCGACCACACCGTTGATCTTCTGGCTGTCTTCGGCCAGTTGGCGAATCATTTCGGCGGTTTGCTGCACGCCGCTGGACAACCCGGAAATCGAATCCTGCACCCGGCTGACCACGATCTGACCGCTGCCGGCGAGGGCGTCGGCGCTTTGCGACAGGTCGCGGGTGGCACCGGCGTGCTGGGCAATGTGGTAGACGGTGGCGGTCATTTCGTTGATCGCCGTCGCCGCCTGGTCGGTTTCGCTTTGCTGGCCGAGCATGCCGTGGCGCACGTCGTTCATGCTCGCGGCCAGGCGTGCGGCACCCGAGTCGAGCTGCGCGGCGGTGCGTGCGACGGTGTTTACCACCCGGTGGTAGGTGGTCTGCATGGCGTTGAACGCCGAGGCCATCTGCCCGACTTCGTCGCCACAGGCCAGCGGTACGCGGGCCGAGAGGTCGCCGGTTTTCTCGACGTGGAGCATCACATCTTTGAGGGTATTGAGCTGGCTGAGCAGGAAACGGATCAACAGTTGCGAGGCGCAGAGCATCGCCAGCATCAGGATCAGCACACACACCGCGTAATTGGCGAAGCGGTCGCCGAACACCTGGAGGATGCTCGGCGCCTGAGCCAGCACGGCAATGCGCTGGCCGTCGTGGTTGAGTACCTGGGCGCCGATCAGCGGGTCGTTGCCAAACACCGGGAAGCTATTCAGTGCGACCCAGCCCTGGGCGTTGCTCAGGCGGTCGAGGGTGGCGCCCTCGAAACGTGGCGCTTGCCCGGCGGCGAAGCTCACCCAGCGGCGGTCTTGCGGCAACGCCTGGCCGGCCGGCCAGCTGGCCAGCAGCTTGGCTTCGGACTGGGCCTGGGCCTGCGCGGTTTCCGCGCGCGCCTGCTGCTCCAGGTGCACGGCGTAGAGCACCAGGAACAAGGTCGTGACGAAGGCGACCGCGTTCACGGCCCAGAACTTGTACTTCAGGGAGATATTGCTAAGCCAGGCACCCATGGTAGGTCTTCTCTGAATTGGCGGAAACATTGTTGGCAAGGTGCCATCATTGTGTCCGACAATTCAGGGATAAATCTTGATATGCGTCAAGCCCGTTCTGGTAAGCCAAAGAACGCCCGCGCGCAGGCGCTGGTGTGCGCGGCAACGACTTCCGGGCTTTCCTTGCGGTGCCGGGCCACCTCGCGCAAGACCTCCGGTAGATAGGCCGGTTCGTTGCGGCCACTTTTCGGTTTTGGCCGCAGGCTGCGCGGCAGCAGGTAGGGCGCGTCGCTTTCGAGCATTAATCGGCCTGCGGGGATGCTGGCCATCAGCGGGTGCAGGTGGGTGCCACGGCGCTCGTCGCAGATCCAGCCGGTGATGCCGATGTGCAGGTCGAGGTCGAGGTAGCCGAACAGCGCCTCGCGCTCGCCGGTGAAGCAATGCACCACCGCCGCAGGCAACTGATCGCGGTAATGCTTGAGGATTGCCAGCAGGCGCCCGCTGGCGTCGCGTTCGTGCAGGAACAGCGGACGCTGCGCCTCGACGGCCAGGGCCAGGTGTTCTTCGAGGACCTTTTCCTGCTGTGGACGTGGCGAGAAATCGCGGTTGAAGTCCAGCCCACATTCGCCCACCGCCCGCACCCGTGGCTGGTCGAGCAGGGCGCGCAGTTGACGAGCGCTATCGGCAGTCCAACTGCTCGCATCGTGGGGGTGGATGCCGGCGGTGCTGAACAGCCGCTGGCCGCTTTCGTCCAGTTGCAAGCACAGCGCCAGAGCGCTTTCGCTGCCTTCCAGGCTGGTACCGGTGACCAGCATCTGGCGTACGCCGGCCGCCTCGGCGCGTTCAAGAATGTCCTGGTGCTTGCCGGCGAAACTTGAGTTGGTCAGGTTGACGCCGATGTCGATGAGTTGCATGGTGCTACCTCGCAGAGTGCGGCAGTAAAAGCCTTGGCGGGCCTGAAAATATCAACAATGCCAAGAACTTCAAGGCGTTGTCGCGGTCTTTTGCGGTCCTTTGTCATGGAATGACCGCAGCGTATGACGCCAAATAATCCATCGCGACCTGTTCATGGAGAGTGGATGACGCGAGCCTTGCTGCCGTTGCTGGTGTGTCTCGCTCTGCTCCTGGCCGGGCCGGCGCAGGCGCGCCTGCCGGGGCCGCAGCAGGCCGTGCCGGCGGCCAAGGTCCGTGACCTGGCGCAGATCCGCAGCAGCCGTGAACTGCGCGTGCTGGTCAATCAGAGCCGCAACAGCTCGGGCCAGGTCAAGGGCGAGTCGGTGGGGGTGGAGTATCACCGGTTGCGCGCGTTCGAACACTACCTCAATGCCCGCGCCCGCGACGGCGCGGAAATCCGCCTGAAGATCATCCCCAAAGCCAAGGAGCAACTGCTCGCAGCGCTGCTGCGCGGCGAAGGCGATCTGGCCGCGCCGGGCGAGCTGCTCGACCCCAGCTCCACCCGCGGCGTCAGTGCCAGCGACCCGGTACGCGAGCAGGTCGCGCTGGTACTGGTCGGGCACAAGGGCGGGCGGATTTACCAACGCGTCGAGCAGTTGTCCGGACGAACCCTGGCGCTGACCAGTGCCAGCGCGGCCGGCGACACCCTGCACGAAATCAACCAGAAGCTGGCCTTGCGCAAGCTGGCGCCGATCAAGGTCGAGTGGGTCGACCCGAGCCTGGCGGTGGAAGACGTGCTGGAGATGGTGCAGGCCGGGGTCTATCCGTTGACCGTGGTCGAACAGCCGATTGCCGAGCGCTGGGCGCGGGTGATGCCCAAGCTGCAGGTGCAGCGCAAGCTGCGCCTGACCGAACCTGAAGCGATGCACTGGTATGTGCGCCGCGACGCGGCGATGCTGCATGCCAGTGTCGATCGCTTTTTGCAGGGTTACCGCGTGCCGGAGAACCAGGATGCCGCCTTCGAGCGCATCTACCGACGCCTGTACAAGGTGCACAATCCGCTGGCGCGGGTCAGTCGTCAGCGTCTGGAGAAACTCCGCCCGGTGCTGCAACGCCATGCGCAGGCGCAGAACATCGACTGGCTCAACCTGGCTGCACTGGCTTTCAAGGAGTCGTCGCTCGACCCTTCGGCACGCGGTGCCGGCGGTGCCCATGGGCTGATGCAGATTACCCCGAGTGCGGCGCAGCGGGTCGGCGTAAGCGATATCGCCAGCGTTGAAGGCAATGTCCAGGCCAGCGCCCGCTACCTGGCGCTGATCCGCAAGCAGTTCTTCGCCAGCAACCAGCTCAACGAGCGCGAGCGCATGGCTTTTGTGCTGGCGGCTTACAACCTCGGCCCGGAGCGGGTCCAGGCGATGCGTGCCGAAGCTCGGCGGCGCGGGCTCAACGGCAATCAGTGGTTCTTCCAGGTGGAACGGGTGGCCATGGAGCAGGTGGGGATGGGCCCGGTCAGCTATGTTAATAGCGTCAACAAGTATTTCCTGGCCTACGACCGGCAGCGGCGATCGCTGGAACCGTGAGTCGGCTGCCCCGCTGGGTGCCAGCCCTGCCCGCGATGAGGCCAGGCGCGGTGGCTGCTGTGCTGCCGATCACTGGCAAGGGCAGTGCACACCGGGGTTAAAGTTATCGATATTATAGATTTTAATGTCGCAGTATTTGCGCTTTTAGCATTGGTAAATATGATTAATATGGCGACCAACACCTAACACCTCCTCTAAGGAAGACAGCATGAACGCCATTCATTCCATCGTCTCCACTCGCGCCGGCTGGGGCATCACCGTCCTGCGCATCATCGTCGGCATCATCTTCATGGCCCACGGTTCGCAGAAGCTCTTCGGTCTGTTCGGCGGCGGCGGGCTGGCCGGCACTGCGCAGTACATGGAAAGCATCGGCTTGCACCCGGGCACCCTGATGGCCATGCTCGCTGGCGGTGCCGAATTCTTCGGCGGCCTGGCCTTGGTCATCGGCTTGCTGGCACGGCCGGCGGCCTTGGCGATCGTCGGCTTGCTGGTGGTGGCGATCTTCTCGGTGCACATCAACAATGGCCTGTTCATGGCCAACAACGGCTACGAATTCGCCCTGGCTTTGCTCGGTGGTGCGCTGGCGGTGCTGATCGAAGGCGCGGGCAAGGCCTCGCTGGATCGGTTGATTGCCAAGTAGGCCGTTCACCAGCGGAAGGGCCCCGCCGATCGGGCCCTTTTTGGTTCTGCCCAGGCGTTCAGCAGTGCCCGGCCCTGGCATTTTTGCCAGGTGCGGATAGGCAAGCGCTGGCATAACCTTGCCGTGCCAGCAGCCAAGACCTGTCACTTCCCGGATATGAGCTGGCAAGGAGATGGACCATGCCCTATGTTGCACTGGAGTTTGATCATCGTATCGCTCAGCCGGCTATCCAGTGGATCGTGGTGAGCTGCTCGGGGGTTGGCGAAAAATGCGGTGGCCCGATTGCGTTGTCGCCGCGTCATGATGTTGCCTACTTTCTTGATCAGGCGACTGCCGAGCACGATGCCAGGATGTTCGCCGAGTACAAGAACAACGCGGACGCCGAGACGCCGCCGGCCACCGGTCAACCTGCCAGGCATTACGCCTATCAGTGGGACCACCATGTGTTTTCCTCGACCTTGTGCTGGGGCGTACTGAACTGGTCAGGTATCGAGGGGGTGCAGTCAAAGCGCACCGACGTTGCCTATTTTGTCGACCCGAGTACTGCGCAGGCAGACTCTAGGGCATTTTCCTTCATGCGTGACAAGGGGCGAGCGTAGGAATTCTCTGATGGATGTTTAAGCGGGTCGGTTGACAGTCGGCCCGCTGCTTCTCTAGGATGCAGACTTGCGCCGATTTAAACAGCTACTTGCGGGGCGCAGGAAAACCCCAAGTGGTTTTCCGAATACCGCTAAAGCGCTGGTTCGGTGACGCCTCCCACCGCAGCCCAGCGGGATTCGCGAGGCGGAGAGAGTGCTCCATGAGTTGCCCACGTACCAGTGTTTGCCTAACCCCGATTCCTTCCAGCCAGTCGGCTCGTACCCCCCGCATCCTGCTGGGCGGTCAGCATCAGCCGACCCTGCTGCGTTACCTTGATGGCTGGCCACGCCGTAAGGGCCGTGCCACTGCCTTCCTCATCCAGTTCTGTGATAACACCTCGTCCCTGAGTCACTTCGGCAATGATCGCTTCGACCTGGCCGTGGTACAGGCACCGTCGCGCGAAGATGCCGCCGAGGTGATCGGGCACCTGACCCGGATCGCCCGGCAGGGGTTGATTACTCGGGGTTGAGTGGCCGCGAGCAAGGCAACGTTCTGGATTACTTGTAGAAGATCGTGAATGACAGGGCACCCTCGGCCTTGCCTGCCCCGACTGTGGTATCGGTCTGGTAGTAGCGTGCCTTGAATTTAAGGTCAATGTTTCCGGCGCTGACCGGCATGTGTTCCACTTCTTTCTTTAGCGGTACTACCCTGTCGTTGGCATCCAGTAGCTGAATGCCGATGCCGGCTACGCTGGACGTAAACACTCCTTGGTCATCGTCCCAGCCAGTTGAGCCAGCAGTCGGGTCCAACTGTATATAGGCATTGGCTACCGGGTTGCCGCTGGCGTCGGCGACGCAGCTGTTCAGGGCAATGCTGAAATCTTTGGCTGTGGTCGTGTAGCCTTGCTGGGTGAAGTCCGAGGCTTTCCAGTCGCCGAGATTAACTTCGATGGGGGTCACCGGGTTCTGCGTGACGTTGCACTCCGCCTGAGTCACGGTGCCCATCACGCCGACGCTCAGACCGTCGGGCACGCCAGTATACGAAGCGGTGCCCAGGGTCTGGTCCAGCTGGTGCGGCTGCCCCGATGCGATTGGCCCGGTTTTGATCAGGGTGACGTACGCTTTGATGGAGTTGTGCGCCAAGTCCGCTGGTAGTTGAAAGTCGATGACCGCCTGGAACGGTATGATGCTGCCGGTTGGACTTTTCCAGGAGTACTGAGCGACACCGTCGTACGGTGACGCGGGTTCAATCTGCACGCCAATGCCCGGGATATTGGTTTCCATCACCGTGCCGCTGATGCCCGGGAATGAGTTCTGCACGATCGGTGAGTCGTTTCGGAAGTCGAGGTTAAGGACCGTATCGCCATTGTTCGCGCAACGGATGACCGAGATAGGGTCGGATTTACCGTACAGTTTTCTCGCAGCAATGACGTCGCCGACTTTGGCATCCCTAGGTATATAGTGTGCCCCCAGATCTAGCACCAGATCTATCTTTGCCGCAGAGCCAGGGTCCCAGCCGCAGGTGTTGCGGATGTCGGCGCTTACCGGAGTGGTTGTCAGCAGGCCGGTAATCAGCGTGAAGAGCATGCCGGCGATCAAACGATTGAACATGTCGTAGTTTCCTGGATGGGCGGGCGCGATGCGCCGTGCAACAAAGTAATGGGCAGGTGATATCAGCGGCAGATCAGGTCCTGAACGCGATAACCCTCTTCTTCGGGCATTTTCTGCACATCGAATTTCAGCTGGCACTGTTCGGCTGCCGTGTCGCCCCAGCGCACATTCAGGGTCTGTTGGTCACCCTCGGTGCCCAGCAAGGCCTGGCCGGCCTGGCCGACTACGCCCACGTTTGTGTCGGCGGAGTTGCTGATCTGGGCGCCGAAGGGAAGCGGCACGCCATCGGCCGTGCGGATGGTCAGGAACAGGCGCTCTACACGACGAGCCGGGAAGCTGGCCTTGACGATTGCGCCGCGGCGGGGGACAACTTGTGTTGCGCCGTTTTCGATTTCCACGTTTGGCTCCAGCTCGGCGATATCAAGCATGACTCGGTTGATCCGATAAGGTTGCAGATAGGGGATCAACGCATAGCCGCCCTGGTTGGTCTTGTTGCTGTCGGCGTTGACCAGGCCGACACCCTTGACTTGCGGTACATGCGCCAGGCCGCTGGTTTCGCCGACGTAGGTCCCGAACACTGCACCCTCGCTATGCAACAGTACGGCGCCGCTGGCGTTTAGCGAAACGCTGCGGAAATCGCTCCCTTGAGATACGCCGGCACCAATAGATGCAAATGGTGCTTGGTAGCCAAGCGACAACTCGCCGGTTTTTTGCTGGCGACCGTTGTCGGCCAGTGAGGCGCGATAGCTCAGACGACCTGCTTCGGTAACGCCTGAAAGCGCAGCGCGCTGGCTGACCTGGTTCTTGTTCTGTTGCAGGTCGTAGGTGGCTCTGGTGCTGCGTCCAAACTCGAACGGCATCGAAACACTCAGACCGATCTGCCGGTCGCTGCCAAAGTCATCATTGAGTGACTGGGAGGCGTACAGGTTGACGTTGACTGATTTGAAGCTGGTGGCGAAGTTGACTTGAAACTGACGCTGCTGATAGTCGCTATTCCAGTAGTCCTGTTGCGACAACGACAGGTTCAACGAGCTTTGCTTGCCAATGCTCTGCGACACCGAGGCCTCCAGCCGGCTGCGGCGGCTGCCGAGCAGACCCTGTTCGCTGTTGCGCTCGCGCAGCGCTTCGGAAAAGTCCCGGTAGCCTTCGGTGGAATAGCGATAACCGGCAAATCGCACGCTGGTCCGGGTGTCGAACGACTTGCTGTATTTCGCCGCATAACTCATCCCCCGGACTTGACGACGTGTTTCGCCCAGGCCGATATCGGCCACCGAGCGGGTCGCATCCACGGACAGCGCGCCGAAGCTGCCCAAGTTCTTCGTGATGCCGAGAGCCCCAGCCTGGTAGAAGTCATTGCTCATCAGGCCGCCATACAGCGTTGAGTTCCAGCCTATACCGCGCGCCAGGGTGCCCTGGAACAGTGGCGAGCCAGCGTCGCTCGCAGAGTCGCCTGGCGCGTTGTATCGGCCGACACTGGCGGTGTAGCGCCAGACGCCGTCGCGCAGCAGGTTGCTCATGGTCGAGTAGGGCTGGGTGAAGCGCCGTACCTGGCCATCGGATTCGGTCTGGATGATTTCCAACTCGCCGCTGCCCGATACGGCGCTCAGGTCGTCGATTTCATAAGGGCCGGCACTGACGTAGGTGGAGTAGATCGGAAAACCGTTCTGACGAATGTCCAGGCGTGCCCGGCTCATGGCGACCCCGCGTACCACTGGCGCGTAGTTACGTAGCGCGTCGGGCAGCATGTTCATGTCGCTTGCAACCTGCGCGCCGGTTATCGGTAGGCTACGGAAAATGTCGCCGGGGGTAGAGGTTTCTCCCAGTGTCAGTTGCGCAAGGGTTCCGGGCAGATCGCGCTGAACATAGGTATAGGCGCGTGACCATTCCTGGCGCCCCTGGCCGTCGTTCTGGAACGCATTGCTGCTGCGCAATCGCCAGGCGCCCAGGTTCAGGCCACTGGTCAGGTACAGGTACTGGCTGCTGCTGGAGCCACCCTGGTCGTGACGGCTTTGCTGGCCGGCAACCTGATAGTTGATGAAGGCCGAATTGATGCCGTCGTCCCACTGTGCAGGGTCGGTATACCCGGTCGAATCGCGGCGCATCAATATTTGTGGCACGGAGATCGACAACTGCATGCGGCTGGCATTGAGTTCGATCCTGGCTTCGGGGATCAAGCTTTGCAAATTGACACAGCCGGCTGCTTCGGGAGCGGGTAGTGGCCCCGGCAGGCTGTCGAGCTTTACGCCTAACGCTTCCACCAGCTTGAGCGACAGGCAGGGCAACAGCTCGCCTTGGGCATCGATGGAGAATTCCAGTTCACGGCGGTCAAAGAACGTACTGTTGATTTCGATGCTTACGGCGTAGCGCCCCGGTGCCAGCTCGTTGCTGACTAAGGCCTTGAGTGCCAGTGCATTGGCATCGCCGCCATGGCCACCCAATTGGCGCATGAAACCGGACTGGAACGCCACGACCTCTTCCGCGCGGGCGGTCATGCTGGCCAGTACGGCAAGGCAGCAGCCAGACAGGGTAAATAGGGAAGACAGCCGCCGGGCCAGCGGTGTGCGCCAGTGCAATGGAAGGTACATGTTCAGGTCCGCCCGGTGTTACAGATCAACGGCCACGGGCAGCGTCAATGGGGTAGAGAAGCCGCCGTAGTCGTTGATCGTGGAGAAATTAACCTGCATGCCAGGGGTGGGCTTGAAGCCCTCGAGCGCGAACTGCTGACTGCTCATGGGCGCGACCATGGGGGTGTGCTTCAGCTCGACCTTCTGGCGCCCGTCCTGCAGCTCCACCGTTATGAACGACACGAAGTACGGGCTCGGGTTGCTGACCTGCAGGTGAGGTGTGCCGTTAACCGAGCGCACCGACCAGCTCAAGCTTTTCAGGCTTTCCTGCGTGGTACTCGGCAGGCCCTTCGGGCGATAGAACAGCTTGATGCGCGAGCGCAGGGCGATGCTCAACGTGTTGCTTTTTGTCGAGCTGGCCTGGGGGATTTCCTGCACATTGAAAAAGAACAGCGACTCGCGGTCCTTGGGCAGCGAATTCGGCAGGCCGTGAATTTGCACCTGCTGATCCTTGCCGGCGTTGATACGGAACAGCGGCGGCGAGGCGATGAAGGGAACGGCCGTGCTCTGGTCGTCCGCAGCGGTATTTACCCAGGCCTGAACGGCAAAGGTATCTGGGCTGGGGTTGGATACCGTGATGGCGGTGCTGCGTTTGTCACCATCGAAGACCACGCGGGTACCGCTGAGTGTCAAAGCGCCATGGCTGCTCGGCAACCAGGCCAGCAAGGCCCCGAATAGCGCGCACGACAAGAGGCCGTGCCTGAGGGAACCAGGACGTTGAGTGAAGGCGTACATGGTAAGAATTCCTTGCCGATATCTCGGCCAGCGACAACGGGCAGAAAGCCCGTTGTCAGAGGTGGGTCGTGGTCATCAGTTGGGGGTGATTACCAGCTCGACATCGGCTTCGACAGAGCCCGCAGTTACCGCAGCGGCGGTGGAGATGAGCATGGCATCGAAGCTCATGATGCTAGCGGAGCCTGGCGCCAGGTCGAAGTCGGCAGAAGGCGTGCCATGCGCCACGAACGTACCGGTACGGGGATCGCGGATGGCGACAGCGATGCCGGTGGCCGGGTTGGTGAGCCCCGGACGTACACCGTAGTGAGTACCGCTGGCGGTGTAGGGCGTACTGAAGGTAACAGTGGCTTTCTTGTTGGTTCCCGGGATACAGCCACCACCTGGGGTCACGCGCAGCTGGAAGGGGTGTGGATAGGTCGTGACGTTTGCGGCGGTGAAGAAGCCGGCCCGGAACTCACCAAGGCCAATCTGGTTGGTAGGGTTGTTGCTACCCGGGTCGACGACCTCGACAGCACAGGTGCCATTGGTGATTTCACCGGAGAAATTGATTTGGCCATCGGCGGCAAAGGCCGAGGTGGATGCCAGACCCAGGGTCAGGGCAAGGCTGATAAGCGAAGTTTTCATGAAACGAATCCTTTGACAGGGTGAGTAGGTGAGATCGTCGTTCGACCATCCTTTTTTGTAAGAAAGGAAGGAGGGTGTCGGACTTGGCGCAGTGTATAGGGGGCTCGGATGGTGTCCGTATCAGCGGATTCGACGACGACTACAGATAATTCCGATGAGTCATGTAGGAAAATTCCTAGTCGATCATCGCAACATCAAACGGTGCTTGAGCACGTACGGTCCCGCAGCATTGCCTGCTCCTTGGAGCACCTCGACAGGTTCAGTGCTACATCGAGGTGCTCGGGGTGGTTAGGCTGGATGGGCTACCGCTTCCAGTCGGGCACGCCGGCAAACCTCACTTGCTTGGCCTTTTGGACAATGCCCGCTTGATTGATACCGTCAATTTGAAGATTGTTTATTGAATGGATCGCTTCTACATCATCGGGTGTTACCCATTTCCCATTCCTACCGGGCAACCTCTCGCCCATCTCTGCATATCGGCTGCCCATGACAGTAGTTCCTTCGCCCCGGCTCACAGCCGCTAGTAACCCAGTAGTAGGGTTTGCATGGGCCTGTCCCGTGACAACGGACGCCAAGAAGCGATACTTAAGTCGCTCTCTTGGAGGTTGCCATGTACCCAAGTACTCGCCGTAACTACACCGATGA
>NZ_QETK01000033.1 GCF_003105155.1 Pseudomonas sp. SDI | reverse complement strand
ACAGGGTTAGTAGAGCCCCTTGTGGGAGCGGGCTCGTCCCGCGATGCTTTTCAGGCAGGCAAAAAAAGGGGCGCCGACCAAGCGCCCCGAAAAGCCGTGTAGCACACAACGAATTCGAATCAGTCGAGCAGCGCCAGCGCCTCCGCGCTGCATTGCTGGATGCGCGCCCAGTCGCGGTTTTTCACCCAGGCACTTTCGAACATCCAGGTCCCGCCCACGCACATTACGTTCGGCTGCGCCATATAGCTGTTCAGGTTGCCCGGGTTGACCCCGCCGGTCGGGCAGAAGCGCACTTCACCGAACGGTCCGCCAAAGGCCTTGATGGCCGCCACGCCACCGCTGATCTCCGCCGGGAACAACTTGAAGCGGCGATAGCCCAGGGCATAGCCCATCATGATTTCCGAGGCACTACTGATCCCCGGCAGCAACGGCAAGGCGCTTTCCACACCGGCCTCAAGAATGTCCTGGGTGCAGCCCGGGGTGACGATGAACTGCGCCCCGGCCGCCTCCACCGCCTTGAGCATACCGCGGTCGAGCACGGTGCCAGCACCGATGGTCAGTTCCGGACGCTGCTCGCGCAGCACACGAATCGCCGTCAGGCCGTGCGCCGAGCGCAAGGTGATTTCCAGCGTCTTCAGGCCACCGGCCGCCAGCGCATCGGCCAGCGGCAGAATGTCTTCCTCGCAGGCAATGGTGATCACCGGCAGGATCCGCGCTTCGCTGCAGATCTGGTCGATGCGGGCAATCTTCTCGGCCATGGACAAGCCCGGCTGTGTAGGTTCAAGCGTGGTCATGACGGCGGGTCCTTGGTTCATGGGCACCAGTAGATATCCAGGGAAGCGTGAAGAAAGGCACGGATCGGCATGGCCTGCGGGTCATCCCCGGCCAGCGCGGCGCGCAGCGTAGCGAGTTTGCCCGGGCCCTGCACGGACAACGCGGTGAACGCAGCCTGGCCCAGCACACTGCGGGTCAGGCTCAGGCGCTGGTGTGGCACCGTCGGCGCCAGCATCGGCAGGCAGCGCCGGGCACCGTCGGCTTGCAGGCCTTCGGCAAGGTTCGGGCTGCCAGGGAACAGCGACGCGGTATGCCCATCGTCCCCCATGCCCAGCACCAGTACATCGATCGGGCCCAGCTCGGCCACGGCCTGATCGGCAGCCAGCGCCGCCGTCTCCAGGTTGGCCGCCGGGCGATACAGGCCAACGAAGCGCGCCTTGGCCGCTGCGCCGACCAGCAAGTAACGCTTGAGCAGGCCAGCGTTGCTGTCGCTGTGCTCCACCGGCACCCAGCGCTCGTCGGCCAGGCTCACGGTGACCTTCGACCAGTCCAGCGGCTGCTTGGCCAGGCTCTGGAAAAACGCCACCGGGCTACGCCCGCCGGACACCACCAGGGTGGCCGCGCCGCGCGCAGCAAGCGCATTGCGCAGGCGCTCGGCAACGTCGCCGGCCAGCGCGTCGGCAAGCTTCGCCGCGGTGCTGAAGTCGTGTGCAGTGACCGTTGCCGGCAATTGCAGTTCAGATATCGCCATACCATGCCCTCCCGTCGCGGGTAATCAGTGCAATCGAGCTCATCGGCCCCCAGCTGCCCGCCGCATACGGCTTGGGCGCCTCGCCGGACTGTTTCCAGCCAGCGATCAGCTGGTCGCACCATTTCCACGCATATTCGATTTCGTCCTTGCGCACAAACAGGTTCTGGTTGCCACGCATCACTTCCAGCAACAACCGCTCGTAGGCGTCGGGGATCCGCGCGCTGCGCCAGGTGTCGGAAAAGTTAAGTTGCAGAGGGCCGCTGCGTAGTTGCATGCCCTTGTCCAGCCCTTGCTCCTTGGTCATCACCCGCAGCGAAATACCCTCGTCGGGCTGCAGGCGAATGATCAGCTTGTTGCCGATCTGCAAACGCTGTTCCGCCGCAAAGATGTAGTGCTGCGGTTCCTTGAAATGAATGACGATCTGCGACAGCTTTTGCGGCATGCGCTTGCCGGTACGCAGGTAGAACGGCACGCCGGCCCAGCGCCAGTTGCGAATGTCGGCGCGCAAGGCGACGAAGGTTTCGGTGTCGCTCTGGGTGTTGGAGTTTTCCTCCTCCAGGTAACCCGGCACCGGGCGTCCTTCGCTGTAGCCGGCGATGTACTGGCCACGCACCACCTGGCTGCTCAGGCCCTCGCCACTGATCGGCGCCAGGGCCTTGAGCACCTTGACCTTCTCGTCGCGAATGCTGTCGGCGGAAAGGTCGCTGGGCGGGTCCATGGCAATCAGGCAGAGCAACTGCAGCAGGTGGTTCTGGATCATGTCGCGCAACTGCCCGGCCTTGTCGAAGTAGCCCCAGCGGCCTTCGATGCCGACCTTCTCGGCCACGGTGATTTCCACGTGGGAGATCGAGTTCTGGTTCCACTGGGTTTCGAACAGGCTGTTGGCAAAGCGCAGGGCAATGAGGTTTTGCACGGTCTCCTTGCCCAGGTAATGGTCGATGCGATAAACGCGGTTCTCCGGGAAGTACTGCGCCACGGCATCGTTGACCCGGCGCGACGACTCCAGGTCGTGGCCGATCGGCTTTTCCAGTACCACGCGGGTGCGGGCACTGAGCCCGGCCTTGTCGAGGTTCTCGCAGATGGCGCCGTACACGGCTGCCGGGGTGGCGAAGTAGGCAATCAGTTGGCTGGCCGGGTCGACGTGCGCGGCGAGGGCCTGGTAATCCTCGGCATTGAGAAAATCGACGTGCAGGTAGCGCAGGCGATTCAGGAAACGCTGCAGGGCGTCGGCCTCGATCTCGCTGGCGCCCACGAACTCGCGCAGGTGCGCTTCGATCGCGGCCAGGTGTTCCTCGGCCGTGCCCGCCTCGCGGGCCAGCGCCAGCAGCCGGGTCTGCTCGTGCAGCAGACCGGCGCGGTCGAGCTGATAGAGCGCCGGAAACAGCTTGCGCAACGCCAGGTCGCCGAGGGCGCCGAATAGGGCAAAAGTGCAAGGTTCTACGGAGATCGGAGCCATGATGTTGGTTCTTTTATCAAGTTGACGTAGAAATACCGTTTTCAATCGCAGTTTTCAAGGAATAATGTAGTAAAAACCACAACATTTACCCACTGACATAGATACAAGTGGTGTGCCAACCATGCCATCAGTACGATAGGCCACCGTGACAAAAAGCCGCTTGTCGACGACAACCGGCTGCATCCCCGACCCAAGGAACCCCCATGGACCGCGTGCGAAACCTCCTGGAGCAGATCCAGGGCCGCCTCGACGAGCTGAACAAGGCTGAGCGCAAAGTCGCCGAAGTCATCCTGCTCAACCCACAGCAGGCTACCCGCTTCAGCATTGCTGCCCTGGCCCAGGCGGCCAAGGTCAGCGAACCGACCGTCAACCGCTTCTGCCGCTCGTTCGGTGTCAGCGGCTACCCGGAACTCAAACTGCAACTGGCGCAGAGCCTGGCCAGTGGCGCGGCCTATGTCAGCCGTGCGGTGGAAGCCGACGACGATCCGGCGTCCTACACCCAGAAAATCTTCGGCAGCGCCATCGCCTCGCTGGACAGCGCCTGCCAGCAGCTCGACCCGCAGTTGGTCAGCCGGGCCGTCGACATGCTGATCCAGGCCCGGCAGATCCACTTCTTCGGCCTCGGCGCCTCGGCCCCGGTAGCGCTCGATGCGCAGCACAAGTTCTTTCGCTTCAACCTGGCGGTGTCGGCCCATGCCGACGTGCTGATGCAGCGCATGCTGGCCTCGGTGGCACACACCGGCGAGCTGTTCGTGATCATCTCCTACACCGGGCGCACCCGCGAGCTGGTCGAGGTGGCACGCCTGGCCCGCGAAAACGGTGCCTCGGTACTCGGCCTGACCGCCGCCGACTCGCCGCTGGCCAAGGCCAGCAGCCTGAGCCTGAACATCCCGCTGCCGGAAGACACCGACATCTACATGCCGATGACCTCGCGGATCATCCAGCTGACCGTGCTCGACGTGCTCGCCACCGGCATGACCCTGCGCCGGGGCGTCGACTTCCAGCCACACCTGCGCAAGATCAAGGAAAGCCTCAACGCCAGCCGCTACCCACTCGACGACGAGCTCAATTGAGCTGGTGCGCCTGCAAGCGCAGGTGAGCCTGTTCGCCGGGCGCCAGGCTCAGGCTGTCGTTGCTGCCACTGGCCGCTTCGACACAGACGAAACCCTGGGTTTCGCTGCCGCTCACGCCCATTAGCGGCCGGTTGCCCGGATGCCAGACCACCGTGTCTTCGCTGTCGCCGGTATCGATGCACAACTGGCGCTCCCAGGCCGGGTCGTGCAGCTGAAGCGTGGCAGCATTGCGGAACACCCGCTGGCAGCCACCATGAACTTTCAGGGCGCCTTTCTGCTGGCACACCTGACGGCTCAAATGGTCGTACCCCCTCGCATTCTCTAGCCCAGATAGCGCTATCTCGGAAACGTCAGAAATACGCCAGTAGGCCAACAGAGCATGGCTCAACTGGCAGGGCAGGCTGTCCTGATGCTCGGTGCGCAGCTCCAGCTCCATACCTTCGCCCAGCCTGGCAAGCAGATCGACCTGCCAATCGCATAGTTGCAGACGCCATTTCAGGGTAACGCCGTGCGCGTCTTCCTGGCTGTCGAGCAGTTTCCAGTCGAGCAGGCGCGCCCAGCCATGGGCCGGCCACATGTCTTCGCTGGGATGGCGGCCGTACCACGGCCAGCACACCGGAACGCCGCCACGGATGGCGCCGACTTGCGGCCACTGCGCCGCGCACCACAGCCAGGGCTTGGCGCCACGCGGCTGGAAGTGCAGCAGTTGCGCGCCCTGGCGGCTGAATACCGCCTGGCACTGCGGGTGATCGATGATCAGCACATCGCGCTGCTGGTAACGCTCCCACTCGAAGGTCGGCCGCGGCCGCTGCGAGGTGAAGAAGCGCTGAAGCGGGTGCTCGGGCATGGGTTTGGACTCTGTCTGATTGTTATGGCCCTGTCGCGGGCAAGGCCAGCCCCCACCCTGTGGGAGCCGGCCTTGCCGGCGATCGACCGCTTAGGCGGTCGCAACTTTGGCGTAAATTTACAACAAAACCCCTCAGAACTTCGACTGAATCTTCAACCCGGCGACGATCGCGTTATCCACTTCGTCCACCCCACCCGGGCGCTTGATGTATTGCAGGTTGGGCCGCACGGTCAGCCAGTTAGTTAGATGGACGCCGTAGTACAGCTCGGCGTTGTATTCGCTACGTTGCAGCGGCACGAAGCCCATGTCGTCGTAATCCGAAATTCCACTGCCGGCGTTGAGCTGCTGCGCACGCTTCTTCACGTCGTCGTTGACGTGAATTCGCGCCACGCCGAAGCCGATGTCGTCCTTGGGCCGCGAATCGAACGCGCCCTTATAGACCATCCCCACCTGCTGGTAGTTGTCGACCACGTTGGTGGCCTTGTCGTGCACGGTGAAGTTGGCGAACAGGCTCAGGCCACGGTTGGCATCGCCGTTGTGCGCGGTGACCTGCTGCTGCGCCACCACCCACCAGCCGTGCTTGCTGGAATGCGACTTGAAGTCGCCGCCGGCCACGCCCTGCGGCTGGCCATCGATGTTTTCGTAAATGTCGTCGGCCTTGGCTGTGCTGTAGTAGTAACCCAGGCGGTATTCGCCGGGCAGGTCGTTGACCTTGGGCGACCAGACCAACTCCACCGGCAGGATCATGCCCTTGGTGCCACTGCCGCTGAGCTTGAAGCCATTGCCGGTTTCCAGGTTCGACGGGTTCTGTTCGTAGACGCCGACCTGGGCGAAGAATTCCGGGGTGATGTTGTACTTGACCCGCATCGCCCACTGGCTGACTGGCCAGTTGTACCAGATGCCGCCGACCCAGTTACCGACCTGCGAGCCGCAGAACGCCAGGTTCTGGAAGTCGCAGGGGAAGCTGTTGAAGTCCTCGCCCTCGCCGAAACGGCCGACCTTCACATCCAGCGCGCCGTCGAAGTACTTCTGCTTGACCCACAGCTGGGTCAGCCGCCAGGTCTGGCCACGCCCCCAGACTTCCTGCACCGAGCTGAACTGCCCGGCGCGCGGGTCGCTGATGCGGTCGTTGGACAGGTTCCTGCCGCTACGCTCGGTGATCGCCAGCTTGAACTCGGCGTCGTGCAGGCCGAGGATCTTTTCCAGGTCCAGTTGCACCCCCAGGGCAAACTGGTCGCTGTAGCGCGCGGTCTTGTCGTCGTTGTAACCGCCCTTGAGATTGCCGGCCACTTCGCCGACGTATTCCAGCGAGAAGTCGTAGCCCTGCTCCAGCAACTCGGTGCGGGTTCCGCCCCAGTCGCCGCTCATCCATTTCGACGCCGGGTCGAAGGCGCCCGCAGCCTGCGCCCCACAACTGACCCCGAGGGCTGCCAGCAGGGTCAGCGTACCCAGCGGCCTGATGTGCTTGTAATGGTCCATACCGTGTTTCCTCGTTTTATTGTTCTTTATTGGTTTTCACGATCTACAGCGCATTCAGCGCCCCTTGAATTGCGCCACGTTGTCGCGGCCCGGCGCGGCAGCCAGCGGCGCCGCGACGCCGAGGCGCTCGCCCGTGGCCGCGTCGAACAGCAGCACGCGGGCCGGGTCGAACTGCAGGGTCAGGCTGTCGCCGACCTGCGCCGGCACATCCGGCGCCAACCGGCAGCAGACCTTGGTCTGGTTGAGGGTGACGAACACCAGCAGGTCCGGCCCGGTGGGCTCGGTGATCTGCACTTCGGCGCGGATGCTCGGCAAGCCGTTGGCATCGGCCGGGGCCAGGCTGATCTGCTCGGGGCGAATGCCGAGGATCACCTCGCGGTCCTCCAGCCCGGCCTCGCTTGCCCCGAGCGGCAATTCGCAGCGCGCCTGGCCACTGTCGAGCAGCGCCAGCAGGCGGCCGTCCTGGCGTTGCAGGCGCAGCGGGATGAAATTCATCGGCGGCGAACCGATGAAACTGGCCACAAACAGGTTGGCCGGGTCGTTATAGATCTGCTGCGGCGTGCCGAACTGCTGGATCAACCCGTCCTTCATCACCGCGACCTTGTCGCCGAGGGTCATCGCCTCGATCTGGTCGTGGGTGACATAGACCGTGGTGGTTTTCAGGCGCTGGTGCATCAGCTTGATTTCGGTACGCATCTCGACCCGCAGCTTGGCGTCGAGGTTCGACAGCGGTTCGTCGAACAGGTAGATCTTCGGTCGCCGCGCCAATGCCCGGCCCATCGCCACACGCTGTTGCTGGCCACCAGACAGCTGGCCGGGCTTGCGTCCGAGCAGGTGCTCGATCTGCAGCAGCCTGGCCACTCGGGCGACTTCTTCGTCGATGGCCGCCGGCGCCATCTTGCGGATCTTCAGACCGAAGGCGATGTTCTCGCGCACGCTCATCGTCGGGTACAGCGCGTAAGACTGGAACACCATGGCGATGTCGCGATCCTTCGGGCTCATGCCGCTGATGTCGGCGTCGTCGATCAGGATCGCCCCGCCGCTGATCTGCTCAAGGCCGGCGATGCAGTTCATCAGGGTCGACTTGCCGCAGCCAGACGGCCCGACCAGGATCAGGAACTCGCCAGAGTCGATCTTCAGTTCAATGTTCTTCAAGGTGTCCGGCAAGCCGCTGCCGTAGGTCTTGTTGACGTTGCGCAATTCAAGCGTTGCCATGTTTCACCCCTTGACCGCGCCGGCAGTGAGCCCACGCAGGAAATACTTGCCAGCCAGCACATAGACCAACAGGGTCGGTAACCCGGCGATCATCGCCGCCGCCATGTCGACGTTGTATTCCTTGACCCCGGTGCTGGTATTGACCAGGTTGTTCAGGGCCACGGTGATCGGTTGGGCGTCGCCGCTGGCGAACACCACACCGAAAAGAAAGTCGTTCCAGATCTGGGTGAACTGCCAGATCAGGCAGACCATGATGATCGGCACCGACATCGGCAGCAGGATCCTCCCGAAGATAGTGAAGAACCCCGCGCCATCCAGCCGCGCCGCCCGCACCAGGGCTTCCGGTACGCTGCAGTAGTAGTTGCGGAAGAACAACGTGGTGAACGCCAGGCCGTAGACGATGTGCATCAGCACCAGTCCGGTGGTGGTGCTGGCCAGGCCGAGTTTGCCGAGGGTAAAGGAGGCCGGCAGCAACACGGTCTGGAACGGCAGGAAGCAGCCGAACAGCAGCAGCCCGAAAAACAGCTGCGAACCACGGAAGCGCCACATCGACAGTACGTAGCCGTTGAGGGCCCCGAGCAGGGTCGAGATCAGCACCGCCGGCACAGTGATTTTCACCGAGTTCCAGAAGTAGCCGCCGACGCTGTCCCAGGCCTTGATCCAACCAATACCGGTCATCACCTCGGGCCAGCTCAGCAGGTTGCCAGTGCGAATGTCTTCCGGGCTCTTGAAGCTGGTGAGCAGCATCACCACCAGTGGAATCAGGTACACCGCGCAGGCACCGATCAGCGTGGCATAGATCGCCAGGCGACTTACGCTCAGGCGGCGACGGACGGGCAGGTCAGTCATGGCGTTTGCTCCGCAGTTCCGAATACAGATACGGCACCAGGATCGACAGGATCGCGCCGAGCATCAGAATCGCGCTGGCCGAGCCCATGCCCATCTGCCCGCGGCTGAAGGTAAAGGAATACATGAACATCGCCGGCAGGTCGGAGGAATAGCCCGGCCCGCCGGCAGTCATCGCCGCCACCAGGTCGAAGCTCTTGATCGCGATATGCGCCAGGATCATCAGCGCGCTGAAGAACACCGGGCGCAGGCTCGGCAGGACGATGCGCAGGTAGATGCTCGGCAGGCTGGCGCCGTCCACCTGGGCGGCGCGGATGATCGACTGGTCGACCCCGCGCAGGCCGGCAAGAAACAGTGCCATGACGAACCCCGAGGCTTGCCAGACGGCCGCGATCACCAGGCAGTAGACGACCCGGTCCGGGTCCACCAGCCAGTCGAGGCGAAAGCCTTCCCAGCCCCAGTCGCGCAGCATCTTGTCCAGACCCAGGCCTGGGTTGAGCAGCCACTTCCAGGCGGTGCCGGTGACGATCATCGACAGCGCCATCGGGTACAGGTAGACCGTGCGAATGAAGCCTTCGCGGCGGATGCGCTGATCGAGCAGCACCGCCAGCAGTACGCCGACCACCAGGCTGATGCCAATGAACAGGCCGCCGAATACCAGCAGGTTTTTGCTCGCGACCCACCAGCGGTCGTTTTCCATCAGCCGCGCGTATTGCGCCAGGCCCACCCATTTGTAGCTGGGCATGAAGCTGGAGTTGGTGAACGACAGCAGGAAGGTCCAGAGGATGTAGCCATAGAAGCCGACCAGGACGATCAGCATGCTCGGCGCCAACACCAGTTTGGGTAGCCAGCGTTGCAGGGCGTCGAGCGGTGAGGCCTTGTTGAGGGTGGCAACAGTGCTCATGTCGATATCTCGATGTGAAGGGCGGCGCGCTACGCCGCATCGCCTGTAGGCGCTGGCTTGCCTGCGATCGCCCGGTCCGCGCTCGGGCAACACGGCAGCAATCCCTGCAAATGCGCGGAGCCAGGAAAACCGAATGTTCAGGGCTTGCGAGCGCTGCGCAAGCGGTCGCAGGCAAGCCAGCGCCCACAGGACAGGAAGTACCGTCGAATTACTTCGCCGACTTGATCGCCGAATTCAGCTGGGTGACCGCCTTGGCCGGGTCGGCCTTGGGGTCGTTGAGGAAGTTGCTGACCACGTCGAAGATCGCCCCCTGCACCGCCAGCGAGGTGGCCATGTTGTGCGCCATGCTCGGTTGCAGGCCATCGCCCTTCTCGGCGTCCTTGAAGTCCACTGCCGACTGCTGGGTGCAGGCATCGAACTGTTTCAGGTCCAGATCCTGGCGCACCGGCAGCGAGCCCTTGTTCTGGTTGAAGACGATCTGGAACGTGGGCTCCAGCGCCACCTTGGCCAGGTCGTTCTGCGCCTTGATGTCGTTTTCGTCCTTGAGCTTGAACATCGCCAGCGAATCGATGTTGTAGGCAAAGCTGCCTTGGGTCCCGGGGAACGGCACGCACTGGTAATCCTTACCGGCGACCTTGCCCGCCGCCGTCCACTCGCTCTTGGCCCAGTCGCCCATGATCTGCATGCCGGCCTTGCCGTTGATCACGTCGCCGGCCGCCAGGTTCCAGTCACGCCCGGCACGGTTCGGGTCCATGTAGGTGGCCAGCTTCTGCAGTTTGGCGAACACGGTTTTCATCGGCTCGCCGGTCAGCGCCTGCTCATCCAGCGCGACGAACGCGGCGTGATAGCCCTTGGGCCCGAGCACGCTCAGGGCGACGTCCTCGAATACCGTGGCGTCCTGCCACGGCTGGCCGCCATGGGCCAGCGGCTGGAACCCGGCCGCCTTGAGTTTGTCGGCGGCCGCGAACAACTCGTCGAGGGTGGTCGGCACCTGGGCGCCGGCCTTCTTGAACACTTCGGGGTTGATCCACAACCAGTTGACCCGGTGAATGTTCACCGGCACCGCGACATAGTGGTCGTCGTATTTCATGATTTTGGCGATCTTCGGCGGCAACAGCGCGTCCCAGTTGTTGGCCTTGGACACGTCGTCCAGCTCGGTGAGCAGGCCCAGGGCTGCCCAGTCCTGAATGTCCGGGCCTTTCACCTGCGCGGCAGCCGGCGGGTTGCCGGCGACGGCACGGCTTTTCAGGACGGTCATGGCTGCGGCCCCGCCGCCGCCGGCGATGGCGTTGTCCTTCCAGATGAAGCCGTCGGCCTCGACCTGTTTTTTCAGGGTTTCGACCGCCGCTTTTTCACCGCCGGAGGTCCACCAGTGCGTCACTTCGACGGTACCGGGGCCAGCAGCCAGGGCGCTCAGGGGCAACAGGGAGGCAAGGGAAACAACAGCGGCGAGGCGATTGATCGCGTTCATGAACAAACCTTTCTTGTTGTTATGCAGGTGCAAGTCTGGTGCTTGCGCTGCATAGGAGTCTAACCAGTCGCTCGCCCGCGCAAGTAACGAAGGGATGCGCGAATGTCACCGAGCCGTGACATTCGCCAAACGTTCAAGGCGCGCTGCGCGGCAGGCTGAGGGTGACGCGCAAACCGCCGTCACGCAGGTTACGCAGGCTCAGTTCGCCGCCGTGACTGTGGGCGATATTGCGCGCGATGCCCAAGCCGAGCCCGTAGCCCTGCTGCTGGCCAGCCAGGCGGAAGTGCGGCTCGAACACCTGCTCAAGCTGGCGCTCGGGCACGCCTGGGCCTTCGTCGTCGACCTGCAGCACGAAGCCCTCGGCGCTGTCGATAATGCGCAGGTGCGCGCGCTCGCCGTACTTCAGGGCGTTGTCGATCAGGTTGCCCATGCAGCGCCGCAGCGCCAGCGGCTTGCCCGGATACGTTGCCAGCGCCCGCCCCTGCACGGTCACCCGGCCGCTGGCCAGGTACGGCTCGATCAGGCAATCGAGCGCGTGGTTGAGGTCGACCGGCTCGATGTTCTCGTGAATGTCGGTGTCTTTCACGCATTGCAGGGCGCCTTTGACCAGCATTTCCAGCTCGTCGAGGTCGCGACCGAACTTGGCCTGCAACGGCTCGTCTTCGAGCAGTTCGACGCGCAGGCGCAGGCGCGTGATCGGCGTGCGCAGGTCGTGGGAAATCGCGCTGAACAGTTGGCTGCGCTCGGTCAGGTAGCGGCTGATGCGCTCGCGCATGGCATTGAACGCCCGGCCGACCTCGACCACTTCGCTGCCACCGCCTTCAGGCACCGGTTCGACGTCGGCCCCCAGCGACATTTCCCGCGCGACCCGAGCCAGGCGCTTGAGCGGACGGCTCTGCCAGTGCACCAGCAAGCCGATGAACAACAGCAGGAAGAAACTGGTCAGGCCGATAAACCAGACCTGCTGACGTGGCAGCCCTTCGCCCTCAAGGCTGGTGTAGGGCTCGGGCAGCAGCGAGGCGATGTACAGCCATTCGCCTTCGCCGAGACGAATCTGCGTCACCAGCACCGGCGGGTTGACTGGCTCCAGGGTCAGCGCGTAATGCGCCCAGGAGCGCGGCAGTTCATCGAGCTTCAGGCCGCTGTTGAAAATGCGCAGGTCCTGCGGGCTGACGAACTCGACGGAGATGTCCATCTGCGCGCCGAGGCGCTGATGCAGTACGTCGCCCACTGCCTCGATCACCGCCTGCTTGCGCGGGGTGACCGGCAGCACCGTCATCTCCAGTGGCCTGTCATTGAGCGACACCACGAAGCGCGTGCCGCCCATGCTGCGCAGTTGGTCGAGGACCATCGGCCGGTAGGCCAGCGGCAGCGAGCGGAAGTAGCTGACGCTGGCGCTCATCGAATGGGCCAAGCTGCGCGCACTGGCCACCAGCCCTTCCAACTGGCTGGCGCGCAGTTGCGAAACCCAGATGAAACTCGACAACGCCTGCGCCAGCAGCACCACCAGCAGGGTCAGCAGCAACATCCGCCCGAGCAGCGAACGTGGCAGCGGCAAGCGCCAGCGGCGCTCAGTTGGCGGGCGCAACGTTGGCCGCCAACAGGTAGCCGCTGCCGCGCACGGTGCGAATCAGCCGGGGTGGTTTTTCCGTGTCGCGCAGGCGCTGGCGCAGGCGGCTGACCGCCATGTCGACAATGCGGTCCAGCGGCATCGGCTCGCGGCCGCGGGTAGCGTTGCCGATGGTATCGCGGTCGAGGATCTGCTGCGGATGGTCGAGGAACAGTTTGAGCAGCGCGAAGTCGGCGCCGGAAAGCATCACTTCCTCGCCGTCACGGTGGAACAGCCGATGGCTGACCGTGTCCAGACGCCACTCGTCGAACACCAGCACATCGCCACCCGGACGCTCCTGGCCGAACCCGGCACGGCGCAGCAGGGCCTTGATCCGCGCCTGCAATTCACGCGGGCTGAACGGCTTGCCCAGGTAGTCGTCGGCGCCCAGCTCAAGGCCGATGACCCGGTCGGTTTCGTCGGAGCTGGCAGTCAGCATGATGATCGGCACCTGGGCCTGGCGCGGATGCTGGCGGACCCAGCGGCACAAGCTGAAGCCGTCTTCGTCGGGCAGCATCACATCAAGGATCACCAGGTCGCAGCCGTTGGCATCGAGGGCCTGGCGAAAGCCCTGGCCATCGGCCACGGCGTGCACCTCGAAGCCGCAGCGGCTGAGGTAGGTTTGCAGCAGCTCGCGAATTTCCTGGTCGTCGTCGACCAACAGTATCGACTTGCTCACAGCTGATTCCTTGTCTGGAACTGCTTCTACAGAATCTGTTGCAAGGCCACCCCGGCACCGAGCAGACCAGAAAATTCGGCGGTCACCAGCCACACCGGAATACCCTGGAAATAACCGCTCATGCAACCCTTGTCGGCAAAGCTACTGGCAAAGCCGCTGCGCAGGAACAGCTCGGCAAAGCGTGGAATCACTCCGCCGACAATGTACACGCCGCCGCGCCCGCCGAGGGTCAGTACATTGTTGCCCGCGACCCGGCCGAGGAAGCAACAGAACTGCTCGATCACCGCGAGTGCCACGGCATCGCCGGCCAGCGCGGCATCGGTGATTTCGGCCGGGGCCTTGAACACTGGCGCATGGCCATCGAGGACGCAGATGGCCTGGTACAGGCGCACCAGCCCGCCACCGCTGAGCACGGTTTCGGCGCTGACGTGGCCAATGTCCTGTTCGATCAGCAGGCGCAAGGCCGCTTCACGCTCGCTGCCCACCGGCAGGTCGACATGCCCGCCCTCGCCCGGCAGCGCCAGCCAGCGCTGCCCGTCCAGTTGCAACAGGCTGCCGACCCCCAGGCCGGTGCCCGGCCCGATGACCAGCGCCGGGCGCGACCAGTCCGCCTCGCCGGCACACACCACACGGTACTCGCCGGGTTGCAGGCGGGTCATGCCCAACGCCATGGCCGAGAAATCGTTGATCAGCAACAACTGCTCGACCTGCAAGGTGCTACAGAATGCCTGGCGGCTCAGCCGCCAGTGGTTGTTGGTGAAGCGGAACGCGTCGCCGTCCACCGGCCCGGCCACTGCCAGGCACACCGCTGCCAGTTCGCCGCGGGCGATGCCCTGCTCGGCGAGGTAGGCAGCGATGGCCTGTTCGGGGCTGCTGTAGTCGGCCGTGGCCAGCACCCGCACAGCCTGCAGCTGGTTGTCGCGCCAGAGTGCAAAACGGGCATTGGTGCCACCGATGTCGCCGACCAGCGCTGCTTTCATTTCAGCGTCTCCAGGGCCGAGGTGAAGGCGCTGGCGCCTTTCTCCGCCGAGCTCAGGGCCATCCGCAGGAAGCCGAACAGTTCGCGGCCCGTACCCAGGTCGTTGCCCAGGGGCGCGGCCGGCAGCTCGCGGGCCGCCAGCTCGGCCGGTTCGACCAGCACCAACAGGGTGCCCTTGGCACCGTCGACGCGCACGATATCACCATCGCGCACACGCGCCAGCGGCCCGCCGTCGAAGGCTTCCGGGCAAACGTGAATGGCCGCGGGAATTTTCCCCGAGGCGCCGGACATGCGCCCGTCGGTGACCAGCGCCACCTTGAAGCCGCGATCCTGCAATACGCCAAGGAACGGGGTCATTTTGTGCAGCTCGGGCATGCCATTGCAGCGCGGCCCCTGGAAGCGCACCACGGCCACAAAGTCACGCTCCAGCTCGCCGGCCTTGAAGACATCGGCCAATTCCTGCTGATCGTGGAACACCCGCGCCGGCGCCTCGACTACCTGGTGCTCGGGGGCCACGGCGGAGACTTTCATCACGCCACGGCCAAGGTTGCCTTCCATCACCCGCAAGCCGCCTTCCGCCGAGAACGGGTTGGCCACCGGGCGCAGGATGGTTTCGTCGAGACTGGCTGTCGGGCCTTCGCGCCACACCAGTCGACCGTCGTCGAGGAACGGTTCCTGGGTATAGCGACGCAGGCCGTGGCCGGCGACGGTGTTGACGTCTTCATGGAGCAGGCCGGCGTCGAGCAGTTGGCGAATCAGGAAGGCCATGCCACCGGCCGCCTGGAAGTGGTTGATGTCGGCCTTGCCGTTTGGATAGACATGGGACAGGGTCGGCACCACCTCGGACAGGTCGGCCATGTCCTGCCAGGTGAGCTGGATGCCGGCGGCCTGGGCGATGGCCGGCATGTGCAGGGTATGGTTGGTCGAGCCACCCGTGGCGTGCAGGGCGACAATCGAGTTGACCAGCGACTTCTCGTCGACGATCTCGCCAATCGGCATGAACGCGCCGCTGGCCTTGGTCATCCGCGTGACCTGTTGCGCGGCTTCCACGGTAAGGGCGTCGCGCAGCGGTGTGTACGGGTTGACGAACGACGCGCCGGGCAGGTGCAGGCCCATCACCTCCATCAGCAACTGGTTGGTGTTGGCGGTGCCATAGAAGGTGCAGGTGCCAGGGCTGTGGTAGGACTTCATCTCCGACTCCAGCAGCGCTTCGCGGCTGGCCTTGCCTTCGGCGTAACGCTGGCGAACGTCGGCCTTCTCCTTGTTGGAGATGCCCGACGGCATTGGCCCTCCGGGCACGAAGATCGTCGGCAGGTGGCCGAAACGCAGCGCGCCCATCACCAAGCCAGGCACGATCTTGTCGCAGATGCCGAGCATCAGCGCCGCGTCGAACATGTTGTGCGACAGGGCGATGGCCGTGGACATGGCGATCACTTCGCGACTGGCGATGGCCAGCTCCATGCCCGGCTCGCCCTGGGTGACACCGTCGCACATGGCCGGTACACCGCCGGCGAACTGGCCGACCGAACCGATTTCGCGCAATGCCTGCTTGATCTGTTCCGGGTAGTGCTCGTAAGGCTGGTGCGCCGAGAGCATGTCGTTGTAGGCCGAGACGATGGCGACGTTGGCCGCGTTCATCATGCGCAGGCGCTGCTTGTCTTCGGCGCCACAACCGGCCACGCCGTGGGCAAAGTTGGCACATTGCAGTTTCGCGCGCATCGGACCGTCGCTGGCGGCCGCTCGAATCAACTGCAGATAGCGCTCGCGGGTAGGACGGCTACGGGCGATCAGCCGTTCGGTGACCTCAAGAATGCGCGGATGCATGTACTGGACTCCAGGCTAACGGTGGTTGCTGACCTCTGCGGCGGTTTCCCTTCCAAACGATTGCGGCCTAGGCTCAAGGCAAGGGGCAATGGCGATGGGAGAAACGGCTTGGCCGGTCGCTCGTTGTAGATTGAATAAAATACTGCCAGCAAAAAGGCTTGTTTTCTATTTTTTTACGAATAATCTTGTAATTCCAACAACAAAATCAGATTCAGTGAAGTCGGAGGCTCGATTTTCGGGCTTCACCCGGTCTGCCAGAGGTAGCTCCATGACACTTCGAATTGCCATCAATGGTTTTGGTCGCATCGGCCGCAACATCCTTCGCGCACTCTATACCCAGGGCTACCGTCAGGACCTGCAAGTCGTCGCGATCAATGACCTGGGCGACAGCGCGATCAATGCCCACCTGCTCAAGTACGACAGTGTGCATGGGATCTTCGATGGCAGTGTCGAGTTCGATCAGGAAAGCCTGACGGTCAACGGCGACCGGATTGCTGTAAGCGCGATCCGCAACCCGGCCGAGCTGCCGTGGAAAGCCGAAGCCGTCGACGTGGTGTTCGAATGTACCGGGCTGTTCACCGAGCGCGCCAAGGCCGCCGCCCATCTTACTGCTGGCGCCCGCAAAGTCATCATCTCCGCGCCGGCCAAGGGCGCCGACGCGACCGTGGTGTATGGGGTCAACCATGACCTCCTGCGCCAGTCGCACCAGATCATCTCGAATGCCTCCTGCACCACCAACTGCCTGGCCCCGGTGGCCCAGGTGCTGCACCGCGAGCTGGGCATCGAACAGGGGCTGATGACCACCATTCATGCCTACACCAACGACCAGAGCCTCACCGACGTGTACCACAGCGACCCTTACCGGGCGCGCTCGGCCACCCAGTCGATGATCCCGAGCAAGACCGGCGCCGCCGAAGCGGTCGGCCTGGTGCTGCCGGAGCTGGCGGGCAAGCTGACCGGCATGGCCGTACGGGTACCGGTGATCAATGTGTCGCTGGTCGACCTGACGCTGAACCTCAAACGCGAAGCCAGTGCCGATGACGTGAATGCGCTGCTGCGCGAGGCCAGCCAGCACTCGAAGATTCTCGGCTACAACACCTTGCCGCTGGTGTCGTGCGACTTCAATCACAACCCGCTTTCGTCGATCTTCGATGCCAATCACACCAAGGTCAGCGGCAAGATGCTCAAAGTGATGGCCTGGTACGACAACGAATGGGGCTTCTCCAACCGCATGCTGGATAACTGCCTGGCGCTGTGCAATGCGCCGTAAGTAAGGGCCTCGTCGCCGCCAAGGCCGGCTCCCGCAGAAGCTTTGTGGGTGCCGGCCTTGTTGGTGATGTATCAGTCAATTCCCATCGGTTTCTTCCACAGACCCTACACAATCCCTGCCACTCTGCACTTGACCAACGGCATTGATGATAAGCATTATCATTAGCAAATTCCGTTCGGGTAGCGCTGTGAGTCAGTCCCACTTCAACACCGTATTCCTCGCCCAGCGGGTCAGCCTGCTGCGAACCCTGCAGCGCATGGTCGATAACCCGAGCACCGCCGAGGACCTGTTGCAGGAAATCTACCTGCGGGTCACCCGCGCCCTGGGCGAACGGCCGATCGAGCACCTGGAGCCGTTCGTCTTCCAGACCGCCCGCAACCTGGCCCTGGACCACCTGCGGGCGCGTCGCGTGCAAGCGCGCACAGTGCTCGACGATGTGCCCGAGCAGGTGGTGTACAACGTCGTCGCCCCCACCAGCAGCGCCGAAGATGCCGCCCACGCCGAACAGTTGCTCAAGCGCCTGAGCACCTCGCTGTTGCAATTGACGCCGCGCCAGCAACGGATTTTCATCCTCAGCCGCCTGCACGGCGCCAGCTATCTGGAAATCGCCGAGCAGTTGAATGTCTCGGCCAGCACGGTTCAGAAGGAACTGAAACTGATCATGGCGATCTGTGTCGGGGTAGCCGATCGCCAGAACCGCGATTGAGCGCTGCTTGCCACATGCCCTGTTACGCCTGATCATAAGTTGAATTACAAGACCGCCCAGGATCCACCGTGACCGACAGTGCCCCTCATCGCCCTGCGCCGCCAGATTCGGCTGCCCGCGACAGTGCCATGGACCAGGCGCTGGATTGGCTGATCCGCCTGCAGTGCGCAACGCCGGAAGACACCCGTGCCTTCGAGGCCTGGCTGGAGGCCAACCCGGCCAATGCCCAGGCGTATGTCGAAGCCGAAGCCTTGTGGCATGGCGATACCGTGCGCCAGGCCGCCGGGCAGATCGCTCAGGTTCAGCGCCCTTCCCGCCTCACCCGCCTGCGCCCGCACTGGAAACCGCTGGCCACCGCCGCCGTGTTGCTGGTCGGGGTCTTCACGCTCGGCAACCTGCCAGTGCGCTTGCAGGCCGACCACCTGACCGTGGTGGGTGAGCGCCAGCGCCTGCAACTGGAGGATGGCTCCAAGGTACTGCTGAACACTAATTCGGCCTTCTCCAGCGACATCAATGCCGGTCAACGAATGGCCCGGCTGTATCAGGGCGAAGCCTATTTCGAAGTGCCCGCCGGGGCCGGCCAGCCACTGGAGCTGCGGGCCGGGCCGCTGCGCGCCAGCGTGCGCGACAGCGACTTCGCCGTGCGTTACCTGGACGGTGAAGCCCAGGTGCGCGTGCAACGCGGCGCTATCGACCTGCAAGGCCGCAGCGACCAGCGCATTCGCCTGTCCAGCGGCGACAGCATCCGCGTCGGCCCGAATGGCTTCGGCGAGCGCGAGCGCGTCGATGCACCAAAAGACCTGGCTTGGGTGCAAGGTCGCCTGGTGTTCGAAAACTGCCCGTTGAGCCAGGTACTGGCGGAACTGCGCCGTTACTATCCCGGCTTCATCATCAACACCAACGACACGCTCGACCACGTCGCTGTCACCGGCAACTACCGCCTCGATCAGCCGCTGGAGGCGCTGCGTTCGCTGGCGCATATCACCTCGGCACGCCTGCAGGAATTCCCTGCGGTGGTGATCCTCAACTGATCTGAAATTATTTTTACGCGATCCCTGCACGTCGTACGTCTCGTTATAGCCAATGCAACTGATTCTTATTTTTGAATTAGTGTTGTCCTATAACACTGCGCGACAGGGAGCGCTTTCGATGTCTACTGGTTTCACTCGTCGAGATTCCATCACTTCACGTAAACCTGGCCTGCCACGCTGCACGCGCTCCCTGTTGACCCTGGCCATGCTCGCCAGCGGCGCCTGCAGCCTGCCGGCACTGGCCGCAGAGCCGGCCCAGGCGCCTGCGCAGCGCATGGGCGACTACCGCTTCACGATTGCCCAGCAGCCGCTGGTGGCGGCGTTGAACGCCTTTACCGCGGTCACCGGCTGGCAGGTCGGGCTGTCGGCCGAACTCGCCGAGGGCGTGATCTCGCCGGGCGTCCAGGGTTCGCTGCCACCGGAGCAGGCGCTGCAACGGCTGCTGCTGGGCACCGGCCTGAACTACCGCAAGCTCAGCGCCAACAACGTGGCCATCGAGCGCAGTCAATCCAGGGCCATCGCCCTGCAGCAGGTGACCGTGAGTGCTACACGTAGCGCCCAGGACGTGAGCCAGGTGCCAAGCACCGTCTCGGTCCAGACCCGCGAACAACTCGACCGCCAGAACGTCAACGACATCAAGGACCTGGTGCGTTACGAGCCCGGCGTATCGGTCAGCGGCACTGGCCAGCGCAGCGGCCTCAACGGCTACAACATCCGCGGCATCGACGGCGAGCGGGTGCTCACCCAGATCGATGGCGTGGCCATCCCCGACAGCTACTTCTTCGGTCCATACGCCCAGACCCAGCGCAACTACGTCGACCCTGAAATCGTCAAGCGCGTGGAGATCCTCCGCGGCCCGGCCTCGGTGCTGTACGGCAGCAACGCCATCGGCGGCGCGGTGAGCTACTTCACCCTTGACCCGGAAGACATCATCAAGCCCGGCCAGGACCTCGGCGCCCGCTTGAAAACCGGTTACAGCTCGGCAGACCAGAGCTGGTTGAAATCCGGCACCTTCGCCGCCCGTCATGGTGACGTCGATGGCCTGCTGCACCTGAGCCAACGCGACGGCCACGAGACCGAGTCCTACGGCAGCCACGGCGGCACCGGGCTGAACCGCACCTCGGCCAACCCGGAAGACGTGAAGACCAGCAACGTGCTGGCCAAGCTCGGCTGGAACTACGCCGACGGCGCACGCTTGGCGCTGACCTACGAACACTACAAAGACGACCGCGATCTCAACCAGAAGAGCGCCGTCGGCGGCCCATACATCCCGACCCCGATGAACATGTACCGCGAGCGTACCGGCAGCGACGAGGTCACCCGCGAACGCTTCGGGATCACCCACGAGTTCGCCCTGGGCAGCCTGTTCGCCGACAACATGAAGTGGAGCCTGAACTACCAGATCGGCAAAACCGACCAGCGCACCGAAGAGATCTACCAACCGATCTACACCCTGTACCGTGATCGCAAGACCACCTACAAGGATCGCCAGTGGGTCTTCGACGCCCAGCTGGACAAAGCCTTCAGCGTCGGCGACACCGACCACCTGCTGACCTACGGCAGCACCCTCAAGCAGAACAAGGTCACCGGCTCGCGCAGCGGCACTGCCACCTGCCAGACCAGCGGTTTCGGTTGTGTTGCCGGACGACCGCTGCCAAGCGCTGCGCTGGCCCGGGTCAGCGACTTCCCCGACCCGACCGTCGACACCTACGCGCTGTTCGCCCAGGACGAGATCCGCTGGAACCAGTGGACCTTCCTGCCAGGTGTGCGCTACGAGTACACCACGCTCAAGCCGCACGCCACCGACGCGTTCATTCGCGGCATCGGCGCGACCAAAGACCCGATCAACCTCAAGGACAAGAAATGGCACCAGGTCTCGCCCAAGTTCGGCGTGACCTATGCCTTCAACGACAACTACACCTGGTACGGCCAGTACGCCGAAGGCTTCCGTACGCCGACCGCCAAGGCGCTGTACGGTCGCTTCGAGAACCCGGGCCAGGGCTACTCGGTGCAGGGCAACCCGAACCTCGAGCCGGAGAAGAGCAAAAGCTACGAAAGCGGTCTGCGTGGCAACTTCGACGCGGGCAACTTCGATGTCGCGGCGTTCTATAACACGTACACCGACTTCATCAACGAAGACGCGGTGCAAGGCTCGGACATCAACAAGGACTTCGAAGCCAAGAACATCAAGCATGCCACCATCAAGGGTGCCGAGTTCAAGGGTCGCCTGAACCTTGACACCTTCGGCGCCCCGGCCGGTCTCTACAGCCAGGGCTCGATCGCCTACGCCCACGCCAAAAACGAAGACAACGGCCAGCCGATCAACAGTGTTGCCCCGCTGACCGGCGTGCTCGGCCTGGGTTACGAGCAGGATCAATACGGTGCCTTGCTGAGCTGGACCCTGGTCAAGCGCAAGAACCGGGTCGACAACACCACCTTCTTCGCCCCGGACGGCACCAGCAAGCAGTTCCGCACCCCGGGTTACGGCGTGCTCGACCTGACCGGCTTCTACAAGGTGAGCGACGACATCAGCGTCAACGCCGGCCTGTACAACCTGACCGACAAGAAATACTGGCAGTGGGACGACGTACGGGGCTACGACGGCCTGGGCGAAGCCGCCGCCACCGCACCGGCCAACCTCGACCGCCTGACCATGCCGGGCCGTAATTTCGCGATCAACCTGGTCTGGGACATCTGATAACGGCTATCGCGGGCCACGCTATTTCCCGCCCAGGTGAGGATTTTTTACTGTCCCGCGTCTCCTTATTCGTCTAGTCACTAGGCACGCCCACTTCGCAAGGAATCACCATGACCGCCGCACCGAACCCCGAACGCGCCGCACTGCGCTCGCAGCGCCTCAACCAGCTGACCCACGCCCCGCACACCGAGCTGGATGCGCTGGTCAAGTCCCATGCCCCCTTCGAAAGCCGCGAGAGCTTCGCCCGTTTCGTGGTCGCCCAGTACCTGTTCCAGAACGAACTGAAGGCGCTGTACACCGATCCGCAACTGATCGCCATCGTCCCGGACCTGGCCGAGCGCTGCCGCGCCGAACAGGCCAAGCTCGACCTGGCCGACCTGCACACCGACGTACCGGCCGATTTCCCCGGGGCCGTGCAGAGCCCGAGCGTGGCTGAGGCCATGGGCTGGATCTTCGTCTCCGAAGGCTCCAAACTGGGCGCCGCGTTCCTGATCAAGCGCGCCGTGGCACTTGGCCTGAACGACACCTTCGGTGCGCGTCACCTGGGCGAACCGGCCGGCGGCCGCGCCGAAGGCTGGAAGACGTTCACCCGCATCCTCGACAGCCTGGAACTGAACGCCGAAGAAGAAGCCGCTGCCGAAAAAGGCGCCGTGGCCGCATTCAAACGCTTCACCGAATTGCTGAAACACGCTTACGCGACCGCGCCGAACGCCGAACTGGCCTGAGGCGGCACCCCGGCCACCGCTTGCGGTGGCCGGCATTACCTGTGCAATCAATGAGCCCATGACCCGCCCAGCCGCTTCGAAACTCTCCCGTCTGTTGTTCGGCCTGCTGGCCTACGTGAGCCTGGCCATCGGCCTGATCGCTATCGTCGTGCCCGGCCTGCCCACCACCGAATTCATCCTGCTTGCGGCCTGGGCCGCGACCCGCAGCTCGCCGCGTCTGAGCGCCTGGCTGGAAAACCATCGCCTGTTCGGCCCGATCCTCAACAACTGGCGTAACGGCAAGCTGATCCAGCGGCGCGCCAAAGTCAGTGCAACCATCAGCATGCTGCTGTGCGCCGGGCTGATGCTGGTGTTCCTCGAACATCGCTGGCCGGTATTTCTCGCCATCGGCGGCATGACCCTCGGCAACCTGTGGATCTGGTCGCGCCCGGAACCTGCGCCGCAGAGCGCTGCCGACCGTTCATCGGCAGGCATTCACGGTTAACGGAATAAGGCCGATGCCCTTATATCGCTAAATGGACGCAGCGAGTCGAGCCGCCTCGGCTCGGTCAGCTATTGGCCACGTCCCTTCTGCGAGTACGTCCATGTTCGACACGCTCTCGATCCGCCTGAAAATCGTCCTGCTCTCCGGCCTCTGCCTGCTTGGCGTGGTCACCCTGGTGGTAGGTATCAACCTGTACCAGTCGGGCCAGACCGACCAGCAGGTCGGCAACACCAGTTCCGCCATGCTCACGCGCAACGTCGAGGCCCTGCTGCAGGCCCGCGCCGGGGAAAAAGCCGAGCTACTGCGCCGTACCTTCAACCACAGCGAAACCCTGATCACCGCCCTGGTCGACCAGGTGCAGGACCTGCAAACCCTCGCCAGCAGTCGCTCGCTGGCCTCGGCCGAGCTGCGTGAAGCGGTCAACCAGGCGCTGGCCACCACCTTCAAGCGCAACCCCGAGGTGCTGGGCGTGTGGATGGCCTTCGAAGCCAATGGGCTGGACGGCCACGACAGCGAATTCGCCAACGACACGCCACGCACGAGCAACGAAAGCGGGCGCTTCGCCAGCTACTGGAGCCGCGCCCAGGGCCAGGCGCTGAACACCGTGATCAGCGATGTCGACCTCGGCAAGACCGAGATCAACCTCAGTGGTACGCCGTACAACATCTGGTTCACCTGCTCGCGCAACAGCGCCCGGCCCTGCCTGCTGGAGCCCTACGCCGACACCGTCGGCGGCAAGCAGATGCTGATGACCAGCATCACCGTGCCGCTGCTGCGCAACGGCAAGGTGATTGCCGTGGCCGGTGTCGACCTGTCGCTCGACTCGCTGCAGGCCGCCGCCTTCAACGCCCAGCAAGCGCTGTTCGACGGTGCCGGGCACCTGATGATCGTCGCCCCCAGCGGCCTGCTTGCCGCCAACAGCGACGATGCCGGCAAGGTCGGTAAGAGCCTTGGCCAGGACGCCCAGCAAACCCTGCAGAAACTTGGCGCCGGCCAGGCACAGATCATCGAACTGGGCGACACCGTGCGAGCCCTCTACCCGGTACAGCCGATCAACGACAGCAAACCCTGGGGCGTGCTGATCGACCTGCCGCGCCAGGTGCTGCTGGCCGACGCCATCAACCTGCAAGCGATGCTCGAAGAGGCACGCACCAGCGGCACCCTCAAGGTACTGCTGATGGCCACCCTCGCCGGCCTCGGTGGCCTGCTGCTGATGTGGCTCACCGCTACCGGCGTGACCCGCCCGCTCAACAGCGTGGCGAGCATGCTCGAAGACATCGCCAGCGGCGATGGCGACCTCACCCAGCGCCTACGCTACGCCCGCCGCGACGAGCTGGGCCGGCTCACCAGCGGCTTCAACCGCTTCCTCGACAAGCTGCAGCCGACCGTGGCGCAGATCAAGCAGAGCATCGCCCAGGCACGGGCAACCGCCGACCAATCGTCGGAAATCGCCCGCCGCACCAGCGACGGCATGCAGGTGCAGTTCCGCGAAATCGACCAGGTGGCCACTGCCTCCAACGAAATGAGCGCCACCGCCCACGACGTCGCCAACAGTGCCGCCAGCGCTGCCGATGCCGCGCGCGGTGCCGACCGTTCGGCAAAAGACGGCATGGCCATCATCGAGCGCAGCACCCGCGACATCACCCTGCTGGCCGAAGAAGTCAGCAAGGCGGTGGGCGAGGTGGAAACCCTGGCCGCCAACAGCGAGCAGATCGGCTCGGTGCTGGAAGTGATCCGCAGCATCGCCGAACAGACCAACCTGCTCGCCCTGAACGCCGCCATCGAGGCCGCACGGGCTGGCGAAAGCGGGCGCGGGTTCGCCGTGGTGGCCGACGAAGTGCGCAACCTGGCCAAACGTACCCAGGACTCGGTGGAAGAGATCCGCGTGGTGATCGAGCGCATTCAGAGCAACACCCGTGGGGTGGTGGCGACCATGCATTCGAGCCATGACAAGGCCCAGGAAAACGCCGGGCAGATTCACCAGGCGGTCAATGCACTGGACCGCATCAGCGAGGCGGTAACGGTGATCAGCGACATGAACCTGCAGATAGCCAGCGCCGCCGAACAGCAGAGCGCGGTGGCCGAAGAGGTCAACCGCAACGTCTCGGCGATCCGCAGCGTGACCGAAACCCTCACCGGCCAGGCGGCCGAATCGGCGCAAGTCAGCAGCCGGCTCAACGCCCTGTCGACCCAGCAGATGACCCTGGTCGACCAGTTCCGGGTTTGACCGCAGCGCGCGGATGGTCTGCAATGGCCCTTCACAGGAGGGCCTACCATGCAGGATCTGCTTCGCTCGATCGTCCGTGAACTGACACTCGCCCCCTCTATTGTCGGTGCCGTGCGCTTCAGCACCGCCGGCGCCTTGCCTTCGACCTTCGCCGTCAGCGACCTGGCCAGCGCCAGCATCGCGGCGGCCGGGCTCGCCGTCGCCGAGTTGCTGCAACAGCAAACCCAGCAGTGCCCATTGGTGCGGGTAGACCGCCGGCTGGCCTCGTTCTGGTTCGCCAGCAGCCTGCGTCCGCAAGGCTGGTCACTGCCACCGCTGTGGGACCCGATTGCCGGCGACTACCCGACCCGCGACGGCTGGATTCGCCTGCACACCAACGCCGCGCACCATCGTGCGGCGGCCGAACGGGTGCTGGGCGCGGTGCAGGATCGCCGCGAAATGGCTCAGCGGGTCGCGCAATGGCAGGCCCAGGCGCTGGAGCAGGCGCTGGTCGCGGCCGGTGGCTGTGCGGCGCAGATGCGCAGTTGGCCGGAATGGTCGGCGCATCCGCAGGGGCAGGCGGTGAATGCCGAGCCGCTGATCTGGCACCAGCGCGCCCGGCGTACTTTGCGCCAGCCCTGGCGTGGCACTGCGGAACGGCCGTTGGCCGGGATCAAGGTGCTGGACCTCACGCGGGTCCTCGCCGGGCCGACCGCCACACGCCTGCTCGCCGGATTGGGTGCCGACGTACTGCGCCTCGACCCGCCGGGCTGGGACGAACCGGCGGTGCTCGCGGAAATGACCCTGGGCAAGCGGTGCGCGCGGCTGGACCTGCGCGCGCCGGCCGAGCGCCAGGTGTTCGAAGGTTTGCTGGGCGACGCCGATATCCTCGTCCACGGCTACCGTGCCGATGCCCTGGAACGCCTCGGCTTTGGCCGTGACTGGCGCCGCAAGCAGAACCCTGGGTTGATCGATGTGAGCCTCAATGCCTATGGCTGGAGCGGCCCGTGGGCGCAGCGGCGCGGCTTCGACAGCCTGGTGCAGATGAGTTGCGGTATTGCCCGCGAAGGCATGCGCTGGCAGCAGGGGGAAACGCCGCTGCCCTTACCGGTGCAGGCACTGGACCATGCCACCGGCTACCTGATGGCTGCGGCGGCGATTCGCGGTTTGAGCGAGCGCCTGGTCAGCGGCTGTGGTGGCGAGGCGCGGCTATCGCTGGCACGGACGGCGAAGTTGCTGGTGGAAAATGGCGCACTGACCGCCGACCTGCCCTTGGCGCCGGAGACGCTGGACGACCTGGGGCCGCAGGTAGAACAGACGCCGTGGGGGCCGGGACGACGGCTCAAGGCGCCGTTACTGGTGGAGGGCACGCCGCTGCTGTGGGAGCGCGGCGCCTGCGAGCTGGGTTCGGCACCGCCGGTGTGGTGACCTTTACGACCGCATCGCGGGCTCGTCCCGCGATGCGGCCCTTACAGGCTCAACACCCCGCTATACAAGCCATACGCCGCCAGCCCCGCCCCTCCCAGCACCGCAGCGAAAATCAGCTTCTCCCAGGCCGTGAACAGCGGTAACCCCTGCTCATGCTTGGCCCGGGCAAACAGGATCACCCCCGGCGCATACAGCAGCGCCGACAGCAGCAAGTATTTCAACCCGCCGGCATACAGCAGCCAGATCGCGTACAGCAGCGCTACCAGGCCGATCAGCAGGTCCTTGCGCCGCGCCGCCGCGTGGCCGGCGTAGGTCTCGCCGCGCAGCGCCAGCAGTACCGCATACGCTGCCGACCACAGGTAGGGCACCAGAATCATCGACGACGCCAGGTAGATCAGGCTGGTATAGGTGCCGGCCGACACCAGCGTGATCAGCAGGAACAGCTGGATCATCACATTGGTCAGCCACAGCGCATTCGACGGCACATGGTTGGCGTTTTCGTAGGTCAGGAACCGCGGCATGGTCTTGTCACGCGCCGTCGCGAAGAGGATCTCCGCGCACAGCAGCGCCCACGACAGCAGTGCACCCAGCAGCGACACCGCCAGCCCGAGGCTGATCAGCAAGGCGCCCCAGGGCCCGACGATATGCTCCAGCACCGAGGCCAGCGACGGGTTCTGCAGCCCGGCCAGTTCCGGTTGGGTCATGACCCCCAGCGACAGCACGTTGACCAGCACCAGCAGCGCCAGCACGCCAAGGAAGCCAATCACCGTGGCCTTGCCGACGTCGGCGCGCTTCTGCGCCCGGCCGGAGTACACGCTGGCACCCTCGATGCCGATGAACACGAACACCGTCACCAGCATCATGTTGCGCACCTGGTCGAGCACACCGCCGAATTTCGGGTTGCTCATGCCCCAGATGTCACGGGTGAAGATGTCGGCGCGAAACGCGACCGCGGCAATCACGATGAACATCACCAGCGGCACGATCTTGGCCACGGTGGTCACCTGGTTGATGAAAGCCGCCTCCTTGATCCCGCGCAACACCAGGAAGTGCACCGCCCACAGCAGCAACGAGGCACAGACGATGGCAATCGGCGTATTACCCTCGCCAAACACCGGGAAGTAGAACCCCAGGGTGCTGAACAGCAGCACGAAATAACCGACGTTGCCCAGCCAGGCACTGATCCAGTAACCCCAGGCCGACGAAAAGCCCATGTACTCGCCAAACCCGGCCTTGGCATAGGCATACACCCCCGAGTCGAGTTCCGGCTTGCGGTTGGCCAGGGTCTGGAACACGAAGGCCAGCGCCAGCATGCCGATGGCGGTGATGCCCCAGCCGATCAGCACCGCGCCGACGTCGGCACGCGCGGCCATGTTCTGCGGCAGGGAGAAGATCCCGCCCCCGATCATCGAGCCGACCACCAGGGCGATCAATGCGCCCAGGCGCAATTTCTGTCCAGGTTCGGACATGCAGAATTCCTCTATTGACCCTGATTTGTAATCTAGGCGTTACACACTCGGCTCAATGTAACCGGCGTTCGGCTGTTTATATTTTATTGCTACCAAGACTATAACGCTCATAACTAGTGCGTCTATGCCAGGTGAACTATTCAGTGAGTTTTGTGCAGTCGTTCAGGTTCTTCCACTTAATAAGAGATTTTCTCGCTAAAAGGTTGCGCTTCTACCAAAACGAACTAGCGTCAATCCTCGCGACCTGTCAGAGCGAATGCTCTAAATCGGGCTGGAACTAGCGTTGCACAAGGGCTGCACGACGGCCAGTTTTTTATCAAAGGGCTCTTTCATCCCCGCAGAAGGAAACAATGGAATGTGCCAATGAACTGACCTGCATCAGCTCATGATTTCGGTGCTGGATTTACTCTGGCGTCTCTCTTCTCCTGGAATGGAGTTATCCAATGTCAGACTCTCCCGGAAAACTACGACTCGGTGCGCTAGTGGCACTTGTGGTCGGTTCCATGATTGGTGGCGGCATTTTTTCGCTTCCCCAGAACATGGCCGCCAGTGCCGATGTAGGCGCTGTTCTGATCGGCTGGGGCATCACCGCCATCGGCATGCTGACTCTGGCTTTCGTGTTCCAGACCCTGGCCAATCGCAAACCTGACCTGGACGGCGGCGTGTACGCCTACGCCAAGGCCGGCTTCGGCGACTACATGGGCTTCTCGTCGGCCTGGGGCTACTGGATCAGTGCCTGGCTGGGCAACGTCGGCTATTTCGTGCTGCTGTTCAGTACCCTGGGCTACTTCTTCCCGATCTTCGGCGAAGGCAACACCCCGGCGGCCGTGATCGGCGCTTCGGTGCTGCTCTGGGCCGTGCACTTCCTGGTGCTGCGCGGGATCAAGGAGGCGGCCTTCATCAACCTGGTCACCACCGTGGCCAAGGTCGTGCCGCTGGCGCTGTTCATCCTGATCGCCCTGTTCGCCTTCAAGCTGGACATCTTCACCGCCGACATCTGGGGCCGCATGAACCCGGACCTGGGCAGCGTGATGAACCAGGTGCGCAACATGATGCTGGTCACCGTCTGGGTGTTCATCGGTATCGAAGGCGCGAGCATCTTCTCGGCCCGTGCGGAAAAACGCTCCGACGTCGGTAAAGCCACGGTCATCGGCTTCATCACCGTGCTGCTGTTCCTGGTGCTGGTCAACGTGCTGTCGCTGGGCATCATGACGCAGCCGGAACTGGCCAAGCTGCAGAACCCGTCGATGGCCGCCGTGCTGGAACACGTGGTCGGGCACTGGGGTGCGGTGCTGATCAGCGTCGGCTTGATCATCTCACTGCTCGGTGCGCTGCTGTCCTGGGTGCTGCTGTGCGCGGAGATCATGTTCGCCGCCGCCAAAGACCACACCATGCCGGAGTTCCTGCGCCGCGAAAACGCCAACCATGTGCCGGCCAACGCCCTCTGGCTGACCAACGCCATGGTGCAGATCTTCCTGATCATCACCCTGTTCTCGGCCAGTACCTACCTGTCGCTGATCTACCTCGCCACCTCGATGATCCTGGTGCCTTACCTGTGGTCTGCGGCCTACGCCGTACTGCTGGCGGTACGCAGCGAAACCTACGAGCAGGCCCTGGCCGAACGCAAGAAAGACCTGATCATCGGCGGCATCGCCCTGCTCTACGCCATCTGGCTGCTGTACGCCGGCGGCGTCAAATACCTGCTGCTCTCGGCCCTGCTCTATGCCCCTGGCGTGATCCTCTTCGCCAAGGCCAAGCGCGAGGTCGGCCAACCGATTTTTACCAACGTGGAGAAGTTGATCTTCGCCGCCGTGGTTATTGGCGCCCTGGTGGCTGCCTACGGCCTCTACGACGGCTTCCTGACTCTGTAACCCCAGTATTCGCACTTTGGAGGTAATGAACCATGTCCACAGAAAAAGCTAAGTACGGCGTACATTCCGAAGCCGGCAAACTACGCAAAGTGATGGTTTGCTCCCCTGGCCTGGCGCACCAGCGCCTGACGCCGAGCAACTGCGACGAACTGCTGTTCGACGACGTGATCTGGGTAAACCAGGCCAAACGCGACCACTTCGACTTCGTCACCAAAATGCGTGAGCGCGGCATCGAAGTGCTGGAAATGCACAATCTGCTGACCGAAACCATCCAGAATCCAGAAGCCCTGAAATGGATTCTGGACCGCAAGATCACCCCGGACACCGTCGGTGTTGGCCTGACCAACGAAGTGCGCAGCTGGCTGGAAGGCCTGGAGCCACGCAAGCTCGCCGAGTTCCTGATCGGCGGCGTGGCCGGTGAAGACCTGCCAGAAAGCGAAGGCGCCGGCGTGATCAAGATGTACCGCGACTACCTGGGCCACTCCAGCTTCCTGCTCGACCCGCTGCCGAACACCCAGTTCACCCGCGACACCACCTGCTGGATCTACGGTGGCGTGACGCTGAACCCGATGTACTGGCCAGCGCGACGCCAGGAAACCCTGCTGACCACCGCGATCTACAAGTTCCACCCCGAGTTCACCGGTGCCGACTTTGAAGTCTGGTACGGCGATCCGGACATCGACCACGGCAAAGCCACCCTGGAAGGCGGCGACGTCATGCCAATCGGCAATGGCGTGGTGCTGATCGGCATGGGCGAGCGCACCTCGCGCCAGGCCATCGGCCAACTGGCACAGTCGCTGTTCGCCAAAGGCGCGGTTGAGAAAGTCGTGGTTGCCGGCCTGCCTAAATCCCGCGCCGCCATGCACCTGGACACCGTGTTCAGCTTCTGCGACCGCGACCTGGTCACGGTCTTCCCGGAAGTGGTCAAGGAAATCGTGCCATTCGTCATCCGTCCGGACAGCAGCAAGCCCTATGGCATGGACGTGCGCCGTGAGAACAAATCGTTCCTCGACGTGGTGGCCGAATCGCTCAACCTGAAGCAGCTGCGCGTCGTCGAAACCGGCGGCAACAGCTTCGCCGCCGAACGCGAGCAATGGGACGACGGTAACAACGTGGTGGCCTTGGAGCCGGGCGTGGTTATCGGCTACGACCGCAACACCTACACCAACACCCTGCTGCGCAAGGCCGGTGTCGAAGTCATCACCATCAGCGCCGGCGAGCTGGGCCGCGGCCGTGGCGGCGGTCACTGCATGACCTGCCCAATCGTTCGCGACCCAATCGACTACTAAAACGACCATCGCCCCGGCCACGCTTATCCAGCGCCGGCCGGGCTTTCACCGAATCCAAGGAGAATCATCATGGCGTTCAACATCCACAACCGTAACCTGCTGAGCCTGGAACACCACACCACTCGCGAGTTGCGCTACCTGCTGGACCTGTCCCGCGACCTGAAACGTGCCAAGTACACCGGCACCGAGCAACAGCACCTCAAAGGCAACAACATTGCGCTGATCTTCGAGAAAACCTCGACCCGCACCCGTTGCGCCTTCGAAGTGGCCGCCTATGACCAGGGCGCGAACGTCACCTACATCGACCCGAACTCGTCGCAGATCGGTCACAAGGAAAGCATGAAGGACACCGCCCGTGTGCTCGGGCGCATGTACGACGCCATCGAGTACCGTGGCTTCAAGCAGGAAATCGTCGAGGAACTGGCCAAGTTTGCCGGCGTGCCGGTGTTCAACGGCCTGACCGACGAATACCACCCAACGCAGATGATTGCCGACGTGCTGACCATGCGTGAAAACAGCGACAAGCCGCTGCACGACATCAGTTACGCCTACCTGGGCGACGCGCGCAACAACATGGGTAACTCGCTGCTGCTGATCGGCGCCAAGCTTGGCATGGACGTGCGTATCTGCGCGCCGAAAGCCCTGTGGCCACATGACGACCTGGTCGAGCGCTGCAAAAAGTACGCAGAAGAAAGCGGTGCCCGCATCACCCTGACCGAAGACCCGAAAGCCGCAGTCAAGGGCGTCGACTTCATCCACACCGACGTCTGGGTATCGATGGGCGAACCGGTTGAAGCCTGGGCCGAGCGTATCCAGCAACTGCTGCCGTACCAGGTCAACGCCGAGCTGATGAAAGCCACCGGCAACCCACGGACCAAGTTCATGCACTGCCTGCCGGCGTTCCACAACTCCGACACCAAGGTCGGCAAACAGATCGCCGAGCAGTATCCGCACCTGAAAAACGGTATCGAAGTGACCGACGACGTCTTCGAGTCGCCAGCCTGCATCGCCTTCGAGCAAGCGGAAAACCGCATGCACACCATCAAGGCAATCCTGGTGTCGACGCTGGCTGACCTGTAACAACGGCTGCCGCCCTCCCCTGTGGGAGCGGCGGCCCGTTCAGCCTCCCGCTCTCTTCTGGAAGGAATTCATCATGCGTATCGTTGTTGCATTGGGCGGCAACGCCTTGCTACGTCGTGGCGAGCCCATGACAGCAGACAATCAGCGCGCCAACATCCGCGTCGCCACCGAACAGATCGCCAAGATCCACCCGGGTAACGAACTGGTCATCGCCCACGGCAATGGCCCGCAAGTCGGCCTGCTGTCGCTGCAAGCTCAGTCGTACAAGCCGGACGAAGCCTACCCGCTGGACGTGCTCGGCGCCGAAACCGAAGGCATGATCGGCTACATGATCGAACAGGAGCTGGGCAACCTGCTCGACTTCGAAGTGCCGTTCGCCACCCTGCTGACCCAGGTCGAAGTCGACGCCAACGACCCGGCCTTCAAGGACCCGACCAAGTTCATCGGCCCGGTCTACAGCAAGGAAGAAGCCGAACGCCTGGCCAAGGAAAAAGGCTGGGTAGTCAAAGCCGATGGCGACAAGTACCGCCGTGTAGTGGCCAGCCCCAAACCCAAGCGCATCTTCGAGATCCGCCCGATCAAATGGCTGCTGGAAAAGAACAGCATCGTGATTTGCGCCGGTGGCGGCGGGATCCCCACCCTGTACGACGCCAATCGCAAGCTCAAGGGCATCGAGGCGGTGATCGACAAGGACCTCTGCTCGGCGCTGCTTGCCGAACAGCTGGACGCCGACCTGCTGGTGATTGCCACCGACGTCAACGCGGCCTTCATCGACTACGGCAAGCCTACCCAGAAGGCGATTGCCGAAGCGCACCCGGACGAGCTCGAACGCCTGGGCTTTGCTGCCGGCTCCATGGGCCCGAAAGTCCAGGCCGCCTGCGACTTTGCCCGCAACACCGGTAAAGTCGCGGTGATCGGCTCGCTGGCTGACATCGAAGAGATCGTCAAGGGTACCGCCGGTACCCGGGTGTCGACCGGCAAGCCGGGAATCAGCTACCGTTGAATGCAGTTGGCGGGCCCCGGGCCCGTCGTTTTCACCTTCCCGGAGGATTCCGTCATGGCCCAGTTCCAACCCGGTCACGTGCATATCGAGCGCACGGCACTGAACACCGCTGACCACAGCTACGACCTGAATATCGAATACGCAGTCGCCCAGGACCCGTCGAAAGGGCGTGGTATCGAATTCCACATGCACGGGAGCATCGAAGGCAAGACCGTCGAGGAAAAGTTCTTCCTGAGCAAGGAAGAGGTGCTGCCCAGTTTCCTCAGCATTGCCACGCGCAAGGCGCAGAGCTACCTGCCGTCGCCGAAGAAGTTCGAGAGCCTGGGCTCGGGGCACAAGCTCTACGACAAGATGTTCGAGGACATTCGCGAGAAGCTCGATGTGAAGTATGGCGATCCGGTCAAGCCTGAACATTTCGAGTAAGGCCTGAGCGCCGCTTCGCCGGCCTTGCCGGCGATTCGACCGCCAGGCGGGCGCAAGGCATACTGGCCGCCTCGGCCACCCCGGAACAAGTTCCCTCCACATGCGTATTCACGTCAGCTTCATCGACCGCGTCGGCATCACCCAGGAAGTATTGGCCCTGCTCGGCGCCCGTAACCTGAACCTGGACGCGGTGGAGATGGTGCCGCCCAACGTCTACATCGATGCCCCGACCCTGAGCCCCGAGGTACTCGAAGAACTCCACGACGCCCTGCTCAACGTGCACGGCGTGCAAACCGTGCGGGTCGTCGACATTCTCCCCGGCCAGCGCCGCCACCTGCAGCTCGACGCCCTGCTCGCCGCCATGAGCGACCCGGTACTGGCGCTCGACAGCGCCGGCCACGTGCTGTTGGCCAACCCGGCGCTGATCGCCCTGTACGGCGCCGAACCGGGCGGGCGCTCGGTGGCCGAACTGTTCGGCGATGCCGGGCTGCTGGAGAGCCTGATCGAAAACGGCTTCCACCTGCCGATGCGCGAAGTGCTACTCAACGGCCAGACCCTGCTGCTCGACGCCACCCCGATCACCAATGCCGGTGCCCTGCTGACCCTGTATCAGCCGAACCGCATCGGCGAGCGCCTGTCGGCCCTGCACCACGACCACGCCGAAGGCTTCGACGCGCTGCTCGGCGACTCGCCGCCGATCCGCACGCTCAAGGCCCGCGCCTTGCGGGTGGCGGCGCTGGACGCGCCATTACTGATTCATGGCGAAACCGGCACCGGCAAAGAGCTGGTGGCGCGCGCCTGTCATGCCATCAGCAGCCGCCACAGTGCACCGTTCCTGGCCTTGAACTGCGCCGCGTTGCCGGAAAACCTCGCCGAAAGCGAACTGTTCGGCTACGCCCCCGGCGCCTTCACCGGCGCCCAGCGCGGCGGCAAGCCGGGGCTGATGGAGCTGGCCAACCAGGGCACGGTGTTCCTCGACGAAATCGGCGAGATGTCGCCCTACCTGCAAGCCAAGCTGCTGCGTTTTCTCAACGACGGCAGCTTCCGCCGCGTTGGCGGCGACCGCGAAGTGAAGGTCAATGTGCGCATCCTCAGCGCCACCCACCGCGACCTTGAACGCATGGTCGCCGAGGGCAGCTTCCGCGAAGACCTGTTCTACCGGCTGAACGTGCTCAACCTGCAAGTGCCACCACTGCGCGAGCGCGGCCAGGACATCCTGATGCTGGCCCGCTACTTCATGCAGCAGGCCTGCACGCAGATCCAGCGCCCGCTCTGCCGGCTGGCGCCCGGCACCTACCCAGCGCTGCTCGGCAACCGCTGGCCGGGCAACGTGCGCCAACTGCAGAACGTGATCTTCCGCGCCGCCGCCATCTGCGAAAGCAGCCTGGTGGATATCGGCGACCTGGATATCGCCGGCACCTCGGTGGCCCGCGAGCACGACGGCGAAGTCGCCAGCCTCGAACAGGCGGTGGAGGATTTCGAGAAAACCCTGCTGGAAAAGCTCTACGCCAGCTACCCCTCGACCCGCCAGTTGGCCAGCCGGCTACAAACCTCGCACACCGCCATCGCCCACCGCCTGCGCAAGTACGGCATCCCTGGCAAGGTCTGAGAACGACACCCAGTGGACTGAAAACGCTACGGCGGAACGAATTCGATACAGCACAGTTTTGAGGCTGTGCTGCAAGGTTTTGATCCCCCACGGCTTTTTTTCGGCCGCTTGGGTGTAGCGATTTCATTACAGCGCAATAGCCAATCGGTCAGCAAAAAATCATAAGACATTGTTTTATATGATTTTTTACTAAATGGCCGCGAATTTGCTAAGGAAATCCTCAGTCCCTGGCGCGGCCCCGTAACCGCGCCCTACCGCATCCGGCCGTCTGCGGCGGCCACTGAGGAGTTCCCATGAGCGAGTTGCGTTATACCGAAGACCACGAATGGCTGCGTACCGAAGCTGATGGCAGCGTTACCGTCGGCATCACCGCCTTCGCCCAGAACGCCCTGGGTGACGTGGTCTATGTGCAACTGCCAGAACTGCAAAGCTACGAGCAAGGCACCGAAGCCTCCACCGTGGAATCGGTGAAAGCCGCCAGCGGCGTGTACATGCCGCTGACCGGTGAGGTGGTGGCCGTCAACGAGCAACTGAACGACAGCCCGGAGCTGGTCAACGAAGATCCGCTGGGCGAAGGCTGGTTCTTCCGCTTTATCCCGGCCAACGCCGGCGCCGTCGCGCAACTGCTCGACCAGGACGCCTACGACCGCCTGATCAAAGCCAACGCCGACGTCTGAGGAATCCGTTCATGACCATCAACCTCGGCACTGCCAACGAATTCATCGCCCGCCACATCGGCCCGCGCGAGGCCGACGAGCAGGCCATGCTCGCCACCCTCGGCTTCGACTCCCTCGACGCCATGAGCGCGGCGGTGATCCCCGACAGCATCAAGGGCACCAGCGTACTGGGCCTGGGCGAAGGGCAAAGCGAAGCCGATGCACTCGCCTCGCTCAAAGCCATCGCTGGCAACAACCAGCTGTTCAAGAGCTACATCGGCCAGGGCTACTACAACTGCCACACCCCGGCGCCGATCCTGCGCAACCTGCTGGAAAACCCGGCTTGGTACACCGCCTATACCCCCTATCAGCCAGAAATCTCCCAGGGCCGCCTGGAAGCGCTGCTGAACTTCCAGACCCTGATCAGCGACCTCAGCGGCCTGCCCATCGCCAACGCCTCGCTGCTCGACGAAGCCACCGCCGCCGCCGAAGCGATGACCTTCTGCAAGCGCCTGAGCAAGAATAAAGGCAGCCATGCGTTCTTTGCGTCGGTGCATTGCCACCCGCAAACCCTCGACGTGCTGCGTACCCGTGCCGAACCACTGGGCATCGAGGTCGTGGTCGGCGATGAGCGCGAGCTGAGCGACGTCGGCGCGTTCTTCGGCGCCCTGCTGCAATACCCGGCCAGCAATGGCCAGGTGTTCGACTACCGCGAACTGGTCGCGCGCTTCCACGCCGCCAACGCCCTGGTCGCGGTCGCCGCCGACCTGCTGGCCCTGACCCTGCTGACCCCACCGGGTGAATTCGGCGCCGACGTGGCCATCGGTAGCGCCCAGCGCTTTGGCGTGCCACTGGGCTTCGGTGGCCCGCACGCGGCCTACTTCGCTACCCGTGACGCGTTCAAGCGTGACATGCCGGGCCGCCTGGTCGGCGTGTCGATCGACCGCTTCGGCAAGACCGCGCTGCGTCTGGCCATGCAGACCCGCGAGCAACACATCCGCCGCGAGAAGGCCACCAGCAACATTTGCACCGCGCAGGTACTGCTGGCCAACATCGCCAGCATGTACGCCGTGTACCACGGCCCGCAGGGCCTGAAGCAAATCGCCGAACGCACCCACCACCTCACCGCGATTCTGGCCAGCGGCCTGAAAGCCCTGGGCGTGACGGTTGAAGGCGAGGCGTTCTTCGATACCTTGACCCTGAACACTGGCGCCAACACCGCCGCCGTGCACGCCAAGGCCCGCAGCCAACAACTGAACCTGCGCCAGATCGACGCGCAGCGCCTGGGCCTGTCGCTCGACGAAACCAGCCGTCCGGCCGACGTCGAGGCGCTGTGGGCACTGTTTGCCAACGGCCACGCCAGCCCGAACTTCGCCGCCCTTGCTGCATCCGTCGAGTCGCGCCTGCCAGCTACCCTGCTGCGCCAGTCGGCAATTCTCGAACACCCGGTGTTCAACCGCTACCACAGCGAAACCGAGCTGATGCGCTACCTGCGCAAACTGGCCGACAAGGACCTGGCACTCGACCGCACCATGATCCCGCTGGGCTCGTGCACCATGAAGCTTAACGCTGCCAGCGAAATGATCCCGGTGACCTGGGCCGAGTTCGGCAACCTGCACCCATTCGCCCCCGCCGAACAGAGCCAGGGCTACCAGCAACTGACCGACGAACTGGAGGCCATGCTCTGCGCCGCCACCGGCTACGACGCCGTGTCGCTGCAGCCGAACGCCGGCTCCCAGGGTGAGTACGCCGGCCTGCTGGCGATCCGTGCCTATCACCAGAGCCGTGGCGATGCACGCCGCGACATCTGCCTGATCCCGTCCTCGGCGCACGGCACCAACCCGGCGACCGCGCACATGGCCGGCATGCGCGTGGTAGTGACCGCCTGTGACGCCCGTGGCAACGTCGACATCGACGACCTGCGCGCCAAGGCCATCGAGCACCGCGAGCAACTGGCCGCCCTGATGATCACCTACCCGTCGACCCACGGCGTGTTCGAAGAAGCCATCGGCGAGATCTGCGCGATCATCCACGACAACGGCGGCCAGGTGTACATCGACGGCGCCAACATGAACGCCATGGTCGGCCTGTGCGCTCCGGGCAAGTTCGGCGGCGACGTGTCCCACCTGAACCTGCACAAGACCTTCTGCATTCCACACGGCGGTGGCGGTCCGGGCGTCGGCCCGATCGGCGTCAAGTCACACCTGGCGCCGTTCCTGCCGGGGCATGCGCACCTGGAGCAGAAACAGGGCGCGGTGTGCGCCGCGCCATTCGGTAGCGCGAGCATCCTGCCGATCACCTGGATGTACATCCGCATGATGGGCGGCGCCGGCCTCACGCGTGCTTCGCAGATGGCGATCCTCAATGCCAACTACATCGCCCGCCGCCTGGAAGAGCACTATCCTGTGTTGTACACCGGCAGCAATGGCCTGGTTGCCCATGAGTGCATCCTCGACCTGCGCCCGATCAAGGACAGCAGCGGTATCAGCGTCGACGACGTGGCCAAGCGCCTGATCGACTTCGGCTTCCACGCCCCGACCATGTCCTTCCCGGTGGCCGGCACCTTGATGATCGAGCCGACCGAAAGCGAGTCCAAGGAAGAGCTCGACCGCTTCATCAACGCCATGATCTGCATTCGCGAAGAGATTCGCGCGGTCGAGAACGGCAGCCTGGACAAGGACGACAACCCGCTGAAGAACGCCCCGCACACGGCGGCGGAACTGGCCGGCGAGTGGCCACATGGCTACAGCCGCGAACAGGCGGTGTACCCGCTGGCATCGCTGGTGGAAAGCAAGTACTGGCCGCCGGTCGGGCGTGTCGACAACGTGTTTGGCGACCGCAACCTGGTGTGCGCTTGCCCGTCGATCGAGAGCTACCAGGACGCTTGAGCCCGGCGTTATGGGCCTATCGCGGGACGAGCCCGCTCCCACAGAATCACCGATACCGCTGTGGGAGCGGCGGTGCGGCGACCCGACTCGTCCCGCGATGCCGACAACCCAACTCACGAGGGTACGACCATGTCACTGAGCGTCTTCGACCTGTTCAAGATCGGCATCGGCCCCTCCAGTTCCCATACCGTCGGCCCGATGCGGGCCGCGGCGCGGTTCGCCGAGGGTTTGCGCCGCGACGCGCTACTGGCCAGCACGGCCAGCGTCAGGGTCGAGCTGTATGGCTCGCTCGGCGCCACCGGCAAGGGTCACGGCAGCGACAAGGCGGTGCTGCTCGGTCTGGAAGGCGAGCACCCGGACAGCGTCGACACCGACAGCATCCCGGCCCGCCTTGCCAGCATCCGCAGCAGCGGCAGTCTCTCCCTGCTCGGCGAACACCCCATCGCCTTCAACGAAAAGCTGCACCTGGCGATGATTCGCAAACCGTTGGCCTTTCACCCCAACGGTATGATCTTCCGCGCCTTCGATAGCGCCGGCCTGCAAATCCGCAGCCGCGAGTACTACTCGGTCGGCGGTGGTTTTGTGGTCGACGAAGATGCCGCCGGTGCCGACCGCATCGTCGAGGACAGCACCGTGCTGCCCTACCCGTTCAAGACCGCCAAGCAACTGCTGGCCCATTGCAGCACGCACCACCTGTCGATCAGCCAGGTGATGCTCGCCAACGAAACGGCCTGGCGCCCGGAAAGCGAAACCCGCAGCGGCTTGCTGAAGATCTGGCAAGTCATGCAGGACTGCGTCGCCGCCGGCTGTCGCAACGAAGGCATTCTGCCCGGTGGCCTGAAGGTCAAGCGGCGGGCCGCCGCCCTGCACCGCCAGCTCTGCCAGCACCCGGAGGCCAGCCTGCGCGACGCCCTCTCGGTGCTCGACTGGGTCAACCTCTACGCGCTGGCCGTGAACGAAGAAAACGCCTTCGGCGGGCGCGTGGTCACCGCACCGACCAACGGTGCGGCGGGTATCGTGCCAGCAGTGCTGCACTACTACATGCGCTTCATCGGCGGTGCCAACGAAGACGGCGTGGTGCGCTTTCTGCTCACCGCCGCCGCGATCGGCATCCTCTACAAGGAAAACGCCTCGATTTCCGGCGCCGAAGTCGGCTGTCAGGGCGAGGTCGGCGTGGCCTGCTCGATGGCCGCCGGAGCCCTGTGCGAAGTGCTCGGCGGCAGCGTACAGCAGGTCGAAAACGCCGCCGAAATCGGTATGGAACACAACCTCGGCCTGACCTGCGACCCGATCGGCGGGTTGGTCCAGGTGCCCTGCATCGAGCGCAACGCCATGGGCTCGGTCAAGGCCATCAATGCCGTGCGCATGGCCCTGCGCGGCGATGGCCAGCACTTCGTCTCGCTCGACAAAGTGATCCGCACCATGCGCCAGACTGGCGCCGACATGAAAAGCAAATACAAGGAGACCGCCCGTGGCGGTCTGGCCGTCAACATCATCGAATGCTGACCCTCCCTCAGCCCCTAGGAGTCATCAATGTCCACCGAAACACTGCAGCAAACCCCACTGCATGCCCTGCACCTGGAACTCGGCGCGCGCATGGTGCCGTTCGCCGGCTATGACATGCCGGTCCAGTACCCGCTGGGGGTGATGAAAGAACACCTGCATACCCGTGAACAGGCCGGCCTGTTCGACGTGTCGCACATGGGCCAGATCCGCCTGAGTGGCGCCAACGCAGCCAAGGCCCTGGAAACCCTGGTGCCGGTCGATATCGTCGACCTGCCGGTGGGCATGCAACGCTACGCCATGTTCACCAACGCGCAGGGCGGCATCCTCGATGACCTGATGGTCGCCAACCTGGGCAACGACGAATTGTTCCTGGTGGTCAACGCGGCCTGCAAGGACCAGGACCTGGCCCATCTGCGCCAGCAGATCGGCGACCAGTGCGAGATCCAGCCGTTGTTCGCCGAGCGCGCCCTACTCGCCCTGCAAGGCCCGGCCGCCGTTAGCGTACTGGCCCGCCTGGCACCCGAGGTGGCGAAGATGACCTTCATGCAGTTCGCCCCTGTGCGACTGCTGGGGCATGACTGCTTCGTCAGCCGCTCGGGTTACACCGGCGAAGACGGCTTCGAAATTTCCGTTCCGGCCGACGCCGCCGAAGCACTGGCCCGCCGCCTGTTGGCCGAGCCGGAGGTCGCCGCCATCGGCCTCGGCGCGCGCGACTCGCTGCGCCTGGAAGCCGGCCTGTGCCTGTATGGGCATGACATGAACAGCGCGACCACCCCGATCGAAGCCAGCCTGCTCTGGGCAATCTCCAAAGTCCGCCGCGCCGACGGTGCACGCGCCGGTGGCTTCCCAGGCGCGCAGCGAGTGTTCGAACAACAACAAAGTGGTGTTGCGCGCAAACGTGTGGGCCTGTTGCCACAAGAACGCACGCCGGTCCGGGAAGACGCCGAGATTGTGGATAACGACGGCATAGTTATCGGAAAAGTCTGCAGTGGCGGCTTTGGTCCGACACTCGCCGGCCCGGTTGCAATGGGTTATCTCGATACGGCGCACACTGCACTGGATACACCAGTTTGGGCGATTGTTCGAGGTAAACGGGTGGCCATGAAAGTGAGCAAGATGCCGTTTGTGCCGCAGCGTTACTACCGCGGTTGATACCGCGTGCAGTGAAGCCGGAAACAAAGTGTCATGACGCGTTCGGGATATTCGTTTTCGAACGCGTTTTATAACAATCGAACATGCCAGAAATCGGCGCCGTAACGGCCCTGAAAAATTTCTGCAAAAGGTCGCTAAAAGGCACAGAACCAGCGGTCTGCGGGGCTTGTTTTTTTCGCGAGAGTTAGCGTAGAGTCACTGCACTGTGTTTGCATGGGTCGCTATGGTTCGTGACCTGGGCAGTAGCGCTGAGATTGCTACAACCCGTTCGACGTCTCTTACTTTCCTGCAACCCAGCCCAGTACTCTTTCATTTGGAAGAAACTGTTACTAATTCTAAGTTTCAAAGGAAATAAGACAATGTCCCAACGTCAGAGCGGTACCGTCAAGTGGTTTAACGACGAGAAAGGTTTTGGCTTCATCACTCCTGAAAGCGGTCCGGATCTGTTCGTACACTTCCGCGCTATTCAAGGCAACGGCTTCAAGAGCCTGAAAGAAGGCCAGAAAGTGACTTTCGTCGCTGTGCAGGGCCAAAAAGGCATGCAAGCTGACGAAGTTCAAGCCGAAGGCTGATCTTCATCAACAAAAGAGCCTCTGCTGGTAACAGCAGAGGCTTTTTTGTGCCTGCGATTCCGTAGAATGGGCGTTTTTGCGCAAGGAGCCGTTCCGTATGCCCAAGCAATTATTGCAGCCGCAGGGTGAGTTTCCGGTGGCCGGCCTGGGTCGTCGCCTGGCCGCGATGTTTTATGACTTCCTGCTGTGTGTGGCGCTGCTGATGGTGACCACGCTGGTGTACAAGATGGTGCAACTGGCGATTCTCGGCGAGGCGCGGATGAAAACGTTGACCGAGGCCGGGGCGCTGGATGGCGATCCGCTGTTGTCGACGATTCTGCTGTTTATGCTGTTCGGGTTCTTTGCCAAGTTCTGGACCCATGGCGGGCAGACGCTGGGTATGCAGGTGTGGGGCGTGCGGGTACAGAACACCGATGGCTCGGCGATCAGCCTGTGGCAGGCGCTGTTGAGGTTTGTGGTGTCGATAGGCTCATGGTTGTGCTTGGGGTTGGGGTTCCTCTGGGTGCTGGTGGATAAGCGTAAGCGCAGCTGGCATGACATTTACTCGGAGACGCAGCTGGTGCGGATTCCCAAACCTAAGAAGTAATGGCCGCACGTTCCAAACGCCCACAAAAAAGCCGACCCTACGGTCGGCTCTTTGCACGTCAGCGCAACCTACCCCGCCCGACGCAACAACCAAACCCCGGCCAATGCACAGATCGCCGCTGGCAGCACCACCGCCAACAGTGGTGGGAAGCCGAACACCTGGCTTGATGGCCCAAGCAGATCCTGTGCAATGCGGAACACAAACCCAACCAGCACACCGGTAAACACTCGTTGCCCCAGCGTCACCGAACGCAACGGCCCGAAGATGAACGACACCGCCATCAACACCAGCGCCGCCGTCACCATCGGCTGCAGCACCTTGGTCCAGAACGCCAGCCAGTAGCGGGCATTGTTCAGCCCCTGGTCGGACAGGTAGTGGATGTAATCCCACAGCCCGGTGATCGACAGCGACTCCGGTGCCAACACCACGGTGTTGAGCAGCTCCGGGGTCAACGCCACATCCCAGCGCTCTTGCGGGTTGTTGATGACCTCGGTGTGATCGCCACGGAAATGCGTGGTGGTCACATCGGTCAGCTCCCAATGCCCTTCCACATACTGCGCACGTCGAGCAAAACTCGAGGTCTGCATGTGCCGCTCGTTGTCGAAGCGATAGCGCGTCACACCCAGTAGCAAACCATTCGGTTGCACAGTGTTGATGTGCACGAACTCTTCACCCTGGCGGTGCCACAGGCCACGCTTGGAGCTTTGCGCGTCGCCACTGCCCTGCGCCAGCGAACGGTCGGCCTGGGCCTTGTTCTCGGTGACCGGGGCGAGGTACTCGCCGATCAGCACGCCGGCCAGCATCAGCACCAGCATCGGCTTCATCACCGCCCAGACGATACGCCCGATCGACACACCGGCCGCCCGCATGATGGTCAGCTCGCTGTTGCTCGCCAGGCTGCCCAGGCCGATCAGACAGCCGATCAGTGCCGCCATCGGCAGCATGTCATAGAGCCGCCGCGGCGCGGTCAGCAGGACGAAGTTACCCGCATCCCACAGGGTGTAGCTGTCGCTGATGTCGCTCATCTCGTCGATGAAGGCGAACAAGGAAGCCAGGCCAAGAATGATCCCCAGCACGGCAAGAATGGCCATGAACACGCTCTGGCCGATGTAGCGGTCGAGCTTAGCCATGGGCCACCTCCAGACGCCGGCTGGCCAGCTTCAGGCGCAGCGGCTCCCAGTACATCAGGCCCAGGCCGATCACCAGGAACAGGCCATGCACCGACCACAGGCCAAGGGCGATCGGCATCTTGCCTTTCTCCAGGGCGCCACGGGCGGCAATCAGAATCGTCAGGTAAGCCATATACAGAAGGATCGCCGGCAGCAGCTTGAGGAAACGGCCCTGGCGCGGATTGACCCGCGACAGCGGCACCGCCATCAGGGTCACGATGAAGACCAGCAGCGGCAACGACAGGCGCCATTGCAGCTCGGCGCGCTCGCGCAGCCCGTCGTGAGCGAACAGCTCGGACGTCGGGATCGCTTCGCGCTCGGTGACTTCGGCGCTGACTTCCGGCTTGGGCAACAACACCCCATAGGTGTCGTACTTGATCGCCCGGTAGTCGGCCTGGCCTGGGTTACCGTCGTAGCGATAGCCATTTTCCAGAATCAGGTAGCGGTTGCCGTCGGCCTGCACCTCCTGCCGCCCCTTTTCGGCCACCAGCACGGAAATGCCACGGTCCTTGGACTTGTCGGTAGACAGGCGCTTCTCGCTGATGAACACCCCGCCCAGCTTCGAACGGTCATCCGACAACTGCTCGGTGTAGGTCACCCGCGAACCGTCGCGCAGGTTCTGGAAGCGACCCGGCACCAAGGTGTCGAACTCGGTCAGGGCATCCTGCTGGTTGATGATCTGCGCCACCCGTGCCACGCCCTGTGGAGCCAGGCTCAGGCTCAACCACGCCACCAGCAGGGCGACCAGCAGGGCCGGCGCCATGGTCATGGCAAGCAGGCGCTGCTGGCTCATGCCGGTGGCCGAGAGCACCGTCATCTCGCTTTCGAGATAAAGCCGCCCATAGGCCAGCAGGATGCCGAGGAACAGCCCCAGCGGCAGGATCAGTTGCAGGAAGCCCGGCAGACGGAAACCCATGATCATGAACAGCACGCCCGGATCGAGCATGCCCTGGGCCGCCTGGGCCAGGTATTTGATGAAGCGCCCGCTCATGATGATCACCAGCAGCACAGCGCTGACGGCGCTCAAGGTCAGCAGGACCTCGCGGGACAAATAACGGAAGACGATCAAACCAGACACTCCTGGGTTGTCAGGCTCAGACAGCCGAACAAGGAAAACGTTGCAACCATGATAGTTGCCGGCTCGCACAGCGGACCCGGACAAAAGTCGGCGCATTATCCTGTGATTGACCGTGCCTGTCACTTGGCGTGGCGCAATGCTTCATCACGGGGTTGTCAGCGCAGCCAAAGCAGGCTCAAACTGGCGGCTTTATCTTTCGCGCGCCGACGCGCAAACATCCGCCTGAAACGCCTGCAACGACAGCGCGTGAAGACAGTTCATTCGGGGACCCTGACATGGAATTGGTTGTAAAAAGCGTAGCCGCAGCATCCTTGAAAACCGCCACTCTGGTCGTGCCTGTCGGCGAAGGGCGCAAACTGGGTAACACCGCCAAGGCCATCGACGAGGCCACGGCCGGTGCCCTGAGCGCCGTGCTCAAGCGCGGCGACCTGGCCGGCAAGGTTGGCCAGACCCTGCTACTGCAAGGCCTGCCAGGCCTGAAGGCCGAGCGCGTGCTGTTGGTGGGCGTCGGCAAGGAAGACAGCCTCGGCGACCGCAACTGGCGCAAAGTGATCAACAGCGTGCTGACCGTGCTCAAGGGCCTGGCCGGGAGCGACGCGAGCCTGGCGCTGGACGACATCGCCGTCAGCGGCCGTGACGCCCACTACGGCAAAACCCGCCTGCTGGCCGAAACCCTGCTCGACGGCGAATACGTCTTCGACCTCTACAAGAGCCAGAAAGTCGAGCCACGGGCGCTGAAAAAGATCACCCTGCTGGTCGAGAAAACCGGCCAGGCCGAGGTCGAGCGGGCGGTCAAACACGCCACTGCTATCGCCGCCGGCATGCGTTTCACCCGTGACCTGGGCAACCAGCCGCCGAACATCTGCCACCCAAGCTACCTGGCCGAACAGGCCAAGGGCCTGGGCAAGGCCTACAAGGCCCTGAAAGTCGAAGTGCTCGACGAGAAGAAGATCAAGGACCTGGGCATGGGCGCGTTCTACGCCGTCGGCCAGGGCAGCGACCAGCCGCCACGGCTGATCGTCATGCAATACCAGGGCGGCAAGAAGAGCGAGAAGCCGTTCGTGCTGGTTGGCAAGGGCATCACCTTCGATACCGGCGGCATCAGCCTCAAGCCGGGCGCCGGCATGGATGAAATGAAGTACGACATGGGCGGCGCCGCCAGTGTCTTCGGCACCCTGCGGGCAGTACTCGATCTGCAACTGCCGATCAACCTGGTGTGCCTGCTGGCCTGTGCCGAGAACATGCCGAGCGGCGGCGCAACCCGTCCGGGCGATATCGTCACCACCATGAGCGGGCAAACGGTAGAGATCCTCAATACCGACGCCGAAGGCCGCTTGGTGTTGTGCGACACCCTGACCTACGCCGAGCGCTTCAAGCCGCAGGCAGTGATCGACATCGCCACCCTGACCGGCGCCTGCATCGTTGCCCTGGGCAGCCACACTTCCGGCCTGATGGGTAACAACGACGACCTGATCGACCAACTGCTCGACGCCGGCAAGCGTGCCGACGACCGCGCCTGGCAACTGCCGCTGTTCGATGAGTACCAGGAGCAGTTGGATAGCCCGTTCGCCGACATCGCCAACATCGGTGGGCCGAAAGCCGGCTCGATCACCGCTGGTTGCTTCCTCTCGCGCTTTGCCAAGGCCTACCACTGGGCCCACCTGGACATCGCCGGCACGGCCTGGAACAGCGGCGGCAAGGACAAGGGCGCCACTGGCCGCCCGGTGCCGCTGCTGACCCAGTACCTGCTCGATCGCGCCAACGCCTGAGACGAGCGCTGCCGGCTGCACCTGCGGGTGTAGCCGGCCGGCACGACCATCATGAGCAAAGTCGACTTCTATATTCTGCCCAGCCCCGCGCCCGCCGCGCGGCTGGATTTTGCCTGCAAACTCTGCGAAAAGGCCTGGCGCCTGGGGCATCGGGTGTACCTGAACTGCAGCGATGCGGCGCAGCGCGACGAACTCGATGCGCGGCTCTGGGCCTTCAAGGGCGAGGCCTTCGTGCCGCACAGCCCTGCCGAGGACGATGCCGAGGCTGCGGTGGCACTGGGTATCGGCGAGGATGCCGGCAACCATTCGGACCTGCTGGTCAACCTGGACCTCAAGGTGCCAGCCTTTGCCGGGCGTTTTGCCCGAATTGCCGAAATCGTGGTCGAAGAGCCCGCGATTCGTCAGGCGGCCCGGGAGAGTTTCCGTTTCTACCGCGAACAGGGCTATGCTCTGCAAGATCACCGCTTACAGCGACTCTGACGACGATGGACAAACCTGCAAACCCTAAATCCGCGCACCTGCTGGACGACCTTGAGTCGATCCGCCAACTGCTCGGTGACGATACCCTGGAACCACCAATGCTTACCGATACGGTGCTGACGGAGCCGGTCGACGAACAGATTCCGCTGCTGCTGGAGCCGGTCGACGTTGCGCCGCCGGCAGCCCCGAAAGCAGCGCCCGAACGCGACCCGCAAACCCGCCGTCAGGACACCCTGCTGCACCTGGACAGCGAGTTGCGCGCCGCTGCGCAGTTGATCATGCAGGATGTGATCAACGACTTTACCCCGCATATCGAAACCGAGATCAAGCGCCGCCTGGATGCGCGGCTTGAGCGGTTGTTGAACCCGTAAACCTGCTGCGGCCTCATCGCGGGACAAGCCCGCTCCCACAAAGGCAATTCAGTACCGGTGGAAGCGGGCTTGTCCCGCGATGAGACCAAAACGCCGAAAACCTGCCTTTCTACCTCCCCACCATCACCTCACGCTACGCCCCGCGCCTTATCCCCGTTATACTGCTCGGCTTTCCCGAATTAATGCCATAGGGTCCCGCCGCGCATGGATAAGACCTACCAGCCGCACGCTATTGAAACTTCCTGGTACAACACCTGGGAGTCCGAGAATTATTTCGCCCCGCAAGGTGCGGGCGAGTCGTACACCATCATGATCCCGCCGCCGAACGTCACCGGCAGCCTGCACATGGGGCACGGCTTCAACAACGCGATCATGGACGCCCTGATCCGTTTCCGTCGCATGCAAGGCCGCAACACCCTGTGGCAGCCAGGTACCGACCACGCCGGTATCGCCACACAAATGTTGGTCGAGCGCCAGCTCGAAGCCAAAGGCCAGAGCCGCCACGACCTCGGCCGCGAGAAGTTCCTGGATAAAGTCTGGGAATGGAAAGAGCAATCCGGTGGCAACATCAGCCGGCAGATCCGCCGCCTGGGCTCCTCGGTAGACTGGAGCCGCGAACGCTTCACCATGGACGACGGCCTGTCCGACGCGGTCAAGGAAGCCTTCGTGCGCCTGCATGAAGACGGCCTGATCTACCGCGGCAAACGCCTGGTCAACTGGGACACCAAGCTGCACACGGCGATCTCCGACCTCGAAGTGGAAAACCACGACGAGAAGGGCCACCTGTGGAACCTGCGCTACCCGCTGGCCGACGGCGCCAAGACCGCCGAAGGCAAGGACTACCTGGTCGTTGCCACCACCCGGCCGGAAACCATGCTCGGCGACGCCGCCGTCGCGGTCAACCCGAACGACGAACGCTACCAGGCGCTGATCGGCAAATTTGTCGAGCTGCCGCTGGTTGGCCGGCGCATCCCGATCATCGCCGACGACTACTGCGACCCGGCATTCGGCACTGGCTGCGTGAAAATCACCCCAGCCCACGACTTCAACGACTACGAAGTCGGCAAGCGCCACAACCTGCCACTGCTGAACATCTTCGACAAGAACGCCTTCGTGCTGCCAGCGGCCCAGGTGTTCAACCTCGACGGCAGCGTCAACGACAGCATCGACGCCCGCCTGCCAGCACAATACGCCGGCCTGGATCGCTTCGTTGCGCGTAAGCAGATCGTGGCCGACTTCGATGCCGCCGGCCTGCTGGTCAGCGTCGACGACCATGCCCTGAAAGTGCCGAAAGGCGACCGCTCCGGCACCGTCATCGAGCCATGGCTGACCGACCAGTGGTACGTGTCGACCAAACCGCTGGCCGAGCCGGCCATTGCCGCTGTCGAAGACGGTCGCATCCAGTTCGTGCCCAAGCAGTACGAAAACATGTATTTCTCCTGGATGCGCGATATCCAGGACTGGTGCATCAGCCGCCAGCTGTGGTGGGGCCACCGGATCCCGGCCTGGTACGACGAGTCCGGCAAGGTCTACGTCGGCCGTAGCGAGGAAGAAGTCCGCGCCAAGCACAACCTGGGGGCCGACGTGGTCCTGAACCAGGACAACGATGTGCTCGACACCTGGTTCAGTTCGGGCCTGTGGACCTTCTCCACCCTGGGCTGGCCGCAGCAGACCGAATTCCTCAAGACCTTCCACTCCACCGACGTGCTGGTGACCGGTTTCGACATCATCTTCTTCTGGGTTGCCCGGATGATCATGTTGACCATGCACCTGGTGAAGAACGAGGACGGTACCCCGCAGGTGCCATTCAAGACGGTCTACGTGCATGGCCTGGTCCGCGACGGCCAGGGCCAGAAGATGTCCAAGTCCAAGGGCAACGTGCTCGACCCGCTGGACATCGTCGACGGCATCACCCTGGACGAACTGCTGGAAAAACGCACCAGCGGCATGATGCAACCGAAGCTGGCCGAGAAGATCGCCAAGCAGACCCGCGCCGAGTTCCCGGAAGGCATCGCCAGCTACGGCACCGACGCCCTGCGCTTCACCTTCTGCTCGCTGGCCTCCACTGGTCGCGACATCAAGTTCGACATGGGCCGCGTCGAAGGCTACCGGAACTTCTGCAACAAGATCTGGAACGCCGCGCGCTACGTGCTCGACAAGGGTGAAGACTGCGGCCAGAACGGCGAAGACTACGAGCTGTCGCTGGCCGACCGCTGGATCATCTCGCAGTTGCAACGCACCGAAACCGAGGTGACCCGTCAGCTCGAGCAGTTCCGCTTCGACCTGGCGGCGCAGGCGCTGTACGAATTCATCTGGAACCAGTACTGCGACTGGTACCTGGAACTGTCCAAGCCTGTGCTGTGGGACGAGAACGCCCCGGTCGAACGCGCCCGCGGCACCCGTCGCACCCTGGTGCGCGTGCTGGAAGTGGCCCTGCGCCTGGCGCACCCGTTCATGCCGTTCATCACCGAAGAGATCTGGCAGCGCCTGGCGCCGCTGGCCGGTGCCGAAGGCAAGACCATCATGCTGCAGCCGTGGCCCGTGGCCAACGACAGCCGCATCGATGCGGCGGCCGAAGGCGACATCGAGTGGCTGAAAGAGCTGATGCTCGGCGTGCGCAACATCCGCGGCGAGATGAACATCGGCCCGGGCAAGCCGCTGCAACTGTTCCTGAAGAACGCCAGTGCCGAAGACCAGCGTCGCCTGCAGGAAAACGAAGCGCTGCTGAAAAAGCTGGCGAAGATCGAATCCTTCACCGTGCTCGGCGAACAGGACGAGGCGCCACTCAGCGCCACCGCCCTGGTTGGCGACCTGCAGGTGCTGGTGCCGATGGCCGGGTTGATCGACAAGGACGCCGAGCTTGCGCGCCTGAACAAGGAAATCCAGCGTCTGCAGGGCGAAGTCCAGCGCGTTGGCGGCAAGCTGTCGAATCCGGCGTTCGTTGACAAGGCACCGCCTGCGGTGATCGACAAGGAGCGCGCGAAGCTGGCCGAAGCCGAACAGGCCCTGGCCAACTTCACCGAGCAGCATGCGCGGATCGCCAGCTTGTAACACACGCTGACTTCAGCGACGCCATCGCGGGACGAGCCCGCTCCCACAGGGTTAACCTTCCCCCCTGTGGG
>NZ_QETK01000032.1 GCF_003105155.1 Pseudomonas sp. SDI | reverse complement strand
CTCCCTGTGCTCGAACCGCAGAAAGACGGCGAGGCATCCGTGCGAACCGTCTGAAGTAGGCGCAGGGTAGGCGAGAAAAGTGCGTAGAAACGGTGGGTTAGGAAGGTTGGGAAGCGTCTGTCGCGAGATGGCGAAAAGTCCTACGAGGGGTTTTGTCGTCAACCAACGGCCATCAAACCGTCACACAACCTCCCCAAACTTCCGCCCCGACAAACTCAGCGCCAAGGATGAACGATGATCGCTACTTACTGCCTCGCCGCGCTGCTGAGCTTCGCCGCGCCCCTGGCCCTGGCGCAAGAGCCGCAGGTGCCGGACGATGAGGAAACACCGCTGTACGAAGTGAATTTCGTCGACACCGACCTGGGCGAATTCATCGACAGCGTGTCACAGATCACCGGCACCACGTTCATCGTCGACCCGCGAGTGAAAGGCAAGGTCACTGTGCGCACTGTCGATCGCCACGACAGCGAGGCGATCTACGACATCTTTCTCGCGCAGTTGCGTGCGCAAGGCTTCGCTGCTGTCGACCTGCCCAACGGCAACGTCAAGATCGTCCCCGATGAGGCTGCTCGGCTGGAGCCGGTGCCGGTGGAAAATGGCGCCAAACGCAAGGACCGCAGCGACGGCATGGCCACCCGCGTGTTCAGCGTACGCAATGCGGCCAGCGAACAGATGCTCGGCATTCTCAAGCCGCTGATCGACCCCCGCGTCGGCGTGATCACGCCTTACCCAGCGGCCAACCTGCTGGTGGTGACCGACTGGCGCAGCAACCTGGAACGCATCGACAGCCTGCTCAAGCAGCTCGATCAGGTCAGCGAGGAACCGCTGCAAGTGATGCCGCTGAAACATGCCAGCGCCGCCGACACCAGCCAACTGATCAGCCGTCTGCTGGCGCGCGAGCAGGGCGGCGCCGACAGCGCCCAGGTGATCGCCGACCCGCGCAGCAACGCCTTGCTGGTACGCGGCAGCGCCGACAGCCGCGAGCGCGTGCGCGCCTTGCTCAGCCAGCTGGACCGTCCACGCGACGACCTGCGCAGTTCCAACACCCAGGTCATCTACCTGCGTCATGCCAACGCCAGCGAAGTGGTCAAGGTGCTGCGCAGTCTCAGCCAGGACACCCTGCCGGCGCCGGGCGGCGAGGGCGAAGCGGCCAAGGGCGACGCACCACGGGTGCCGACCAGCAGCTCGGGCATTCGCCTGGAATACGAAGAGGGCACCAACGCCGTGGTCATGGTCGGCCCCGACAGCGAACTGGCGGCCTACCGCAACATCGTCGAGCAGTTGGATATTCGCCGCGCCCAGGTGGTGGTCGAGGCGATCATTGCCGAGGTGTCGGATTCGCGTGCCCAGGAGCTGGGTGTGCAGTGGCTGTTCGCCGACGAGAAATTCGGCGCCGGGGTGATCAACTTCGGTGCTGGCGGGCCGAACATCGCCAGCATTGCCGGCGCGGCCGCCGCCGGCGATAACGCCGCGCTGGGCAAGTTGCTCTCGGCCAGCAACGGCATCACCGCCGGCCTGGGCAACTTCGGCGGCGGTTTCAACTTCGCCGTGCTGGTCAATGCGCTGAAGAGCCAGAGCGGCTTCAACCTGCTGTCCTCGCCGACCCTGCTGACCCTGGACAACGCCGAGGCGTCGATCCTGGTTGGCCAGGAAGTACCGTTCGTGACCGGTTCGGTAACCCAGGACAACACCAACCCGTACCAGACCATCGAGCGTAAGGAGGTCGGGGTCAAGCTGCGCATCAAGCCGCAGATCAACATCGACAACACCGTGCGCCTGGACATCGTTCAGGAGGTCTCGTCGATTGCCGACAACGTCAAGGCCAGCGACGTGATCACCAACAAGCGCGAGATCAAGACCAAGGTCATGGTCGAGGACAACGGCCTGGTGATTCTCGGCGGGCTGATCAGCGACCAGCTCACCGAAAGCAAGCAGAAGGTGCCGTTCCTCGGCGATATTCCTGGGCTCGGCGCGCTGTTTCGTTCCAACGGTCATCAGGGGGTGAAGCAGAACCTGATGGTCTTCATCCGCCCGCGGATCCTGCGCGACGGCCCGAGCCTGGCCGACTACAGCGCTGACAAATACCAGCACTTGCAACGCGACACGCCGCTGAAGGTGCCAAGCCTGGCCGACGGTGCCCAACTGCAGAAGGTCTTCCCCTCAAGCCGGGCGCGGATGGGCGAGGGCGTCTGGTGATGGCGCTGCTGCCTTACCGGCTGGCGCGGCAAACCGGCCTGGCCTTGGTGCCCGGTGCCAGCGGCTGGAGCCTGTGGCTGCGCGACGATGCCGACAGCGATCAGTTGCAGGAACTGCTGCGTGCGCAGGGCCAGCCTGAGGCCGTGTGCCGGCTCGACAGCCGCGCGTTCGACGAGCGCCTCGGCCAGCTTTATCAGGCCGGCGACGGTGCCACGGCGGCGTTGATCGAAGGTATTGGCGCGCAGGTCGACCTTGATGGCCTGATGAGCGAAATGCCGCACATCGAAGACTTGCTGGAAAGCGACGACGAGGCGCCGGTGATCCGCCTGATCAATGGCCTGTTCGCCGAGGCGCTGCGCAGCCAGGCCTCGGACATCCATATCGAAACCTTCGAGCAGAGCCTGGTGGTGCGCCTGCGCGTCGACGGCCACCTGCGTGAACTGCTGCGCCCGCCACGCGCGCTGTCGGCGATGCTGGTGTCGCGGATCAAGGTCATGGCCCGCCTCGACATCGCCGAAAAACGCCAACCCCAGGACGGCCGTATCACCTTGCGCTCGGGCGGGCGTGAAGTAGACGTGCGGGTTTCGACCCTGCCCGGCATTCATGGCGAACGGGTAGTGATGCGGGTGCTCGACAAGCAGGCCAGCCTGCTCGCGCTGCCCAACCTGGGCATGCCGGCGGCGGTCGAGCAGGGCCTGCGCGGCTGCCTCGGGCGGCCCAACGGGATTGTCCTGAGCACCGGCCCGACCGGCTCGGGCAAGACCACCACGCTGTACGCCAGCCTCAACAGCCTGAACGACGGCAGCCGCAATATCCTCACCGTCGAGGACCCGGTGGAATACGCCATCGCCGGTATCGGCCAGACCGCCATCAACCCGCGCGCCGGCCTGACCTTCGCCAGCGGCCTGCGCGCCATCCTGCGCCAGGACCCGGACGTGATCATGCTCGGCGAGATCCGTGACCAGGAGACCGCGCAGATCGCCGTGCAGGCCAGCCTTACCGGTCATCTGGTGCTGTCGACCCTGCACACCAACAGCGCGGTGGGCGCGGTTACACGCTTGCGCGACATGGGCATCGAACCGTTTCTGATCGCTTCGTGCCTGCGCGGGGTACTGGCCCAGCGGTTGGTGCGGCGGCTGTGCAGTTGCGCGGTGCGCCAGCCTTTGCAGGCGGCCGAGTGCTCGCTGTGGCCGGAACTCGACAGGCTCGCTCACAGCTATCACCCGCGCGGTTGCGAGGATTGCCAGGGCAGCGGCTATCGCGGACGCCTCGGGCTCTACGAATTCATCGAACTGGATGCCGGGCTGATCGCCTTGCTCTATGCCGGTGCCAGCGAGGTGGCCATGCAGGACTACCTCGACGGCCGTCGGCAGAGCCTGGCCGGTATGGCCAGCGACTGCCTGGCGCGCGGCGACACGTCCCTCGCCGAAGTGCTGCGCGCAGTGCAGGGCTGACCGATGCCGACCTACCGTTACCAGGCCGTCGATCTCGCCGGCCAGACCCACAAGGCCAGTCTGCAGGCTGACAGCGAACGCCACGCGCGCCAACTGTTGCGCGAGCAGGGCCTGTTTGCCCGGCAGTTGCAGCGTCAGCAGGCGGGCAGCCAGACGCCGCGCCGGCAGCGGGTCAACCGCGCTCAGTTGTGCGAGCTGACCCGGCAGTTGGCGACGCTGACCGGTGCCGGCATTCCGCTGGTGGATGCCCTGGCCACGCTGGAGCGCCAGTTGGTACAGCCGGCGCTGCGCAACCTGCTGGTGGCGGTGCGTGGTTCGCTGGCCGAAGGCCTTGGCCTGGCGCGCAGTTTCGCCCGTCAGGGCGGCTTGTTCTCCGGCCTGTATTGCGCGCTGGTCGAGGCCGGCGAACGTTCCGGGCGCCTGGCCCAGGTGCTGGAGCGCCTGGCCGAACACCTGGAGCAGGTTCAGCGCCAGCAGCACAAGGCGCGCACCGCGCTGATCTATCCCTGCGTGCTGATGGGCGTGTCGCTGGCGGTGGTGGTCGGGCTGATGACCTTCGTGGTGCCGAAACTCACCGAGCAGTTTACCCATGCCGGGCAGAGCCTGCCGTGGGTCACCACGCTGCTGATCGGCATCAGCGATACCTTGACCCTGCTCGGGCCCTGGCTGTTTGGCGGCGCGATGCTGCTGATGCTGGGCGGCGCCTGGCTGTTACGCAAACCGCACTGGTGCCTGCGCCGCGACGATCTGCTGCTGCGCCTGCCGCGTATCGGCGCCTTGCTCGCGGTGTTGGAGAGCGCGCGGCTGTCGCGCAGCCTGGCGATTCTGGCCGGCAGCGGCGTGCCGCTGCTGGAAGCGCTGCAGGTGGCGACGGCCACGGTCAACAACCGGCGCATTCGCCTGGCCCTGCAACGGGTGAGCAGCGATGTGGAAAGTGGCGTCAGCCTGCACCGCGCGCTGGATGCCAGCGGCCACTTCCCACCGTTGCTACTGAACATGGTTGCCAGTGGCGAGGCCAGCGGCACCTTGCCGGACATGCTCGAACGGGTCGCCGACAATCAAGAGCGCGGTTTTGCCCGCCAGGTCGACACGGCCATGGCGTTGTTCGAACCGCTGATGATTCTGGTGATGGGCGCGGTGGTGCTGTTCATCGTGCTCGCCGTGCTGTTGCCGATCATGCAGCTCAACCAGGGCCTGACACTTTAAAAGGAGCAAGACGATGCGCAGAAACCGGTCCGCCCAGGGCGGCTTCACCCTGATGGAAATCATGGTGGTGATTTTCATCATGGGCCTGCTGATCGCGGTGGTCGCGCCCAGCGTGCTCGGTAGCCAGGACAAGGCGATGAAACAGAAAGTCATGGCCGACCTGTCGACCCTGGAACAGGCACTGGACATGTACCGCCTGGACAACCTGCGCTTCCCGAGCAACGACCAGGGCCTGGCGGCGCTGGTGGCCAAGCCGAGCGTCGAGCCGATCCCGCGTGCCTGGCGTGCCGATGGTTACATCCGCCGCCTGCCGCAGGACCCGTGGGGCACCGCCTATCAATACCGCCTGCCGGGCGAGCACGGCCGGGTCGACATCTATTCGCTGGGCGCCGACGGCGTGGAAGGCGGCGAGGGGATCGACGCCGACCTGGGTAACTGGGAACTCTGAGGGTGTCGAGCGAGCGCGGGTTCAGTCTGCTTGAACTGCTGGTGGTGCTGTTTATCGCCGGGCTGCTGACCAGCCTCGGTGTGGCTTGGCTCGACAGCGGCAAGGCCCATGCTCGGCAAGCGCTGGAGCGGTTGGCCGCGCTCAGTCGCCAGCAGGCTGACCAGGCCGTGCATGCCGGGCAACTGCGCGGCTTGCGTTGGACCGGCACGCGGCCGGAGTTCGTGCGCATGGTCAACCAGCGCTGGCAGCTGGAGCCGGTGGCCCTGGGCGATTGGCCGGGCAGCCTGCGCGCCGACTGGGTGCCGAGCCAGACCCCGCAGCTGATCTTCACCCCCTCCGGTGTGGCCCAGCCCCGCGCACTGCGCTGGCACTGGCCCGAGGGCGCCGAACAGTGGCGCTGGGACGCCAGCGGCCGGCTGCTGACGACGCGCACGCCATGAACGGGCAACGGGGTTTCACCTTGCTGGAAGTCACCGTCGCCCTGGCCATCGCGGCCACCCTGGCGATCATGACCAGCCAGGTACTGCGCCAGCGCCTGGCGGTGCAGCAGAGTGTGCAGCAGCATCGCCTCGGCGCGCTCTGCGCCCGCGAGCTGCAAGCGCGCTTTGCCGTGGAGCAGTTCTGGCCGGCGCAGAGTCTGGTCGATGGTCAATTGCAGCAGGGCGCTGCACGGTGTCACTGGCAACTGAAGCTGGGCAACACTGGTGTGCGCAACCTGCGCCGCGGCGAGCTGAGCCTGTTCGCCGACCGCGACCAGCGCGAAGCGCTGGGCCAGTACCGCGTATTTCTGGTGCGACCGTGAAGCGCCGGCAGCAGGGCCTGACCCTGATCGAGCTACTGGTGGCCCTGGCCTTGACCGCGCTGCTTGGCGTGCTGCTATCGGCGTTGGTCAACGGCTGGCTCGGCGTGCGCGAGCGGCTCGGCCAGGAGCCCCAGGCGTCGCAAGTGCTCAACTTCTGCCTGGCGCTGGAGCGGCGTTTCGACAGCACGGTGCTGCGCCAGCTGTCCGAGCACCGCCTGCCGCTGAAAATGGATTGGCTTGACTGGCAACCCGCCAGCAATCAATTGCAGTGGGTGGCGCTGAGCGCCTGGCCGGCGGTGGAGGGCGGTTCGCGCCTGCAGCGCCAGCGCCTGAGCTACGACCGGCGCAGCGAACGCTTGCTGCTGGAAACCTCGGCCGACCTGTATGCGGCCGGCAAGCCGCAGTGGACGCTGCGCGAGCAACTGGAGCGGGTTGGCGCTCCCAGCGTGTCATTTCGCCAGGGCAGCCAGTGGCTGGCCTGGCCGTCTGCCGAACGGTCCCAGCCGGACCGTGGCGTACGCCTGGAATTCCAGCGTGATGGAGCACCGTATGTCTGTACTTTTGCCCTGCCATGGGGCCGATCATGAAGGTTGAACGCTGGCCGCGTCGCCCGCCGCAACGTTGGCTGTTGCTGCGCCCGCAGCCGTGGAGCTGGTCGCGGCTGGAGCAGGGCCGGCTGCTGGCAAGCGGCCTTGGCCGGCCGCCGCAGGAGCCGGGGGTGAAGGTGGCGCTGATCCTGCCGGGCAGCCTGTGCAGCCATTTCCAGCTGCCGGCGCCGCCAGGCCTCAAGCGCGAAGAATGGCCGCTGCTGCTCGAAGATCGACTGTTGCAGGCGGCCGAGGAGCTGGCGTGTGGTTGCGTGTCCCGCGACGGCGGCCAACTGGCGTTGGTCAGCGTCGCACAGGCCCGGCTCGACGACTGGTTGCAGACCTGCGCCGAGTGGCAGTTGGGGGTCGAGCGTTGCTGGGCCGAGTTTCAGCTGCTGCCGACGACGGCGCCGGGCAGTGCCTGGTGCTGGCGGCGCAGCGGCGACCTGAGCCTGTTCAAAGGTTGCACGGCCGAGGGGCGTCAGCATTGGTTGGCTTGGCCTGCGGTGCTGGGGGAGGGCTTGCCGAGTGCATGGGGCGATATGGCGCTACAGGTGATCGACGGTGACTGGCCGGTGCAATGGGCCGAGCTGGACCGGCTGCCGAGCCTGTTCGAGCAGCGCCGTGCGCGCCGTCTGAAGCTGGCGTTGGCGCCGGGCCAGTGGCAGGTGGCGGCCGCCTGCCTGCTGCTGGCAGCGATCTGGGGCGGCCTGTGGCTGAACCAGCAGTGGCGGCAGGCGGCGCTCTATCAGGCCCAGGTGGCGGCGGCGGTGGGGCCGGTCAGTACGCCACGACAGGCGGCGCAATTGCTCAAGCGCCAGCGTCAGGCCGAGGATGAGCGGCAACTGCGGCTGCGTCAGCTCGATGCGTTGCAGACGCAACTGGCTGGCTGGCTGAGTGCGCAGGCGGGCTGGCGGCTGAGCGCCGCGCAGTTCGACGGGCAGCGCTGGACGCTCCGCTTGCACGGGCCTGCCACGACCGGACCATGGCAGACCCTGGCCAGCGAGGCCGGGGTAACGGTGTCGGTCGCCGAGGCGGACGATGGGGTCAGTCTGGTCTTCGACCTGGGAGCAGCGTCATGAACCTCAACCTTGAGCGGCGCTGGCTGATGCCGTTGGCCTGGGCCACCCTCGCCACCCTGCTGCTGGTGTTGGCGCTACGCGAAGGCCTCGGCCGCTGGCAGACGCTGACGCAATGGCAGGCGCTGGCGGTGTCGGCCGCCAGCCTGCAAGCCGGTGCCCGGATCGATGCCGAACAACTGCAGCAGAGCGCCCAGGCCCGGCAGATTGTCATCGACCACCTGCAACCGCAGGACGGGGGCTGGCAGGTACGTGGCCAACTGCCGAGCGAGCAGGTGTTTCAGGACTGGTTGCAGCAACTGCAACGCGACGGCAGCCGGCCGTTGCGCTGGGGGCTGGAACAGGCCGAGGGCGGTTTGCGTTTCGATGTGACGGTGCAACCATGAGCCGTCGGCGCTGGTTGTGGGTGGTCGCGGTGTTCGGCCTGAGCGTGCTCGGTGCACTGCCGGCACGCTGGTTCGGCGGGTTGTTGCCGGTCCAGGTGCAGGGCCTGAGCGGAAGCCTGTGGCATGGCCAGGCGCGCCAGTTGGGCGATGTCGGCCCGCTGAGCTGGCAGTGGCAGCCGTGGCGTTTGTACGCCGAGGCCAACGCCGGTTTTCAGGGGCAGAACTGGCAACTGAGCTTGAGCGGCTGGCCGTGGAACTGGCGGGCAACGCTGGAACCGCAACCGCTGCGCGGTACGCTCGCCAGCGGCTATCGTCTGAGTGGCGACTGGCAGGGACGGGTCGAATTGCAGGGTGCTGGCAGTACCTGCACGGCGGCACAAGGGCAATTGCGCGTGAGCCAGTTGGCCCTGAGCGCCCCCTGGAGCCTGGCGCTGGGCGAGTCGAGCCTGCACGTCGACTGCAGCAACGGCCTGCACCTGCTGGGGCAACTGAGCCTGGCTGGCCAGCATCAGGCTGAACTGGATGCCGACCTGCTCGCCCGGCGCGCGCAGTTGCGTGGCCGGGTCGAGCCGGGCGCGGCGCTGCAACCGGTGCTGCTCAGTGCGCGCTGGTTGGCGCCGGAATCGACCGAGCTGGAGCGGACGCTAACCTGGCGCTAATGCCTGATGTTACGGGCGGATCTCGATCATCGTGCCGTCCGGCACCAGGTTCCACACCTCGCGCATGTCGCGGTTGGTCATGGCGATGCAGCCTTCGGTCCAGTCCAGGGTATGGAAGACTTCCTCGGGGTATTCGCCGCCCTGCGGCGTGCCGTGGATCATGATCATGCCGCCGGGGCTGACACCTTCGCTGCGGGCTTTGGCCGAATCGCTGATGTTCGGGTAGGAGACGTGCATCGCCAGGTTGTAGCGCTCGGACACCTTGCGCCAGTCGATCCAGTAGAAGCCTTCCGGGGTGCGCTTGTCGCCCTCGCGGACCTTGGCGCCCTTGGGCTGTTTGCCGAGGGAAATGCGGTAGGTTTTCAGCGGCGCGCCGTCGCTGATCAGTTGCAGGCGACGCTCGGACTTGAGCACCAGGATCTTGTCGATCGTCGTTGGTTTCGGCGCGGGGATCAGGGGGGATGGCGCGGTCTTGGTGAACGGCTTGGTCACGATGGTTTCCGTGAACGCGGCCTGCGACACCGAAGCCAGACTGAGGCAGAAGAGGGCAAGCAACCAACGCATGAAACAGTATCCCTGAAAGTAATACCCGCTTAGGGGGCGATCGTGAGTGGCGTGGCGAACAGCGGCGGCAGGCATTCGCTGCGAATCGGGTAGGCCTGCGTTTTGCGGTCGCGATAATAGCATTCTAGGGTACGGTTCACGGTCCTGAAAGCCAGCTCGTCCCAGGGAATCTCGCTTTCCTCGAACAGGCGCACCTCCAGGCTCTCGACCCCGACGGCGAAATCGAGATCGGTCAGCTCCGCCCGGAAGAACACGTGCACCTGATTGATATGCGGCAAATCGAACAGGTGATACAGGTTCATCGCCCCGACGCGGGCGCAGGCTTCCTCGACGGTTTCGCGGCGGGCCGCCTGCTCCAGGGTTTCGCCGTTTTCCATGAACCCTGCGGGCAGGGTCCAGTAGCCCCGGCGCGGCTCTATCGCACGCCGGCATAACAGTACCCGGCTGCCATGGCTGGGCAGAACGCCGGTGACGATGTTGGGGTTTTGATAGTGGATGGTCTGGCAGTGGTCGCACACGTAACGCGGGCGATTGTCGCCCTCGGGGATGCGTTGGGTTACCGTTTTGCCGCACGCGCTGCAGAATTTCATGCTTATCTTCCTGTTGGCTGCGCCTATCTTCGCGCCGCTGCAACCAGGCCCGCAAGCGGAGTGTCGCAGGGGCTTGGGCAGGCTGCGGCTTTGGTGCATGATGCAGGAAGCCTACCGAACGAGAGAGACCATGCTGGACGACTTACTTCGCCGAGTGAGCAGTCATGTGCCAAGCACCCTGGAGACCGACAGTCGTTTCCCCGAGGCCGCCGTGTTATTGCCCATCACTCGCAGTGAGGAACCCGAGCTGGTGCTCACCCTGCGGGCCAAGGGCCTGTCCACCCACGGTGGCGAAGTCGCCTTTCCGGGCGGGCGGCGTGACCCGGAAGACCCCGACCTGGTGTTCACCGCGCTGCGCGAAGCCGAAGAGGAGATCGGCCTGCCGCCCGGCCTGGTCGAAATCATCGGCCCGCTGAGCCCGCTGGTGTCGCTGCATGGCCTGAAGGTAACGCCGTTTGTCGGGTTGATCCCGGATTACGTCGAATACCGCGCCAACGATGCCGAAATTGCCGCGGTATTCACTGTGCCGCTGGCGTTCTTCCGCCAGGACCCGCGCGACCACACTCACCGCATCGACTATCAGGGCCGCAGTTGGTACGTACCCAGTTACCGCTATGGCGAGTACAAGATCTGGGGCCTGTCGGCGATCATGATCGTCGAGCTGGTCAACTTGCTTTACGATGCGCGCATCAGCCTGCATCAGCCGCCTGAGCGCTTCACCCCTATTTGAGCGCGATCACCCGCCAGCTGTTCACCGTGAGGACCCCCCATGAAATACCGTCTGGGCGACCATCGGGTCGAGACCCATCCGCAAAGCTGGGCTGCACCGAACGCCACCCTGATCGGCAAGGTGCGTTTGCAGGCCGGCGCCAACGTCTGGTTCGGCGCGGTGCTGCGTGGTGACAACGAGCTGATCGACATCGGCGAAAACAGCAACGTCCAGGACGGTTCGGTGATGCACACCGACATGGGCTCGCCGCTGACCTTGGGCAAGGGCGTGACCGTCGGGCATAACGCCATGCTGCATGGCTGCACAGTAGGCGACTTCAGCCTGGTCGGGATCAACGCAGTGATCCTCAATGGCGCCAAAATCGGCAAGTACTGCATCATCGGCGCCAATGCGCTGATCCCCGAAGGCAAGGAAATTCCCGACGGATCGCTGGTCATGGGTTCGCCGGGCAAGGTGGTGCGCGAGTTGACCGAAGCGCAGAAGAACATGCTCGAAGCCAGCGCTGCGCATTACGTGCACAACGCCCAGCGCTACGCCCGCGAACTGGCGCCGCAGGAGCCGGAATGAGTAGCCCCGAGCGTCCGGTGACGTCGCCCTGCGTCAACATTTGCGCGCTGGACGAACAGGACATCTGCACCGGCTGCCAGCGCACGGCCGCCGAAATCACCCGCTGGGGGCGCATGGACAACAGCGAACGGCGCCAGGTGCTGGGGCTGTGCCATGAACGCGCGGTAGCTGCCGGCCTGGTCCTGCCCGCCGGTTGATCCCGGGCTTGGCCGTACCGGGACGCTCAAGTACCCTGTACGGCTAGTCTTGCGGTGTTCCTATGCTCTTTCTGATTGCCTATATCAGCAGTGTGGTGCTGATCAACTACGCCTTTTCCAGTGCGCCGCACCTGGACGTGATCTGGTCTGCCTGGGGCGGGTTGGTATTCGTCCTGCGCGACATGGTGCAAACCCGCTTCGGCCACGGCGCGATCGTCGCCATGCTGGCGGCGCTGGTGTTGTCCTATGTCACCTCAGACCCGGCCATCGCCCTGGCCAGCGCCACTGCCTTTGCCGTTTCGGAATGCATCGACTGGCTGGTGTTCAGCATCACCCGGCGCCCGCTGCACGACCGCTTGTGGCTGAGTTCGGCGCTGAGCATTCCGCTGGATACGTTCATTTTCTTCGGCATGATCGGCGCGTTGACGCCGGCGGTGGTCGGCACCGCGTTGGTGTCGAAGTTCGCCGGCGTCACCGTGGTGTGGCTGGCGATGGCCTGGCGCCTGCGCAAAAACGCCATTACCGGCTGAGGCCTGGTTGCCCGGTTGATGTAAAATGGCGCTCGTTTTTACCTGGCAGCAGCCTATGGCTGCGCCGAGCCACCGGGTTGCACCGAGTGCGGGGCGGCCCTGGATTCCTTCCCTCTGAGGACCTGAAATGACCCGTATCGGAACCCCATTGTCGCCGACCGCGACCCGCGTACTGTTGTGTGGCTGCGGCGAGCTGGGCAAGGAAGTGGTAATCGAACTGCAGCGCCTGGGCGTTGAAGTGATTGCCGTGGACCGTTACGCGAATGCCCCGGCCATGCAGGTGGCGCATCGCAGCCATGTGATCAACATGCTCGACGGCGCCGCGCTGCGTGCAGTGATCGAAGCCGAGAAGCCGCACTACATCGTTCCGGAAATCGAAGCCATCGCCACCGCGACCCTGGTCGAGCTGGAAAACGAAGGCTTCACTGTAGTGCCGACCGCGCGCGCCGCGCAGTTGACCATGAACCGCGAAGGCATTCGCCGCCTGGCGGCCGAAGAGCTGGACCTGCCGACTTCGCCGTACCACTTTGCCGACACCTTCGAGGACTACAGCAAGGCAGTCGCCGACCTCGGCTATCCGTGCGTGGTCAAGCCGGTGATGAGCTCCTCGGGCAAGGGCCAGAGCTTGCTGCGCAGCGCCGACGATCTGCAGAAGGCCTGGGACTACGCTCAGGAAGGCGGCCGCGCCGGCAAGGGCCGGGTGATCGTCGAGGGCTTTATCGACTTCGAGTATGAAATTACCTTGCTGACCGTACGCCATGTCGGCGGCACCACCTTCTGCGCGCCGGTTGGCCATCGCCAGGAGAAGGGTGACTATCAGGAATCCTGGCAGCCGCAGGCAATGAGTCCGAAGGCGCTGGCCGAGTCGGAGCGGGTTGCCAAGGCGGTCACCGAGGCGCTGGGCGGGCGTGGCTTGTTTGGCGTGGAGTTGTTCGTCAAGGGCGATCAGGTGTGGTTCAGCGAAGTCTCGCCGCGCCCGCACGACACCGGGCTGGTGACGCTGATTTCCCAGGACCTGTCGCAGTTCGCACTGCACGCGCGGGCGATCCTCGGCTTGCCGATTCCATTGATCCGCCAGTTCGGGCCGTCGGCGTCGGCGGTGATTCTGGTGGAAGGGCAGTCGCAGCAGACCGCGTTCGATAACCTAGGTGCCGCCTTGAGCGAGCCGGACACGGCGATTCGCTTGTTTGGCAAGCCGGAGGTCAATGGTCAGCGGCGGATGGGCGTGTGCCTGGCGCGCGACGAGTCGATCGAAGCGGCGCGTTCGAAGGCCACCCGCGCTTCGCAGGCGGTGAACGTCGAGCTTTGATGCTGGGCTGAACGTCGCTTCGTCGGCAATGCTTGCTCCTTGGGTGGGAGCACGTATTGCCGGCGATCTGCGCTAACGCCGCAGCCGCTTGCAGCTCCGCGTGGCGGGTTTCCTTCAGGCACAGCACGGCAATCACGCGGAGCAGCGCCACCCCCCGCAGTCGACCTCGAAGTCAGCAGCAGCTCCATGGTAAAGCCCGAGAGAATCGCCAGCACGCCGCCGACCGGCGCCCATAACGGTCGCTCAGCCAGGTCGATAACGGCGTCGCCAAGGCCATGAAGACCACGGCAAGGCACAGCAGGCCAAGGAAGGTTTCCCGGCTGTAACCCAGCGTCGACACGCCATAACTCAGGCCGTAGCCGGGAGCAGGGCGGAATAGCTAGCGGGCGACCATCCAGACCAGTATGCGGCTGGCGCAATTGTCTTCGGTTTCGAGGATTTCCAGGCGATAGCGACCGATCTTCAGGCACACCGCGCTTTCCGGAATGCTTTCCAGCGCTTCGGTGACCAGCCCGTTGAGGGTCTTCGGGCCGTCGCTGGGCAGGTGCCAGCCGAGGTTGCGGTTCAGTTCGCGGATCGACACGGTGCCTTCGATGACGAAGCGTCCGTCGGCCTGAGGATGGATGTGCGGGTTGTCGAGGTTGTGTTCTTCTTCGAACTCGCCGACGATTTCTTCGAGGATGTCTTCCAGGGTCACGATGCCCTGCACCTCGCCGTACTCATCGACCACCACGCCGAGGCGCCGCTGCTGCTTGTGGAAGTTCAGCAACTGCAATTGCAGCGGAGTGCTTTCCGGCACGAAGTACGGCTCGTAGCAGGCGGCCAGCAGGCTTTCCATGGTCAGCTCGGCGCGCGGCAGCAGGTGGGCGATCTGCCGGGTGTTGAGGATGGCCTGCACCTGGTTGATGTCGCTGTGGAACACCGGCAGGCGCGTGTGGCGGCTGAGGATCAGCTGTTCGATGATCTGCTCGATCGGCTCGTCGAGGTTGATCCCGTCGACGTCGTTGCGCGGCACGAGAATATCGTTGACCGTGACCTTGTCGAGGCTTTTCAGGCTGTCGAGGAGGTCGTGGCGCTGCGCAGTGTCGTTCGCTGTGTCGGCCTCCAGCAGCGCGTTGCTGTCGTGCTGGTTGACCGTCGCCGCCTTGATCGTGAATGGCTTGAGTAGCAGCCGGGCGCAGGCATCGAGCAGCCAGGCCAGCGGCTGCAGCACTTTCAACGGGGCTTTGAGCAGGCTGTTGCCCAGGCCGATAAAGGCCTCGGGGTTGCGTCGGGCGAGTTGGCGGGGCAGGTATTCGGCGACAATCAGCAGCACGGCAGCGGCGCTGAGACCGGCCACCCAGAAGCCATGCTCGTTTTGCCAGCGCTGGCCCATCAGGCAGGCCAAGGCCAGCACCAGCAGCTTGCCCAGGGTCGAACACAGCACCAGCGCCTGGGGCGCGACGTCCAGGCTTGGGCGCTCGCCTGTTTGGCCGTTGCGCCGGCTGGCGTTGAGCTGCTGTTGCGCGGCGTCCACCGCGCTGAACAGCGCCGACCAGAGCAGTGCCAGGGCCAGAATCGCCAGCAGCGGGCCTAACGGCAGAGTGTCCATGGGCCGCCTGTCAGATGTGCAGAATGAATTCGCGTACCAGCTTGCTGCCGAAGTACGCCAGCATCAGCAGGCAGAACCCGGCCAGGGTCCAGCGAATCGCCTTGTGTCCACGCCAGCCGAGGCGGTTGCGGCCCCACAGCAGCACGCTGAAGACGATCCAGGCCAGGCAGGCGAGCAGGGTCTTGTGCACCAGGTGCTGGGCGAACAGGTTGTCGAGGAACAGCCAGCCGGACAGCAGCGACAGCGACAGGAAGATCCAGCCAGCCCAGAGGAAACCGAACAGCAGGCTTTCCATGGTTTGCAGCGGCGGGAAATTGCGGATCAGCCCGGACGGGTGTTTGTGCTTGAGCTGGTGATCCTGCAGCAGCAGCAACAGCGACTGGAACACCGCGATGGTGAACAGCCCGTACGCCAGGATCGACAGCAATATATGCGCAAGGATGCCCGGCTCTTCGTTGATCAGCGGCGTGGTGCCCGGTGGGGCGAACTGTGCGGCCAAGGCTGTGACCAGGCCCAGCGGGAACAGCAGGAGCAGCAGGTTTTCCACCGGGATGCTCAGCGTCGCCAGCAGGGTCAGGGCGATGACTGCCGTGGCGATCAGGCTGGCGGCGGTGAAGAAGTCCAGGCTCAGGCCCAGCGGCGTCAGCAGTTGCCAGAACAACGCGGTGCCCTGGGCCACGACGGCGATCGCCCCGAGCAGGCCAAGCAGCCGTTTGTCGGCCTTGGTGCCTTGGGCCAGGCGGGTGCCTTGGTAGATAATCGCGGCGGCATAAAGGCAGGCGGCGATCAGATTGGGTAGCAAACTGGGTGACAAGGGGAGCATAAGTCCTGTTAGGCAAGCCCGAAAGTCGTTGAGTTTGGCATAGAACGCGCCCACCAAGGAAGACTGCTTGCCGACGGCATGGTGTGCGCTGGCGCGAGTCTTCGTTATAATCGCCGGCCTGCCCTTGCCCTAGGCTGGCCGAAAGGCCCATGGCAGCTGATAAACCTCGGTTCTACAGAGCCTGAAAGGATCCCCATGTTTGAAAACCTGACCGACCGTCTGTCACAGACGCTGCGCCATGTCACCGGCAAGGCCAAGCTGACCGAAGACAACATCAAAGACACCCTGCGCGAAGTGCGCATGGCGTTGCTCGAGGCCGACGTCGCCCTGCCGGTGGTCAAGGATTTCGTCAACAAGGTCAAGGAGCGTGCGGTCGGTACCGAGGTATCGCGCAGCCTGACACCGGGGCAGGCGTTCGTGAAGATCGTCCAGGCCGAACTCGAAGGCCTGATGGGCGCCGCCAACGAAGACCTGGCACTCAACGCCGCACCGCCTGCGGTGGTGCTCATGGCCGGTCTGCAGGGTGCGGGTAAAACCACCACCGCCGGCAAGCTGGCGCGCTTCCTTAAAGAGCGCAAGAAGAAAACCGTGATGGTGGTGTCGGCCGACGTCTACCGCCCGGCGGCGATCAAGCAGCTGGAAACCCTGGCCAACGACATCGGTGTGACCTTCTTCCCGTCGGACATCAGCCAGAAGCCGGTGGCCATTGCCGAAGCGGCGATCCGCGAAGCCAAACTCAAATTCATCGACGTGGTCATCGTCGACACCGCCGGTCGTCTGCACATCGACGCCGAGATGATGGGCGAGATCAAGGACCTGCACGCTGCGGTCAAGCCGATCGAAACCCTGTTCGTGGTCGACGCCATGACCGGCCAGGATGCGGCCAATACCGCCAAGGCCTTCGGTGAGGCGCTGCCGCTGACCGGCGTGATTCTGACCAAGGTCGACGGCGACGCCCGTGGCGGTGCCGCCCTGTCGGTGCGCGCGATCACCGGCAAGCCGATCAAGTTCATCGGTATGGGCGAGAAAACCGAAGCCCTCGAGCCGTTCCACCCCGACCGGATCGCCTCGCGCATCCTCGGCATGGGCGACGTGCTCAGCCTGATCGAGCAGGCCGAACAGACCCTCGACAAGGAAAAGGCCGACAAACTGGCCAAGAAGCTGAAGAAGGGCAAGGGCTTCGACCTCGAAGACTTCCGCGACCAGTTGCAACAAATGAAGAACATGGGCGGCCTTGGCGGTCTGATGGACAAGCTGCCCAGCATCGGCGGGGTCAACCTGGCGCAGATGGGCAACGCCCAGGGCGCTGCCGAGAAGCAGTTCAAGCAGATGGAAGCCATCATCAACTCGATGACCCCGGCCGAGCGCCGTGACCCTGATCTGATCAGCGGTTCGCGCAAGCGCCGGATTGCCATCGGTTCCGGTACCCAGGTGCAGGACATCGGTCGCTTGATCAAGCAGCACAAGCAGATGCAGAAGATGATGAAGAAGTTCTCTGCCAAAGGCGGCATGGCCAAGATGATGCGCGGCCTGGGCGGCATGATGCCAGGTGGCGGCATGCCGAAGCTGTAATCCGAATCCAGTCGGTTGGCCTGGCTGTAACGAGCCGACCGACGGAACTCCCGCCATGCGCGGGATCACTGCTGCTCTATATAAGGCAGCGTAACGTGCAAGTCAGTAAGGCAGGCTTTTGCTTGCCGGAAAAAGGCATTTGCAAAAGTCCGTGTATTCCTTGAGAATATGCGGCCTTTCGGGCACCCGTGCCCGCTGTGCATTTTGATTTGCAGCACCGACTACAGGAACGATGTTCAATGCTAACCATCCGTCTTGCCCGTGGCGGCTCTAAAAAGCGCCCATTCTACCACCTGACCGTGACCGACTCGCGTAACCCGGTTACCGGTTCGCACATCGAGCAGGTTGGTTTCTTCAACCCTATCGCTCGTGGCCAGGAAGTTCGTCTGTCCGTTAAGGAAGACCGCGTTGCTCACTGGTTGAGCGTTGGCGCACAGCCGTCTGAGCGCGTTGCTCAGCTGCTGAAGGAAGCTGCCAAGGCTGCTGCCTGAGCAATATGAACGCGACGCCAGAAAGCGCTGATGACTTGATCGTTGTCGGCAAGATATTTTCGGTTCACGGCGTTCGCGGCGAGGTGAAGGTCTATTCCTTTACCGATCCGATTGAAAACCTGTTGCAGTACCGACACTGGACGCTTCGGCATGAAGGTAAGGTCAAGCAGGTCGAGCTGGTCAGTGGCCGTTCCACTCAAAAGGATCTGGTCGCCAAGCTCAAAGGGCTCGATGATCGTGACGAAGCGCGTCTTCTGAGCGGTTATGAGATTTGTATCTCGCGTAGCCTTTTGCCCAACCTGCCTGTCGACGAGTACTACTGGTACCAGTTGGTAGGTCTGCGAGTCATCAACCAGGACGGACATCTGTTCGGCAAGGTTGATCACCTGTTGGAGACCGGCGCGAACGATGTAATGGTGGTCAAGCCTTGCGCAGGCAGCCTGGATGATCGCGAGCGTCTGTTGCCCTATACGGAGCAATGCGTGCTGGCAATCGACCTGGGTGCAGGCGAGATGAGGGTTGAATGGGACGCGGACTTCTAAACGATGGCGAGCCTTCGTGTAGATGTCATTACGTTGTTCCCCGAGATGTTCTCGGCCATCACTGAGTACGGCATTACCAGCCGCGCGGTCAAACAGGGGTTGATGCACGTCAACTGCTGGAACCCGCGGGACTACACCACAGATCGTCACCATACGGTAGATGATCGGCCGTTTGGCGGTGGTCCGGGCATGGTGATGAAGATCAAGCCTCTGGAAGATGCTCTGGCAAGCGCCAAGCAGGCAACCGGGGGGACGGCGAAGGTTATTTACCTGTCGCCACAAGGCCGCAAGCTGACGCAGTCGGCGGTCCAAGACCTGGCGAAGCAGGAATCGTTGATTCTGATAGCCGGTCGATATGAAGGCATTGACGAGCGCTTTATTGAGGCTCATGTCGATGAAGAGTGGTCGATTGGAGACTATGTATTGTCTGGCGGCGAGCTGCCGGCGATGGTCTTGATCGATGCGGTTACACGACTGCTGCCCGGAGCTTTAGGGCATGCGGCCTCGGCGGAGGAAGACTCCTTTACCGATGGTCTGCTGGATTGCCCGCATTACACCCGACCGGAGGTATATGCGGATCAGCGTGTTCCCGACGTGTTGCTCAGTGGCAACCATGCACACATCCGGCGATGGCGTTTACAGCAGTCCCTTGGGCGGACCTATGAACGACGCGCCGATCTTCTGGAAAGTCGCTCACTTTCTGGAGAAGAGAAGAAGCTGCTCGAGGAGTATCTCCGTGAGCGGAACGATAGTTAACGTATCGATGGTAGATCTGACGATTTACCTTAGGAGCACAGCATGACCAACAAAATCATTCAGCAGATCGAAGCTGAGCAGATGTCCAAAGAGATCCCGACCTTTGCCCCGGGCGACACCATCGTCGTTCAGGTGAAAGTGAAGGAAGGCGATCGTTCGCGTCTGCAGGCTTTTGAAGGCGTTGTAATCGCCAAGCGTAACCGTGGTCTGAACAGTGCTTTCACTGTTCGCAAGATCTCCAACGGTGTTGGCGTTGAGCGTACTTTCCAGACCTACAGCCCGCAAATCGACAGCCTGGCCGTGAAACGTCGTGGTGACGTGCGTAAAGCCAAGCTGTACTACCTGCGCGACCTGTCCGGTAAAGCCGCTCGCATCAAGGAAAAACTGTCCTGATGACAGTTTGACCGGCGGCTACAACCGCCATGCGAAAAAAGCAGCCTTCGGGCTGCTTTTTTATTGTTTGTAATTTGTACCTTCAAGTGATGCCATGACCCCGAGAGAGCAGGAAATCCAGCGCCGCACCGAGTTGTCGGTAACCCGCGTGACCAAGGCGGTATTCCCGTCGACCACCAACCACCACAACACCCTGTTCGGCGGCACCGCGTTGGCGTGGATGGACGAAGTGTCGTTCATTGCGGCGACGCGCTTTTGCCGCTTGCCGTTGGTAACGGTGTCGACCGACCGCATCGACTTCAAGCACCCGATTGCCGCCGGTTCGATTGTCGAGCTGGTGGGTACGGTGGTAAAGGTGGGCAATACCAGCCTGAAGGTCGAGGTGGAAGTGTTTGTCGAGAGCATGAGCTGTGACAGCCGGGAGAAGGCGATTCATGGTTTGTTCAGCTTTGTGGCCATCGATGAAGACAAGCGGCCGGTGCCGGTGCTGCCGGGCTTCTAAAAGCATCGCGGGACACACCCGCCCCTACAAAAACAGTTGGGGCGCTCACGTCGGCCCTAGTGCCTGCTGAATCAACGCCACCACCGTCCACCCCGGCCCCGGCTTGAGTGTGCTTGCCGGCCCGAACACGTGCACCCAGTCATGCCCGTCACGGGCAAACAGCAGCGTCGCCCGTTCGCCATGCAGGGCGCAGTATTCTTCCCAGCCAAACGCCTCGGTCAGGTGCGTGCTGTACAGCTGTGCGCCCTGATGCAGCAAATTGGCCAACTGCAAATAGGTCAGCGACTGACTGCCCAGCACCTGCCCCCGATGTTCGTCGCTGGCGCGGTGCTTGTCGCTGCGCCGGGCCTCCAGCCCGCTGGCCAGCACGAACAGGCGTTGCTTGCCGAAATCATGCCGGAACCGCGCGCAGGCCAGTGTATTCAGCTCGCCCGCCGGCGACAGCCCGAGCAAATGCCCGAGCCCGACCAGGTCCAGGTGTGCGTCAGCATGCTGCGACGCCGGGTTGCCGAAGTAGGTCGGCAAGCCGTCCATCCGCGCTGCGCGAATGTTCTCCCAGCTCGAATCGGTCAGCAGCACCCGGCAGTCGAGCTGTTGCAAGGCCTTGCCGATGGCCCGCGCCGGCGGGTTGGCGCCGACGATCAGAAAACCGCTGGGCGCCGGCTCCGCGACGTTCAGCAGCCGCGCCAGCGGCCGCGCCGTGGCGCTTTGCAGCAGCACCGTGCCGATGATCACGGCGAACGTCAGCGGCACCAACAGCAGGGCATTGTCGTGCCCGGCCTGGTCCAGGCGACTGGCGAAGATCGCCGACACCGCCGCCGCGACGATGCCGCGCGGTGCAATCCAGGCCAGCAGCATCCGCTCGCGCCACTTCAGCGGCGAGCCCCAGGTCGACAGCCATACGCTCAGTGGTCGCGCGATCAGCTGGATCACCAGCAGCAGGGCCAGTACCGCCGGGCCGAGGCCGAGCAGGGCATGCAGGTCGAGACGCGCCGCCAGCAGAATGAACAGCCCGGAGATCAGCAGCACGCTGAGGTTTTCCTTGAAGTGCAGGATCTGCCGAACGTCCACGCCTTTCATGTTTGCCAGCCACATGCCCATCAGCGTCACCGCGAGCAGGCCGGACTCGTGCAGCACCTGGTTGGCCGCGATGAAAATGCCCAGTACCGCCGCCAGCGAGGCCAGGTTGTGCAGGTATTCCGGCAGCCACTGTTCACGTATCACCTGGCCGAGGATCCAGCCGCCGACCGCGCCGAACGCGGTGCCGCAGGCGATTACACCGGCAAAGGTCATCAGGCTCTGGCTGATGCCGTTGCCCTCGGCGTCGGCAATGATGAAGCTGTACACCACCACCGCCAGCAGTGCGCCGATCGGGTCGATGACGATGCCTTCCCAGCGCAGGATGTTGGCAATCGCCGCTTTCGGCCGCACCACCCGCAGCATCGGTACGATCACCGTCGGCCCGGTGACCAGGGTCAGGGTACCGAACAGGATCGCCAGTGGCCAGTCGAAGCCCAGCAGCCAGTGTGTGGCCACGGCAATTACCAGCCAGGTGGCGAGTGCACCGAGGGTTACCAGCCGGCGCACCACGCTGCCGATATCCTGCCATTGCGACAGGTGCAGGGTCAGGCTGCCTTCGAACAGGATCAGCGCCACCGCCAGCGACACCAGCGGCATCAGCAGCGGGCCGAACAATTGCTGTGGGTCGAGCCAGCCGAGCAGGGGCCCGGCGAGGATGCCACTGAGCAAGAGGAACAGGATGGCCGGCAATTTCAACCGCCAGGCCAGCCACTGGCAGCCCAGCGCCGCCGCGCCGATGCCACCGAAGGCGAGAAGGATCTGCTGTTCGTTCATTCGTGCTCCCTAAGCTGGCGCTGATATGGAAGACTAGCGGCATTTCTTCGCCTTACCACCGAGCCGTCATGCCCGCTATCGACCACCCCCTGATCGACCAGTTTCTCGATGCCCTGTGGCTGGAAAAAGGTCTCTCGGACAACACCCGCCTGTCCTATCGCAGCGACCTGGCGCTGTTCAACGGCTGGCTTCAGGCGCTCGGCGTCGAACTGCCGGCCGCCGGCCGCGAGTTGATCCTCGACCACCTGGCCTGGCGCCTGGAGCAGGCCTACAAGCCGCGTTCGACGGCGCGTTTTCTGTCCGGGCTGCGCGGTTTCTATCGCTACCTGCTGCGCGAGAAGCTGATCGAGATCGATCCGACCCTGCAGGTGGAGATGCCGCAGTTGGGCCGGCCGTTGCCCAAGTCGCTGTCCGAGGCCGATGTCGAAGCGTTGTTGCAGGCGCCGGACCTCAGCGAGCCGATCGGCCAGCGCGACCGTGCCATGCTCGAAGTGCTGTATGCCTGTGGCCTGCGGGTCACCGAGCTGGTCAGCCTGACCCTCGATCAGCTGAACCTGCGCCAGGGCGTGTTGCGGGTCATGGGCAAGGGCAGCAAGGAGCGTCTGGTGCCGATGGGCGAGGAGGCCGTGGTGTGGTTGGAGCGCTACCTGCGCGACGGCCGCAACGAACTGCTCAACGGCCGTCCCAGCGATGTACTGTTCCCCAGCAACCGCGGTGAACAGATGACCCGCCAGACCTTCTGGCACCGCATCAAGCATCAGGCCCAGGTGGCCGGAATCGGCAAGGCGCTGTCGCCGCATACCTTGCGCCATGCCTTCGCCACTCACCTGCTCAACCACGGTGCCGACCTGCGCGTGGTGCAGATGCTGCTGGGCCATAGCGACCTGTCGACCACCCAGATCTACACCCACGTCGCCCGCGCGCGCCTGCAAGAACTGCACGCCAGGCACCACCCGCGCGGCTGAGTGCGGTTTGCATGCGGCGTGTCGCCGGCTGTCAAAGCCGGTCAATGAATGTGGTAGGCTTGACCGGTTTGCACCTTGGGCCGTCGAGTTACCCCGTTTTCAGCGCGGGCGTGCAGGTTTCCGGCCCACTGTCTGCCCCCAGGAGTTCTCATGCGCGTGACCCAGATTTTCGCCGCCGCCGCTCTGGCGTTGGTTAGCACCTTTGTCGCCGCTGCGGCCGATCCGGCCGAGCAGGCTATTCGCAAGACCCTGCAATCGCTGGAGTCGCAGGTGCCGGTCGAAAGCATCGCCGCCAGCCCGTTGAACGGCCTGTACGAAGTCAAGCTCAAGGGCGGCCGCGTGCTCTACGCCAGTGCCGACGGCCAGTTCCTGGTGCAGGGCTACCTGTTTCAGGTACAGGACGGCAAGCCGATCAACCTGACCGAAAAAGCCGAGCGGGTCGCCATCGCCAAGACCATCAACGGCATTCCTGCCGCCGAGATGGTGGTTTATCCTGCCAAGGGTGAAACCAAGTCGCACATCACCGTGTTCACCGACACCACGTGCCCGTACTGCCACAAGTTGCACGCCGAAGTGGCCGAGCTGAACAAGCGCGGTATCGAAGTGCGCTACCTGGCCTTCCCGCGCCAGGGTCTCGGCTCGCCGGGTGACGAGCAGTTGCAGGCGGTGTGGTGCTCCAGCGACCGTAAAGGCGCGCTGGACAAGATGATCGATGGCAAGGAAATCAAGGCCGCCAAGTGCGCCAACCCGGTCAGCCAGCAATTCCAGATCGGTCAGTCGATCGGGGTTAATGGCACCCCGGCCATCGTGCTGGAAGACGGTCAGGTGATTCCGGGTTATCAACCGGCCGCGCAAGTGGCCAAGCTGGCACTCGCCGGCAGCAAGTAATTCAACACAGCGGTCGTCACCACGGGGCGGCGACCGATTTCACGACCGGTATCAGGCCGGTCGTTCAATGGGGAGTTCACAGTGAAACCGGTCAAAGTAGGCATCTGTGGGTTGGGGACCGTCGGTGGCGGTACCTTCAATGTACTTCAGCGAAACGCCGAGGAGATTGCCCGCCGCGCCGGGCGTGGAATCGAAGTGGCCCAGATTGCCATGCGTTCGCCAAACCCGAATTGCCAGATTACCGGTACCCCCATTACCGCTGATGTATTCGACGTTGCGAGCAACCCGGAAATCGACATTGTCATCGAACTGATCGGTGGCTACACCGTGGCCCGCGAGCTGGTGCTCAAGGCCATCGACAACGGCAAGCACGTGGTCACCGCGAACAAGGCGCTGATCGCCGTGCACGGCAACGAGATCTTTGCCAAGGCGCGCGAGAAGGGCGTTATCGTCGCCTTCGAAGCCGCCGTGGCCGGCGGCATTCCGGTGATCAAGGCGATCCGCGAAGGCCTCTCGGCCAACCGCATCAACTGGGTGGCCGGAATCATCAACGGCACCGGCAACTTCATCCTTACCGAAATGCGCGAAAAAGGCCGAGCCTTCCCCGACGTGCTGGCCGAAGCCCAGGCGCTGGGTTATGCCGAAGCCGATCCGACCTTCGATGTCGAAGGCATCGATGCCGCGCACAAGCTGACCATCCTGGCGTCCATCGCCTTTGGCATCCCGTTGCAGTTCGACAAGGCCTACACCGAAGGCATCACCCGGCTGACCACCGCCGACGTCAACTATGCCGAAGCGCTGGGTTATCGCATCAAGCACCTCGGCGTGGCCCGCAGCACCGCTGCCGGCATCGAGCTGCGGGTGCACCCGACGTTGATCCCGGCCGACCGCCTGCTGGCCAACGTCAACGGCGTGATGAACGCGGTCATGGTCAACGGCGACGCTGCCGGTTCGACCCTGTTCTACGGTGCTGGCGCCGGCATGGAGCCGACCGCCTCGTCGGTGGTGGCCGACCTGGTCGATGTGGTGCGGGTCATGACGGCCGATCCGGAAAATCGCGTACCGCACCTGGCGTTCCAGCCGGATTCGCTGTCGGCACACCCGATCCTGCCGATCGAAGCCTGCGAAAGTGCTTACTACCTGCGCATCCAGGCCAAGGATCACCCTGGCGTGCTGGCCCAGGTGGCGAGCATCCTCTCCGAGCGCGGCATCAACATCGAATCGATCATGCAGAAGGAAGTCGAGGAACAGGACGGCCTGGTGCCGATGATCCTGCTCACCCACCGGGTGCTCGAACAACGCATGAACGACGCTATCACCGCCCTGGAAGCCCTGCAGGACGTGGTTGGCAGCGTAGTGCGTATCCGCGTCGAACAACTGAATTGACAACAGCTGTAGGTTACAAGCCACAAGCTGCAAGCTAAGCCCATTCCGGCTTTAACTTGCAGCTTGCAGCTTGCAGCTTGAAGCTCAAACCAAAGGTTTGCCCATATGCGTTACATCAGTACCCGCGGCCAGGCACCGGCCCTGAATTTCGAAGACGTCCTGCTGGCGGGCCTCGCCAGCGACGGCGGCCTGTACGTGCCGGAAAACCTGCCGCGTTTCACCCAGGAAGAGATCGCTTCCTGGGCCGGCCTGCCGTACCACGAGTTGGCCTTCCGGGTGATGCGCCCGTTCGTCACCGGCAGCATTGCCGATGCCGACTTCAAGAAGATCCTCGAAGAAACCTACGGTGGCTTCGCCCATGCGGCAGTCGCGCCGCTGCGTCAGCTGAACAGCAACGAATGGGTGCTGGAGCTGTTCCACGGCCCGACCCTGGCGTTCAAGGACTTCGCCCTGCAACTGCTCGGCCGTCTGCTCGACCATGTGCTGGCCAAGCGTGGCGAGCGCGTGGTGATCATCGGCGCGACCAGTGGTGACACCGGCTCGGCGGCCATCGAAGGCTGCCGTCGGTGCGACAACGTCGACATCTTCATCCTCCATCCGCACCAGCGCGTGTCGGAAGTTCAGCGTCGGCAGATGACCACCCTGTTCGGCGAGAACATCCATAACATTGCCATCGAAGGCAACTTCGACGACTGCCAGGAGATGGTCAAGGCCAGCTTCGCCGACCAGGGCTTCCTCAAGGGCACCCGCCTGGTGGCGGTGAACTCGATCAACTGGGCGCGGATCATGGCCCAGATCGTCTACTACTTCCACGCGGCCCTGCAACTGGGGGGGCCGGCGCGCTCGGTGGCGTTCTCGGTACCGACCGGCAACTTCGGCGACATCTTCGCCGGTTACCTGGCGCGCAACATGGGCCTGCCGATCAGCCAGTTGATCGTTGCGACCAACCAGAACGACATCCTGCACCGCTTCATGAGCGGCAACCAGTACGTCAAGGAAACCCTGCACGCGACCCTGTCGCCATCGATGGACATCATGGTCTCGTCGAACTTCGAACGCCTGCTGTTCGATCTGCACGGGCGCAACGGTGCGGCGATTGCCGAGCTGATGGCCACCTTCAAGCAGGGTGGCGGTTTCAGTGTCGAACAGGACCGCTGGACCGAAGCGCGCAAGTTGTTCGATTCGCTGGCGGTCGACGACGCGCAAACCTGCGAGACGATTGCCGAGGTGTTCGCCCAGACCGGCGAAGTGCTCGACCCGCACACCGCGATCGGCGTGAAAGCCGCGCGTGAGTGCCGCCGCAGCCTGGACACGCCGATGGTGGTGCTGGGCACTGCGCACCCGGTGAAATTCCCGGAAGCGGTAGAGAAGGCCGGGGTGGGCAAGGCACTGGAGTTGCCGGCGCACCTGGCCGACCTGTTCTCGCGGGAAGAGAAGTGCACGGTCTTGGCCAACGACCTGAAAGCGGTTCAGGCGTTTGTCAGCCAGCACGGCAACCGCGGCAAGCCGCTCTGAGCGAGTAGCCGGCCGCCGAAAAAGCCCGTCCTTGACGGGCTTTTTCATTTCTACTGTCCTATAGGTTGGACGCTAACCCTGTAGGCGCTGGCTTGCCTGCGATCTGCCGTGAAGCGGCAGCAAATCAGCTAAACGCGGTGGGTCAGGGACAACGTGCTTGCAGGTTTTACGACCGCTTCGTCCGAACGCGGCCCGGCTCGATCGCAGGCAAGCCAGCGCCTACAAAGGGGGCAAGGTATGGATGTGCACAAAATGCAGAGAGAGAAGGGGGCAGTGTTTAAGCGGTCAACCACGTGGCTCATCGCCCTGTGCTGCCTGCTATTCTGCCTTCCCCAAGCCGACGCTGCGCAAAGCCTGCCATTTACCCTGGCCCCGCCGTTCGCCGACCTCGACCCGCTGAGCCTTAGCGCCGACGAAACCAAATGGCTCGGTAAGGCCCGCACCCTGCGCGTGGGGATTTCCATCGCCGACTACGAGCCGGTCGACATCACCATCGACCGCAACCGCTACCAGGGCATCAGCTCCGACTACCTGAGCCTGGTCGCCCGGCGCCTTGGCGTCGGCACCAAGGTGCTGGCCTTCACCAAGCGCCAGGAGGCTATCGACGCCCTGCGCAATGGCACTATCGACATCCTCACCAGCGCTAACGGTTACGAGCGCGGCGTCCCTGGCCTGGCGTTCTCCCGCGACTACATCCCCGACACCTCGGTGGTGGTGATGCGCGGCGAAGCGGCGGCCATCGACCCGAGCCTGAGCGGCAAGTCCGTCGTCCTGCTCGATGGCTACGCCGATACCCGCGAAGTGAATCGCGCCTACCCGCAGAGCAAGGTGATCATTGCGCCCAACCTCTACAGCGGCCTCGAAGCGCTGAGCCAGGGCGAGGTCGATGCGTTCATCGGCAACGACGTGATCGTCCGCTCGTACATGGCCCTGCGGCCGTACCTTGGCCTGAAGATCGTCTGCCCCAGTGACCTGCCGCCGATCGGCTTCGCTTTTGCCAGCCGCGCCAGCGAACCGCTGTTGGGGGCCATGCTCGACCGCGCGCTGGCCAGCATCGACGAGCCGCTGCAACGTGAAATACTCGGTCGCTGGACCTCCGGCCTGGGCTCCGACGTCGCCCACCAGCGCGTCGAACTCACCCCGCAGGAGCAAGCGTGGATCCGCCGCCATCCGCAGGTCACGGTGGTCGGTAGCCAGTACGCGCCGTACCTGTTTCGCAACGAGCAGCAGATCTGGGCAGGGCTGAACAACGATGTGCTGGCGATCATCGCGCAGATGACCGGGCTGAACTTCGTCTACCGGCCGTCCGACTCGATCAGTCGGAGCCTGTCGCTGCTGGCGAGCGGCGAGGCCGACATGAGTACCACCCTCAGTGAGTCGCAGGAGCGCCGCGACTTTCTCGATTTCACCCACCCGCTTGGCGGCCAGAGCTGGGTGTTCATCGTGCGCCCCGAGGATCTCACCCTCGACTCGCTGGACGAACTGGACGAACGCACCCTGGCACTGCCGGCCGAGCATGTGCTGGAAAGCAGCATCCGCCAGGACTACCCGCAGATTCGTCTGCTGCGCACCGCGTCGCTGGAGGAGGCCCGCGACAAGGTTCGCAGCGGCGCCGCCGACGCCACCATCGACAGCGAAGTCGGGGCCTACCGTGGGGTGCTCAATGACCCGCTGCTGAAGGTCGGGCGCAGTGTCGACGGCCGCTGGGCCCCGGACCGTTTTGCCGTGCGCCAAGGCGCGCCGGAGCTGGTGCAGATCCTCAACAAGGCGCTGGAAGCCTTCCCGGTAGCGGAAATGCGCGCCGTTCGCATGAAATGGCTGGGGTCGGTGGCCCCCCCGCCACCGCAATGGCGGATCGCCCCCTGGGTGTACTGGGCGGTGGCGGTGGCGGTGCTGTTCGGCCTGCTGTCGATGCTCTGGAGCAACCGCCTGCGGGTGCAGATCCGCCAGCGCGAGAAAGCCGAGGAGGCGCTCAACGACCAGTTGGCGTTCAAGCGCGCCTTGCTCGACGGTATCCCCAATCCGATCTACGTGCGCGACCTTGAGGGCCGGCTGATTTCCTGCAACAAGAGCTACGAGGAGGCCTTCTCGATCCGCTTTGCCGAGGTCAAAGGGCTCAAACTGACCGATATCCAGGTGATTCCCGCCGAGATCGCCGAGCCGATGCACAACGATTACCTGCGCCTGCTCAACGATCCGCAGCCGGTGTTCGTCGACCGGCAGATCAACTTCGAGGGGCAGCGCATCGACGCCTATCAGTGGACCGTGCCGTTCTACCGTGCCGACGGTCAGTTGCAGGGCCTGCTCGGTGGCTGGATCGACATCACCGAGCGCAAGCGCCTGGAGCGCGAGTTGGTTGAGGCGCGGCAGCAGGCCGAGCAGGCCAACCAGGCGAAAAGTGCCTTTTTGGCGACCATGAGCCATGAGATCCGTACCCCGATTGCGGTGATCATCGGCCTGCTGGAGCTTGAGCGGGAAACCGCGCGGGCCCGTGGCGAAACACCGGCTCCGGCACTGGAAACTGCGCACCAGTCGGCGCGCGAGCTGATCGAGCTGATCGGCGACAGCCTCGACCTGGCCCGTATCGAAGCCGGCAGCCTGGAGCTGGCGCCGGAAGCACGGGCGCTCAAGCCGTTTCTCGGCGCCCTCGTCGAGCAGTTCCGCACCCAGGCGCAGGCCAAGGGCCTGACCCTGGAACTGGAGATCGCCGCAGCGGCACAGGGCGTGTACTGGTTCGACCCGCTGCGCGTGCGGCAGATTCTGCTGAACCTGCTCGGCAATGCGATGAAGTTCACCCACACTGGTGGTGTTACGGTGCGCGTCGAGCTGCGCGAGACAACGGCAGACAGGGTCGGCCTGCAGTTGAGCGTGCGCGATACCGGCATCGGCATTTCTGCTCAGCAACAGACCGAGTTGTTCCAGCCATTCGCTCAGGCTTCGGCGCGCTCGGCGGCGGAATACGGCGGGTCGGGCCTGGGCCTGAGCATCTGCCGGCAGTTGGTCGAGCTGATGGGCGGCAGCATTGCCCTGCACAGCGTGCCGGGGCAGGGCACCGACGTGTCGGTAGCACTGACACTGCGCCGGCTTGCTGACGAGAGCACGGCGCCGGTCCAGCCGGCCTGGCGGCCGACGCCGATGCAGCCGCGGCGGGTGCTGGTGGTCGACGACCTGTCGGCCAGCCGCCTGGTACTCAGCCAGCAGGTGGCCTTCCTCGGCCATGAAGTGGTCGCCGTCGACGGCGGCCAGGCTGCGTTGCAAGCCTGGCAGGCCGAGCCGTTCGACCTGCTGCTGACCGACTGCAATATGCCCCAGGTCAGCGGCTACGCCCTGGCCCGGAGCATCCGCCGCATCGAGCGCGACGAAGGGCGGGCGGCCACGCCAATTGTCGGTTGCAGCGCCAATGCCATGAAAGAGGAGCGCGGTCGTTGTCTGGACGCGGGCATGGACGAGTGCTTGATCAAACCGCTGTCGCTGGAGCACCTGGCGGCGCTGATCGAGCAACTGACGCCATTGCCTAGCTTCAAGATGCAGACCCTGCGGCAGATGACCCAGGCCAACGATGCGATCCTGCTGCGCATGCTGCTGGAGCTGTGCAAGAACCTCGATGAGGAGCGTTCGCTGCTCGATGCCGCCGTCGCCGGCCCGGACCTCAAGGCTCTGGGCGCCTCGTTGCACCGGCTCAAGGGGGTGGCCTGCCTGATCGACGCCGAGCCGCTGGCGCGCGCCAGCGTCGCCCTGGAACAGGCCAGCCGCGACAGCGCCGAGCAGGCCCTGGACCGCGCTTGGGCGAGGTTGCAGGCAACCATGGCCGTCCTACATGGCCAGATTGAACACGAGGTGAGGAAACTGGAAGACTGACTTTAGGATTTATCCTATAGGGCGAGTGCGGATTTTTTCCTAAAGTGGCGACCGCGTGATCCAGCGCAGGCCACCCGGCGGAGAACCCATGCACGAACTCAAGGTCCTGATCCTCGAAGACCATTCATTCCAGTTGATGGCGTTGCACCAGATGCTCAACGCCAACGGCGTGTTCGACGTGCTCACCGCCGAGTCGGTGGACGTCGCGCGGCAATCGCTGGCGCGCCGTGGTCGGGTGGATATCGCCATCTGCGACTTGCACCTGGACGGCTGCGATGGCCTGGAGTTGATCCGTTACCTGGCCGAGTCCGGGCTGGCCTCGTCGCTGATCATCCTCAGCAGCGCCGAACGTGCAGTGATCGACAGCGTCGGCGCCCTGGCCCGGCAGCTCGGCCTGCGTTTGCTCGGCTGTGTGCAGAAGCCGGCCTCCAGTGCCGCGCTGCACAGACTGCTGACGCTGTACAAGGAGCCGGGCAGTCAGGTCGTCATACCGCCGCCGAGCGTCGATATGACCGAGCTGCTGACCTTGTCGGCCTCCAGCCTGGCCTTGTGCAAGTCGCAGTGGGTCGCGCATTACCAGCCCAAGGTATGTTTCGACGGGCGCATCCGTGGGGTCGAGGCGCTGGTGCGCTGGTATCACCCGTCGATGGGCCTGCTCTCGCCGGCGCAGTTTTTCCCGCTGATCGAGCGCGCCGGCCTGCTTGGCAGCCTCAGCTGGCATGTGCTCGACCAGGCCCTGGGGCTGAGCGCCAGCGTGCGCCTGGCCAGCGGCCAGGCGTTGCCGGTGGCGGTGAACATTCCCCCGCACTTGCTGTTGCAGGAGGATTTCGCTCCGCGGGTGATCCAGGCCCTGGAAAAGCATGGCGTCCCGGCCACGGTGCTGACCCTGGAAATCATCGAGACCCAGGACTGCCAGCTCGACGACCGTCAGCTCGAAGCCTTGCTGCATTTGCGGATCCTCGGCTGCCAGTTGTCGATCGACGACTTCGGCACCGGGGGCTCGAACCTGCAACGCCTGCTCGACCTGCCGTTCAGCGAGCTGAAGCTGCCCAGCGAGTTCGTCCGCGGCATGGGCCAGGACGGGCGCAAGGCGGCAGTCGTGGCCGGGGCGATGATGACGGCGCGGCGCCTCGACCTGCGGGTGGTGGTGGAGGGCGTGGAAACCCGCGACGACCTGCTGGCCCTGGGTGACCTTGGCCGGCCGGTGATGCAGGGCTATTACATTGCCCGGCCGATGCCGGAGAGCGAGTTACGCCGCTGGATCGTTGCCCGCGAGCAGGGTGGCTTCGAACAGCTGGGTGCGGCCTGAGTTCAGCTCAGGCCAAGCTCCTGCAAGTAAAGGAACAGCGCCGCATCGTTACTCACGCCCAGTTTGCGCATGGCATTGACCTTTTGCGTGCTGACGGTCTTGGTGCTGCGGTTGAGTTGCGCGGCAATCTCGCTGACGGTTTGCCCGCGTGCCAGCAGGCGCACCACCTCCAGTTCGCGCGGCGACAGGCTGCCCTGGAGTTGCGCGCGATCGGCGCGCACTTCGCCGTCCTGCAGCAGCAATTGCTGTACCGAGTCGGCGAGGAAGGTTTTGCCCTGGCGCAGGCGGGCAATGGCCAGTGGCAACTCGTCGGCCAGGCTGCCTTTGCTCAGCAGACCGCTGACGCCCAGGCCGAGCATGGCGCGGAACAGGCCGGCATTGTTGAGCATGGTCACGACCAGAATCGGCAACTGTGGGTGATGTCGGCGCAGTTGTTCGAGCAATTGCAGACCGTCGCTCTGTTCGTCCACCGGCATCATGAAATCGGTGACCAGCAGATCGCAGGGGTGTGCTTGCAGGGTGCTGAGCAGTTCCAGCGGGCTGCCCGCTTCGGCGAGCACGGTCAACCCGGCGATCCGTTCGAGCACGGCGCGCAGGCCGATGCGGAAGATCGGGTGATCGTCGGCGAGCACGACGCGCAGTTTGGGGGCAACGCCTGGGGTCACGGGTGCTCCGCACAATCCGTTGAAAGGGAGTCAGTGTGTCAGGTTCACAAAAGGGTAGCGTAGTGGCGCTACGATTTTAATGGAACCTTCGCCTTCGATGGCAATCAGACTCCCTAAGCACAGCCGATCGGCATACAGCTCCGATGCCGTGACGCTGTCGTCTGAGGCCGTGGTGAACAGGCCTTTGTTTAACCCCGGACGGACTCCCCACCGTTCCGGGGTTTCTTTTTTCTGTTTCAGGGCTCGTCCCGCGATGCTTTTTTACTGCCGTTCATGCCCGACAAAGAACCCATGGCTGTCACGCAGGTACTCGTCCTTCGATGCTGCATCCAGCCAGCGCGCATACATCGGTGGCAGCGTTTCCTTACGCAGCTCCTGCAACAACTGGTTGACGTGCCTGACCGCTTCGCGCCCCAGCTCGGTGTCGGAACAGCCGACGTGCACGAACTGATAACGCGCCACTCCCCGGATCGGCACATAGCTCAGTGTCTGCGCGGCGAGGCCTTGTTGCGCGCCGAGGTAGCGGATCTCCGGCCAGTAGCCCAGCACCATCTGCAAGCGCCCCAGTTGCTGCATCTGCAATAGGCTGGCTACCGCATTGTCGCCGTAATGCCGGCTCAGCGATTCGGCCGGCGCCTGCTTGACGATGTCGTCGATTGGCGTGCTGTAGCTGCGCTCGGCAACCAGCCCGAGCTTGATCGTGCGGCTGTCGAGCAGGGCCTTCAGGTCGGCCTCGCCGTCCTTCATGAACGGCTCCAGCAGCCCCCGCTGGGCACTGCCGAGGATCAAGCCATTGCTCAGGGTGCCCATGCTCGGCATGGAAAAGACGATGTAGCGGGCGCGCTCCGGGGTCCAGAGCAGGGTCGGGTCGCAGGCGAAGCTGTTGCCCTGCAACACCTGCAAGGCCCGCGCGCGGTTGACCCGGGTAATGCTGTGCTCGTACTCGGGCATGTTCTTGATCAGCACCGCGAGCATCTGGTCGACGGCGCCCTGGCCGCGTTCCGGCCCCTCGAAGATGGTCAGCGGTGGCAGGTCGCGCAGCAGCCAGGTAAGCGTTTCCTTGGCCCAGGCCGCCGCTGGGAGCAGGCTCAGCAGCAGGCCGAGCGACGGACCGAGCAACGCCCGGTGCAGAGAGCGGTTCAGATGGCGCCCTGGGCGCGCAGGTGGGCGATGCCGGGCGCGTCGTAACCCAGTTCGCCGAGCAACTGCTCGGTGTGCTCGCCCAGTTCCGGGCCGACCCATTCGCTGGAGCCCGGCGTCTCCGACAGCTTGGGCACGATCCCCGGCATCTTGAAGGCTTTGCCGTCCGGCAGCTTGGCCTGGAGGAACATCTCCCGGGCCAGGAATTGCGGGTCGCTGAACATGTCTTCGGCCGAGTAGATGCGGCTGGCCGGCACACCGGCGTCGTTGAGTTGCTGCATCAGTTGCGCGAGTGGCACGCTGCCGGCCCAGCGGTCGATCACCCCGTACAGCTCGTCGCGGCGCAGGTCGCGGCCGTCGTTGCTGGCCAGGCTCGGGTCGTCTGCCAGGTCCTGACGGCCGATGGCCTGCATGAAGCGCTTGAAGATCGCATCGCCATTGGCGCCGATCTGCACGTGCTTGCCGTCGGCGCTGGTGTGAATCGAGGAGGGGGTGATGCCCGGCATGATGTTGCCGGTGCGCTCGCGGATGAAACCGAAGACGTCGAACTCCGGGACCATGCTTTCCATCATGGCAAAGATGGCCTCGTACAGCGCCACGTCGACCACCTGGCCCTGGCCACCGTTGACTTCGCGGTGGCGTAGCGCCATTAGTGCGCCGATCACGCCCCACAGCGCGGCAATCGAGTCGCCGATGGAAATCCCGGTGCGTACCGGTGGGCGGTCTTCGAAACCGGTGATGTAGCGCAACCCCCCCATCGACTCGCCGACTGCGCCGAAGCCCGGCTGATCTTTCATCGGCCCGGTCTGGCCGAAGCCGGACAGGCGGACCATGACCAGTTTCGGGTTGAGTGCGTGCAGCACGTCCCAGCCCAGGCCGAGCTTTTCCAGCACGCCGGGGCGGAAGTTTTCGATGAGAATGTCGGCCTCGGCGAGCAGCTTCTTGAGAATCTCGACGCCATCCGGGTGCTTGAGGTTGAGTGTCAGCGACTGCTTGTTGCGGGCCTGGACGAACCACCACAGCGAGGTGCCTTCGTACAGTTTGCGCCATTTGCGCAGCGGGTCGCCGCCGTCGGGGGACTCGATCTTGACCACTTGCGCACCGAATTCGGCACAGATTCGCGAGGCGAACGGGCCGGCGATCAGGGTGCCGAGTTCGATGACTTTCAGACCGTCGAGGGGTTTGCTGGGCAAAGGCATAAGGCATCCGTTACGGCGGGACAGTGCGCTAGGTTTTATCACAGGCCGATTGCCACAGATACTGCTGTAGCGCAGGGAATTGGCCGCGACGCTTCGTTGATCGCGGCGGCATCGGTTAGACTGGGCGACATTTTCCGTTAGCAGAAGCCCGTCCATGGCCCAGCCGTCCACCACCTACAAATTCGAACTGAACCTTACCGACCTTGATCGCAATGTGTACCAGAGCGTCAAGCAGACCATCGCCCGTCACCCGTCGGAGACCGAAGAGCGCATGGCGGTGCGGTTGCTGGCCTATGCCCTGTTCTACAACGAGCAGTTGGCGTTCGGTCGAGGTCTGTCGGATGTCGACGAGCCGGCATTGTGGGAAAAGAGCCTGGACGACCGCGTGCTGCACTGGATCGAAGTCGGCCAGCCGGATGCCGATCGCCTGACCTGGTGCTCGCGCCGTACCGAGCGCACCAGCCTGCTGGCCTACGGCAGCCTGCGGGTGTGGCAGACCAAGGTGGTGGATGCGGTGAAAGGCCTGAAGAACCTGCACATCGCGGCAGTGCCACAGGACGTGCTGGAAACCCTGGCCCAGGATATGCCGCGGTCGATCAAGTGGGACGTAATGATCAGCGAAGGCACGGTGTTCGTCACCGACGACCGCGGTCAGCATGAAGTCCAGCTTGAGTGGCTGCTCGGCGAGCGCGGCTAATCCAACAGCCCGCAGAGCCCTGTGGGCGCGGGCTCGTCCCGCGATGGGCTGCAAGGCAGCCCTAGACCCAAAGTCCACCGAATAACTGAGAAGCCCCAACCGCCCCATGCGAATCGAACCGCGTCCCCTGCCAGCCACCTTGCCCTTTCTCGGCGACCTGCCGCCCCTGCTGACGCGCCTGTACGCCGCCCGCGGCGTGCAACGTGCCGATGAACTGGACAAAAGCCTGGCGCGCCTGCTGCCTTATCAGCAGCTCAAGGGCATCGATGCGGCGGTCGACCTGCTGGTCGAGGCGCTGGAGCAGCGCCAGCGCATCCTGATCGTCGGCGACTTCGATGCCGACGGCGCCACCGCCAGCACCGTCGGCGTGCTTGGCCTGCGTTTGCTCGGTGCCGCGCATGTCGACTACCTGGTGCCGAATCGCTTCGAATACGGCTACGGCCTGACCCCGGAAATCGTTGCGGTGGCCTTGCAACGCCGCCCGCAACTGCTGATTACCGTGGACAACGGCATCTCCAGCGTCGACGGCGTGGCGGCGGCCAAGGCGGCCGGGCTCAAGGTGCTGGTCACCGACCACCACCTGCCGGGCCACGAACTGCCGGCCGCCGATGCCATCGTCAACCCGAACCAGCCCGGCTGCAGCTTCCCGAGCAAGGCCCTGGCCGGTGTCGGGGTGATTTTCTACGTGCTGATGGCCCTGCGCGCCCGCCTGCGCAGCCTGGGCCACTATGAAAACCGGGCGCAACCGAACATCGGCGAGTTGCTCGACCTGGTCGCCCTCGGCAGCGTCGCCGACGTGGTGCCGCTGGACGCCAACAACCGCATCCTGGTGCACCAGGGGCTTGAGCGGATTCGTGCCGGGCGCGCACGACCGGGGCTCAAGGCCATCCTCGAAGTGGCGCGCCGCGAACACGGGCGCATCACCTCCACCGACCTTGGCTTCATCCTCGGCCCACGGTTGAACGCCGCCGGACGCCTGGACGACATGAGCCTGGGCATCGAGTGCCTGCTCTGCGAAGAGCCGAACCTGGCCCGCGAAATGGCCGTGCAGCTGGACGAACTGAACCAGGACCGCAAGTCCATCGAGCAGGGCATGCAGCGTGAAGCGCTGGCCCAGCTCAAGGACCTGCCGCTGGAGTCGATGCCGTTTGGCCTGTGCCTGTTCGAGGCCGACTGGCACCAGGGCGTGATCGGTATTCTCGCCTCGCGGCTCAAGGAGCGTTACCACCGCCCGACCATCGCGTTTGCCGATGCCGGCGAGGGTATGCTCAAGGGCTCGGCGCGTTCGGTGCCGGGCTTCCATATCCGCGATGCGCTGGATGCGGTGGCTGCGCGCCATCCGCAGTTGATCAGCAAGTTCGGCGGCCATGCCATGGCTGCCGGCCTGTCGTTGCCGGCGCAGAACTTCCAGGCCTTTGCCGACGCCTTCGACGAAGAAGTGCGTCGGCAGTTGCGCGAAGAGGACCTGACCGGGCGGCTGCTGTCCGATGGCACCCTGGCCGTCGAGGAGTTTCACCTGGAGCTGGCGCGGGCACTGCGTCATGCCGGGCCGTGGGGCCAGCATTTCCCCGAGCCGCTGTTCCATGGGGTGTTCCAGCTGGTCGAGCAGCGGGTGGTGGGCGAGCGGCACCTGAAGGTGGTGCTCAAGAGTGAATGCGGTTCGGTGAAACTCGACGGCATCGCCTTTGGCGTGGACCGCGACGTGTGGCCGAACCCCACGGTGCGCTGGGTGGAACTGGCCTACAAGCTCGACGTCAACGAGTTCCGTGGTCAGGAAAGCGTGCAGTTGATGATTGCGCACATCGAGCCACGCTGAACGGCGCCGGGCAAACTGGTCTAGGCTCAAGGAACCGGCACTGAGCCCAGGGGAGACATAACGCTCGGGTCGGTCAACCATTGGAGTCGACCTGAGAGGTGCCCTCATGAGCCTGCTGCTTGAGCCTTACACCCTGCGTCACCTGACCCTGCCGAACCGTATCGCGGTATCGCCAATGTGCCAGTACTCGGCGGTCGATGGCCTGGCCAACGACTGGCACCTGGTGCACCTGGGGAGCCGCGCGGTCGGGGGTGCCGGCCTGGTGTTCACCGAAGCGACGGCGGTCACCGCCGAGGGGCGGATTACCGCCCAGGACCTTGGCCTGTGGGACGACGCACAGATCCCACCGTTGCAACGTATCACCCGTTTCATCACTGCCCAGGGCGCCGTGCCGGGGATTCAGCTGGCGCATGCCGGGCGCAAGGCCAGCACCCATCGACCCTGGCTGGGCAAGCATGGCAGCGTGAAGCCGGAAGACGGTGGCTGGGTGCCGGTAGGGCCGTCGAGGATCGCTTTCGACCCGCAGCACACCGCCCCGCAGGAACTCACCCAGGCGCAGATCGACGAAGTGATCCAGGCTTTTGTCGAGGCGGCGCGGCGGGCCTTGAAGGCCGGGTTCAAGGTGGTCGAAGTGCATGCGGCGCATGGCTACCTGTTGCATCAATTCCTTTCGCCGTTGAGCAACCAGCGGCGCGACGACTATGGCAGCAACTTCGAAAACCGTATTCGGCTGACCTTGCAGGTGAGCGAAGCGGTGCGGGCGGTGTGGCCGGACGAGTTGCCGGTGTTCGTCCGGGTGTCGGCAACCGACTGGGTAGAGGATGGCTGGAACCCGGACGAGACGGTGGCGCTGGCCAAGCGCTTGCGTGCGCTGGGTGTCGATCTGATCGATGTGTCGTCGGGCGGCACCTCGGTGCATGCCGAGATCCCGACCGGGCCGGGTTACCAGACGCAGTTTGCCGCGCGGGTGCGGGAGGAGTCCGGGATTGCCACCGGCACGGTGGGCATGATTACCGAGCCGGCGCAGGCCGAACATATTCTGCGTACGGCGCAGGCCGACATCATTTTCCTGGCCCGGGAGCTGCTGCGCGACCCGTACTGGCCGCTGCATGCCGACGACGATCTGGGTGGATACAAGGCGGTATGGCCGGCGCAGTACCAACGGGCGACGAGCCGGGAACAACCGATCCATGAGTCGGATTTGCGCGAATAAGCCTGCGGCCGCCCGCTGCGCGGCCCTATCGCCGGCCAGGCCCGTTCCCACAGGCAATGCAAGTGTGAACCCTGTGGGCGCGGGCCTGGCCGGCGATAGGGCGCCGAACTCAGCTCAGTTCGCCAACCGCCCGCCATGCCTCGTCGATCGCCGCATGTGCATACGCGCTCCAGCCGGCGTCGGAGTTGGCGATGCTGACCTTGCCCAGCGGTTTGCGCGCTAGCGTCATCCACTGCTCGCTCTGTTCGGCATCGTCGAACAGGCTGTTGGAGAAGTACGCATAGCCATGCGACCAACGGTTCACCGTGATCGCCAGGATATCCTCCTGGTGATCGAAGCCACCCGGGCCGAGCATCCGCTGCAACTGCTCGCGAATCTGCGTCTCCATCTGCTCGAACGTCGCCGCATACAACCGCGCCCGTCCGGCCCGCGCCTGGTCGCGGGCGCTCATGCCGCTGTTCGGCGTGGTCGGCACGTAAACCATGTGCAGGCAGATCGGCTGTGTCGGGTCGCGCGGGTGCTCATAGCCGCCAATGTCTACCGGATAATCCAGCTTGATCCGGCTGTACGGCAGCGTCGCCGCATAGATCTCATGCACGCCGAGCTGCTGGAACGCCTGCCAGTTGCGCACGATGACTTTGGTGTACACCAGCGGGAACTTCACGTTCTGGCTCAGCGCATGCGCCTGTTCCGGTGGCAGGCCGCGCAGCACGTACGGGATCATCATGTTGTAGCAGGCCATCACGCAGTGCTTGCCGCGCACCTGCGCCAACTGGCCGCTGGTGCTGTAGCCGACATTCACCCCGCCCTTGGCGTTGCGCACGCTCACCGCCGTGCTGTTCAGGCGAATCCGCACCGGTTGGCCGGGTTTGTCCAGCTGGCTGTAGTCGAATGGTGCCAGCACGATACTGTCCATGCCGTGCCCGCCGGCCACCGCCGGAATCAGGCTGCGCACCAGCAGCCGCGCCAGCGACGCGTTGCCATCCGGGAAGTGATAGATGTACGGCTCTTCCATCTCCGCCTTGGCTTCTGCGCTGATCGGCTCCAGGCCCATTGCGGCAAAGCCGGGGAAGCCAACGCTGTAGGCGTCCAGCGCCGGCACCGCGTCGATGCTCAACGCCGAGAAGTCGTTGGTGCGGCTGAGGAAGTACTTCACCGCCGTCGGCGACAGGCCAACGTCGCGCAGCAGGAAGTCCTGGTAGCTGGTGGTTTCCAGGTGCCGGGTCTTGTCGGCCAGCGACTGCCCCTTGAGGTAGTCGCGCGGCGCTTCATGCAGGTCGATCAGCGCCAGGCGGTCGGCCAGCGGCAGCGGAAAGTCGTTGATGAACTCGCGCACGGTGCGCGCGTTGAGGCGCTCCGGGGCGATGTCGTCGGCAACCATCGGCGTCGGGTCGCCGGTCACCAGTTTGTCTTCGCCGAAGGTTTCCTTGTCGAAGAACACCCCGCGCGACAGCCCCAGGTCCGGGTAGAAGTTGCGGTCGAAGGCGGTTTCGAAACGCTTGATATCGACCCCGAGCTTCTTCAGCAGGCCATTCACTTCGGCACTGTACAGGTGGTTCGGCGACTGGAAGGCCTCGCTGCCGCCATAACCGATGATCATCCGCCCGTCGGCGCTGAACTCGTTGCGCTTGGCGTGGCCGCCGAAGTCGTCATGGTTCTCGATGATCAGGATGCGCGCGGTGGGATGCTGTTCGCGGTAGAACCAGGCCGCCGACAAGCCGCTGAGGCCGCCGCCGACGACGATCAGGTCGTACTGCTCGTGGATCGGCAGGTTATCCGTGGCAAAGGTTTTCTTTTCCCAGCCCATCTGGTGCGCTACCTCGAACGCACCGACGTGGCTGCCGCGCATGCCGGTCAGCGCCGGCGGGTAGTCACGGTTTTGCGCGGCGGCCTGGAGAATCTGCAGCGGGGTGAGCCCCGCCGCGATACCGATGGCGACCCCATTGAGGAAGTCGCGTCGCGTGATCTTCATTCGGTGTCCTTACCTGATCAATGCTTGAACATCACATGGCGAATGCAGGTGTAGTCTTCCAGCCCGTACATCGACATGTCCTTGCCGTAGCCGGACAATTTCTGACCGCCATGGGGCATTTCGCTGACCAGCATAAAGTGCGTGTTGACCCAGGTACAGCCGTATTGCAGGCGTGCCGAAAGGCGGTGGGCGCGGCCGACATCCTGGGTCCAGAGTGACGAGGCCAGGCCGTAGTCGGAATCGTTGGCCCAGCCCAGCACTTGCGCCTCGCTGTCGAAGCGGGTGACTGAGACCACCGGGCCAAAGACTTCGCGCCGGACGATCTCGTCATCCTGCTGGGCATCGGCGAGCACGGTCGGCTCGAAGAAGAAGCCGTCGCCGGGTACCGCCTTGCCGCCAGTGATCAGGCGGATATGCGGCTGGGCGATGGCCCGTTCGACCATGCCGGCGACCTTGTCGCGGTGCTGGGCGGTGATCAGTGGACCCAGCTCGGTGTCCGGGTCGTCCTGCAGGCCGTACTTGATGCTGGCGACCGCTGCGCCGAGCTTCTCGACGAACCGATCGTAGATGGCGCTGTGCGCATAGATGCGGCAGGCGGCGGTGCAGTCCTGGCCGGCGTTGTAGAAGCCGAAGGTGCGGATGCCGTCGACCGCTGCGTCGATATCGGCGTCGTCGAAGATGATCACCGGGGCCTTGCCACCCAGTTCCATGTGCATGCGTTTGACCGTGTCGGCGGTGCTGGCAATGATGTTGGTGCCGGTGGGGATGGAGCCGGTCAGCGAGACCATGCGCACTTTCGGGTGGCTGACCAGCGGCGAGCCGACGCTCGGGCCGCGACCAAACAGGATGTTCAGTACCCCGGCCGGGAAGATTTCGTTGGCCAGCGCGGCCAGGCGCAGGGCGGTCAGCGGGGTTTGCTCGGACGGCTTGAGCACCACGGTGTTGCCGGCGGCCAGCGCCGGGGCGATTTTCCAGGCGACCATCATCAGAGGGTAGTTCCACGGCGCAATCGAGGCGATCACGCCAATCGGGTCGCGACGGATCATCGAGGTGTGCCCCGGCAGGTACTCGCCAGCGGCCGAGCCACTCAGGCAGCGGGTGGCCCCGGCAAAGAAGCGGAACACATCGGCAATCGCCGGGATCTCGTCGTTCAATGCGGCGCTGTAGGGTTTGCCGCAGTTGTCCGATTCCAGCCTGGCCAGCTCCTCGCCGTGCGCCTCGATGCTGTCGGCAAGTTTCAGCAGCAGGGTCGCGCGGTCCTTCGGCGTGGTCTGCGACCAACTGTCGAAGGCCAGGTCGGCCGCGCGCACGGCGGCATCCACCTGGGCTTCGCTGGCCTCGTTGATTTCCACCAGGGTGGCGCCCAGCGCCGGGTTCAGTACCGCGTAGCTGGCGCCTTCGCCGGCGACCAGTTGGCCATTGATCAGCAGTCGGGTGTGCATCGTTACGTCCTCCACGCTATGTCCTCGAGAATTATTTGCCGCTGCCGGCAACGCTTTCGCCGCCGCGGGTCAGGTAATAGGCGCCGAGAATCGGCAGCATGGTCACCAGCATCACCAGCATGGCGACCACGTTGGTGACCGGTACGTCGCGCGGCCGGCTGAGCTGGTTGAGCAGCCAGATCGGCAGGGTGCGTTCATGCCCGGCGGTGAAAGTGGTGACGATGATCTCGTCGAACGACAAGGCAAATGCCAGCATGCCGCCCGCCAGCAGCGCCGAGCCGAGGTTGGGCAGGATGATGTAGCGGAAGGTCTGCCAGCCATCGGCACCGAGGTCCATCGATGCCTCGATCAGGCTGTGCGAGGTGCGCCGCAGGCGCGCGATGACGTTGTTGTAGACGATCACCACGCAGAACGTGGCGTGGCCGACGACGATGGTGAAGATGCCCGGCTCGATACCCAGGCTCTTGAACGCCGACAGCAGGGCGATACCGGTGATGATGCCGGGCAGGGCGATGGGCAGGATCAGCATCAGCGAGATGCCTTCCTTGCCAAAGAAGCTGCGCCGGTACAGCGCCGCCGAGGCCAGGGTGCCGAGCACCAGGGCGATCAGCGTGGCCAGGCAGGCGACCTGTAGCGATAGCTTGATCGATTCGAGCACGTCGGGCCGCGAGAAGGCCACGCTGAACCACTTCAGGGTGAAGCCCTGCGGTGGGAAGCTGAACGCCGCGTCTTCGGTGTTGAAGGCGTAGAGGAAGATGATCAGGATCGGGAAGTGCAGGAACACTAGCCCGCCCCAGGCAGCCAGGCGCAAGCCCAGCGAGGCTTTTTCAGAGTGCATCGAAGGCCCCCAGGCGTTTGACGATGGACAGGTAGATGGCGATCAGCACGATCGGCACCAGGGTGAAGGCGGCGGCCATCGGCATGTTGCCGATCGCGCCCTGCTGGGCGTAGACCATGCTGCCGATGAAGTAGCCGGGCGGGCCGACCAGTTGCGGCACGATGAAGTCGCCCAGGGTCAGCGAGAAGGTGAAGATCGACCCGGCGGCGATCCCCGGCACCGACAGCGGCAGGATCACCTGCATGAAGGTTTGTCGCGGTTTCGCTCCGAGGTCGGCGGACGCTTGCAGCAGCGACGGCGGCAGGCGCTCCAGCGAGGCCTGGATCGGCAGGATCATGAACGGCAGCCAGATGTAGACGAACACCAGGAAACGCCCCAGGTGCGAGGTCGACAAGGTGCTGCCGCCGACCCCCGGAATGCCGAGGATGAATTGCAGCAGCGGCTCCAGGTTCAGTTGCTGGACGAACCACTGGGCCACGCCGCCCTTGGCCAGCAGCAGGGTCCAGGCGTAGGCCTTGACGATGTAGCTGGCCCACATCGGCATCATCACCGCGATGTAGAAGAACGCCTTGGTCTTGCCGCTGGTGTAGCGCGCCATGTAGTAGGCAATCGGGAACGCCAGTGCGGCGCTGCCCAGCGACACGGCCACGGCCATGCCCAGGGTGCGCAGGATGATGTCGAAGTTCGACGGGTTGAACAGCGCGGCGAAGTTGGCCAGGGTCAGGTCCGGGGTCACCGCCATGGTGAAGTCGTCGAAGGTGTAGAAGCCTTGCCAGAGCAGGTTCAGCAGCGAGCCGAGGTAGATCGCGCCGAACCAGATCAGTGGCGGGATCAGCAGCATCAGCAGGTACAGGTTCGGCCGCCGGTAAAGCAGGTTGGAGAAGCGCCGCAACGGCGATTGGATCGGCTGCAAGGCCGGTTTTTCCAGGGCCAGGCTCATTTCAGCGGCCCTCGCTCAACACGGTTTCCTGCAGCGCGGTCATCGCCTCGCGGGCCCAGCGCGCCTGCACGCGCTGGCCGGGTTGCCAGGGCTGGCTGTGCTCTTGCCACTGGTTGTTGGCCTGGCTTACCGCCAGCAGTTGGCCGTTGTCCAGCTTGAGCTCGTAGCGGGTGGCGCTGCCCTGGTACTGGATGTCGTGGAGCAGGCCGCTGACCTGGATCTCGTGGCTGGCCGGGGCCTGCTCGCCGAGGCGGATATGTTCCGGGCGAATCGAGAATGGCAACTGGCTGCCATTGAGTTGCGCGGCCAGTTCGCCGCGGACCACGTTGGAGGTGCCGACGAACTCGGCGACGAAGGTGGTTGCCGGTTTCATGTAGAGGTTGCGCGGGCTATCGACCTGCTCGATGCGTCCCCGGTTGAATACCGCGACGCGGTCGGACATCGACAGCGCTTCGGTCTGGTCGTGGGTGACGAAGATGAAAGTGATGCCGAGTTGGCGCTGGAGTTTTTTCAGCTCGCTCTGCATCTGCTCGCGCAGTTTCAGGTCGAGGGCGCCGAGCGGCTCGTCGAGCAGCAGCACCCGTGGTCGGTTGACCAGCGCGCGGGCCAGCGCCACCCGCTGGCGTTGGCCGCCGGAGAGTTGCACCGGCTTGCGCTCGCCATAGCCGCCGAGGGCGACCATGGCCAGTGCCTCTTCGGCACGGGCGTGGCGCTCCTGCTTGCCGATGCCCTTGACCTTGAGGCCGTAGGCAACGTTGTCGCGCACGTTCATGTGCGGGAACAGTGCGTAGTCCTGGAACACCGTGTTGACGTCGCGCTGGTAGGGCGGCAGGCCGGCGGCCTCGGCGCCGTGGATGCGGATCGAGCCGCTGCTGGGTTGTTCGAAGCCGGCGATCAGCCGCAGGCAGGTGGTTTTGCCCGAGCCGGAGGGCCCGAGCATGGAGAAGAACTCGCCGTCCTGGATGTCGATGGAGACCCGGTCGACGGCTTTGACCTCGCCGAACAAACGGGAGACCTGGGTGAACTGGACTGCAAGGGTCATGGTGAAATGCTCCGGATAGGCATGGGGATGCGCAGCGGCCCAGGCCTGGACGACTGACAGCGGTGAACGGTGGTGTCTGGATCGCGGGACGAGCCCGCTCCCACAAGGATCACCTCAATCCATGTGGGAGCGGGCTCGTCCCGCGATTGGGGGCTAGCGGCCGCCCATGATCGCGATGTAGTCCTGGGTCCAGCGGCTGTACGGCACGAACTTGCCGCCTTCAGCCTGCGGGGTTTTCCAGAAGGCGATCTTCTCGAACAGGTCGAAGCCGTTGGTCTTGCAGCCCTCGGCACCCAGCAGCTCGCTGCCGGTACAGGCCGCCGGCACCGCCGGCAGCGAGCCGAACCAGGCCGCCACATCGCCCTGGACTTTCGGTTGCAACGACCAGTCCATCCACTTGTAGGCACAGTTCGGGTGCTTGGCCTCGCTGTGCAGCATGGTGGTGTCGGCCCAGCCGGTCGCACCTTCCTTCGGCACGGTGGACGCCACCGGCTGGTTGTCGGCCTTCAGCCCGTTGACCATGTAGCCCCAGGAACTGGACGCGGCCACACCTTCGTTCTTCACGTCGCTCATCTGCACCGTGGCGTCGTGCCAGTAGCGGTGGATCAGCGGCTGTTGCTGGCGCAGCAGGTCGAGCACTGCCTTGTATTGGGTTTCAGTGAGTTCATACGGGTTCTGGATGCCCAGCTCGGGCTTGGCCGATTTCAGGTACAGCGCTGCGTCGGCAATGTAGATCGGGCCGTCGTAGGCCTGCACGCGGCCCTTGTTCGGCTTGCCGTCGGGCAGGTTCTGCGGCTCGAACACCACGTTCCAACTGGTGGGCGCGGTCTTGAACACGTTGGTGTTGTACAGCAGTACATTCGGCCCCCACTGGTACGGCGTGCCGTAGACCTGCTTGTTGACTACGTACCAGGCGCCGTCCTGCAGGCGTGGGTCGATGTTCTTCCAGTTCGGGATCAGCGCGGTGTTGATCGGCTGCACGCGCTTGCCGGCAATCAGCCGCAGCGAGGCATCGCCGGAGGCGGTCACCAGGTCGTAGCCGCCCTTGGCCATCAGGCTGACCATTTCGTCGGAGGTGGCGGCGGTTTTCACGCTCACCTTGCAGCCGGTTTCCTTCTCGAAGCCGGTAACCCAGTCGTAGGCTTTGTCGCTTTCACCTCGCTCGATGTAGCCCGGCCAGGCGACGATATCCAGTTGGCCCTCGCCGGCACCCACGGCCTTGAGTGGCTCGGCGGCTTGCAGGCCGGCGCTGGCCAGCAAGGCGGTACTCAGGGCGCTGAGCAATGCGGTCTTGTGCGCGAACATGGTGTTCCCTCTTGTTCAAATTATGGTCGGGGCAGTCATAGCAAGCGGTGAAGCGGGTTTCTTATAAGCGTAGTGCTGGAACGTCGGTCTATCCGAGCTGCTCGCCGTGGCGCGCCATGATGTGGCGTACCACGCTGTAGTCCTGCAGCGAATCGCTGGACAGGTCCTTGCCATAGCCCGAGCGCTTCAGGCCACCGTGGGGCATTTCGCTGACCAGCATGAAATGGCTGTTGATCCAGGTGCAGCCGTATTGCAGGCGCGCGGCGATCTGCATGGCCTTGTCGAGGTTCTGTGTCCACACCGAGGAGGCCAGGCCGTATTCGGAGTCGTTGGCCCAGTCCACCGCCTGGCTCAACTCGTCGAAGCGGGTCACGGTGACCACCGGGCCGAACACTTCGCGCTGGACGATCTCGTCGCTCTGCTTGCAACCGGCGAGCAGGGTTGGCTGGTAATAGAAGCCGGGGCCGGAATGCACGGCGGCGCCGGTCACCCGTTCGATGTGCGGCTGGCTTAGCGCACGCTCGACGAAGCTGGCCACGCGGTCGCGCTGGCGGGTGCTGATCAGCGGGCCGATCTCGTTGTCGGCGTCGCGCTTGCCGGCAAAGCGCAGGCTGGCCACCGCCGCGCCCAGCTCGGCGACCAACTTGTCGTGGATCCCGGCCTGAGCGTAGAGGCGGCAGGCGGCGGTGCAGTCCTGGCCGGCGTTGTAGTAGCCGTAGCTGCGCACGCCTTCGACCACCGCGGCGATGTCGGCATCGTCGCAGACGATCACCGGCGCCTTGCCGCCCAGTTCCAGGTGAGTACGCTTGAGGGTTTTCGAGGCAGCCTGGAGGATTTTCTGCCCGGTGACGATATCGCCGGTCAGCGACACCATGCGCACTTTCGGATGGCTCACCAGATGCCCGCCGACGCCTTCGCCACCGCCGCAGATAATGTTCAGCACGCCCGGCGGCAGCAGCTCGGCCAGCACCGGGGCGAGGGCCAGGATCGACAGCGGGGTATGTTCGGAAGGTTTGAACACCAGGGTGTTGCCGGCGGCCAGGGCCGGGGCGATCTTCCATGCGGCCATCATGATCGGGTAGTTCCAGGGCGCAATCGAGGCGACCACGCCGAGCGGGTCGCGACGCACCATGCTGGTGTAGCCGGGCAGGTATTCGCCGGCCAGCTGACCGGTCTGGCAGCGCACCGCACCGGCGAAGAAGCGGAACACGTCGATGGCAGCTGTCAGGTCGTCCTGGCGCGCCAGGTGCAATGGTTTGCCGCAGTTCAGCGCTTCCAGGCGGGCGAGCAGATCGATGCGCTGCTGCAGCGCGTCGGCGATGGCCAGCAGGAGGTTCGAACGGTGTTGCGGGGTGGTGCGCGACCAGCTGGCGAAGGCCCGGTGGGCGGCGCCGATGGCGCTTTCAACCTGCTCGCTGCTGGCTTCGGCGATGCGCGTGAGGACTTCGCCGTTGGCCGGGTTGATGATCGGCTCGGCCAGGCCGTGACCTTGCACTTGTTCGCCGTCGATCAGCAGGGCGGTGCACAGCGGGGAGGGCGGGGTGCCGGACATCGGGGGCAGTCTCTTGGTTTTTATTGTTGCTTGAGACTAGAGCCGAAGTTGCGGGCCGACAAATTCTAAATACTGAAGGCTGCGTTCGATTAAATCGAATGCCGGCGTCCACCGTTGGGTTGTTCCCGCGCCACGCTGAGGAACGGGTCGACCAGCGCCGGTCGGGCGGTGCCGCGGCGCCAGGCCAGGCCGACGTCGAGGGTCTGGCTGAGGTCGGCCAGTGGCCGCGCTTCGATGATGTCGCCTTCCAGCGACCAGGGCCGGTAGGTCATGTCCGGCTGGATCGATACGCCAAGGCCGGCCGCTACCAGGCTACGCACCGCTTCGGTGGACGCGGTACGCAGGCTGATCTGCGCTTGCAGGCCGGCGCCGGCCCAGATGCGCCGGGCGTTCTGTTCCATTTCATCGACGTTGAGCTGGATCAGCGGTTCCAGCGCCACCTCGGCCAGGCTGATGCTGTCGCGCTCCAGCAACGGATGCTGGGCCGGCAGCCAGAGGCGGAACGGCGAGTGGGTGAGCACTTCGGTTTGCAGTGCCAGGCGATCTTCGAGGTTGGACAGGATCAGCACCCCCACATCGATTTCGCCGCTGACCAGCAGGTGCTCGATGTACGGCCGTTCGTCCTCGGTCACGCGGATCTCGACGTTCGGGTAGGCGCGCTGGAAACGGGTGAGCAGGTCGGCCAGGTAATAGCCGGCAACCAGGCTGGTCACGCCGATGGTCAATTGCCCGGCGACCTGATCGGTGCTCTGTTGCAGGCTGCGTTTGGCATTCTCGACCGTGGCCAGGATCAAGTGCGCCTGGCGCAGGAACTGGTGGCCCTGGTGGGTCAGGGTCATGCCCTTGGCGTGACGGTTGAACAGGTTTACGCCGATTTCCTGTTCCAGTTGCTGGATGGCCAGGGTCAGGGTCGACTGGGAAATGAACACGGCCTGGGCGGCGGCGGAAATCGAGCCGGTTTCGGCGACGGCGATGAAGTGACGAATCTGGCGCAGGGTCATCATGCTGGAGGCGACTTTTTATGAGTTTTATTGGTGAGGCTGAGTGTATATCTTTTTTTTCGAAGGCTGCCTTGCGCTGACACATGCAACATCTGGAAGCAAATCCCTGGGGCCGTGAGCGTCGTCCGGTCGTACTCTGGGCGTTCATTTCCTGCCCTTGGAGACGCTCGATGAACACCCGTGGCTTGCTCGATCAATTGCTCAAATCCGGCCAGGACCTGCTGCAGAGCCAGGCCGGTAAAAGCTCAGGCGCCAAGCCGAGTGGTGGTGGCGGGCTTGGCAGCCTGCTGTCTGGCGCTGGCGGTGGGGCGTTGGCTGCCGGGGCAATGGGCTTGTTGCTGGGCAACAAGAAGGCCCGCAAGTACGGCGGCAAGGCACTGACCTATGGCGGCCTGGCCGCGCTCGGTGTGCTGGCCTACAAGGCCTACGGCAACTGGCAGGCGCAACAGGGCAAGGCGCCGCTCGGCGAGCCGCGCACCCTCGACCGGGTGCCCGAGCTGCAGGCCGAGCAGCACAGCCAGGCGATCCTCAAGGCGCTGGTGGCGGCGGCCAAGGCCGACGGGCATGTCGATGAGCGCGAGCGGCAGTTGATCGAGGGCGAATTCGTCAAGCTGTCCAGCGACCGCGAGCTGCAACACTGGCTGCATGCCGAGTTGAACAAACCGCTCGACCCGGCTGACGTAGCGCGCGCCGCAAGCACCCCGGAGATGGCGGCGGAGATGTACATCGCCAGCGTGATGCTGGTGGATGAAGAGCACTTCATGGAGCGCGCGTACCTGGATGAACTGGCCAAGCAGCTGCGACTGGAGCCATCGCTGAAACTGGAGCTGGAGAAGCAGGTTCGCCAGGCCTGACGCTATCGCGGGACGAGCCCGCTCCTACAGGGGGGCAACTCTCTGTGAGAGCGGCGATGCGGCGAGCCGACTCGTCTCGCGATGTTTTTTAAAAGTTTCAGCCAACATTTACGGGCTAATGGCCATTAATCAGCCCCTTTTGCCCAAGCAACCCTTGATCCAGCGCCTATAACCGCACGCCGTGTAGGCTATAATCAGCCCATTTTTCCTGGTCGCATCGACTGATTGAGGGCTGATTGTGAAGAACTGGACACTGCGCCAACGGATCCTGGCGAGCTTCGCCGTGATAATCGCCATCATGTCGTTGATGATCGTCGCCGCCTATTCGCGGCTGCTCGCCATCGAGTCCAGCGAGGACGCCGTCCGTACCGACAGCATTCCCGGCGTCTACTACAGCTCGATGATCCGCAGCGCCTGGGTCGACAGCTACGTGCTGACCCAGCAGATTGTCGGCCTGAGCAACCATCGCGAGCTCACCGACGCCGACATGGCGCTGTACAAGAGCTTCGACGACCGTCTCAAGCAACACATGGCCAGCTACCAGTCCACCATTCGCATGCACGAGGATCAGATTAGCTTCGACACCTTCGGCCAGCTTGAAGACAAGTACCTGCTCGAAGTCGGCCACGTGCTGGATGCCTATCGCAAAAAGGACTACGCCCAGGCCCAGCAGCTGTTGCAGGAAAATCTGACGCCGGCCTGGTTGGCAGGGCGCCAGCACCTCAATAGCGTGATCGAAGGCAATCGCAAGTCGGCCGACGCGGCCACCAACCAGATCGTCGAAGCGGTTTCCACGGCCAAGGTCAGCATGATCGTTTCGCTGCTGCTGGCGATCATTGCCGCCACCGTCTGCGGCCTGCTGCTGATGCGCACCATCAGCGCACCGATGCAGCACATCGTGCATGCCCTCGACAAACTCAGCGGCGGCGACCTCAGTGTGCGCCTGAACCTCGACCGCAAGGATGAGTTCAACGCCATCGAAACCGGCTTCAACGGCATGATGGCCGAGCTGACCACACTGGTCTCCCAGGCCCAGCGCTCGTCGGTGCAGGTAACCACGTCGGTCACCGAAATCGCCGCCACTTCCAAGCAGCAACAGGCGACTGCCACCGAAACCGCCGCCACCACCACCGAGATCGGCGCCACCTCGCGGGAAATCGCTGCCACCTCGCGTGACCTGGTGCGAACCATGACCGAAGTCACCTCCGCGGCCGATCAGGCCTCGGTGCTGGCCGGCTCCGGCCAGCAAGGCCTGGCGCGCATGGAGGAAACCATGCACCAGGTCATGGGCGCGGCCGACCTGGTCAACAACAAGCTGGCGGTCCTCAACGAAAAGGCCGGCAACATCAACCAGGTGGTGGTCACCATCGTCAAGGTGGCCGACCAGACCAACCTGCTCTCGCTGAACGCCGCCATCGAAGCCGAGAAGGCCGGTGAATATGGCCGTGGCTTCGCCGTCGTCGCCACCGAAGTACGGCGCCTGGCCGACCAGACTGCGGTCGCCACCTACGACATCGAGCAGATGGTTCGCGAGATCCAGTCGGCGGTCTCTGCCGGGGTCATGGGCATGGACAAGTTCTCCGAGGAAGTGCGCCGCGGCATGTTCGAGGTGACCCAGGTCGGCGAGCAGCTCACCCAGATCATTCACCAGGTGCAGGCCCTGGCGCCACGCGTGCTGATGGTCAACGAGGGCATGCAGGCCCAGGCCACTGGCGCCGAGCAGATCAATCATGCGCTGGCGCAGTTGGGCGATGCCAGCAGTCAGACGGTGGAATCGCTGCGTCAGGCCAGCTTTGCCATCGACGAGTTGAGCCAGGTTGCCGTTGGCCTGCGCGGTGGCGTGTCGCGGTTCAAAGTCTGAGCCGCCGATGAACGATCTTCAGCCACGCCGCAGCCAGGAAGCGGCCAGCCAGGGCCGCCTGTTCCTGGTGTTCCGCATTGGCGAACAGCGCTTCGCCCTCGATACCCATGAGGTGGCCGAAGTGCTGCCGCGCCTGCCGCTCAAGCCGATTGCGCAGGCGCCGCGCTGGGTCGCCGGGGTGCTGGCGCATCGCGGGGCACTGATTCCGGTGATCGATGTCGGCGCGCTGAGTTTTGCCACGCCGGCCCCGGAGCGCACCAGTACGCGGCTGGTGCTGGTGCATTACCGCATCGACCCGGCGCGCCCCGGGTTGCTGCTCGGGCTGATCCTCGAACGCGCCAGCGATACCTTGCGTTGCGACCCGGCGGAGTTTCGCCCGTATGGCGTCGACAACGGCAATGCGCCGTACCTGGGCCCGGTGCGCGAGGACGCGCTGGGGCTGATGCAGTGGATCGGTGTGCAGGACCTGCTCTCGGACGCCGTGCGCGACCTGCTGTTCCCGCTCGATACGCCAGCCGTCGAGGGGCAACGATGAACAGCGAGCAACGTTTCTTCCGGTTCCTCCAGGAGCGTATCGGCCTGGACGTCGCCTCGGTCGGCGCGCCGATGATCGAGCGTGCCCTGCGCCAGCGCTGCGCGGCGCTGGCCGCCCGCGACCTCGACGATTACTGGCTGCGGCTGCAGCAATCGCGCGACGAGCAACAGGCGCTGATCGAGGCGGTGATCGTCCCGGAAACCTGGTTCTTCCGCTACCCGGAGTCGTTCACTGCGCTGGTCGGCCTGGCCCTCAAACGTCTGGCCGAGCTGGCCGGGACGCGCCCGCTGCGGATTCTCAGTGTGCCGTGCTCGACTGGCGAAGAGCCGTATTCGATTGCCATGGCGCTGCTCGACGCCGGACTGGCCAGCCATGCGTTCAGGGTCGACGCCATCGATATCAGCCCGAACTCCATTGCCCGTGCCGAGGCCGGCCTGTACGGGCGCAACTCGTTCCGTGGCAGCGACCTGGCTTTTCGCGAGCGGCATTTCAGCGAGGAGGGCGACGCCCACCGGCTGGCCGAGCGGGTGCGTAAACAAGTGGACTTTCAGGCCGGCAACATACTCGACCCGGCCTTGCTCAACCGTGAAGGCAGCTACGATTTCGTTTTCTGTCGCAACCTGCTGATCTACTTCGACGTGCCTACCCAGCAGCGGGTGTTCGAAGTGCTGAAGCACCTTACCCAGGAAGGTGGCGTGCTGTTCATCGGCCCGGCCGAAGGCAGCTTGCTGGCGCGCATGGGGATGCGTCCGCTGGGGGTCGCGCAGTCGTTTGCCTATGTCCGCCATGTGCCGGCACCGGTCACCACGCCTGCGCCAGCCACCCTGCCGGCCTGGGCCGCGCCACTGCCGTTGCCGCGTACCCCGCA
>NZ_QETK01000031.1 GCF_003105155.1 Pseudomonas sp. SDI | reverse complement strand
GTCGGCGCGGTAACGGGCCAGGTCGCCCGTGCGGTACAGGCGTTCGCCGTTGCCGAACGGGCTGGTCATGAAGCGCTCGGCGGTGAGGCCGGGGCGACGGTGGTAACCGCGAGCCAGGCCTTCGCCGCCCAGGTACAGTTCGCCGATGACGCCGACCGGGACCGGGTTCAGTTCCGGGTCGAGGATGAAGGTCGACAGGTTGGCGATGGGGTGGCCAATAGGCACGCCGTCGCGGCCTTCGTCGACGCAGGTCCAGTGGGTGACGTCGATGGCGGCTTCGGTGGGGCCGTAGAGGTTGTAGAGGTTGGCCTCTGGTAGCTTGGCGAAGACTTGCAGTTGGGCATCGACAGGCAATGCCTCACCACTGCAAATAATGCGTCTGACGCCACCGCCCCCTGTATCCCGCGAACGGCTGCGAAGCGCCAGCAAATCCGCTGGATGCGACTCTTGGCGAGCGCTGCGCGCTTGATCGCGGGACAAGCCCGCGCCCACAGAAGAGCCAGCTTCCATGGGTTCTGGAAGGGATTGGAGGAAGACCTGGAGCATCGACGGGACGAAGTGCAGCGTGGTGACCTGATGCCGTTCGATCAGCTCGACCAGCTTCGCCGGATCGCGATGATCCCCCGGCGCCGCCAGTGCCAGCCGGGCCCCGGTCATCAACGGCCAGAAGAATTCCCATACCGACACGTCGAAGCTGAACGGGGTCTTCTGCAAAACGGTGTCGCTGCCATCCAACCCATACGCCTGCTGCATCCAGCACAAGCGGTTGGTCAGCGCCGAGTGGCGGTTGCCTGCGCCTTTCGGCTTACCCGTCGAGCCCGAGGTATAAATCACATAGGCCAGGTTTTCCCCGGTCACCTCAACATTCGGGTTATGCGTGGCGTAATCGTCGAGCGATTCATCCAGCAGCAGCGTGGCCAACGAAGCGGGAATCGGCAGCGCCTCCAGCAGATGCCGCTGCGTCAGCAACAGACGAATGCCACTGTCCTCGAACATATAGGCCAGTCGTTCCTCGGGATACTCAGGGTCCAGCGGCACATACGCCCCGCCCGCCTTCAGCACCCCAAGCAAGCCCACCACCATGTCCAGCGAACGCTCGGCCGCGATGCCCACCAGCACATCCGGCCCAACCCCCGCCTCGATCAACCGATGCGCCAGCTGGTTCGCCCGCGCATTCAGCTCGGCATAGCTCAGTTCCACCTCACCAAACAGCAACGCCGGCGCATCGGGCACACGCTCCACCTGTGCCTCGATCAGCGCCTGAACACTGCTCTGCAAGGGGTATTCGGTCGCCGTGGCATTCCAGCCCTCGACCATCGCCCGGCGCTCATCCGCGTCCAGCATTGGCAGGTCCGCCACCCGCGTATCCGGTGCCGCGACAATCCCTTCCAGCAGGTTCAACCAATGCCGCGCCATGCGCTCGATGGTCGATGCCTCGAACAGGTCGGTGGCGTAGGTAAACGCCGCCGACAACGCCTCGGCCGACTCGAACGTATCCAGCGTCAGGTCGAACTGCGAGGTCTGCTTCTGCCAACTCAGCGGCTCCACGCGCAGTGCCGAGGCTGGCCCGGTCGCCACTGCGCGCCCGGCGTTCTGGTGGTTGAACAGCACCTGGAACAGCGGGCTGTGACTCAGGCTGCGCACCGGCTGCAAGGCCTCGACCAGTTGCTCGAACGGCAGGTCCTGATGCGCCTGGGCCTGCAAGGCGGTGTCTTTCACCTGCTGCAACAAGGCGCGGAAGGTCAGCCCCTCGCTGAAGCTGGCCTTGAGAATCTGGGTGTTGACGAAGAAGCCGATCAAGCGCTCGGTTTCGGCACGATTGCGGTTGGCAATCGGCACGCCGACACGGATATCGTCCTGGCCGCTGTAGCGCTGCAACAACAGCTGATACGAGGCCAGCAACAGCATGAACGGCGTCACACCCTCGCGCTGGGCCAGCGCTTTCAGGCCCTGGCTCAGGACCGGCGGCAACACCACCGGCCAGCGTGCACCACGGAAGCTCTGCTCGGCCGGGCGCGGATGATCGGTGGGCAGCGCCAGCACGCTCTGCTCACCCGCCAGTTGCGTCGTCCAGTAGGCCAACTGACGCTCGCGCTCGCCGTTCTCCATCCACTGCCGTTGCCACAGGGCGTAGTCCGGGTACTGCACCGGCAACGCCGGCAATTCCAGGGCCCGGCCCTGGCTGAAGGCGCCGTAGAACTGCACCAGCTCCTCGACCATCAACTGCATCGAAGCACCGTCGGTAATGATGTGGTGCAAGGTCACCAGCAGCACGTGCTCGTCGTCCGCCAGTTGCAACAGGTCGAGGCGCAGCAGCGGCCCCTGCTGCAAGTCGAACAGCAGCGCACTGCGCTCGGCAGCGAAAGCACGGCCCCAGGCGTCGCGCTGCTGCGGGCTTACCGCAGCCGGCAGGCGCTGCCGGGTCAGCGCTACGTCCAGGCGCGGCAGCACCTGCTGCACGGTACGCTCGCCGTCCTCGACGAACACCGTACGCAGGCTTTCGTGACGGGCAATCAGCGCCGCGAAGCTGCGCTCCAGCGCCGCTACATCCAAAGCCCCGCGCAGTTGCAAGGCGGTCGGGATGTGGTAGGCCGCGCTGTGCGGGTCCAGTTGCCAGAGAAACCACTGGCGTTCCTGGGCATACGACAGCAGCAGTGGCTCATCCGCCTGGCGCTTGAACACGGGAACCAGCGCAAACAAGTTGATGCCTTTTTGCTTTAGCAGAACCGCCAAGGCCTTGCGTTGGTTCTGCGACAGCCCACCTACCGACTCGATCAACTCTTGCACCGCAACACCCTCACTCGGAAATTAGCTTCTCCAGTTCAACGCTTGATAAACGTTTGAGGGCCTCCAAAGATTTAGCCAATTCTTCATCCAGCGCCGACCCCCCCTGGCGCAAGGCCTGGACACGCTGGACAAAGCCGGCCAGATCGGCACTGTCGAACAACGCCTTCAGGGCTATTTCGGTGCGCAACTGGTTGCGCACCCGCACCATCACCTGGGTCGCCAGCAACGAGTGCCCGCCGAGGTCGAAGAAGTTGTCGTCCAGCCCCACCTGCTCGACCTCCAGCACCGCACACCAGATCGCGGCCAACTGCTGCTCCAGCTCGCTCTGCGGCGCACGGTAGGCCTTGCGCAGGTGGGCCTGATCGATGCTGGGCAGGGCCTTGCGGTCGAGCTTGCCGTTAGGCGTCAGCGGGAAGCGTTCCAGCAGCAACAGGTGCGCCGGCAGCATGAACTCCGGCAGCGTCTCGCGCAGCCAGGCGCGCAACTGGTCGCGCTGTTCCAGCTGCTGCGCGGTCGGCGCGCTCAGCCACTGGCTGTCGGCCGGCACCAGGTAAGCGACCAGTTGCTGCCCGCCAGGCCCGTCCTGGGCCAGCACGGCCGCTTCGCGCAGCTGCGGGTGCGCCAGCAGGCGCGCTTCGATCTCGCCCAGTTCGATGCGGAAACCGCGAATCTTCACCTGATGGTCGATGCGGCCGATGTACTCGACCACGCCGTCCTCGCGGTAACGCGCCAGGTCGCCGCTGCGATAGAGGCGTTCGCCGTTGCTGGCGAACGGGTTGGGGACGAAGCGCTCGGCGGTCAGCGCGGGCCGGTGCAAGTAGCCACGGGCCAGGCCGGCGCCGCCGATCAACAGCTCGCCGGCGACGCCAATCGGGTTCGGCTCCAGCTCGGTGTCGAGCAGGTGCAACTGGGTGTTGTCGATCGGCCGCCCGAGCCAAGGCTGCGGCGCCATCCGGCTGAGCGGCTGCACGGCCGACCAGATGGTGGTCTCGGTCGGGCCGTAGAGGTTCCACACCTGGGCCTCCAGCGCCAGCATGCGCTGGGCCAGTGCGTCCGGCAGCGCTTCACCGCCGCACAACAGCCGACGCCCGCGTAGCACCTCGGCGCGCTCGTGGTCGAGCAGCATGCGCCAGGTCGATGGGGTGGCTTGCAGGGCACTGACCCGCGCCTGTTCGATCAGCGCCAGGGCCGCGCTCGGGTCCATGCTGGTGGCTTTCTCGGTCAGGATCACCGTGGCCCCGACCAGCAACGGCAGGTAGATTTCCAGGCCGAAGATATCGAACGAGAAGGTGGTCAGCGAGAGCATCCGCTCGCCGCGCGCCAGCCCCGGGCAAGCCGCCATGCTCGCGACAAAGTTGACCAGCGCGGCATGGGCAATCATCACCCCCTTGGGCTTGCCGGTAGAGCCGGAGGTGTAGATCACGTAGGCCAGGTTGTCCGCCTGCACGGCAGACGACGGCCGGCTCGCCGGGTAATCGGCAAACGCGGTGTCGGCGTGGTCCAGCAGCAGTGCCTGCACCTGTGGCGGCAGCGGCAGGCTCGCCAGCAGGTGCGCCTGGGTCAGCAGCAGATTAATGCCGCTGTCCTCGATCATGTAGGCCAGGCGTTCCTCGGGGTACGCCGGGTCCAGCGGGATGTAGGCGCCGCCGGCCTTGAGCACCGCCAGCAGGCCGACGATCATCTCCAGGCTGCGCTCCACCGCGATACCGACCAGCACGTCAGGCCCCACGCCGCGCTCGATCAGCGCGTGGGCCAGCGAGTTGGCGCGGCGGTCGAGCTCGGCGTAGCTGAGGGTCTGGCCGGCGAACTCCAGTGCCGGGTGGTGCGGCGCCTGGTCCACCTGCCGTTCGAAGCGTTGGGCGATGTTCAGGTGCAGGTCATGCGCCACCGCCGTGCTGTTCCAGGCGTGCAACACCTGCTCGCGCTCAGCCTGGCCAAGCAGTTGCAGCTCGCCGAGGGGGCGCGCGGGGTTCGCCGGCATGCCACAGAGCAGTTGCTCCAGCTGCGCGCCGAGGCGCTCGATGGCCGCAACGCCGAACTGCGCGTGGGCGAAGCTGAAGTGCAGCGACAGGGTCTCACCAAGGCCGACCGCCAGCGCCAGCGGGTAGTTGGTCTGCTCGTGGTTGGCGATCTCGCCGAAGCGCAGGTCTTTCGGCGCCTGCTGCGCCAGCGCCTCGGACACCGGGTAGTTCTCGAAGATCAGGATAGTGTCGAACAGCGGCGCACCGCCCTGCCCGGCCCAGCGCTGGATATCGAACAGCGGCGTGTGCTCGTGCTCGCGCAGCGCCAGGTTGCAGGCCTGCACCTGTTGCAGCCAATCACCGAGCGGCTGCCGGGCTTCCGGCCGGGCAATTACCGGCAGGGTGTTGATGAACAGGCCGATCTGCTGCTCGACCCCGGGCAGCTCGGCCGGGCGCCCGGCCACGGTGGCGCCGAAGCACACGTCGGGCTTGCCGCTGTAGCGTTGCAGAATCAGCAGCCAGGCCGCCTGCACCAAGGTGTTGAGGGTGACTTTCTGTTGCCGGGCAAATTCGCCCAGTTGGCGGGTCTTGCCGGCATCCAGCACCTGGTAGTGGTTGCCGTAGCCCACCGCGCCAGCGGGTGGGCGGACCAGCGCATCGGCTAGCCGGGTCGGCTCGTCGAGGTTCGCCAGTTGGCGTTGCCAGAACGCCTGATCGGCCGCAGCGTCCTGGCGTTGCAGCCACGCGATGTAATCGCGGTAGCGCCCAACGCTGCCCACTGGCCCAGCACCGCGGTAATGCTGGAGTACCTCGCCGAGCAGCCTCGAACTGCTCCAGCCGTCCATCAGGATGTGGTGATGGGTGTAGATCAGGTGATAACCCTGCTCGCTGGTACGCCCCAGCAGCAGCCGCAGCAAGGGCGCCTGGCCGAGCACGAAGCCCTGCGCCAGTTGCGCGGCGGCCAGCGCATCGAGCGCCTGACGCACGTCGCCGACGCCGCGCAGGTCATGCACTTCGAACGGCAGTTCGACCTGCTTGAACACCACTTGCAACGGCTGCTCCAGGGCACCTTGCCAGACAAAGCCGCTGCGCAGGATGGCATGCGCCTCGACGCAGCGCGCCCAGGCCGCGCGGAAACGCTGCGGGTCGAGGCCGTCGATGTCCAGGCGCATCTGGTTGATGTAGTCGCCAGCGGTCTCGGCGTACAGGCTGTGGAACAGCATGCCCTGCTGCATCGGCGACAGCGGGTAGAGGTCGTCGAGGTTGCCCAGCGGCAGGTCGAGGCTGTCCAGCTGGGCCTGGTTCAGCGGCGCCAGCGGGAAGTCCGACGGTGTCACGCCAGCGGCAGCGCTGCTCAGGCAATGCTCGATCAGGCACTGCAGTTCGTTCAGGTAGGCCTCGGCCAGGGCCTGGATCGCCGCCTCGTCGAAGACCTCGCTGCTGAACGTCCAGCTCAGGCGCAGGCGGCCATCGTAGACCTGGCCGGTCAGGGTCAGCCAGTTGCCCATCGGCGCGTCCGGGCTCTGTTCGGCACCGGCGGCCTCGCGGGCCGGGGCGAACAGTGCCGCCTGCTCGCCGGCAAAACTGCTGTCGAACTGACCAAGGTAGTTGAAGGTGATGCGCGGGCTCGGCAAGGCCGCCAGCGTCGCGCGCGCATCTGCGTCACCGAGGTAGCGCAGCACCGCGAAGCCGAGGCCCTTGTTCGGCGCCGCGCGCAGTTGCTCCTTGACCGCCTTCAGCGACGCACCGCGTTCGGCAGCGGGCTGCAACCACACCGGGTACTTGCTGGTGAACCAGCCGAGGGTGCGGGTAAGGTCGAGCTGTTCGAACAGGTCCTCGCGGCCGTGCCCTTCCAACTGCACCAGCGCCCCGGCCTGCCCGCTCCAGGGCGCGACGGCACGGGCCAGCGCGGTCAGCAGCAGGTCGTTGACCTGGGTGCGGTAGGCTGCGGGGGCCTGTTGCAGCAATTGCCGAGTCTGCTCGGCATCGAGTTGCAGTTGCACGCTGCGCGCATGACGGTTCTGCCGCGCACCATCCGGGTTGCGGCATGGCAACTCGGCGCGGGCGCCGTCCAGCTGGTTGCACCAGAACGCCACTTCGGCGGCCAGCGCCGGGCTGGCGGCATACGCATGCAGCTGCTCGGCCCATTGCTGCACCGAGCTGGTCTTGGCCGGCAGTTCCACCGCGCGGCCTGCCTGCAACTGCTGATAGGCCTGTTGCAGGTCTTCGAAGAGAATCCGCCAGGACACCCCATCCACCACCAGGTGATGGATGACCAACAAAAGGCGCTGCTCGCCATTGGCCAGGGTCGCCAGCACCGCCCGCAGCAACTGGCCCTGTTCGATGTCGAGGCTACGCTGGGCCTGCTCACCCAGCGCCAGCAGTGCGTCGGCATCGGCAACTTCCGCCTGCCACAGCAGCGGTGCCTTGGCCCAGGCCGCTTGCAGGGTCGGCCACTCGATGAAATCGGCGCGCCAGTGCTGCTCGCCGTCATGACTGAAGCGCAGGCGCAAGGCGTCATGCTGGCGCACCAGCGCCTGCACGGCCTGTTCGACGCGGCTGGCCTGCAACGGCGCGGCCGGGGTCAGCAGCACCGACTGGTTCCAGTGATCCTGCTGCGGCATCGCTGCGGCGAAGAACGCCTGCTGGATCGGCAACAGGCGCGCACTGCCACTGACCTCGACCTGGGCGTCACTGCCCCGGGTTTCGATCTGCGCGATGCAGGCCAGGGCCTGTACGGTCTGGTGCTGGAACAGCGCCTTGGGGCTGAAGCGAATCCCCGCCTGGCGCGCGCGGCTGACCACCTGGATGGAGATGATCGAGTCGCCGCCCAGCTCGAAGAAATTGTCGTTGCGCCCGACCCGCTCGACCTTGAGCACGCCTTGCCAGATCGCTGCGATCCGGCTTTCCATCTCGCCCTGCGGTGCCTGCCAGGCACCTGCACCCGCCAGCTGAGCGGGCTCCGGCAGGCGCTTGCGGTCGAGCTTGCCGTTGGCGTTCAACGGCAGTTGCTCCAGCACCAGCAGGTGCGCCGGCAGCAGGTAGTCCGGCAACTCGGCCTTGAGCGCGGCGAGCAGCGTGTCGCGCAACTGCGCCTGCACGGCCGGGTCCGCCGACGGCTCAGTGGCGAGCACATAGGCCACCAACTGACGACCGACGCCGGTATCGCGCGCCAGCACCAGCGCCTCGGCGACGCCTGGCAACTGGCGTAGCGCCGCCGCCACTTCGCCCGGCTCGACGCGGAAGCCGCGAATCTTCAGTTGATCGTCGACCCGCCCACGGTATTCCAGGCCACGGTTGCCAAGGCGCACGCGGTCGCCACTGCGGTACAGGCGGCTGCCATCGGCGGCAAACGGATCCGGTACGAAGCGTTCGGCGGTCAGCCCCGGCTGGTCCAGATAGCCCTGGGCCAGGCCGGCGCCGCCGATGTACAGCTCGCCAGCCACACCACGGGCCACCGCGTGCAGCTCGTCGTCGAGCACCTGCACCCGGCTGTTGGCCAGCGGCTGACCGAGCAGCGCGGTGCCGCGTTCGCTCATTTGCATGGCGCCGGCCAGCACCCCGACAGTGGTTTCGCTCGGGCCGTAGTGGTTGAACACGGCGGTGTGCGGGCTGAGCCGCTCGATCTCGTCCAGCAGCCCGGCCGAGCAGGCTTCGCCGCCGAGGATCAGGCACTGGCGCGGCAGCACGCGCTGCGCCTGCTCGACCTTGAGCAAGGCTGCCAGGTGCGACGGCACGATCTTCAGCGCATCGATCTGCTGTTCATCCATGTAGCGGGCAAAGCCGTCGGCATCCATCATCCGTTCGGCATCGATCAGGTGCAGGGTCTGCCCGGCGCACAGGGCACCGAACAGCAGCGTGTAACCGAGGTCGGCAGCCACCGTGGAGACCATCGCCAGGTTGCTCGCTTCAGCCAGCGGAATCCGCGCCAGCACACCATCGACATAATTGGCCAGCGCGGCATGGCTGACCACCACGCCCTTCGGCCGGCCGGTGGAGCCGGAGGTGTAGACGATGTAGGCCGGCTCGCCGCTCAGGCGCGCGCGGCTGGGCAGCGCGACACCGCCCTGCTCGCCCGCTGCCTCGATCGCCAGTACCGCCAGCGCCGGGTTCAGCCCGGCCGGCAGGCTGCCGTCCGAGAGCAGCGCAGCCACGCCGCTGTCTTCCAGCAGCTGGCACTGCCGCTCGGCCGGGCTGGCGATATCCAGCGCCAGGTAGGCGGCGCCTGTCTTGAGTACGGCCAGCACGGCCACCAGCCAGTGCACCGAGCGCTCGGCGGCGATGCCGACCCGGCAATCGCTGCCGATACCCTGCGCAACCAGCCGCGCGGCCAGGGCATTGGCCCGCCGTTCCAGTTCGGCGTAGCTCAGCGCCTGAATCCCGGCGACCACCGCCAGACGCTGCGGATACAGCGCGGCATTGGCCTCGAAGCGTTCGACCACCGACGGCAGCTCGCCAGCGGTGTGCACCTCGCCCAGGGTCTGGGCCTGCTCGTCGGCGCTGCGCAGGTCGCAGTCGCCCACCGCCAGCTGCGGGTTGTCCAGCACCGCCTGCAACAGGTTCAGCCAGTGCCCGGCCAGACGCTCGATGGTTGCGGCGCTGAACAGGTCGTAGGCATAGATCAGCGAGGCACTGAAGCCTTGCGGATGCTCCAGGGTTTCCAGGGTCAGGTCGAACTTGCTCGAATGGCTCGGCAGCACCAGGTTGTCGATCTGCAGACCGAGGTCGTTGCTCGGCACTGCCCGCGGTGCTTCGCTGCGGTGGTTGTGCATCACCTGGAACAGCGCCCCGTGGCTGAGATTGCGCGCCGGCTGCAGCGCTTCGACCAGTTGCTCGAACGGCAGGTCCTGGTGCGCCTGGGCCGCCGCCGTGGTGTCGCGGGCCTGCCGCAGCAGCTCGGCGAACGGCTGGCGCGGGTCAACCTCGGCCTTGAGCACCTGGGTGTTGATGAAGAAGCCGATCAAACCGGCGGTTTCCGCACGGTGGCGGTTGGCGATCGGCACGCCGATGCGGATATCGCGCTGGCCGCTGTAGCGGTGCAACAACGCCTGGAACGAGGCCAGCAGGACCATGAACGGCGTGCAGTTCTCGCGCTGCGCCAGGCGTTTGAGCGCCTGGCCGAGGGCGGCCGGCAGGTCGAGGTCCAGGCGCGCGCCACGGTAGCTTTGCTGTGCCGGACGCGGGAAGTCGGTGGGCAGTTCCAGCAGTACCTGCTCGCCGCCCAGTTGGGCCGTCCAGTAGGCCAACTGGCGCTCGCGTTCGCCGGCCTCCATCCAGCGCCGTTGCCACACGCTGTAGTCGCCGTACTGGATCGGCAACGGCGGCAACGGCGCCGGTTGCTGACGACTGAACCCGGCATAGAGCTGCAGCAGTTCGTCAACCATCACCCCCATCGACCAGCCGTCGGAGACGATATGGTGCAGCACCATCACCAGCACGTGCTCGTCGTTGCCCAGGCTGAGCAGGGTCACGCGCATCAGTGGCGACTGTTGCAGGTCGAACAGGCGTCGGGTCTGTTCGTCGATGAAGGCGGTCAAACGCGCTTCGCGCTGTTGCCGGTCAGCCATCGCCGCCCACTGTTCATGCTCGATGTGCAGCTCGACCTGTGGCGCCACCACTTGCAGCAGTTGACCGCCATCTTCCTCGAAGGTGGTACGCAGGGTCTGGTGGCGCGCCAGCAACGCGTCGAAGCTGCGTTGCAGCGCATCGATGTCGAGCACCCCGCGCAGGCGCAGGGCGGCCGGAATATGGTAGGCCGGGCTGTCCGGCTCCAGTTGCCAGAGGAACCACTGGCGCTGCTGCGCGTAGGAGGTTTCGAAGCGCGCCAGGCCTGCGCAGCTAACCGGGATCGGCAGCTGCGCCAGGCTCATGCCCTTGCTGGCGAGCTTGTCGAAAAAGGCCTTGCGCTGTTCCAGCGGCAGCTTGATGAAACGCTGAACCAGCGCGACGTTGTCCATCCCAGCCATTTCAGTTGGCCTCCAGTTCAGCAAGAAAGTCGTACATATCACTCAGGTCTTCATCCAGCGTGGTGCTGACACAGCCGCTCACGCTCAGCGCGTAATCGCTCAAGGCAGCGGCCTTGAACAGCAGGTCGAGCGGAATGTTGCCGGCGAGTTGTCGTTGCAGCAGCGCGGTCGCCTGGGTCGCCAGCAGCGAGTGCCCGCCCAGTTCGAAGAAGTTGTCGCCCAGCCCTACCTGCGGCAGTTGCAGCACCTGCTGCCAGACCGCAGCGATCTGCCGTTGCAGGTCGGTTTCCGGGGCCAGGTAGTCCTGCTGCAAAGCACCCAGGTCAGGGGCTGGCAGGGCCTTGCGGTCGACCTTGCCATTGGGCGTCAGCGGCCAGCATTCGAGGAACAACAGGTGGCTCGGCACCATGTAGCCGGGCAGCGCCTGCTTGAGCGCCGCCTTGAGCGCCGCGCGGCTGCGCATCAGGCCGTCGCGGTCGTCCAGCGCCGGGCCGTGCTCGGTCAGGGTCAGGTAGGCCACCAGCTGCGCGCCGAGGGCGCTTTCGCGAGCCAGCACCAGCGCCTCGCGAACCTCGGGCAGGTCTTGCAGGCGCGCCTCGATCTCACCCAGTTCGATGCGGAAACCGCGCACCTTGACCTGATGGTCGATGCGCCCGAGGTAGTCGACCACGCCGTCGGCACGCTGGCGCACCAGGTCGCCGCTGCGGTACAGGCGCGCCCCGGCGGCGCCGAACGGATCCGGCACAAAGCGCTCGGCCGTCAGCGACGGCCGGCGCAGGTAGCCACGGGCGACCCCGCTGCCGCCCAGGTACAGCTCGCCAACCAGGCCGACCGGCAGCAGCGCCAGACCGCTGTCGAGCACCTGCGCGCTGCGTTCGCCGATGCGCGTGCCGATCGGCGCGTAGGCGGCCTGGCAGCTGTCGTCGCGGCCGGCCTTCCAGATCAGCGGGGTGACCACGGTTTCGGTCGGCCCGTAGCCGTTGATGATGTACTGCGGGCGCAGCGCGCGCTTGGCCAGTTCGAAGCTGGCGTGCGGCACCGCATCGCCACCGAAACAGTACACCCGCACGTTCGGCGGATGGCCGTCGCGCTCGGCATGCTCGGCCAGCTGTTGCAGGTAGGCCGGCGGGAACGCGGCGACGCTGACGCCGTGCGCGCGCATCGCCTCGTAGGTCTGCTCCGGGCTCCACAGGCTGTCGTCGCGCAACAGCAGGCGGGCGCCGTGGGTCAGCGCGGTCAGCCAGCGCTCGTGGGCACCGTCGAAGGCGAACGACATGAAGTGCAGCTCGCAGTCGGCTGGGCTCATTTCATAGCGCGCGCCGATGGCCTGGCAGTGCATGGCCAGTGGGCCGTGCTCGACCGTCACGCCCTTGGGCTGGCCGGTGGAACCGGAGGTGTAGATCACGTAGGCCAGCTGCCGCGGATCGATTGCCACCTGCGGCGCCGCTACGTTGGCCGCCGTCAGGTCGAGCTGGTCGAGGGCCAGCAGCGCCAGCCCGGCCGGCACCGGTAATGTCGCAGCCAGGGCCGAGGTGCTGAGCAGCAAGGCGATGGCCGCATCCTCGATCAGGAAGGCCAGGCGCTCGCGCGGGTATTGCGGGTCGAGCGGCACGTAGGCGGCGCCGGCTTTGTGGATGGCCAGCAGGCCGACAATCATCTCCACCGAGCGCGGCAGCGCAATGCCCACCAGGGTTTCCGCACCGATGCCACGGGCGACCAGCTCGGCCGCCAGGGCATTGGCCTGGGCCTCCAGCTGGGCAAAGCTCAGTTGCCGCCCGGCGCAGTGCACGGCGATGGCCTGCGGGGTCCGTTCGGCCCAGCCGGCGATGCGCTGGTGCACCGGTTGCAGGTCGTGCCAGCGGCTGTCCAGCGGCTGCCAGCGCTGCACCAGTTGCTCGCGCTCGGCGGCACCGAGCAAGGGCAGATCGCCCAGGCATTGCTGCGGGTCGGCCAGCACCGCCTGCAACAGGTTCAGCCAGTGCCCGGCCATGCGCGCGATGGTCGCCGGCTCGAACAGGTCGCTGGCGTAGGTCAGCGCGGCATTGAGGCCGTGGGCGGTTTCGTAGGTGTCGAGGGTCAAGTCGAACTGGGCGGTCCCGCCTTGCCAGGCCAGCTCCTCGATCTGCAGGTCGTCGAGGCGCTGGCCGAGGGCCTGGCGCAGGTCGTGGCTGCGGTGGTTGAACATCACCTGGAACAGCGGTGTGTGGCTCAGACTGCGCTCCGGTTGCAGGGCGTCGACCAGCTGTTCGAACGGTAGGTCCTGATGGTCCTGGGCGTCCAGCGCGGTGCGCCGCACCTGTTGCAGCGCCACGCTAAACGGCAGCTGCGGGTCGAACTCGGCCTTGAGCACCTGGGTGTTGACGAAGAAGCCGATCAGCCGTTCGGTTTCCAGCAGGTTGCGGTTGGCAATCGGCACGCCGACGCGGATCTGTGCCTGGCCGCTGTAGCGGTACAGCAGGACCTGGAACGACGCCAGCAGCAGCATGAACGGCGTGGCGTTGGCCTGCTGGGCCAGGCGCTTGAGGCCGGCGGCCAGGCTGTCCGGCAGTTGCATGTCGAAGCGCGCCCCCCGGTAGCTCTGCACGGCCGGGCGCGGGTGGTCGGTAGGCAGTTCCAGCACCGCCTGCTCGCCGCCGAGCTGTTCGAGCCAGTACTGCAATTGCCGCTCGCGCTCGCCGGCCTGCATCCACTGGCGCTGCCACAGGGCGTAGTCGGCGTATTGCACCGGCAGCGGCGCGAGCACCGCGCTGCGTTGCTCGCGGGCGGCGGCGTACAGTTCGATCAGTTCCTCGGCCAGCACCTGCATCGACCAGGCGTCGGAAACGATGTGGTGCAGGGTCAGCAGCAGCACGTGTTCGTCGTGACCGAGGCGGAACAGTTTGACTCGCAGCAGCGGGCCGTTGTGCAGGTCGAACAGCCGACGCACCTCGGCCTCCAGGCTGGTGTGCAGTTCGGCTTCGTTGGCCACCGCAACCTGTTCGATGCGCACCGGCGCGGGCGGGTTGATCCACTGCCGGGCGTGCTCGGCATCACTGCGCAAGGTGGTGCGCAGCGACTCATGACGGCTGACCAGGCTGTCGAAGCTGTGCTGCAGGCTCGCCGTGTCCAGCGGCCCGCGCAGGCGCAGGGCCATGGGGATATGGTAGGCGGCGCTGCTCGGGTCGAGTTGCCAGAGGAACCATTGCCGCTCCTGGGCATAGGACAGTGCCAGCGACTCGCCGCGCGCCAGGCGTTTCAGTGGTGGACGTTGCTGGGTTGGGCGGCTGGCCAGGGCCTGAACGAACTCGCCGAGGGTGGCGGCTTCGAACACGGCGTTGAGCGGCACGGCCAGGCCCAGTGCCTGGCGGATACGCGAGGTCATCTGGGTGGCCAGCAGGGAGTGGCCGCCGAGTTCGAAGAAGTTATCCACCAGGCCGACGCGCTCTACCTTGAGCACGTCCTGCCAGATCGCGGCAATCCGTTGTTCCAGTTCGCTGTGTGGGGCGATGTAGGCGGCTTGCTGCTGGCTGGCGTCGGGCTTGGGCAGGGCCTTGCGCTCCAGCTTGCCGTTGGGGCTGAGCGGGAATTCAGCAAGGAACACCCATTGGGCCGGAATCATGTAGTCCGGCAGGTGCTCCTTGAGGCGGCTTTTGATCTGCTCGCGCAGGGTGCTTTCGTCGGCGCTGGTGTCGGTGGGCACCACGTAGCCGACCAGTTGCTGGCCGCTGGCGCCTGGCAGGGCCAGGACCACCGCCTCGCGGACCGGATCCTGCTCGTTCAGGCGCGCTTCGATCTCGCCCAGCTCGATGCGTAGGCCACGGATTTTTACCTGATGGTCGATGCGGCCGGCGTATTCGATCACGCCGTCGGCGCGGTAACGGGCCAGGTCGCCCGTGCGGTACAGGCGTTCGCCGTTGCCGAACGGGCTGGTCATGAAGCGCTCGGCGGTGAGGCCGGGGCGACGCTGGTAGCCGCGAGCCAGGCCTTCGCCGCCCAGGTACAGTTCGCCGATGACGCCGACCGGGACCGGGTTCAGTTCCGGGTCGAGGATGAAGGTCGACAGGTTGGCGATGGGGTGGCCAATAGGCACGCCGTCGCGGCCTTCGTCGACGCAGGTCCAGTGGGTGACGTCGATGGCGGCTTCGGTGGGGCCGTAGAGGTTGTAGAGGCTGGCCTCTGGTAGCTTGGCGAAGACTTGCAGTTGGGCATCGACTGGCAATGCCTCACCACTGCAAATAATGCGTCTGACGCCACCGCCCCCTGTATCCCGCGAACGGCTGCGAAGCGCCAGCAAATCCGCTGAATGCGACTCTTGGCGAGCGCTGCGCGCTCGATCGCGGGACAAGCCCGCGCCCACAGAAGAGCCAGCCTCCATGGATTCTGGAAGGGATTGGAGGAAGACCTGGAGCATCGATGGGACGAAGTGCAGCGTGGTGACCTGATGCCGTTCGATCAGCTCGACCAGCTTCGCCGGATCGCGATGATCCCCCGGCGCCGCCAGTGCCAACCGGGCCCCGGTCATCAACGGCCAGAAGAACTCCCATACCGACACGTCGAAGCTGAACGGGGTCTTCTGCAACACGGTGTCGCTGTCATCCAACCCATACGCCTGCTGCATCCAGCACAAGCGGTTGGTCAGCGCCGAGTGGCGGTTGCCTGCGCCTTTCGGTTTGCCGGTCGAGCCCGAGGTATAAATCACATAGGCCAGGTTTTCCCCGGTCACCTCAACATTCGGGTTATGCGTGGCATAGCCGTCCAACGGCTCATCCAGCAGCAGCGTGGCCAGGGAAGCGGGAATCGGCAGCGCCTCGCACAGATGCTTTTGGGTCAGCAGCAGCCGAATAGCGCTGTCCTCGAACATATAGGCCAGTCGTTCCTCGGGATACTCAGGGTCCAGCGGCACATACGCCCCGCCCGCCTTCAGCACCCCAAGCAAGCCCACCACCATGTCCAGCGAACGCTCGGCCGCGATGCCCACCAGCACATCCGGCCCAACCCCCGCCTCGATCAACCGATGCGCCAGCTGGTTCGCCCGCGCATTCAGCTCGGCATAGCTCAGTTCCACCTCACCAAACAGCAACGCCGGCGCATCGGGCACACGCTCCACCTGTGCCTCGATCAGCGCCTGAACACTGCTCTGCAAGGGGTATTCGGTCGCCGTGGCATTCCAGCCCTCGACCATCGCCCAGCGCTCATCCGCGTCCAGCATTGGCAGGTCCGCCACCCGCGTATCCGGTGCCGCGACAATCCCTTCCAGCAGGTTCAGCCAATGCCGCGCCATGCGCTCGATGGTCGACGCCTCGAACAGGTCGGTGGCGTACACAAACCGCGCCGTGAAGCCCTCCGCAGCGTCATAGGTTTCCAGCGTCAGGTCCAGCTGTGCAGTGCTGCTGGCCAGCTCCAGCCCTTCGACGTACAGGCCGGGCAACGCCACCGCGCTCAAGCGTTGCGCCTGCGGCTGGTGGTTGAACATCACCTGGAACAGCGGGTTGTGGCTGAGGCTGCGCGCCGGCTGCAAGGCCTCGACCAGTTGCTCGAACGGCAGATCCTGGTGGGCCTGGGCCTCCTGCGCCGCCTCGGCAACCTCTTGCAGCAGCGCGCTGAACGGCTGCGCGCCATGCAGTTGAGCCCGGAAGATCTGGGTGTTGACGAACAGCCCGATCAAACGCTCGGTTTCCAAGCGGTTGCGGTTGGCATTCGGCACGCCGATACGCAGGTCGGCCTGGCCGCTGTAGCGGTGCAACAGCACCTCGAACGAGGCCAGCAACAGCATGAATGGGGTCACCTGCTCGCGCAGCGCCAAGGCCCGCAGCCGGGCGCTCAGTTCGGCACTCAGCGGCACCTCGATGTGGGCGCCACGGTAGCGCTGGCGGGTCGGCCGCGGGCGGTCGCCGGGCAGTTCCAGCACCGGGTGTTCGCTGCCCAGGCGTTCGCGCCAGTAGCCCAGCTGGCGCTCGCGCTCGCCAGCATCCATCCACTCGTGCTGCCATTGCGCATAGTCGGCATAGCTCACCGGCAAGGCCGGCAGCTGTGCGGCGCGGCCGAGCACGGCGGCGCTGTAGAGCTCCAGCAGCTCCTCGACCAGCACCCCCATGGCCCAGCCATCGGTGGCGATATGGTGCAAGGTCAGCAGCAACAGGTGATCGTCGTCAGCAATGCGCAGCAGGCGCACGCGCAGCGGCAGGCCTTGCAGCAAGTCGAACGGCTCGGTCAGTTCGGCCTCGATACAGGCCTGGATCGCCCCCTCGACGCCCTGCCCGCTCAGCGCCAACGGCTGCGCTTCGATAACCAGCTCGCTGGCCTCGGCCAGCACCTGACGGGCCTGCTCATCCACCTGCACATAGCGCGTACGCAAGCTGCCCTGACGTTCAAGCAGGGCCTGGAAGCTGGCGTGCAACGCCGCCACGTCCAGCGTGCCGCGCAAACGCAGCGCCGCCGGCAGGTTGTAGGCGCAGCCCTGCGGATCGAGCTGCCAGAGGAACAGTTGCCGCTGCTGGGCAGACGACAGCGGCAAGGCGCCGCCCTCGCTGGCCGGTACGATCGGCAGACGGGCCACCGCGACCCCGGCCTGGTGCAGCTTGGCGAACAGTTGACGGCGCTTGCCCGAGTCCAGGCCCCCGATCCGTGCGACCAGTTCCTCTGTGCGTGCGGGGCTGTGCTTAAGCATGGTTTTCCTCCAGTTCATCGAGCGCGTCGAAAATCAGATCGAGCTCTGAACCAAGCCCTTCTTCGGATGGTGTTGTTTCCAGGTAGGCGGCCAGCTCCGCGAGCGTGCGCAGGCCCTGGATGTCGCGCAGTTGCACGTCGCGGGCGAGGCCGGCACGCAGGCGCGATTGCAGCATGACCAGTTGCAGCGAGTTGCCGCCGAGCTGATAGAAGTCGTCGTCGAGGCTCACCCGGCTTACCTGCAGGACCTCCTGCCAGATGAGCGCCAGGTGCTGTTCCAGCTCGCTCTGCGGCGCGCGGTAGCCGCCGTGCCCCTGACTAGCGTCGGGCTTGGGCAGCGCCTTGCGTTCCAGCTTGCCGTTGGGGCTGAGCGGGAATTCGCCGAGGAACACCCATTGGGCCGGGACCATGTAGTCCGGCAGGTGTTCCTTGAGGCGGGTTTTGATCTGCTCGCGTAGGACACTTTCGTCGGCGCTGGTGTCGGTGGGCACCACGTAGCCGACCAGTTGCTGGCCGCTGGCGCCTGGCAGGGCCAGGACCACCCCCTCGCGGACCGGATCCTGCTCGTTCAGGCGCGCTTCGATCTCGCCCAGCTCGATGCGCAGGCCACGGATTTTCACCTGATGGTCGATGCGGCCGGCGTATTCGATCACGCCGTCGGCGCGGTAACGGGCCAGGTCGCCCGTGCGGTACAGGCGTTCGCCATTGCCGAACGGGCTGGTCATGAAGCGCTCGGCGGTGAGGCCGGGGCGACGGTGGTAGCCGCGAGCCAGGCCTTCGCCGCCCAGGTACAGTTCGCCGATGACGCCGACCGGGACCGGGTTCAGTTCCGGGTCGAGGATGAAGGTCGACAGGTTGGCGATGGGGTGGCCAATAGGCACGCCGTCGCGGCCTTCGTCGACGCAGGTCCAGTGGGTGACGTCGATGGCGGCTTCGGTGGGGCCGTAGAGGTTGTAGAGGTTGGCCTCTGGTAGCTTGGCGAAGACTTGCAGTTGGGCATCGACAGGCAATGCCTCACCACTGCAAATAATGCGTCTGACGCCACCGCCACCTGTAGGAGCGGCGGTGCGGCGACCCGACTCGTCCCGCGAACGGCTGCGAAGCGCCAGCAAATCCGCTGAATGCGACTCTTGGCGAGCGCTGCGCGCTCGACCGCGGGACAAGCCCGCGCCCACAGAAGAGCCAGCTTCCATGGATTCTGGAAGGGATTGGAGGAAGACCTGGAGCATCGACGGGACGAAGTGCAGCGTGGTGACCTGATGCCGTTCGATCAGCTCGACCAGCTTCGCCGGATCGCGATGATCCCCCGGCGCCGCCAGTGCCAGCCGGGCCCCGGTCATCAACGGCCAGAAGAATTCCCATACCGACACGTCGAAGCTGAACGGGGTCTTCTGCAAAACGGTGTCGCTGCCATCCAACCCATACGCCTGCTGCATCCAGCACAAGCGGTTGGTCAGCGCCGAGTGGCGGTTGCCTGCGCCTTTCGGCTTACCCGTCGAGCCCGAGGTATAAATCACATAGGCCAGGTTTTCCCCGGTCACCTCAACATTCGGGTTATGCGTGGCGTAATCGTCGAGCGATTCATCCAGCAGCAGCGTGGCCAACGAAGCGGGAATCGGCAGCGCCTCCAGCAGATGCCGCTGCGTCAGCAACAGACGAATGCCACTGTCCTCGAACATATAGGCCAGTCGTTCCTCGGGATACTCAGGATCCAGCGGCACATACGCCCCGCCCGCCTTCAGCACCCCAAGCAAGCCCACCACCATGTCCAGCGAACGCTCGGCCGCGATGCCCACCAGCACATCCGGCCCAACCCCCGCTTCAATCAACCGATGCGCCAGCTGGTTCGCCCGCGCATTCAGCTCGGCGTAGGTCAGCTCAACCTCATCAAGCACAAGCGCCGGCGCATCGGGCGCCCGCTCCACCTGCGCCTCGATCAGCGCCTGCACGCTGCGCTGCAACGGGTACGCGGTGGCCGTGGCATTCCAGCACTCCTGGCCCTGTCGCAGGGCCTCCGGCGTCACCAACGCCAGGTTCCCCAGCGCTCGCTCCGCCGACCCGCACACGCCTTCAAGCAGGCAATCCAGATGCCCGGCCAACGCTTCGATGGCCTGCGCCTCGAACTGCCCACGGTCGTAACTGAAGTGCAGCGACAGGCCCTGCCCCTGCCCGACGGCCAGGGTCAGCGCGTAATGGGTATGCTCGCGGTGGTCCACCGCACCAAAGCGCAGGTCGCTACCGGCCTGCTGCAAGGCGTCGCCAAGCGGGTAGTTGTCGAACACCAGAATATTGTCGAACAGCGCCGCGCCGCCCTGGCCGAACCAGCCCTGGATATCCACCAACGGCGTGTGCTCATGGTCGCGCAGGCTCAGGTTCAGCGCCTGCACAGCCTGCAACCAGTCGCCCACGCGCTGATCGCCCGGTGGGCTGGCAATCACCGGCAAGGTGTTGATGAACAGCCCGATCTGCTGCTCCACCCCGGCAAGCGCAGCCGGACGCCCAGCCACCGTGGCCCCGAAACACACCGTCGACTGGCCGCTGTAGCGCTGCAACAGCAACAGCCAGGCCGCTTGCACCACGGTGTTGAGCGTAACCTTCTGGGCCCGGGCAAACGCGTTCAATTGCTGCAAGCGATCCACCGACAGTTGCCGGTAATGATCGGCAAAGCCGCTGCCCGGCTGCTCGCACGGCAGGCTGCGGGCCAGCCGGGTCGGCCCTGGCAGCGGGGCCAGCCGCTCACGCCAGAACGCCTCACTGGCCAGTGCATCCTGACGTTGCAGCCAGGCGATGTAATCGCGGTATCGCCCAGACGCCACTGTCGGCACCTGGCCGCTGTAGCGTTGCAGCACCTCGCCAAGCAACCGGGCGTTGCTCCAGCCGTCCATCAGCACGTGATGATGGGTGTAGATCAGGTGGTACGCCTGTTCGGCGGTGCGCACCAGTTGCAAGCGCAGCAGCGGCGCGGCCAGCAGGTCGAAGCCTCGCTCGCGTTCGCTGGCGGCCAGCGCGTCCAGCGCCTGCGCCAATGCCTCGCGGCCGCGCCAGTCGAGGCTGACGAACGGCAGTTCGAGGTCGCGGTAGACCACCTGTACTGGCTGCTCTAGCGCACCTTGCCAGGCAAAGCCGGTACGCAGGATGTCGTGGGCGGCCAGGGTGGCCTGCCAGGCGGCCTGGAAGCGTTGCGGGTCGAGGCCGTCGATCGACAGGCGCAATTGATTGATGTAGTTACCGGCATCCTCCTCCAGCAGGCTGTGGAACAGCATGCCCTGCTGCATCGGCGATACCCCGTAGATGTCGCTGAGTGCCGCCAGCGGCACCGGCAACGTGTCCAGCGCGGCCTGGCTGAGGCGCGCCAGCGGGAAGTCCGACGGGGTTGCCTCGGCCACCGGCAACTGGCAGCAATGCGCAACCAGCGCGCGCAGTTCCTGCTCGAAATCGGCGGCGAGTGCGGCGATGGTTTGCGGCGGGTACATCGCCGCGCTATAGCCCCAGCGCAGGCCCAGTTCGCCGCCATACACCTGGCCTTCCACGGTCAGCCAGTTGGCCAGCGGCGCCTGCTCGTCCTGGGCCACGCCGCTGGATTCGGCGGCCGGCGCCCACAGCGCCTGGGCATCGAACTGCTGGTCGAACTGGCCGAGGTAGTTGAAGGTGATGCGCGGCGCGGTCAGGTCGGCCAGCGTAGCGCGCTCGACATCGCTGCCCAGATAGCGCAACAGGCCGAAGCCCAGCCCCTTGCCCGGCACGGCGCGCAACTGCTCCTTGATGGCCTTGATCGACTCGCCAAGCCCGCCCGCCGGGGTCAGCCGCAGCGGAAACAGCGTGGTAAACCAGCCGACGGTGCGCGACAGGTCGATATCGGCAAACACGTCTTCGCGACCGTGCCCTTCCAACTGCAGCAGCGCTGCGTCCTGCCCGCTCCAGCGTGCGACGACGCGGGCCAGGGCAGTCAGCAGCAGGTCGTTGACCTGGGTGCGGTAGGCCGCCGGCGCCAGCTGCAACAGCTGGCGGGTCAGTTCGGCATCGAAACGGCTGTCCAGCGTGCGCCCGCTACGGTTGCTCAGGTCGCCCTGCGGGTAATCGACCGGCAACTCGCCGGGCACGCTCTGCGCGCGCCAGTAGGCAAGCTCGACGCTGTGCTGCTGTGCCAGTGCCGGCAAACGCGCGGCCCAGGCCTGCCAGGCGCTGGTCTTGGCCGCAAGCGGTTGTTGCTGATAGGCCAGCTGCAAGTCTTCCAGCAGCACGCGCCACGACACGCCGTCGACCACCAGGTGGTGGATCACCAGCAACAGGCGCTGGCTGCCATCGCCCAGCTGCACCAGCAGCGCGCGCAGCAGCGGGCCTTGCGCCAGGTCCAGGCTGCGCTGGGTTTGCTCGCAGAGCGCGGCGAGGGCGTCGCGGTCGGCCGCTTCGGCCACGGCGAAGCTGGCGTCGAGCGCGGCGTCGGCGTGGTACTGCTGCCAGCCTTCCGGGCGTTCGCTGAAGCGCAGGCGCAGGGCGTCGTGCTGTTGCAGCAGCTGGCCGACGGCGCTGCGCAGGCTGGCGGCATCCAGCACCTGGCGCGGGGTGAGCAGCAGCGACTGGTTCCAGTGGCTGCGCACGGCCATGGTTTGGGCGAAGAAGGCGTGCTGGATCGGCGTCAGCTCGACGCTGCCGCTGAGCGGGCCCTGCTCGGCCTGCACCTGGGTGCCACGCCCGGCAACGGCGGCCAGGCTGCGCACGGTCTGGTACTGGAACAGGTCGCGCGGGGTGTAGTGCAGGCCCAACTGCCGGGCGCGGCTGACCAGCTGGATGGCGATGATCGAATCGCCGCCGAGTTCGAAGAAGTTGTCGTCGAGGCCGACCTGCGCCACCCCCAACAGGCTTTGCCAGAGGGTGGCGAGTTGCTGCTGGGTGGCGTTTTGCGGCGCGGCGTAGTCGTTACGCACGCTGGCGTGCGGCGCTGGCAGGGCCTTGCGATCGAGCTTGCCGTTGGCGGTCAGCGGCAGTCGGTCGAGGCTGAGCAGGTGGCTCGGCACCATGAATTCCGGCAGGGCTTGCAGCAGCCAGTCCTTGAGCTGTTGCGGCCAGCCGTCGGGGTTGGCAGCGAGCACCAGGTAGGCAACCAACTGACGGCCATCATGGGCCAGCACCACCGCTTCGCGGACCAGCGCGTGCTGGGCCAGGCGCGCTTCGATTTCGCCCAGTTCGATGCGCAGGCCACGGATCTTTACCTGATGATCGAAGCGGCCGAGGTATTCGATCACGCCGTCTTCGCGCTGGCGCACGCGGTCGCCGGTGCGGTACAGGCGCCCGCCACTGCCGAACGGATCGCTCACGAAACGCTCGGCGGTCAGCGCCGGGCGCCGGTGGTAGCCGCGCGCCAGGCCCTGGCCGCCAAGGTAAAGCTCACCGGAAACCCCCGGCGGGACCGGCGCAAGGCTCGCGTCGAGGACATAGGTGTGCAGGTTGGCGATGGGCTGGCCAATAGGCACGCTGTCGCGGCCTTCGTCGATGCAGGTCCAGTGGGTGACATCGATAGCGGCTTCGGTGGGGCCGTAGAGGTTGTAGAGGGCGACCTTTGGCAGCTTGGCAAAGACCTGCAACTGGGCGTCGACCGGCAGTGCCTCACCGCTGCAAATGATCCGCCGCAGCACCGCAAGCGCATCCGCCCCTGTGGGAGCCGGCCTTGCCGACGCCGACAAGGATTGCGGGGAATCCAAAGACTGCAGGAAGACCTGCAGCATGGACGGGACGAAGTGCAGCGTAGTGACCTGATGCTGTTCGATCAGCGCCACCAGCTTCGCCGGATCGCGATGATCGCCAGGCCCGGCCACCGCCAGCCGCGCACCAGTCATCAGCGGCCAGAAGAACTCCCATACCGACACGTCGAAGCTGAACGGGGTCTTCTGCAACACGGTGTCGCGGGCCTCCAGCGGATACGCCTGCTGCATCCAGCACAGGCGGTTGACCAGCGCCGCATGGCTGTTGCCAGCGCCCTTCGGCCGGCCGGTAGAGCCGGAGGTATAAATCACATAGGCCAGTTGCCGCGGATCGACCACCACCTGCGGGTTGGCGTCGCTGAAGCCATCCAGCGCCACCCCGCCCTCGCCCAGCACCAGCCGGCGCACCCCCTCCAGCGGCAGGCGCTCGACCAGCTGCGCCTGGGTCAGCACCCACTGCACAGCACTGTCTTCGACCATGTACGCCAGCCGCTCGGCCGGATACTCCGGGTCGAACGGCACATAGGCAGCGCCTGCCTTGAGCGTCGCCAGCAAGCCGACCACCATCTCCAGCGAGCGCTCCAGCGCGATCCCGACCAGGCTGTCCGGGCCCACCCCGGCCGCCAGCAGGCAGTGCGCCAGCTGGTTGGCGCGAGCGTTCAGCGCACGATAGCTGAGCGCCTGGCCGCCAAACAGCAGCGCCGTGGCCTCGGGGCTACGCTCGACCTGCGCCTCGATCAGGCGGTGCAGCGGCTGTTGCAGCGGGTACGCCTGCGTGGTGGCGTTGCAGTCGAGGACGATGCGCTGGTATTCCTCCGGCGCCAGCATCGGCAACTGTTCGATACGCTGCTGCGGGTCGGCCAGCATGCCGCGCAACAGCGCCAGCCAGTGCTGGCCCATGCGCACGATGCTCGCCGGGTCGAACAGGTCGCTGGCGTAACCGAGCACAGCGTGCAGGCGACCGCCCTGCTCGTAGGTGTCCAGCGTCAGGTCGAACTGGCTGGTGCGGCTTTCCCACTGCACCTGGCTCAGTTGCAGACCGCCTTCCAGGTTCAGTTGGGCAACGTCGGCCACCTGCGGCTGATGGTTGTACATCACCTGGAACAACGGCGTGTGGCTGAGGCTGCGCTCCAGCGCCAAGGCCTCGACCAACTGTTCGAATGGCAGGTCCTGATGCGCCTGCGCGCCGACCGCCGCCTGCTTGATCGCGCCCAGCAGCTGCACCACGCTCATCTGCCCGTCCAACTGCGCGCGCAGTACCTGGGTGTTGACGAATACCCCGATCAGCCCCTCGACATCGCTGCGGTTACGGTTGGCAATCGGCACGCCGACCCGCAGGTCGCCCTGGCCGGTGTAGCGGTACAACAGAATATTGAAGGCGCCGAGCAGCAGCATGAACAGCGTCACGCCCTGCTCGCCGGCCAGCCGGCCGAGCTGCTCGGCCAGCGCCGGTTCGATAGCGAAGGCATGGCGACGACCACGGTAGCTCGGCACCGCTGGGCGCGGGCGGTCCAGCGGCAGTTCCAGTGGCGGATGCGCTTCGCCCAGTTGCGCGCGCCAGTAGGCTAACTGCCGCTCCTTCTCGCCGGCCTCCAGCCAGCAGCGCTGCCACAACGCATAGTCGCTGTACTGGATCGGCAACGCCGCCAGCGCCGGCGCCACGCCGCGCAGGTGGGCGCCGTAGAGATGGCTGAACTCTTCGATCAGCACGTTCATCGACCAACCGTCTGAAACGATGTGGTGCAGGGTCAGCAGCAGCACGTGCTCGTCGGCCGCCAGCTTGAGCAGTTGCACCCGCAGCAGCGGACCGCTGGCCAGGTCGAATGGCTGCAGCGACTGCGCCTCGGCCAGTGCCTTGACCCGGGCCTCGCGCGCGTCCGGCGGCAACGCGCCGAGGTCCAGATGCTGCACCTGCGGCTCCTGCGCCATCGGCACCTGGCGAACCTCGCCATGCGCGTCCTGCTCGAACACGCTGCGCAGCGTTTCATGCCGCTCGACCAGGCTGGCAAACGCCGCCTGCAATGCCTCGACCACTAGCGGCCCCTTGAGTCGCACGGCGCTGGGCAGGTTGTAGGCGGCGCTCTGCGGGTCCAATTGCCAAAGCACCCACATGCGCTGCTGGGCGTAGGACAACTGCCCGCGCTCGGCCACCGGCACCTGGGCAGGGATCGGGAACTGGGCAAAATCGACGCCTTCACGCTGCAAGCCGGCCAGGAAGATCCGACGTTTTTCCAGCGGCAACGCCAGGAAACGGCGGGCTAACGTGCGGGCGTCATCTGCATTCATCGACTTTCATCCATCCAGGGGAACAACGAGCCGGCAGGCCCGGTAGTCCATGGGAAACGGATGACCCGCAAGGAAAATTAGCGCTGCGGCAGGCAATCCAGTGCGCGGCTGAATACGACGCGGAAACATTTTCTTTCATTTATCCGTGCAGTTTTTCCCAGGCTCATCCGTCCTATTCATTACAGACGCCAAGGCTGAGCTTCGTCTCGACCTTAATTTTCTATTCGAACAAGACGCGCAAATGTCCAAGAAACAGAAAAAGTCCAACTCCCGCCTGTGGTTCCTGGTGCACAGCTGGCTCGCCCTGCCGATCTGGTTCTTTGTCCTGATCGTTTGCGTTACCGGCACCCTGGCCGTGGTCAGCCAGGAGATCGTCTGGCTGGCCAACCCGGACGTACGGGCGAGCAAGCCGGCGGGCGACGCCGTGCCGCTGAGCTTCCAGCAAACCCTGGAGGCGATCCACAGGGCGGCGCCGGACGTGGCCGTGGACTACATCGCCAAGCCCGACGAAACGCACTTTGCCTACGAGGCGCGGGTCACCTACCCCGACGGCCGCTCACCGATCCTGTACGTCAACCCCTACACCGGGGTGATCCAGGGCGAGAGCCCGTCGTTCGACTTCCAGGCCTTTACCCGCGCCCTGCACGGCTGGTGGCTGGTGCCATTCACCAACGGCTACAGCTGGGGCTGGTACCTGGTGTCGATCCTCGGCCTGCCGCTGCTCGCTTCGCTGGTGACCGGGCTGGTGGTCTATAAAAAGTTCTGGAAAGGCTTCCTGCGCCCGACCCTGCGTATCAGCCATGGCCCGCGGATTTTCTGGGGCGACCTGCACCGCCTGAGCGGCATCTGGTCGATCTGGTTCATTGCGGTGATTTCCATCACCGGCACCTGGTTCCTGATTCAGGCGATCCTCGCCGACAACCACGTCACCCTGTCCACCGAGCCGATCGTGCCGGTGATCGCCCGTGAAGATGTGCCGCAGACGCCGAACGGCGAGCCGGCCCCGCGCATCGACCTGGACGAGGCCGAGCAGGTTGCCATGCAGCAATTGCCGGGGCTGGACGTCAGCTTCATCACGCTGCCCGGCAGCGCCTACAACCACCTGTACCTGGGCGGTCGTGGCTGGTACCCGCTGATGTTCCAGACCGCCAACGTCAACCCGTACAACGGCAAGGTCGAGGCCAAGTTCCTGGTTGCCGACCGTTCCGCCACCGAGATCGTCACCGAGTCGATGCGCCCACTGCACACCGGCGACTTCGGCGGCCTGTGGATCAAGCTGATCTGGGCCTGCTTCGGCCTGATCCTGACCCTGATGGTGCTCAGCGGCCTGCTGATCTGGACCAAGCGCACCGCCCACGCCACCGCTGCCGCGCTCAAACGCAAACCACGACTCAAGGTCGCCGCCAGCGGCGAAGCCGCCACGGAGGCCAACGCATGAGCAAGGCAAACGCAATCGCGCAGCGCCCGTTGGCGCGGCTCTGGCACACCTGGCGCTTCCACATCAACATCCTGCTGATCCTGATCCCCCTCGGGTTCATGCCCAAGTACTTCCACGACGCCTCGCTGTTCCGTGGCGACAGCGGCCTGGGCGAGCACCAGATCGGCGAGATCGCGGTGGGCCCGTGGACCCTGCAACTAGCCGAACTGCGCAACGACGCACCACGCGCCGACGGCCCGGCCGGGCACTTCAAAGTGTTCAACGCGGCGCTGTGCAAAACCTGCATCGGCGAGGTCAAGGCGGTGTACCTGCGCATCGGCAAGCCGCGCAGCCTGCGCGCCGCCGGGGTGCTGTTCAGCGGCACGCCGTACCGGATGAGCGCCAACCTGCCGATTCCGCCCAGAACCACGCCGGATGCCGAGCTGTGGATCACCCTCGAAGGCTGGGACGGCAGCCTGCAGCAGACGGCGATCCCGCTGGCCAAGGCATCGCCGGCAACCCTCGCCTGGCTGAACCAACAAGGAGGTAAATGATGACATTCCCTGTCCGCAGGCTGGCTCTGGCGTTGCTGATGCTCGGCGCCGCCAGCCCGGCCCTGGCGCACAACCCGATGTGCCAGTGCGAACCGCTTGCCGGTGAGCAGATCAAGTGCACCGGCGGCTTTTCCGATGGCAGCGGCGCGCCGGGGGTGACCCTCGATGTGATCGGCTACAACGAGGCCGTGCTGCTGCCGGGCAAGCTCGGCGACGACTCGACGCTGACCTTCAAGCGCCCCGAGGGCGAGTTCTACGTACTGTTCGACGCCGGCCCCGGCCACGTCGTGGAAATCGACTACGCCGACATCGGTGAGCCATGAGCCGGGTCCAGGTAGTGCGCCCGGCCGGCGCCGGGCACGAGACCCTCTATGTGCTGCTGGTCAGCCTGCTGATCCTGCTGGGCGCTGCCGGGGTGGTCGCCCTGCGCGGCGAGCGCCAGGACGAGGTGCCCCTGGCCGCCCACCAACTCGACGCCCGCCGCGACCTGAACGCCGCCGAGCAGGGCATCTATGCCGACCTGCGGGTGGCCTTCGACGAAGTCCAGGCGCTGCGCGAAGACACCCCCGAACTGGTGGCCGTCGAGGTGCTGGCCGACGAGGGCTTCCCGCCCTTCGTCAACGATGCCAGCAGCGCCAGCCGTGGCCAGCACCAGTGGCAACTGCTGGGCAACACGGCCTACCTCGGGCTGAGCCAGGACGCCACGGTCGCCGGTAGTTTCCTGCTCCTGGTGCCCAACGCCAGCGACGGCGCTGCCGACTTCTGGCTGTCGCGCACCAGCGCCACCGCCGTGCCTGCCGAACTGAGCCCGGAGGCCTTGCAGGCCGCGGGCTGGAAACAGATCGCCGCCCACTACGACGCCGGTGTCACCCGCCAGCATTCGCACTGATCGCCAAGGACTCCCCATGCGCCGTTCCCGCTTTGCCCGCCGCGTTCTCAGCCTGTTCCTCGCCTGCGCCCTACCCGCCTTCGCCGTTGCCGACAACGGCAAGCCGCTGCGCATCGGCATCACCCTGCACCCGTATTACAGCTACGTGAGCACGATCGTCGGCGACAAGGCCGAAGTGGTGCCGCTGATTCCGGCCGGGTTCAACCCGCATGCCTACGAGCCGCGCGCCGAAGACATCAAGCGCATCGGCACGCTGGACGTGATCGTGCTCAATGGCGTCGGCCACGACGACTTCGCCGACCGGATGATCGCCGCCAGCGAAAAACCGAACATCGCCACCATCGAGTCAAACCGCAACGTGCCGCTGCTGGCCGCCACCGGCCTCGCCGCGCGGGGCGCCGGCAAGGTGGTCAACCCGCACACCTTCCTGTCGATCAGCGCCAGCATCGCCCAGGTCAACAACATTGCCCGCGAGCTGGGCAAGCTCGACCCGGACAACGCCAGGTTCTACAGCAAGAACGCCCGCGACTATGCCAAGCGCCTGCGCAGCCTACGCGCCGATGCCCTGGCCCAGCTCAGCGAAGCCCCGAACCCGGCGTTCCGCGTGGCCACCATCCACGCCGCCTATGACTACCTGGTGCGCGAATTCGGCCTGGAAGTCACCGCCGTGGTCGAGCCGGCGCACGGCATCGAACCGAGCCCGAGCCAGTTGAAGAAAACCATCGACCAGCTCAAGGCGCTGGACGTGAAAGTGATCTTCTCGGAGATGGATTTCCCCTCGGCCTATGTCGACACCATCCAGCGCGAGTCCGGGGTGAAGATCTATCCGCTGACGCACATTTCCTATGGTGAATACACCAAGGACAAGTATGAAGTGGAGATGAAGCGCAACCTCGACACCGTGGTCCGCGCGATCAAGGAGTCGCGGGCATGACGGCTGCCGAATTCGCCCCAAACCTGATCTGCGGGCCGTCCATCGAGTTTGCCGGGGTCGAGCTGACCCTGGGTCGCACGCGTATCCTCGACCAGGTCAGCTTCGACGTCGCCGCCGGCAGCGTGCATGCGCTGGTCGGGCCGAACGGCGGTGGCAAGAGTTCGCTGATCAAGACCCTGCTCGGGCAGATGCCGCATCAGGGCCGGCTGGCGCTGAGCTGGCCGGGCGACGCGCAGGTGATCGGCTATGTGCCGCAGGCGCTGGAGTTCGACCGTGGCCTGCCGATGACCGTCGACGATTTCATGGCTGCCATGTGCCAGCGCCGGCCGGCCTTCCTCGGCCTGTCGAAGCAGGTAGCGCCGGCCATCGACGCAGCGCTGCAACGGGTCGGCATGCGCGACAAGCGCAAGCGGCGCATGGGCGCACTGTCCGGCGGCGAGCGCCAGCGCGTGCTGCTGGCCCAGGGGCTGATCCCGGCGCCGCAACTGCTGGTGCTGGACGAGCCGATGTCGGCGCTGGACGAAGCCGGCATCCAGGTGTTCGAGCGCTTGCTGCTCGACTGGCGCGCGGCCGGTACCACGGTGCTGTGGATCGAGCACGACCTCGAAGCCGTGGCACGCCTGGCCGACCGGGTGACCGGACTGAGCCGGCGGGTGCTGTTCGATGCGCCACCGCAGCAGGCGCTGACCCCCGAACGGCTGCTCAGCCTGTTCTCCATCCACCCGCGCAGCGAGGGCATCGCCTGATGAACTACGAAGAATTCCGCTTGCTGATCCAGGGCTGGGCCAGCGCCGGCTACCTGCCGCAAGCGCTGGCCTATGGCTTCGTGGTCAACGCCCTGCTCGCCGGGCTGATGATCGGCCCGGTGCTCGGCGGCCTCGGTACGCTGGTGGTGGTCAAGCGTTTCGCCTTCTTCTCCGAGGCGGTCGGCCACGCGGCGCTGACCGGGGTAGCCATCGGCATCCTGCTCGGCGAGCCGTATACCGGCCCGTATGGCAGCCTGTTCGGCTACTGCCTGCTGTTCGGTATCCTGCTGAACTTCCTGCGCAACCGCACCGGGCTGTCGCCGGACACGCTGATCGGGGTGTTCCTCTCGGTGTCGCTGGCGCTGGGCGCGAGCCTGCTGCTGATGCTGGCCGGCAAGATCAACGTGCACATTCTCGAAAACGTGCTGTTCGGCTCGGTGCTGACCGTGGCCGGCGCCGACCTGCTGGTGCTGGGCATCGTCGGCACGCTGGTGCTATGCCTGGCCCTGCCACTGTACAACCGCATCATGCTGGCCAGTTTCAACCCACAGTTGGCGGCGGTGCGCGGGGTGGCGGTGAAAAGCCTCGACTACCTGTTCGTGGTGCTGGTCACGCTGGTGACCGTGGCTGCGGTAAAAGTCATCGGTGCGATCCTGGTCGGCGCCCTGCTGGTGATTCCGGCGGCGGCGGCGCGGCTGGTGAGCCAGTCGCTCAAGGGCTTCTTCTGGGCTTCGGTGTTGATTGCCACGTTCAGCACGCTGATCGGCATTCTGCTGCCGATCGTCTTCGACCTGCCGGTGCCGTCGGGCGCTGCGATCATTCTGGTTGCCGGCAGTTTCTTCGCCCTGGCGGCGCTGGCGCGCGGCCTGGTGCCCCGTTTGCAAGGAAACCCGGCATGACGTTCAATCTGAAACAGCTGAGCCTGGCCCTGCTGCTGGCGGGCTTGCCCACCCTGACCCTGGCCCAGGCGCCGACGACAGCCGGCCAGACGGTCGGGGTGAGCGTACTGGCGTCGTTGCCGGTGACCTATGCGCTGGGCGCGGTATTGCTTGATGGCACGGCGGTGACACTGCTGCGGGCGGCGCCGGCGAACATTCCGGCGTCGCGCCAGCCGTCGTACTTCAGCGGACGGGGTGCGCCGAGCCTGCAAAAGGCGGCGCAGGCGGCGGATGCAGTGATTGGCTTGCGCTCGATCTGGTCGGACGACCCGCTCTACCCGGTGGCACGGCGCAGCAATATCCGCATTGTCGAGATCGATGCCGCGCGGCCGGTGGACGGTGCCTTGCCGGGGATCGCCGTGCAGGGCAGCAATGCCTTTGCCGGCTATCCGTGGCTGAACCCGAGCAACCTCGGGCGCATGGCCGATGTGCTGGCCAACGACCTGGGCCGCCTGGTGCCGGCCGAGCAGCCGAAGATCCAGGCCAACCTGGCGGCGTTGAAGCGTCAGTTGCTGGAATTGAGTGCCGGCAGCGAAGCGAAGCTGGCCGCAGCAGACAACCTGGCGGTGGTGAACCTGTCGGACCGTCTGGGGTATCTGATCGGCGGCCTGAACCTGGACCTGGTCGATCACCCGCAGGTGGCCGATGACCAGTGGGATACGGTAGCGCTGAAACGCCTGGGCGATGAGTTGAAAGACCAGCAGGTGAAGCTGGTACTGCACCACAAGCAGCCAAGCAAGGAAATTGCCGAGGTGATTGCTGCCGCGGGGGCCAGGCTGGTAGTGCTGGAAACCGATGCCGAAGATCCGCTGGCGGGGCTGAAGGTGAGTGTCGAGCAGGTGGTGGGAGCGTTGACGGGGAACTGATCCAGGGGCCTCATCGCCGGACGAAGCCCCACAAGTTCACCGCCTACACAGATCAAGGCGCCCGCAAACCGTCAGATCCATGAAACGAAGATCGGGGGGCGCCGCATGCAACAGCCGGGGGGTTAGAAGGTATCGCCGGGGACCCGCACCCAGCCCTCCATCAGTACCCGCGCGCTGCGGCTCATGATTGCTTTGGTGACCGTCCATTCGCCATTCACCTGCTGCGCCTCGGCGCCCACGCGCAAGGTGCCCGACGGGTGACCGAAGCGCACGGCGCTGCGCTCGCCGCCACCGGCAGCCAGATTGACCAGAGTGCCGGGGATGGCCGCGGCGGTACCGATGGCAACGGCAGCGGTGCCCATCATGGCGTGGTGCAGTTTGCCCATGGACATCGCCCGTACCAGCAGGTCGATGTCGTTGCCGGCCACCGGCTTGCCGCTGGACGACACGTAATCGAGCGGTTTGGCGACAAACGCCACTTTCGGCGTGTGCTGGCGGCTGGCGGCTTCGTCCAGCTGCTTGATCAGGCCCATGCGCAAGGCGCCGTGAGCGCGGATGGTTTCGAAGCGGGCGAGTGCGGCCGGGTCGGCGTTGATCGCCTCCTGCAGCTCGGTGCCGGTGTAGCCGATGGCTTCGGCCTCGACGAAGATGGTCGGGATGCCAGCGTTGATCAGCGTCACCTTGAGGGTACCGATGCCCGGCACCTCGAGGTCGTCGATCAGGTTGCCGGTGGGGAACATCGAACCGCCGGCGCCGTCTTCGTCGGCGGCCGGGTCGAGGAACTCCAGTTGCACTTCGGCGGCCGGGAAGGTGACGCCGTCGAGTTCGAAATCGCCGGTTTCCTGGACTTCGCCGTTGCTGATCGGTACATGGGCGATGATGCTCTTGCCGATGTTGGCCTGCCAGATGCGCACAGTGGCGATACCGTTGTGCGGAATGCGCTCGGCATCCACCAGGCCGGCACTGATGGCGAACGAGCCGACGGCGGCCGAGAGGTTGCCGCAGTTGCCGCTCCAGTCGACGAAGGCCTTGTCGATGGCGACCTGGCCGAACAGGTAGTCGACGTCGTGGTCGGGCTTGATGCTGCGCGAGAGGATCACGGTTTTGCTGGTGCTGGAGGTGGCCCCGCCCATGCCGTCGATCTGTTTGCCGTAGGGGTCGGGGCTGCCGATCACCCGCAGCAGCAGTGCATCGCGGGCGGCGCCAGGCAGCTGGGCAGCCTCGGGCAGGTCGCGCAGGTTGAAGAACACGCCTTTGCTGGTGCCGCCACGCAGGTAGGTGGCGGGGATTTTGATCTGGGGTACGTGGGCCATAGGGAATGTGTCCTGGTCAGTGGCATTTGGGGGAAGCTATCGCGGGCCTAGCCCGCTCCCACAGCGGCTGGTGTTGTGCCCTTGTGGGAGCGGGCTGGTCGCGCGATGCGGTTAGACCGCGGCCTCGAGGAAGTCCTGGGCAAAGCGCTGCAACACGCCGCCCGCTTCATAGATCGAGACTTCTTCCGCCGTATCCAGGCGGCAGGTCACCGGCACTTGCAGTTGCTCGCCGTTGCGTCGGGTAATGACCAGGGTCAAGGTCGCCCGTGGCGTGCGCGCACCGATCACGTCATAGGTTTCGGTGCCGTCGATACCCAGGGTCTTGCGATCCACCCCCGGTTTGAACTCCAGCGGCAATACGCCCATGCCCACCAGGTTGGTGCGGTGAATGCGCTCGAAGCCTTCGGCGACGATCGCCTCCACCCCGGCCAGGCGCACGCCCTTGGCCGCCCAGTCGCGCGACGAGCCCTGGCCGTAGTCGGCGCCAGCGACGATGATCAGCGGCTGCTTGCGCGCCATATAGGTCTCGATCGCTTCCCACATGCGGGTGACCTTGCCTTCCGGCTCGATCCGCGCCAGCGAACCCTGCTTGACCTTACCGTTCTCGACGACCATCTCGTTGAACAGTTTCGGGTTGGCGAAGGTCGCCCGCTGCGCCGTCAGGTGGTCGCCGCGGTGGGTGGCGTAGGAGTTGAAGTCCTCTTCCGGCAGGCCCATTTTCGCCAGGTACTCGCCCGCCGCGCTGTCGAGCATGATCGCGTTGGACGGCGACAGGTGATCGGTGGTGATGTTGTCCGGCAGCACCGCCAGCGGGCGCATGCCCTTGAGCGTGCGCTCGCCGGCCAGCGCGCCTTCCCAGTACGGCGGGCGGCGGATGTAGGTGCTCATCTCGCGCCAGTCGTACAGCGGGGCCACCTTCGGCCCACGGTCTTCCTCGATGGCGAACATCGGGATGTACACCTGGCGGAACTGCTCGGGCTTGACCGCCGCCTTGACCACCGCGTCGATCTCTTCGTCCGACGGCCAGATATCCTTCAGGCGGATTTCCTTGCCATCGACCACGCCCAGCACATCCTTCTCGATGTCGAAACGGATGGTCCCGGCAATCGCGTAGGCCACCACCAGCGGCGGCGAGGCCAGGAATGCCTGCTTGGCATACGGGTGGATACGTCCGTCGAAGTTGCGGTTGCCCGACAGTACCGCAGTGGCGTACAGGTCGCGGTCGATGATTTCCTGCTGGATCACTGGATCGAGCGCGCCGGACATGCCGTTGCAGGTGGTGCAGGCGAAGGCGACGATGCCGAAGCCCAGCTGTTCCAGTTCACTGCTCAGGCCGGCTTCGTCGAGGTACAGCGCCACGGTTTTCGAACCCGGCGCCAGCGACGACTTGACCCACGGCTTGCGGCTCAGGCCGAGCCTGTTGGCGTTGCGTGCCAGCAGGCCGGCGGCAATCACGTTGCGCGGGTTGCTGGTGTTGGTGCAACTGGTGATGGCGGCGATGATCACCGCGCCGTCGGGCATCTGCCCCGGTACGTCTTCCCACTGCCCGGCAATGCCCTTGCTCGCCAGGTCGCTGGTGGCGACGCGGGCGTGCGGGTTGGACGGGCCGGCCATGTTGCGCACCACGCTGGACAGGTCGAAGCGCAGCAGGCGCTCGTACTCGGCGTGGGCCAGGCTGTCGGCCCAGAGGCCGGCGACCTTGGCGTAGGTTTCCACCAGTTGTACCTGCTGGTCTTCACGGCCGGTGAGCTTGAGGTAGTCGATGGTCTGCTGGTCGATGGCGAACATCGCGGCGGTGGCGCCGTATTCCGGGGCCATGTTGGAGATGGTCGCGCGGTCGCCGAGGGTCAGGGCGCGGGCACCTTCGCCGTGGAATTCGAGGTAGGCGCCGACGACTTTCTGCTGACGCAGGAACTCGGTCAGGGCCAGCACCACGTCGGTGGCGGTGATACCCGGTTGCGGCTTGCCGGACAGCTCGACGCCGACGATTTCCGGCAGGCGCATCCACGATGCACGGCCGAGCATGACGTTCTCGGCTTCAAGACCGCCGACACCGATGGCGATCACGCCCAGGGCATCGACGTGCGGGGTGTGGCTATCGGTGCCGACACAGGTGTCGGGATAGGCCACGCCGCGTTCGGCATGGATCACCGGGGACATCTTCTCCAGGTTGATCTGGTGCATGATGCCGTTGCCCGGCTGGATCACGTCGACGTTCTTGAAGGCCTTCTTGGTCCAATTGATGAAATGGAAGCGGTCTTCGTTGCGACGGTCTTCGATGGCACGGTTCTTTTCGAAGGCCTGCGGGTCGAAACCGCCGCATTCGACTGCCAGCGAGTGGTCGACGATCAACTGTACCGGCACCACCGGGTTGACCTGGGCCGGGTCACCGCCGCCTTCGGCGATGGCGTCGCGCAGGCCGGCGAGGTCGACCAGGGCGGTCTGGCCGAGGATGTCGTGGCAGACCACACGCGCCGGGAACCAGGGGAAGTCGAGGTCGCGCTTGCGCTCGATCAGCTGGCCGAGGGAAGCGTTGAGGGTCGCCGGGGCGCAGCGGCGCACGAGGTTTTCGGCGAGTACGCGCGAGGTGTACGGCAGGCGATCATAGGCGCCTGGCTGGATCGCCTCGACAGCCGCACGGGCGTCGAAGTAATCCAGCGCAGTACCGGGAAGCGATGTGCGGAAATCTGTGTTCATGGCACGGGACTCAATCACAGTAAGGTCGGTGGTGCTGAACCGGTGCAGCGCTGTGCTCAGCGTTGCTCGATTGGCACGAACTTGCGCTGTTCCACGCCGGTGTACTCGGCGCTTGGGCGGATGATGCGGTTGTTGGCACGCTGCTCGAATACATGCGCCGCCCAGCCGGTCAGGCGCGAGCAGACGAAGATCGGTGTGAACAGCTTGGTCGGGATACCCATGAAGTGGTACGCCGAGGCATGGTAGAAGTCGGCATTCGGGAACAGCTTCTTCTGTTCCCACATGGTCTGGTCGATGGCTTCCGAAACCGGATACAGGACCTTGTCCCCGACCTCGTCGGCCAACTGCCTGGCCCAGCCCTTGATCACCTCGTTGCGCGGGTCGGACTCTTTATAGATGGCATGGCCGAAGCCCATGATCTTGTCCTTGCGCGCCAGCATCTGCAGCAGCTCGTTGACCGCTTCCTGCGGGGTCTGGAAGCGCTCGATCAGTTCCATCGCCGCCTCGTTGGCGCCGCCATGCAGCGGGCCGCGCAGCGAGCCGATGGCCGCGGTCACGCAGGAATACAGGTCGGACAGGGTCGACGCACAGACCCGCGCCGTGAAGGTCGAGGCGTTGAATTCGTGCTCGGCGTAGAGGATCAGCGAAACGTTCATCACCTTCACGTGCAACGCGCTCGGCTGCTTGCCGTGCAGCAGGTGCAGGAAATGCCCGCCCAGGGTGTCTTCGTCGGTCACGCAGTCGATGCGCACGCCATGGTGACTGAAGCGATACCAGTAGCACATGATCGCCGGGAACACCGCCAGCAAGCGGTCGGTCTTGTCGTGCTGCAGATCGAAGCTGTGCTCCGGCTCCAGCGTGCCCAACACCGAGCAGCCGGTGCGCATCACGTCCATCGGGTGGGCGGTGACGGGGATGCGCTCAAGCACTTCCTTCAATGCCTGCGGCAGGTCGCGCAGGCCCTTGAGCTTGCCTTTGTACTCGGCCAGTTGCGCTGCGCTCGGCAGTTCGCCGTAGAGCAACAGGTAGGCAACTTCTTCGAATTCGGCGCCCGCCGCCAGGTCGCGGACGTCATAACCGCGGTAGGTCAGCCCGGCACCAGCCTGGCCCACGGTCGACAGGGCGGTCTGCCCGGCCACTTGACCACGCAGGCCGGCCCCACTGAGTACTTTTGCTTCGGCCATTGTCTTTCTCCACTCTTGAATTTGTTATGGGAAACGGCGATTCATCACGGCTAAGGCGGCTCAGCCCTTCTTCTGGGCGAACAGCGCGTCGAGGCTCTGCTCGAACGCGTGGTAGTTGATGGCCTCGTACAATTCCATGCGGGTTTGCATGGTGTCGATCACGTTCTGCTGGGTACCGTCGCGGCGCAGCGCGGTATAGACGTTCTCGGCCGCCTTGTTCATGGCACGGAACGCCGACAGCGGGTACAGCACCAGCGACACGTCGACCGACGCCAGCTGTTCGGTGGTGTACAGCGGGGTGGCGCCGAATTCGGTGATGTTGGCCAGGATCGGCGCTTTGACCCGCTCGGCGAAGGTCTTGTACATCTGCAGTTCGGTGATCGCTTCCGGGAAGATCATGTCGGCGCCGGCCTCGATGCACGCCGCCGCGCGGTCCAGGGCCGCATTCAGGCCTTCGACGGCCAGCGCGTCGGTACGCGCCATGATCACGAAGCTGTCGTCGCTACGGGCATCGACGGCAGCCTTGATGCGGTCGACCATTTCCTGCTGCGAGACGATTTCCTTGTTCGGACGGTGGCCACAGCGCTTGGCACCGACCTGGTCCTCGATGTGGATGGCAGCGGCGCCGAACTTGCTCATCGACTTGACCGTACGCGCCACGTTGAACGCCGAGGCACCGAAACCGGTGTCGACATCCACCAGCAACGGCAGGTCGCAGACGTCGGTGATCCGGCGCACGTCGGTGAGCACGTCGTCCAGGCCGGTAATGCCCAGGTCCGGCAGGCCGAGGGAGCCGGCAGCCACCCCGCCACCGGACAGGTAAATGGCCTTGAAACCGGCACGTTTGGCCAACAGCGCGTGGTTGGCATTGATTGCACCGACCACCTGCAACGGGTGTTCGGCTGCTACCGCATCCCGAAAACGCTGGCCTGGACTGCTTTTCTGACTCATGACTCACCTCGTGGGCTGTTGGCGGTGGCGTCTCTGTAGTGACGCTCGATATTGCGTTTGGACGCGCCGATGTGGCGGCGCATCAGGAGTTCGGCCAGCTCGCCGTCACGCTCGGCGATGGCATCGAGAATCCGGTGGTGCTCGGCGAAAGCCTGACGCGGCCGGTTGGGCGTGGCGGAAAACTGGATGCGGTACATGCGCACCAGCTGGTACAGCTCGCCGCAGAGCATCTGCACCAGGGTACGGTTGCCGCTGCCCTGAATGATCCGGTAGTGGAAGTCGAAGTCGCCTTCCTGCTGGTAATAGCCGAGCCCGGCCTGGAAGGTAGCATCGCGCTCGTGGGTATCGAGCACCCGCCGCAGCTCGTCGATCTCGGCTACGCTCATACGCTCGGCAGCCAGGCGACAGGCCATGCCTTCGAGGGACTCGCGGATCTCGTACAGTTCGATCAGCTCGGCGTGGCTCAGCGACACCACCCGCGCCCCGACATGCGGCACGCGCACCAGCAGGCGCTGGCCTTCGAGGCGGTGGATGGCTTCGCGCAGCGGCCCGCGGCTGATGCCGTAGGTGCGCGCCAGCTCAGGCTCGGAGATCTTGCTGCCCGGAGCGATCTCGCCCTTGACGATGGCCGCCTGGATACGCCGGAAGACGTTTTCGGAAAGGGTTTCCGAGTCGTCCTGAACAGTTGTGGCGGCGTGGGCTGTGTCCAGCATGATTGTCGACACCTTGGAAATCGATAGGGCAAAAACTAGCTAAAACAACCAGCCCAGTCAAAGACAAATTCAATATTGTCGACAATCGTCTAAGAACGAACTTCGCAGCCGTGAATGTTGTCTGAGTGCAGCCGCTGGCGCCGGAATACCAGCGTGATAGAATGCCGCCGCCTCATTGGGGCAGGAATAGTGTGTCTGTCATCTGTTTATGCCGATGGCGGATCAACGAGAGGAAGCTTGCGCAGAACTGCCAGTGGCCTTGACCCGAACATCGCAGAGCAACGCGCCAGGATTTATGAGACTCACGCCCCTTCCACTGCTGTTCAGCCTCTGTCTGCTGCCCGCCCTGGGCCTGGCCGCGGACAAGACCGTCTATGGCCTGAACGAATACGCCCGGCTCAACGACCTCGACCTCGAAGTCGCCGCCAAGCTCGACACCGGGGCCAAGACCGCCTCGCTGAGTGCCCGCGACATCAAGCGCTTCAAGCGCAATGGTGAATCCTGGGTACGTTTCTACCTGGCGATTGACGCCGCCCACTCGCACCCGATAGAACGCCCGCTGGCCCGCGTGAGCAAGATCAAGCGTCGCGCCGGCGACTACGACCCGGACGAAGGCAAGGCCTACACCGCCCGCCCGGTCATCGAACTGAACATCTGCATGGGTACCGCCGTGCGCAGCATCGAGGTCAACCTGACCGACCGCAGCGCCTTCCAGTACCCGTTGCTGATCGGCTCCGAAGCGCTCAAGCACTTCGACGCGCTGGTCGATCCAAGCCTTAAATACGCTGCTGGCAAACCCGCCTGCGCCACTGTCGCTCACACCGCAGAGTAACCCCGATGCGCTCTCTTACCCTTCATCTGAAAGTCCTGATCACCGTGCTGGTGTTGCTCGGCGTCATCGTTACGGCCTATCAGATCTTCTTCCTTGGCATCCCGGTGACCGAGGACGAAACCGACGACCTGTGGAACATCGACGCCAAGGTCGAGTTCGTCGCCAACCCCAAGGACCCAGTCAAGGTACAGATGTTCGTACCGCCGCTGAGCCGTGACTACGTCAGCCTCAACGAGAGCTTCATCTCCAACAACTACGGGGTCAGCGTCAACCGCGTCGACGGCAACCGCAAGGTGACCTGGTCGGCACGCCGCGCCAGCGGCAACCAGACGCTCTACTACCGTCTGGTGCTGACCAAGCGCTACAGCAGCGAGAAGCCGAAGATCAAGGGCCCGACCTTCCGTGACAGCCAGCCGGTGGAAGGCCCGGAGAAGATCGCCGCCGAAGCCCTGATGGCGCCTATCCGCCAGCATTCGGCTGACGTCGAGACCTTCGTCAGCGAAACCATCAAGCGCGTCAACAACCTCAACGACGACAACGTCAAGCTGCTGCTGGCCGGCGACACCTCGGTGCAGAAGAAAGCCAAGGTCATCGATCTGCTGCTGTCGATCGCCCACGTGCCGCTGGAGCGCGTGCAAACCATCCGCCTGGTGGCCGACCAGCCACAAACCCCGGAGCTGTGGCTGCGCAGCTTCAACGGTAACGACTGGCTGTACTTCAACCCGGAAACCGGCGAACAGGGCCTGCCGTCCGACCGCCTGCTGTGGTGGACCGGCGACGACAACCTGGTCACCGTCGAGGGAGGCAAGAAAGCCACGGTCAGCTTCAGCCTGAACAACAGCGAGATGAACGCCATCCGCCTGGCCAAGCTGACCGACGAGAACACCGACGCCGACTTCCTCGAATACTCGCTGTACGGCTTGCCGCTGCAAACCCAGCAAACCTTCATGATCATGGTGATGATCCCGATCGGCGTGCTGGTGATCCTGGTGCTGCGCAACCTGATCGGCCTGCAGACCCTCGGGACCTTCACCCCGGTACTGATCGCCCTGGCCTTCCGCGAAACCCAGCTGGGCTTCGGCATCGTGCTGTTCACGGTGATTACCGCACTCGGCCTGTCGCTACGCTCCTACCTCGAACACCTGAAGCTGCAGATGCTGCCGCGGCTGTCGGTGGTACTGACCTTTGTCGTGGTGCTGATCGCCGCGATCAGCCTGTTCAGCCACAAGCTGGGCCTGGAACGCGGCCTGTCGGTAGCGCTGTTCCCGATGGTGATCCTGACCATGACCATCGAACGCCTGTCGATCACCTGGGAAGAACGTGGCGGCGGCCATGCGATGAAAGTGGCCGTCGGCACCTTGTTCGCCGCCTCGCTGGCGCACCTGCTGATGAGCGTGCAGGAGCTGGTGTACTTCGTCTTTACCTTCCCGGCGGTGCTGCTGATTCTGGTGGGCTTCATGCTGGCGATGGGTCGCTACCGCGGCTACCGCCTGACGGAGCTGGTTCGTTTCAAGGCTTTCATGAAGGCTGACGCCTGATGTTCGGACTCTGGAAAACCTGGAAGGCCCTGGAAGCCCGGGGCATCATGGGCATCAACCGGCGCAATGCGGACTATGTCCTCAAGTACAACAAGCGCCACCTGTACCCAATCGTCGATGACAAGATCATCACCAAGGAGCGCGCGATCAAGGCCGGCATTCACGTGCCGGAGATGTACGGGATCATTTCCACCGAGAAAGAAATCGACAAGCTCGACGAGATCATCGGCAACCGCAACGACTTCGTCATCAAGCCGGCGCAGGGCGCCGGCGGTGACGGCATCCTGGTGATCGCCGACCGCTTCGAGGACCGCTATCGCACGGTGTCCGGCAAGATCATCAGCCACGAGGAAATCGAGCACCAGATCTCCAGCATCCTCACCGGCCTGTACTCGCTGGGCGGGCACCGCGACCGGGCGCTGATCGAGTACCGGGTCACCCCGGACCAGATCTTCAAGAGCATCAGCTACGAAGGCGTGCCGGATATCCGCATCATCGTGCTGATGGGCTACCCGGTCATGGCCATGCTGCGCCTGCCGACCCGCCAGTCCGGCGGCAAGGCCAACCTGCACCAAGGCGCCATCGGTGTCGGTGTCGACCTGGCCACCGGGGTCACCCTGCGTGGCACCTGGCTGAACAACATCATCAGCAAGCACCCGGACACCACCAACGCGGTGGACGGCGTGCAACTGCCGAACTGGGACGGGTTCATGACCCTCGCCGCCGGCTGCTATGAGCTGTGCGGGCTGGGCTACATCGGCGTCGACATGGTGCTGGACCAGGACAAGGGCCCGTTGATTCTGGAACTCAATGCCCGACCGGGCCTGAACATCCAGATCGCCAACGACTGCGGCCTGACCCAGCGCACCCACGCCATCGAGGCGCACCTCGAAGCACTGGCGAAAAATCGCGTAACAGAAACCGCTGCCGAGCGCGTGCGCTTTGCTCAGCAGCTGTTCGGCCACGTTCCCTCGCACTGACCGTGTACCGCCCTGGCGCGCTGGCGACCGGGGCGGTCGGTTTGATCTGGCAGCCCTCTAGGAGCATTTCCTACAGAGGACTACAATGCCTGCCCCCGCCTCGATAGCTGTTCATTCGAATGCCGACCTGCACACTCCACCCCCTACCCTACCAGGCTGACCCAGCCGTCTATTTCGCTCACGTGCGCCTGGCGCCCGGTGCGGTGCTGCTCGACAGTGCCCGCCCTGGGGCCGAACGCGGACGTTTCGACCTGCTCAGCGCCTGGCCGCTGTGCAGCCTGGCGCCGACTGCCGGGGAACACGGCCTGAGCTATTTGCAGCGGTTGCGCGAGCAGCTCGCCACGCTCGGCGAAGCGCAACTGCCGGAGGGCGTGACGCTGCCGTTCGCCGGTGGCCTGATCGGCTACCTGAGCTACGATTTCGGCCGCCGCCTGGAGCACCTGCCGGCCCTGGCCGAGGACGACCTCGGCCTCGCCGATGCCAGCCTGGGGTTGTATGCCTGGGCCCTGATCAGCGACCACCAGTTGGGCACCAGCCAGTTGGTCTTCCACCCGCACCTGGCCCCGGCCGAACGCGAGCGGCTGGTGCAGCTGTTCAGCGCTCCGGCGCCGACCGAGCAGGGACAGTTCAAGCTGCTCGCGCCGATGCGCGGCGATATCACTGCCGGGCAGTACCGGCAGGCGTTCGAGCGCGTGCAGCAGTACATCCATGCCGGCGACTGCTACCAGATCAACCTCACCCAGCGTTTTCGCGCGGCGTGCCAGGGCGATCCGTGGGCCGCTTACCGCGCGCTGCGGGCAGCCTGCCCGACGCCATTCTCCGGGTTCCAGCTGCTCGCCGACGGCAGTGCGCTGCTGAGCTTTTCGCCGGAGCGTTTTATCCGGGTCAGCGCCGGCCAGGTCGAAACCCGGCCGATCAAAGGCACCCGGCCGCGCAGCAGCGACCCGACCGAAGATGCCGCCAACGGCCTCGAACTGCTGGCCAGTGCCAAGGACCGCGCCGAGAACCTGATGATTGTCGATTTGCTGCGCAATGACCTGGGGCGCAGCTGCGAGATCGGCTCGGTGAAGGTACCGGAACTGTTCAGCCTGGAGAGCTACCCGAACGTGCACCATATGGTCAGCAGCGTGACCGGCCGGCTGGCGCCGGGCAAGGACGCACTGGACCTGATTGCCGGCAGCTTCCCCGGCGGCTCGATCACCGGCGCCCCGAAGATCCGCGCGATGCAGATCATCGACGAGCTGGAGCCGAGCCGGCGGGCGCTGTATTGCGGCTCGCTGATCTACCTGGATGTGCGCGGCGAGATGGACAGCTCGATCGCGATCCGCAGCCTGCTGGTCAAGGATGGCCAGGTCAGTTGCTGGGGCGGCGGCGCCGTGGTGGCGGACTCGGACTGGGAAGCGGAGTACCAGGAGTCGATTACCAAGGTGAAGGTGTTGCTGCAGACATTAGGCGAACTGTAGCAGGCAAGCCAGCGCCAACACTCCCACACAGCAGCCCGTCTACCCCGGTATTTTTTGGTAACATCGGGTTCATTACGAGCGCTAAGCGCCATTCAAATGACCGGAAGCCGCCTGATGAGCCAACCCTTCGACGTCGCCGCCCTCGCCGCGACCTATGCCAACAAGTCCCCGCAAGACATCCTCAAGCTTGCCTTCGAACACTTCGGCGACGACCTGTGGATCTCCTTCAGCGGCGCCGAAGACGTAGTGCTGGTCGATATGGCCTGGAAACTGAACAAGCACGTCAAGGTGTTCAGCCTCGATACCGGGCGCCTGCACCCAGAAACCTACCGGTTCATCGACCAGGTGCGCGAGCAGTACAACCTGCCGATCGAGATCCTCTCCCCCGACCGCAGCACGCTCGACCCGTTCGTCAAGGACAAGGGCCTGTTCAGCTTCTACAAGGACGGCCACGGCGAATGCTGTGGCATCCGCAAGATCGAACCGCTGCGCCGCAAGCTGCACACCGTCAGCGCCTGGGCCACCGGCCAGCGCCGCGACCAGAGCCCCGGCACCCGTAGCCAGGTGGCCGCACTGGAAATCGACACGGCGTTCTCCACCGCCGAGCGCACCCTGTACAAGTTCAACCCGTTGGCGCAGATGAGCAGCGAGGAAGTCTGGGGCTACATCCGCATGCTCGAACTGCCCTACAACAGCCTGCACGAGCGCGGCTTCATCAGCATCGGTTGCGAACCTTGCACCCGCCCGGTACTGCCGAACCAGCACGAGCGCGAAGGCCGCTGGTGGTGGGAAGAGTCGACGCAGAAGGAATGCGGCCTACACGCCGGCAATCTGATTGTTAAAGCCTAAAGGCGAGCTGCAAGCTGCAAAAGAAAGCAGCCCCTACGCGGGCTGCTTTTTTCTTCGCTGGCTTCAATGCACCGGCAGCTCGACGCCTTCGAAGAGCTCTTCGAGCTCCTGCTTGTTGTGGCACTGGATGGCCTTGGCCATCACTTCGCGGGTCAGGTGCGGGGCGAACTTCTCGATGAAGTCGCACATGAAGCCTCGCAGGAAAGTCCCGCGACGGAAACCGATCTTGGTGATGCTGGACTCGAACAGCTCGCTGGCATCGAGCACCACCAGGTCGCTGTCGAGCTTCGGATCGACCGCCATCTTGGCGACGATACCGACGCCCAGGCCCAGGCGCACGTACGTCTTGATCACGTCGGCGTCAGCCGCAGTGAACACCACTTTCGGCGTGAGACCTCGGTGACTGAATGCTTCGTCGAGCTTGGAACGGCCGGTGAAACCGAACACGTAGGTCACGATCGGGTACTCGGCCAGGACTTCCAGGGTGAGCTTGGGCAGCTTGGTCAGCGGGTGGCCTTGCGGCACGACCACACAGCGGTTCCACTTGTAGCACGGCATCATCACCAGGTCGCCGAACAGCTCCAGCGCCTCGGTGGCAATAGCGAAATCGACCGTACCGTCGGCAGCCATTTCGGCAATCTGCATCGGCGAACCCTGGTGCATGTGCAGGGCCACTTCCGGGTACTGCTTGATGAACGAGCTGATCACCGGTGGCAGCGCGTAGCGTGCCTGGGTGTGGGTAGTGGCGATGGACAGCGTACCCTTCTTCTCGTTGGAGAACTCCTGAGCGATCTGCTTGATGCTCTCGACCTTGCGCAGGATTTCCCCGGCGGTGGTGATGATCCGTTCGCCGGCTGGCGTTACGCGGGTCAGGTGCTTGCCGCTGCGGGCAAACACTTCCACGCCCAGCTCGTCTTCCAACAGGCGGATCTGCTTGCTGATACCCGGTTGCGAGGTATACAGGCTCTGCGCTGTCGCGGAAACGTTGAGGTCGTGGTGCGCCACTTCCCAGATGTAGCGCAATTGTTGAAGCTTCATAGGTATCCCTCAAATCAGCTGGGCGTCACCGGCAGCAGCGACGAGTTATAACTATATTAGTGGTTTGAAGAATAAATCTAGAACTATTTCCCTGGTTTTCTTGCAAACCTCCCCTCCCCCGCTTCACGACTTCCTACGGCCCAGGTGTTGCGCCAAGGGCACCATGTACACCGGCACTGGAGACAGCTGCAGGATTCGCACCGCAGTGCGCCCGAGTGGAATCTCTACCCCGGCGCCGTGACCATGACTGCCAACGATCAGCAGGTCGACACTCAGCCGCTGCGCCTGCTCCAGCACCACCTGTGCCGGGTCGCCCTGGCGCACGCGCACCGCCTTGATCAGGGCCAGGTCCTCCTGCTCACCCAGTTCGTCGCGAAAGTTTTCCAGGACGCGCTGTTCGATGTTGGCCATCACCGTGTTCACGCCCTGGCTGTGCAACTGGTCCAGCGTCTGCTCATCAAGGTAGCTCTGCAGCAACGACTCGGCGAACTGCCCCATCGGCTCCACCGCATGAATCACATAGAGTTCGGCGCCAAAACCGCGCGCCAGCACCAGCGCGTGCTGCATGACATAAGGCGAGTAAACCCCGAGGTCCGTGGCACACAACATCGAACGGATCATTTGACCTCCTCGACTGCCGATACGGCAGAGCAAGCTTCAGCTTAGCAGCGCCAAACTGATGCGCAGGGCCGTCCGGCGCCCGCCTGGCGTGGCTCAGCCAGGGCTGCGCTCGTTGCTGATGCCATGCGGCACATGGCCGGTAGCAACCACCCCGCGGGCCCGTTCGCAGTGGCCGGCCTGATCGTCGAAGAACACGTCGGCGGCAAACGCTTCGAGGAATGCCGACTTGTCCAGACCGCCCAGGAACAGCGATTCGTCGAGGCGGATGTCCCACTCGCGCAGCGTGCGGATCACCCGCTCATGCGCCGGCGCCGAACGTGCGGTAACCAGGGCCGTGCGGATCGGGCAGGCGTCGCTGGGGAACTCGTTCTGCAGCAGGTTCAGCGCTGCCAGAAACGGCTTGAACGGCCCTCCGCGCAGCGGCTCGCGGGCAGACTGGCGCTCGCTGGCCTGGAAGGCGGCCAGGCCGCCCTGCTGGTAGACCCGCTCGGATTCGTCGGAAAACACCACCGCGTCGCCGTCGAAGGCAATGCGCAGTTCGGCGCTGTCGGCACGCCGGGCTCCGCCGGAAAGAATGGTGGCGGCGGCGAAACCGGCGGCGAGGGCGTTGCGCACGTCCTCGGCGTCGGTGGAGAGGAACAGGTGGCAGCCGAACGCCGACAGATAAGGGTACGGGCTGCGCCCGCCGACGAAAGCCGCGCGCGAGATATCCAGGCGATAGTGTTCGATCGAATTGAACACCCGCAGGCCGGTGTCGGCGCTGTTGCGCGATACCAGCACCACTTCGACCCGCTGCTGGCCAAGGCTGGCGTTCAGCGCCAGGAGCTTTTCCACCAGCGGAAAGGCGTCGCCGGGCTCGAGGTGCTCGTCTTCGTGCTCGATCTGGTACTGGCGGTAGGCTTCGACGCCATGTTCGAGGTAGACGCTGTGGCTCTCGCCAAGATCGAACAGCGCACGCGAGGAGATGGCGATGACCAGTTTGTCGGTGAGCGCGTGAGGCATGGTTGCTCCTTTTACTTGAGGGCCCTATCGCGGGACAAGTCGGGTCGCGATGCGCTTAATGCCGGTCAATGAACGCCAGCGCCTGGTACAACGCTTCCATCCGTGGTAACGCACACCCGACTTGCCGCGCCCTGGCCAGCGGCGCGGCATAGATCGCCGCCAGCTCCAGCGGCCGCCGCTCGCTGAAATCGTGGTACATGCTCGGCCAGTAATCCGGCATGTTCTCGGTGATGGCAAAAAGGTGCTCGGCATAGCCCGCTGGCAATTCATGCCCACACGCCCGCGCCCCCGCCACCACCTCGGCCATCAGCGCCTGGATCAGCGCGCGGCTCGCTTCATCGTTCATCAACGGCGTGGTGCTGGCCCTGAGCAGCACCGACAGGCCATTGTAGGGCACGTTCCACACCAGCTTCTGCCAACGCGCCTGAGCCAGATTCGGCATTGCCTGCGACTCGATCCCGGCCGCACGGAACAGCGCCGCCCCCTCCTCGGCCAGCGCCAGGCCGTCGTCCGCCGGGCCACTGTGATAGCCCAGGTTTACAGCGCCCAAGGCCTGATGCCGGACCACCCCCGGTGCCGTGCGATTGACACAGATAAAGCACAAACCGCCCAGCAGGTGCAGGCTGGCCGGTAACAAGGGCTGCACCTGTGCCTCGACCTCCAGGCCGTTCTGCAGCAGCACCACCTTCGCCCCCGGTGCGGCGGCCTGCGCGATCAACGGTGCCAGCGCTGCATTGCTGGTGGTCTTGGCGCCCACCAGCAGCCAGTCGCAGGGCGGCATGTCGGCGGCATCGGCATAGGCCTGTACGCCGTCGAGGCGCAACTCGCCATGCACGGCACTGTTCACCTGCAGGCCGTTCTCATGCACTGCGGCGAACTCGCTGCGCAGCAAAAAATGCACGTCGAACCCGGCGCGCGCCAGCATCAGCCCATAAAAACCGCCAATCGCCCCGGTGCCAATAACGCCGATGCGCAGCCTCGCCTTGTCCATACCTGCCCCTTGATGATTTTTTGATCAGATCTTGACGCGTAAATCAGCCGCTTTCAGAAGCTTCACTATACTCAGGCATACAAAGTCAAATAACCGACACGGAGTCAACATGCGTGGTTTTCTGCCTCACCCTGACGATGTGCCAGTCGAACTGTCGCTGCGCCCGTCACCCAGCCTGTTCCGCCAGCGACTTCACACTATCAGCCTGGGCGGGGTGGCCTGCAACCATCCTCGCGCCTACCGCCGCGGCATGGCAGTGGAAATGACCATTCCGTCGCTCGGCGAACAGGCTCGCTATCCCGGCTATGTGGCCTGGTGCCAGCGCCAGGATGATGGCTACCGCGTCGGTATCGCCTTTGTCGACGAACAGGCGCTGTTCGGCGCGCGGATGAGCGAACAGGTCTGCCAGATCCAGCAGTATTGCCAGTTGCACGGTGTCAGCCAGGCCGAGCCTTACCACCTCGAAGCCCTTGCCCAGGAATGGGTCAGCCTGCACGCCAGCGAGTTTTCCGAGGCCAGCCTGGACGCCCGACACGGCCCATCGGCGTCGACGATGCCGCTGCAGGCGTAAAAAACCACCGTTAGATGCCCGGCAAAGCGCAGGAAAGCTGGCCTTGCCCATTGTCGAGCCACGGTGTAACGCGCTAAGGTTCCGCTCCCCGCTGCGTTCAATCATGCTGCTCCGCCGCACGGGGATCGCTGGCGGCCGGCATCCGTGACCTGACGAGTAACACGATGGCTGATTTACCGATCGACGACCTTAACGTTGCCTCCAACGAGACCTTGATCACCCCCGATCAGCTCAAGAAGGAAATCCCACTCAGCGCCACCGCGCTGAAGACCGTTACTGCGGGCCGCGAAGTGGTGCGCAATATCCTCGACGGCAAGGATCACCGCCTGTTCGTGGTGGTCGGACCTTGCTCGATCCACGACATCAAGGCTGCCCACGAGTACGCCGAGCGCCTCAAGGTGCTGGCTGCCGAAGTCTCCGACACCCTCTACCTGGTGATGCGCGTCTACTTCGAGAAGCCGCGTACCACGGTCGGCTGGAAAGGCCTGATCAACGACCCGTACCTGGACGACTCGTTCAAGATCCAGGACGGCCTGCACATCGGTCGTCAGTTGCTGCTGGACCTGGCCGAAATGGGTCTGCCGACCGCTACCGAAGCGCTCGACCCGATCTCCCCGCAGTACCTGCAGGACCTGATCAGCTGGTCGGCCATCGGCGCGCGTACCACCGAATCGCAAACCCACCGCGAGATGGCCTCGGGCCTGTCCTCGGCGGTCGGCTTCAAGAACGGCACCGACGGCGGCCTGACCGTCGCGATCAATGCCCTGCAGTCGGTTTCCAGCCCGCACCGCTTCCTCGGGATCAACCAGGAAGGTGGCGTGTCCATCGTCACCACCAAGGGCAACGCCTACGGTCACGTGGTGCTGCGCGGTGGCAACGGCAAGCCGAACTATGACTCGGTCAGCGTCGCCCTGTGCGAGCAGGCGCTGAACAAGGCGAAGATCAAGCCGAACATCATGGTCGACTGCAGTCACGCCAACTCCAACAAGGACCCGGCCCTGCAACCGCTGGTGATGGAAAACGTCGCCAACCAGATTCTCGAAGGCAACGAATCGATCATCGGCCTGATGGTCGAAAGTCACCTGAACTGGGGCTGCCAGGCCATTCCGAAGAACCTCGACGAACTGCAGTACGGTGTATCGATCACCGACGCCTGCATCGACTGGGACGCGACCGAAAAAACCCTGCGCGGCATGCATGCCAAGCTCAAGGACGTCCTGCCCAAGCGCAACCGCGGCTGAGGCACAGAGACAACAACGCCGGGCATTGCCCGGCGTTTTTTTGTGCGGAAGTGATCAGGCCTTGGTCGAGTGCTTCTGGTGACGTTCCATGTAGCGCTCCACGTACGAGCACGAGGGGATCACCGTGTAGCCCATGTCTTCGGCGTAGGCCAGCGCCGTTTCGGTCAATGCCGCGGCAATACCCCGGCCGCGCAGGGCGTTGGGGACGAAAGTGCGGTAGATGTCCAGGGTCTGCTTGCCCAGGTCCATGTAGGTCAGGTACGCACGATGACCGTCCACATTGGTCTCGAACTGATGACCGGCCTGGTCATGGTGGATGGTCAACGCCTCGCTCATCGCTACTCCTCGCGGGTCTTCTAATAGACCCCTACCTTACCGATATTTATCCGGCGAAGGAACCTCTACGCCACCCGTGCCCTGTTGGACAGCGAGAAGAGTCTGCTCGTTCTCGGGTTGAGCACGCTACAAATAGTAGGCGCCCGGTGGCCGGATGCTCAAGGCAGTTGAGCGTAAAATTTCTGACAGTTGCAGCACGCCAGGTCGACCGGTCAGCCGATTCCGAACAGTCGCCGGATCATGTAGTGCTATGACGATGGGTGGCACTTTAAGTCACCTTTAGTTCAACAAAAAACACGGCAGGAAGAATCCCTTACAGGCCGCCACGGCGGCGTTTGAGCGGTTTTCAACCAAGCGCTGTGCAGCACCGCACGTTGGCGCAATTTTTTTCCGTTTCTTGCGCTCTGTCAGTTTACTTACTACAAGTAATGGGTACTATGTACGCCGGCCAGTTTCTCATTGTTGAGAGATGGCTCTTTAATAGAAAGTCCTTGAAGGGGAACACGATGAACAACGTTCTGAAATTCTCTGCTCTGGCTCTGGCCGCAGTTCTGGCTACCGGTTGCAGCAGCGTCTCCAAAGAAACCGAAGCTCGTCTGACTGCTACCGAAGACGCAGCAGCTCGTGCACAAGCTCGTGCTGATGAAGCCTATCGTAAGGCTGATGACGCTCTGGCTGCCGCTCAGAAAGCTCAGCAAACTGCTGACGAAGCTAACGAGCGCGCTCTGCGTATGCTGGAAAAAGCCAGCCGCAAGTAATAGTCCCTCGGGATTGTTATGAAGAAGCCGACCCACATGTGGGTCGGCTTTTTTATTGCCCGCTAGTTTCCAGTTGCGCCAACAACGAAAAGGCCCGCCATAAAGGCGGGCCTTGTTCGTTACCGACGGCTTACTGTATTTCGGCCGGGATGCTGCTGACCGCGGTGCCCGAAGCGGCGGCAGGCAGGGCGATTTCTACCGGGATACCATCTTCGGCGGCCACCACGTCGCGGACCATGTCCCAGTTCATCCGCACATTACCGCTGAGGTCTTCACGCTTGAGCAGCGCATTGATCACCGCGGTGTGCTTGTCGACAACCGATGGATCGCCCTTGTCATCCAACGGAGTGTGCGCTTCCAGATAAACCTTGCCGCCACTCAGGCCAAACTTGTACGGCTCGTTGATGATTCGCACCGGGGTGCCCACCGGCGCCATCTTCGACAGTTCCAGCACATTGTTGTTGAGCATGCGGAAACAGCCGTGGCTGGTGCGCATGCCGATACCGAACTTCTTGTTCGAACCGTGGATCAGGTAACCCGGAACGCCCAGGGTGAACTTGAACGGCCCCAACGGGTTGTCCGGGCCCGCCGGCACCACATTGGGCAACGGGTCGCCATCGGCGGCGTGCTCGGCCTTGATCGAGGCCGGCGGGGTCCAGGTCGGATTCGGCGTCTTCGCGGTGATACGGGTGTTGGCGATCGGCGAGCCCCACCCTTCACGACCGATACCCAGCGGGAAGGTGTAGACCTTGTTCTCGCCTTTCGGGAAGTAATACAGGCGGTACTCGGCCAGGTTGATGACGATGCCTTCACGCGGGCCAGGCGGCAAGATGAAACGGGTCGGCAGGATGATCTCGGTGCCCACGCCAGGCAACCAGGCATCGACACCCGGGTTGGCGGCAACCAGCTCCAGGTAACCCAGGTCGTTGGCGGTACCGATATCGGCGAAGGTGTCCTCGTACTTGGCCTTGATCACCTGGACCTGGCCGATGATGTCCTCACCAGGCGGCGGCAAGGGGAACTCCAACGCAGAAACAGGGCCCGCCAGCAGCAGGGCGGCCAGGGAGAGGCAACGGGTGACGGCGGGAAAGCGCGGCAACATCCGGGAAATCCTTCGCAAATTCAGTTAGGGCAGTCAGAGATTGTACACCGCGCCTCGCACAACCGGGAGTCGCGGGCGCAGATCACACTCTGCAAGGGCTAAGAACGGGACGAACGGCTAGAGTTCCGGCCACACCGGACGGGTGCCACGCCGCTGCGCATCGAGAATGGCCTTGCACAGCGTGCACAGCCGGCGGTCGCGGTAGATGGTGCGCGGCACCCCGGACCAGCGCGGCTGCGCAGGCAGCAACGAGCCGCACAAGGTGCGGTCGGCGGAGCCGCCCAGCTCAAGCTGGCGGGCCGTCAGATGGACACGAATCTCCTGGCAGGCGAACAGGTCGAGCTGTTCGTCAGGCTCGATCAATTGATAGGCATACAGGGACCAGGCGGGACGCGGCATCGGGGGCTCCAAATCGGGGGCGCAACATTAGCCGAAAGCCGGTCACTATAAAAGCGTCAAAGCAGCGGTTTTATGGTTGGCCAGGCATTTTCCAGCAAGCGCGCCTGGGCGCCCTGCGCCGGATGGATGCCATCGGCCTGCATCAGTTCCGGCACCCCACCTACGCCCTCAAGGAAGAACGGCACCAGCGGCACGTTCTTTTCACTGGCAAGGTTTTCATACACCTTGGCGAACGCCTGGGTATAACGCACGCCGTAGTTCGGCGGCAGGCGCATGCCCAGCAACACCACCTTGGCGCCAGCCTGACGTGCGCTGTCGATCATCGCCGCAAGGTTTTGTTGCAATTGCTTCGGCGGCTGCCCGCGCAGGCCATCATTGCCGCCCAATTCGAGCACCACCAGCGCCGGCTTGTGCGCTGCAAGCAGCGCCGGCAGCCGCGCCTGGCCTCCCGCGCTGGTGTCACCGCTGATCGAGGCATTGACCACCCGGGCAGCGATTCCCTCTTGCCGCAGGCGCTGTTCGAACAGGGCGACCCAGCCCTGACGGGTATCCAGGCCAAAAGCGGCGCTGATACTATCGCCAACAATCAGCACGGTACCTGCGGTTGCGCTCTGGGCCATACACAGCAAGGCCAGGCCAGCACTCAATAACCACACTCGCATCGGATTCTCCATGGGCCCAAGCATTCTCAGTGCGCGCAACCTTAGCAAAGTGGTTCCCAGCGCGGAAGGCGACCTGACCATCCTGCACCCGCTCACGCTGGCATTGAACCAGGGCGACAGCCTGGCCATCGTCGGCGCTTCCGGCTCGGGCAAATCCACCCTGCTCGGCCTGCTCGCCGGTCTCGACCTGCCCAGTGCCGGCTCGGTGACCTTGGCCGGGCACGAGCTCGGCACCCTCGATGAGGACCAGCGCGCCCGCGTGCGCGCCGAGCATGTCGGTTTCGTGTTCCAGTCGTTTCAACTGCTCGACAGCCTCAACGCCCTGGAAAACGTCATGCTGCCGCTGGAACTCGACGGCCGCCGCGATGCCCGCGAGCATGCCCGCAGCCTGCTGGAGCGGGTCGGCCTGGGCCAGCGCCTGAGCCACGCGCCACGCCAACTGTCGGGTGGCGAGCAGCAACGGGTGGCAATTGCTCGCGCCTTTGCCGCCGAGCCCGCCGTGCTGTTTGCCGACGAGCCCACCGGCAACCTCGACAGCCACACCGGCGAGCGCATCAGCGACCTGCTCTTCGAACTGAACCAGGAGCGCGGCACCACCCTGGTGCTGGTCACCCACGACGAACGCCTGGCACATCGCTGCCGGCGCCTGATCCGCCTGGACGCCGGGCACCTGGTCAGCCCCCTGGAGCCCTGATGGCACATCTGTCGTTTCTGCGCCTGCTGTCCCTGGCTGTGCGCCAGCTGCTACGCGATGCCCGCGCCGGCGAGCTGCGCGTATTGTTCTTCGCCCTGCTGGTGGCGGTGGCGGCGAGCACCGCTATCGGCTATTTCGGCGCCCGCCTGAACGGCGCGATGCTGATGCGCGCCAGCGAATTCCTCGGCGCCGACCTGGTGCTGCAAGGCAGTGCCCCGGCGAACACCGCGCAGGTCGACAGCGGCCTCAAGCTGAACCTCGACCATGCGCGAGTGGTGGAGTTCGCCAGCGTCATCGCCACCGACAACGGCATTCAGTTGTCGAGCGTCAAGGCAGCCGATGGTGCTTACCCGCTGCGCGGCGAGTTGCGCAGCGCGCCGGCAGCCTTAGGCCAGGAAAGCCCCGGCGGCGGCCCTGCACCTGGCGAAGCCTGGGTCGAATCGCGACTCTTGGCAGCGCTGAACCTGAAGATCGGCGATAGCATCGACGTCGGCAGTAAAACCCTGCGCATGAGCCGCGTACTCACCTACGAGCCCGACCGTGCCGGTAATTTCTACAGCCTCACGCCCCGTGTGCTGATCAACCTCGCGGACCTCGACGCCACTGGCGTGGTGCAACCCGGTAGCCGCGTCACCTACCGCGACCTCTGGCGCGGCGCGCCGGACGCCCTGGCCGCCTACCGTGCCACGGTCAAACCGGGCCTGGCCGCCCACCAGCGCCTGCAGGACTCGCGCGATGGCAACCGGCAGATTGGCGGCGCCCTGGGCAAAGCCGAGCGTTATCTGAACATGGCCAGCCTGGTAGCAGTGCTGCTCGCCGGGGTGGCGGTAGCGTTATCGGCCAGTCGCTTCGCCACGCGGCGTTTCGACGCCAGTGCGTTGCTGCGCTGCCTGGGCCTGTCGCGGCGCCAGGCGCTGACGCTGTTCTGCCTGCAGCTGGCAGTGCTCGGCGGCCTGGCGGCGCTGGCCGGCGCCCTGCTCGGCTGGCTTGCACAGTTGGGCCTGTTCCGCCTACTGGCCGGACTGCTGCCCAGCGAGGTACCACCAGGCGGTATTACCCCGGCGCTGGCCGGGATCGCTACCGGACTGGTCGCCCTCGCCGGCTTCGCCTTGCCACCGCTGGCGGCGCTGGGCCGGGTGCCGCCGCTGCGGGTGTTGCGGCGTGACCTGCTACCGGTGCCGCCGAGCAGTTGGCTGGTGTATGGCGCCGCACTGCTGGCACTGGGCCTGATCATGTGGCGGCTGAGCCTCGACCTGCTGCTGACCTTCGCCCTGCTCGGTGGCGGGTTGCTGGCCGCGCTGCTGCTTGGCGGCCTGTTGCTGCTGGGCCTGCGCAGCCTGCGCCGGCTGCTGGCCGGGGCACCGCTGGCTTGGCGTCTGGGCCTGGGCCAATTGCTGCGCCACCCGCTGGCGGCGGCTGGTCAGGCCCTGGCGTTCGGCCTGATTCTGCTGGCCATGGCGCTGATCGCCCTGCTACGCGGCGAACTGCTCGATACCTGGCAGAACCAGCTCCCCAAGGACGCGCCAAACTATTTCGCGCTGAACATCCTGCCCGACGACAAGGCCAGCTTCGCCCAGCGCCTGGACGAATTCTCGGCCCTCGCCGCACCGCTGTACCCGGTGATCCCCGGGCGCCTCACGCAGATCAACGAGCAGCCGGTGCAACAGCTGGTCAGCAAGGAGTCCACCGGCGACCGCGCCGTACAGCGCGACCTCAGCCTCACCTGGGCCGCCGAGCTGCCGGCGGGCAATGCCCTGAGCGGCGGCCAATGGTGGCAAGCCACCGCGCAGGCGGACGCCTTGCCCGGCGTCTCAGTGGAGGCGCAACTGGCCGAGAGCCTGAAGCTCAAACTGGGCGACCGTCTCACCTTCAGCATCGGCGGCCTTGAACGTCAGGCTCAGGTCAGCAGTTTGCGCACAGTGAACTGGGACAGTTTCCAACCCAACTTCTACATGATCTTCCAGCCCGGCACGCTACAGGACTTGCCGACCACCTACCTGACCAGTTTCTACCTCGCCCCCGGCCACGACCAGCAGGTGGTGGCCCTGTCCCGCGCCTTCCCGGCAGTGACCATCCTGCAAGTCGATGCCTTGCTCGAACAGCTGCGCAGTATCCTCGCCCAGGTCACCCTGGCGGTGGAGTACGTGCTGTTGTTCGTGCTGGCGGCAGGCCTGGCGGTATTGTTCGCCGGCTTGCAGTCGACCCTCGACGAGCGCATTCGCCAAGGTGCGCTGCTGCGGGCGCTGGGGGCCGGTCGCGGGCTGCTGGTCAAGGCACGGCGCATCGAGTTCGGCTTACTTGGTGCGGCCAGTGGCCTGCTGGCGGCGCTGGGCACGGAACTGATTACCTGGGCGCTTTACCGTTACGCCTTCGACCTGTCCTGGAGCCCGCACCCGAGCCTGCTGCTGTTGCCGGTGCTGGGTGCATTGCTGATTGGCGGGGCCGGCGTGTTCGGCACGCGACGGGCGCTGAATGCCAGCCCGTTGACGGTGTTGCGCGAGGGCTGAGCCGCCTCAGGGCTGTTCGTAGCGGATACCGTTGATAGTCCACAGCACCTCGCCAGTCGGGGTGTTGACCACGGCCTCGTCGCCCTCCTCTTTCTTCAGCAGGGCACGGGCCATTGGCGAGTCGATAGAGATGTAGTCGTTGCGCCCGTAGATTTCGTCGTAGCCGACGATACGGAAGGTACGCAGCTCGCCCTGTTCGCTTTCGGCCTCGACCCAGGCACCGAAGAACACCTTGCCTTCCTGCTCCGGTGAATAGTCGACGACCTTGACGTCTTCCAGGCGCTTGCGCAGATAACGCACTCGCCGGTCGATCTCGCGCAGCAGCTTCTTGTTGTATTGATATTATCACCCCAACCCCAGAACTACTATTTCCCTGCCCGACTCCCTAAACCACACACAACCCCCACCCACCAACCCAATCCGACCCCGGAAAGCCAGTCACCCCTCACCCCTCTCAAGCCTGATCGCCCCCTCCCAAACTGAATACTCCGCAAGAAATGATCCAGCCCACGGCGCGGCGCGCGCCCAGAAAAACGCCTCGCCCAAAGTGCGCCTGGGCCTGCCCCACTCCGAACCCTTACTTCTGATTACCCCCCAAAAAAACCGCCCCCTACAACTGCCATTTTTCTGACACCTACCTCGAAGCGAGAGAGACTGACAATTCTCCCCGGAGCGACCCTCAAAAAAACATCCTCAGATGCAGCACCAGACCACCCCTCACCCCCAGAGCCCTCCCCCATTTTCGAAGCGCTATCGCCCTCTGCCGGAGAGTGCCCCGCCAGAACGAAAGCTATCTTTATAGAGCAGCACTGTGAGTGAAACGGTGGCATCCATGAAGCCTGTCCGAGGGCTCGTACCAACGCGAAGCACAAGCTCACCCGCATCAGCCGATCCCATCGAGTATTGCTTCCAAGAGATAGGCGCCAACCACGACACTGACGTTGATCCACCCAAGCTGCTGGAGCCGACTCACCCTGCTGGCATGAGGAGGTGCACCGGTGCATAAAGAGACCTAACAAGCTCACCCTTACAGAACCAGCGATGCCGTTCATCCAGCCCCCAGCCCGAGGCGCGGAACCAGAGAAGTAACCCTGGGCCTGTCCCCTGGCAGCGGACGCCAAGAAGCTTGTTATCCAGCCTTCTGCCTCAAGCCTTTGGCATATTCGTTCGGAGAACGGTAGCCCAGCGCAGAGTGCAGTCGGCTGTCGTTGTAAAACCCATGGATGTAACTGGCGATCGATAGCTG
>NZ_QETK01000030.1 GCF_003105155.1 Pseudomonas sp. SDI | reverse complement strand
AAACATCCAACTCGTTGATTCTCAAGGAGTTTTCCGTTTCGACTGCGCCGGAAGTGGGGCGAATTATAGAGAGATTAAATCGGCCGTCAACCCTTAATTGCAAAAGATCGCGATAAAAGAAAAATGCGCACTATATTGCTCACCTCGCGGCACTTGAGCATCATACGCGGGCCCTGTGAGCTCTCTTCATATATAAGGAACACCCCACCCCGATGAACGCCCAACCCCGCAGCCTGGCCTCCACGCTGTTTCCCATCGGTCTGCTGCTGATTGCAATGGCCTCGATCCAGTCCGGCGCCTCGCTGGCCAAGAGCATGTTCCCCGTGGTGGGCGCGCAAGGCACCACGACCCTGCGTTTGATCTTCGCCAGCGTGATCATGCTGGTGTTGCTGCGTCCATGGCGCGCGCGCCTCAGCGCCAGCACACTGAAGACCGTGATCATCTATGGCCTGGCCCTGGGCGGGATGAACCTGCTCTTCTATATGTCGCTGCGGACGGTGCCGCTGGGCATTGCGGTAGCACTGGAGTTCACCGGCCCGCTGGCAGTGGCCCTGTATGCCTCGCGCCGGCCCATCGACTTCTTCTGGATCGGCCTGGCAGTCATCGGCCTGCTGCTGCTCATCCCGATCGGTCAGACCGACAGCGGTATCGACCTGATCGGTGTCGGCTATGCACTGGGCGCTGGGGTGTGCTGGGCGTTGTACATTCTATATGGGCAGAAGGCCGGTGCTGAAAACGGCATCCAGACCGCCGCCCTGGGCGTCATGATCGCCGCGCTGCTGGTAGCCCCGATTGGCATCGCCCATGCCGGCGCGGCGCTGCTCACGCCGACGCTGATCCCGGTGGCCATCGGTGTCGCGATTCTCTCCACGGCCCTGCCCTACAGCCTGGAGATGGTTGCCCTGACCCGCCTGCCAACCCGCACCTTCGGCACGCTGATGAGCATCGAGCCGGCATTCGGTGCGCTGTCGGGCCTGCTGTTCCTCAATGAAGTGCTGTCACTCTCCCAGTGGCTGGCCATTGCAGCCATCATTACCGCATCGGTAGGCGCCACGCTGTCACTGCGCCGCGAGCAGCCGCCACTGGTCGCAGCAGACTGAGTTGAGAAATACTTTCATTTAAATCGCTTTTGCACGTTGTGCCTGTACTGGAGGCTGTTTAAGCTGTAACCCAGCGCCAATCTTGAAGTTTTTACCTCACCCAGGGACGAGCAACGCATCAGGACGACGCAGCACGAACGACACGGGCGATAAACCCGGACACGTATTAAGGACAGGAATGAAACGAATTTTGCTCATCCTAGCCATTGTGGCCTTAGCAGGCTGTGCGGCGACCGCCAAGACAGAAGTTAAACATGGCAGAAAGGGCCTGCACATCAACTGCTCGGGCCTGTCCTCTTCGTGGAACCAGTGCTACACCAAGGCCGCCGACTCCTGTGGCAAGAAGGGTTACAAGGTCATCGCCAAATCCGGTGAAGGCGACGAGGAGCCAGGGGACTACCCCTTCGGCCTCAACCCTGCTGGCTATACCAGCCGCAGCATGATCATCCTCTGCAAGTAATCACGAAGAAGGGCAGCCCACGGGTTGCCCTTCTTGCGTTCGCTTGACAACCGGCTCAGATAGCCGCCGTGCGGGCCTGCAACCATGCCAGTGCCGCACCTTGCAGCAAGGGCGCCAGGCGCTCGCGGACCTGCTGATGGTAGGCGTTGAGCCAGCTGCGCTCCTCCGCCGTCAATTGCTCGGCCAGCAGGCAGCGGGTATCGATCGGACACAGGGTCAGGGTTTCGAACTCAAGGAACTCGCCGAACGCGCTGCTCCCGGCCTCACGGCTGAACACCAGGTTCTCGATACGCACGCCCCATTGCCCAGGGCGATAAGTGCCTGGTTCGATGGAGGTGATCATCCCCGCCTGCATCGCCGTCTGGGGTGCCGGCGCGGCCTGATAAGCGATCACTTGCGGCCCTTCGTGCACATTCATGAAGTAACCCACGCCGTGCCCGGTACCGTGTCCATAATCGACCTGCTCGGCCCACAGCGGCGCACGCGCAATGGCATCGAGTAGCGGCGACAGGATGCCACGCGGGAAACGTGCCCGCGACAGGCCGATCATGCCCTTGAGCACCCGCGTGCAGTCCTGCTTCTGTGCCAGGCTCGGCGTGCCAATCGGCACCATCCGGGTGATGTCGGTGGTACCGCCCAGGTACTGACCGCCGGAGTCGATCAACAGCAGGCCGTCGCCTTCGATCAGTGCATGCGAGGCCTCGGTAGCCCGGTAATGCGGCATCGCGCCGTTGGCGTTGAACGCGGCGATGGTGGCGAAACTCAGCGAAACGAAATCCGGACGCCGCGCGCGGGCCGCACTGAGCTGGGTGTCCACATCCACTTCGCTGATCGGCGCTGGCTGCGCTTCGAACCAGGCGAAAAATTCGCAGAGCGCCGCACCGTCCTGTTCCATGGCCTGGCGAATGTGCGCCAGGTCGGCTGCGCTCTTGCGCGATTTGGCGAAGGTGGTGGGGTTGATCGCTTCGATCAGCCGCACATCGCCCTGCAGGTTATCCAGCAACCCCAGGGTGACCCGCGCCGGGTCGACCAGCAGTTGGCTACCCGCCGCGATACTGCTGAGCGCCAGCGCCACCTGCGTGTAATCACGCAGGCTGACACCGTCGGCGGCCAACACCTGGCGCAGTGGCTCGTCAACCTTGCTCGGTGCGACGAACAGCGTCGCCGAATCCTTGCCAATCAGCGCGAACGAGACGAACACCGGGTTGTACGACACGTCGCTGCCGCGCAGGTTGAACAGCCAGGCGATATCGTCCAGCGTCGCGATGAAGTGCCAGTCGGCGCCCTTGTCGGCCATCACCTTGCGCAGATCGGCCAGTTTATCCTTGCGGTCGACCGTGGCTTGCGGCGGCAGGTGTTGATACAGCGGGCTCTGCGGCAGCCCCGGACGGTCGAGCCATACCTGGCTAAGCAGATCGCGGTCGCTGAGCAGGCGTACATTGCGTGCATTGAGCTTATCGCCCAGCTGACGTGCCGAGGCCAGGGCCATGACCGCACCATCCACCGCCACCGCCCCGCCGCTTGGCACCTGCTCGGCCAGCCAGTCGAGCGGACCGGGCTGGCCCGGCAGCAACTTGACCAGTTCGATGCCGCTGCCGACGAGTTCTTTTTCCGCCTGTTGCCAATAGCGGCTGTCGGCCCAGAGCCCGGCGAAATCGGCAGTCAGAACCAGCGTACCGACCGAGCCGTGGAAGCCCGACAGCCATTGCCGGCCTTGCCAGTACTCGGGCAGATACTCGGAAAGATGCGGGTCGGCCGACGGCACCAGCAACGCATCGACGCCTTCCTGTCTCATCACCTCGCGCATTTGTTGCAGACGCACCCTCACCGCTCCCTGCGTTGTTGGCTGACTGTTCATCCTCACTCCTGGCTACCACGGCTACCGTTATTCTTGGTGGCTGATAATGGAGCAGCCTCGGGTCACGGGCAACTGCTCATGCAACTACGCGTCGGCTTAGCGCTGAACGTGCGCCTGGCGCAGTCACTCTGCACATCGGCGTGGGAGCTTTCAGTGTGGGCAGAGCGCTGGTCGCCGGGGGCGCCTGAACTACAGCGGCGACACCTGGCAGTGCAAGCCCATCTCGGTGCTGCGCGAGAGGCTGCTGAGGGTCTGGAACGCGGCGAAATTCACCCCACGGGCCTGATAAGTGCGCAGCAGTTCGAGAAACGGCTCCTGATCGAAACTGCTGATCGCCGCCTGCCAGTCGGCGCGTGAGCGCCATTGCAGGTATTGCAGCACCCGGCTGCCGTCTTCGCTGGCCTGGATGCTCGCCCCCAGCAGCCCACCATGCTCGAAGGCCATGCGTTCGCTACGGCTGGCCAGGGCATTGGCCAGGGGCTGCTGCAACGCTGCCGGCACCTGAAATTCGATCAGTTGGGTGAAACACAGGTTGTTGTCTGCCCGCACCATGAATCCTCTCCTGTTGTCTGTGCACTTGCGATGCAATGGCAGGCACGGTAAAACCTCTAGTTAACTAGAGGTCAAGGGGAATTTGTCCATGGACGAGAATACTTCGCGCCCGGAACGGGCCTTGAGCGTTGGCCAGCTCGCCGCGCGCAGCGGCGTGGCGGTCACGGCGCTGCACTTCTATGAAAGCAAGGGCCTGATCCACAGCACGCGCAATGCCGGCAACCAGCGGCGCTATCCGCGCGAGGTGCTACGCCGGGTGGCGGTGATCAAGATCGCCCAGCGCCTGGGCATTCCGCTGGCGACCATCCACAGTGCCTTGCAGAGCCTGCCCACCGACCGTGCGCCGAGTGCGGCCGACTGGCAACGGCTGTCGGAGCAATGGCGCGCCGACCTCAATCAGCGCATCGAGAAGATGACCATGCTGCGCGACCAGCTCGACGGCTGCATCGGCTGCGGCTGCCTGTCGATGCAGGCCTGTCCGTTGCGCAACCACCACGACCAGCTCGCCGAGCAGGGACCGGGCGCGCAATTGCTCGAACCCGGCCTCGACCCTTAGCCGTGCAGGTGCGCCAGGCGCGGTAGGCCAGGATGCCGATTTCGCCGGTTGAGTCCATTGTCAGTCTTTCCCGCCAATTAGGCTCAACGCAGATATCCAACCATCTGCTTAACTGGAAGGACCCGGCCGCCCACCCCACGCACAGGTGAACCGATCATGGCGCGCACCACTCCCATCGAGCTGTACCGCAATATCGGCATCGTCGCCCACGTCGACGCCGGCAAGACCACTACCACCGAACGCATCCTGTTCTACACCGGGGTCAACCATAAAATGGGCGAAGTGCACGACGGCGCCGCGACCATGGACTGGATGGCCCAGGAGCAGGAACGCGGCATCACCATTACCTCCGCCGCCACCACGGCCTTCTGGCAAGGCTCAAGCAAGCAGTTCCCGGACAAATACCGTTTCAACATCATCGACACCCCCGGCCACGTCGACTTCACCATCGAAGTGGAGCGCTCACTGCGCGTGCTCGACGGCGCCGTGGTGGTGTTCAGCGCGGCCGACGGCGTCGAGCCGCAATCGGAAACGGTCTGGCGTCAGGCCAACAAGTACCATGTGCCGCGCCTGGCCTATATCAACAAGATGGACCGCCAGGGCGCCGACTTCCTGCGCGTGGTCGCGCAGATCAACCAGCGCCTGGGCCACCACCCGGTGCCGATCCAATTGTCGATCGGCGCCGAAGAGAACTTCCTCGGTCAGATCGACCTGATGAAGATGAAGGCCATCTACTGGAACGAAGACGACCAGGGCACCAGCTACCGCGAAGAAGAGATTCCTGCCGAGTTGCTGGCGCTGGCCAACGAATGGCGCGCGCACATGATCGAAGCCGCCGCCGAGGCCAACGATGAATTCATGGATCTTTACCTCAACGGTGAAACACTGAGCAACGAGCAGATCAAGGCCGGCCTGCGCCAGCGCACCCTGGCCAACCAGATCGTCCCGGCCATTTGCGGTTCCTCGTTCAAGAACAAGGGCGTGCCGCTGATGCTCGACGCCGTCATCGACTACCTGCCGGCGCCGTCGGAGATCCCGGCAATCAACGGCACCGACCCGGATGACGAGGAAAAACACCTAGAGCGCCACGCCGACGACAGCGAACCGTTTTCGGCCCTGGCGTTCAAGATCGCCACCGACCCCTTTGTCGGCACCCTGACCTTCGCCCGCGTCTATTCCGGGATCCTCAGCTCCGGCGATGCGGTGCTCAACTCGGTCAAGGGCAAGAAGGAGCGTGTCGGCCGCATGGTGCAGATGCACGCCAACCAGCGCGCCGAGATCAAGGCGGTGTGCGCTGGCGATATCGCCGCGCTGATCGGCATGAAGGACGTGACCACCGGCGACACCCTCTGCGACCTGAGCAAGCCAATCATCCTTGAACGCATGGACTTCCCCGACCCGGTGATTTCCGTGGCCGTGGAACCGAAGACCAAGGCCGACCAGGAAAAAATGGGCATTGCCCTGGGCAAGCTGGCCCAGGAAGACCCGTCGTTCCGCGTGCGTACCGACGAGGAAACCGCGCAAACCATCATCTCCGGGATGGGCGAGTTGCACCTGGACATCATCGTCGACCGTATGCGCCGCGAGTTCGGTGTCGAGGCCAACATCGGCAAACCGCAGGTGGCCTACCGCGAGAAGATCCGCAAAACCTGCGAAATCGAAGGCAAGTTCGTCCGCCAGTCCGGCGGCCGTGGGCAATATGGACACTGCTGGATCCGCTTCGCCCCAGGCGACGATGGCCTGGAGTTCGTCAACGAAGTGGTCGGCGGCGTGGTGCCGCGCGAGTACATTCCGGCGATCCAGAAAGGCATCGAGGAACAGATGAAGAACGGCGTGCTGGCCGGCTACCCGCTGATCGGGCTGAAGGCCACGGTGTTCGACGGGTCCTACCATGACGTCGACTCCAACGAGATGGCGTTCAAGGTGGCAGCATCGATGGCCACCAAGCAGTTGGCCAGGCAGGGTAATCCGGCGCTGCTGGAGCCGGTGATGAAGGTCGAGGTGGTGACGCCGGAGGAATACCAGGGCGACATTATCGGCGACCTGAGCCGGCGCCGCGGGATGATCCAGGAAGGCGACGAAACCCCGGCGGGCAAGGTAATCCGCGCCGAGGTACCGCTGGGCGAGATGTTCGGTTATTCGACGCAGATGCGCTCGATGACCCAGGGCCGCGCCAGCTACACCATGGAGTTCACCAAGTACGCCGAAGCACCGGCAAACATTGCCGATGCGATCATCAAGAAACAGGGCTGAAGCGCATCGCGGCACGCGTCGGATCGCCGCACCTGTGATCCGACGCGTGCCGCGATGGCCTGCGAAAGCAGGCCTAGGTCTTCAGTGCTGCACCCCTGCCCGCTTCAACAGCTGCTTGCAGCGCTCCGACAGGTGCACCACGCGCAAATGCTTGCCGGCCTTCACGTAGCGCTCGCGCAGCGTCTTCAGCGCGGCAATCGCCGAGTAGTCGACAACGCTCAGGTGCTGGCAATCCAGGGTGACCTGCTGCGGGTCCTGGGCCGGGTCGAAATGATTGAGAAACGGCGTGGTCGAGGCAAAGAACAACGTCCCATGCAGGCGGTACAGCTTGCTGCCGTCGGCCTCCAGGTGGGTATCGGCATACAGCTCGCGCGCCTGCTGCCAGGCAAAGTTGATCGCCGCAATCACGATACCGAACAGCACCGCCGTGGCCAGGTCGGTAAACACCGTGACAAGGGTCACCGCGACAATCGCCAGCACATCGCTCACCGGCACCTTGTGCAGCACCCGCAGCGAGGCCCAGGCGAATGTCTGCTGCGCCACCACGAACATCACCCCAACCAGCGCCGCCAGCGGAATCCGTTCGATCAATGGCGACAGGAACAGCACGAACAACAGGATCATCACCCCCGCGACCACACCCGACAGACGCCCACGGCCGCCCGAGCTCAGGTTGATCACCGTCTGCCCGATCATCGCGCAGCCGCCCATGCCACCGCACAGGCCACTGACCATATTGGCCGCCCCCAGGGCCACGCACTCGCGGTCCGGGTGGCCACGACTTTCGGTGATCTCGTCGGTGAGGTTGAGGGTCAGCAGGGTTTCCAGCAGCCCGACCAGGGCCATGAGGATCGCGTAGGGGGCGATGATCCGCAGGGTTTCCAGGGTCCACGGCAACACCGGCCAGGCCAGTTGCGGCAAGCCGCCGGCGATGTGCGCCATGTCGCCGAGGGTGCGGGTGGGCAGCTCGAGCAGGTACACCAACAGGCCAACGCCCAGAATCGCCACCAGCGCCGGCGGCACGCTGCGGGTGAGCCGTGGCAACACGTACACCACCAGCATGGTCAGCGCCACCAGGCCAAGCATCAGGTACAGCGGCGTGCCGTCGAGCCAGGCCTCGCCGACCTTGAAGTGCTCCAGCTGGGCCAGCGCAATGACAATCGCCAGGCCGTTGACGAAGCCGAGCATCACCGGGTACGGCACCAGCCGCACCAGCTTGCCCAGGCGCAGCAGGCCGAAGGCAATCATGATCAGGCCACCCAACAGCACGGTCGCCAGCAGGTACTGCACGCCGTGCTGCACTACCAGCGCCACGATCACCACGGCCATCGAGCCGGCGGCACCGGAGACCATCCCCGGCCGGCCGCCGAACAGCGCGGTCAGGGTACAGATGATGAAGGCGCCGTACAGGCCCATCAGCGGGTTGAGGTGGGCGACCAGCGCGAAGGCGATGCACTCGGGCACCAGGGCAAAAGACGTCGTGAGCCCGGCCAGAAGGTCGGCGCGTATGCGGGTGGGTTTCATGAATTACCTGGATTGCACGAAGGGTGGCAAAAAACGTTAGCAAGCTTACCGTGTTCGTCGACCCAGGGCACGTGCTTGACCGGCGTCGGGCTGGCGTCGCATGCTCGACGCTTTCCACCCACGCTCAAGGAATGACTGCATGAAGCTGGAAACGTTGGCGATTCACGCGGGCTTCAGCCCAGACCCTACCACCCGCGCAGTGGCGGTTCCGATCTACCAGACCACCTCCTTTGCCTTCGACGACACCCAGCATGGCGCGGACCTTTTCGACCTCAAGGTCGCCGGCAACATCTATTCACGCATCATGAACCCGACCAACGACGTCCTCGAGCAGCGCATGGCTGCGCTCGAAGGCGGGGTTGGCGCGCTGGCCGTGGCCTCAGGCATGGCCGCGATCACCTACGCGATCCAGACCGTGGCCGAAGCCGGCGACAACATCGTCTCGGTGGCCAAGCTGTATGGCGGCACCTACAACCTGCTGGCACACACCCTGCCACGCTTCGGTATTCAGACCCGCTTTGCCGCGCACGACGACATCGCGGCACTCGAAGCACTGATCGACGAGCGCACCAAGGCGGTGTTCTGCGAATCGATCGGTAACCCGGCGGGCAATATCGTCGACCTGCAAGCCCTGGCCGACGCCGCGCACCGCCATGGCGTGCCGCTGATCGTCGACAACACCGTGGCCACGCCGATCCTCTGCCGGCCGTTCGAGCACGGCGCCGACATCGTCGTGCACTCGCTGACCAAGTACATCGGTGGGCACGGTACCAGCATCGGCGGGATCGTCATCGACTCGGGGAAATTCCCCTGGGCCGAGCACCCGGCGCGGTTCCCGCTGCTGAACACTCCCGACGCCTCCTACCACGGCGTGACCTACACCGAGGCGTTCGGCCCGGCGGCGTTCATCGGCCGCTGCCGGGTGGTGCCGCTGCGCAACACCGGCGCGGCCCTCTCGCCATTCAATGCCTTCCTGATCCTGCAGGGCCTGGAAACCCTGGCGCTGCGCATGGAGCGCCACACCGAGAACGCACTTAAGGTTGCGCGCTATCTGCAGGCGCACGAGCAGGTGGCCTGGGTGAACTATGCCGGCCTGGAAGAGCATCCCGAGCATGCCCTGGCGCTGCGCTATACGGCAGGCAAGCCGGCCTCGATCCTGTCGTTCGGCATCAAGGGTGGACAGGAAGCGGGGGCGCGCTTTATCGATGCGCTGAAACTGGTGGTGCGGCTGGTGAACATCGGCGATGCCAAGTCGCTGGCCTGCCATCCGGCGTCGACCACGCACCGTCAGTTGAACGACGAAGAGCTGGAGAAGGCCGGGGTGCCGCGGGACATGGTGCGGTTGTCGATTGGCATCGAGCACTTCGATGACATCGTCGCGGATCTGGCGCAAGCGCTCGACGCCAGTCGGTAGTGAAGCTGTCGCGCGGCGATCCGATTCGTCCCGCGAGGGGGCTGCCTGGCAGCCCCCGGCTTCCTCAAGCAATCACAACCTCCCCCAGACTCCCCGCCGCGACCCCGACCAGGGTCACCGAATCCGCGCCAAACTTCAGCACCGCGTCATTGCCCACCTGGCTCAGGTGCGCCCGGTAATCCGGCGCCGTGGTCCCGCCGTCGACCCCGATAAACACCAGCTTGTCGCCGGTCTGGTAGCCGTGCACCCGATCCTGGCCAAAATGCCCACTGAACAGAAAGGTATCGCGCCCGCCGCCGGACACCAGCACGTCGTTGCCAGTGCCGCCGACCAATACATCGTCGCCGCGCCCGCCCACCAGGCGGTCGTTGCCGTCCAGGCCGAACAGCCAACTGCCCTTGTCCGTCGCCGTCAGCAGGTCGTTGCCCGCCGTGCCGCTCCGGGACAAGGCATACGCCTCGACCTTGCCGTTGGAGAGCAGGCCCTCCACCGCCACCTGATGGCTGACATCCTTGCTGAAGAACACCCAGTTCGACTCCTGGCTCACCAGCGTCTCCACCTGCTGGACAAGGCTGATGCCACCTGCCGCATCGCGCACGTACAGCGTACCGTCGGCATCGCGGGCGATAGCCAGATCGCGCAGCGAATCGCCCAGTAGCAAGGTGTCGTGCCCGCCGCCGCCGTGGATCAGGTTGTAGCCGCCCTGGTCGCGGAAGGTGTCGTTGCCGGCGCCGCCGTCCAGGTAGTCGTTGCAGCGCCCGCCCTGCAGCAGGTCGGCGCCTTGCGAGCCGACGATGAAGGTGCTGCCCGTGTGCTGCTCGGCATTGCGGTTGAGGTCTTCGACCCAGGTCGAGCCACGGCTGACATCGGACAGATTGCTGACCACGATGGTCGAATCCTTGCCGGTCCATTCGTAGAACGCCGAGTTGAGCACCCGCCCCAGGCCGTCGCCATAGGCGCTGGGCAAATGTGCCAGCCAGTTGGAGACATTGCCGATGGAGTACGGCAACAGGTTCCAAGCGGTCGAAGCATAATGGTCGTTGAAGTTGACGATGTTGTCGGTGCTCGACGGCTTGGCCGCGTCGTGCACGCCCAGCGAGGCCCAGGTCAGTTGGGTGCCATCAAGGGCGCGGAACACCGGGTCGTTCTCGTAGCCGATGTTCAGCACCTGCGACGGATCGCTGGCCTGGGTCGGCGAGGCGAAAGCCACGTACTTGGCGTCATGGTAGAAGCCGCCCCACTGCGCCTTGCTCAGTTCGGCCAGGCTGTTGACCGCCAGGCCGCCAAGGCTGTGGCCGCTGACGGTGATGTGCTGGCCGCTGAGGCCGTGGCTGCGGGCATACGCCGCCACATCGCCGAGCAAGTTGCCGAAGGCGTTGGCTACGTAGTGCTTGGCAAAGTCGGCCGGACCGAGGGCGGCCATCAGGTCGTGGATGGCGTCGGTGATGGTGTCGCCCAGCAGCGATTCGCGCGGCCCGCTGGTGCCGCGAAAACCGATGCCGATGGCGCTGAGCTGGCCGTTGCTGTCGTATTTACCGAGGATCTCTACCTGGGCGCTGTCGAAGCCGGGCTTCTCGCCGTAGAAGGTCCCGCGAAAATCGGTCTTGCCCTGGTAGCCGAGCTGGCTGGCACTGATCGGTGTCCAACCGGCAGCTTTGACGGCAGCCAGTGCGGCGGCTTCGCTGTCGGGGTTCCACGGGATGCCGGGGATTGCACCCTGGGCGTCGCTGCCGCCGATCAGGGCCTTGACCAGGGTGGCCGGCAGGCCGAGACCAAAACCGTACTGCTGGTAACCGACAGCCAAGCCCTGGTCGAGGTTGTGGTAAGCGTACAGCGACAGGGCCATGGCGTCGCTGAACAAGGCTTTGGAGGCAGTCGAATCGAGGTTGCGGTAATCGAAGGCAGCCATAGGAAGACATCCTTGTTGTTATAGGAAAAGCCCCTGGGCGACAACGTCCATGTGACACACCGAGTGGGACTTGGGCGAAGCTGACATGGGGATTGTGGGGTGTCCATCGGCCAAGTGGCGACGATCTGGCCAAACGCTGAGCCAGAAAAGCATCGCCGGACGCGCCCACTCCCAGAGAAACGCCAGAACCGGAGACTGTTCTGTGGGCGCGGGCTCGTCCCGCGATGAATGCCCCACCGAACGCAAGCCAAGAGCAATTTTGTTCAATACCCCGCCGCCCCGATTGCCTAGCCTAGCGCCCACCTCCCACCCACCTGCGAGACCTTCATGAGCCTGATGCTTTCAATGGCCGCCTTTGCCCTGGCCGCCTCCATTTCCCCCGGCCCGGTGAACATCGTCGCCCTCGCGGCCGGCGCCCGTCATGGCCTGCGCCCGGCCATGCGCCACGTCACCGGCGCCACCCTGGGCTTCTGCCTGCTACTGATGCTGATCGGCCTCGGCCTGCACGCCCTGCTCGAACGCTGGCCGGGGCTGACCGGCGCACTGTACTGGGCCGGAGTACTGTTCCTGCTGTACATGGCCTGGAAGCTGACGCGCGACGACGGCCGCCTGGGTGACGGCCAGGACAACCGCCCGCCGTCGATGCTCGGCGGCGCCGTGATGCAGTGGCTCAACCCCAAGGCCTGGCTGGCCTGCGTGGCCGGGGTCGGGGCCTTCGTCGGTCAGGGCGAGACCGCCCTGCTCTGGCAGTTCACGCTGATCTACCTGGTGATCTGCTACCTGTCGGTGGCCTGCTGGGCCTGGGCCGGCACCGTGGTGCGCCGCCACCTGCAAGAGCCCCGGCGCATGCGCATGTTCAACCGCAGCCTGGCGCTGATGCTGGTGGCCAGCGCGGCGTACCTGCTACCGAGCTGAGCGATAGTGACCGGGGGTAACCGCCAGGTGCTGCTTGAAGGCCCGCTGCAAGTGGGCCTGATCGGCAAAGCCGGCCTCCAGCGCAACCTCGGCAATCAGCTTGCCCTCGCGTAGTTGCGCCCGGGCGAACTGCACGCGCTGGTCCAGCAGGTAGCCATGCGGCGTCTGCCCGTACTGCTGCTTGAATGCGCGAATCAGGTAGGACGTCGACAGCCCGGCCGCCGCGCCGATGTCTTCCAGCTTGAGTGGCTCGGTGCAATGCGCGCGAATGAACGCAGCCGCCCGCTCAAGACGCTGGTTGCCCAGCCCGGTAGCCATCGGTGCGGCCTGCAACTGCTCACGCAGCTCATCGAAAAAACCTTCGCAGGCACTGCGCTTGTGCGCGCTGGCGAGGCGCTCGTCGATCAGTTGCGCATACAGCCCGGTGAGCGCCGCAAACAGTTGCGGCGAGTGACTGGACGTTGCCTGCAATGGCTCGAAGCCGCGCCCGACCAACCAGGCCATATCGACATAGAGCATCAGGTACGACCACGGCTGCGCGGCTATCGGATTGCAGGCATGCACGGCGCCGGGGTTCATCAGCACCACCGTACCGCGCTCGACCTCCTGCCAGTGCTCGCCGTTGAGGTAGGTGCTGCGCCCGGCAGTGATCGCACCAATCGAAAACGTCGCATGGGAGTGCCGTGCGTAGCACACCGCACGCCCGTCGGCGACGCCGCGGGCCTCGATGAACGGCAGCGCCGGGTCGCGCCAGAACTGCGAAAGCGTTGCCATCAATTGCGCTCCTGAGCCTTATTCGGCAGCGTCGTGCACCACCACCAGCAATTGCGCCTGAACCTCGCCGACCGAGCGCAGCCGGTGAGGAGTCTGGGCATTGAAATACAGCGCATCGCCGCGTTCGAGCAGCACCCGCTCGTTCATGAAATCGACTTCCACCTGCCCTTCGTGAACGAACAGAAACTCTTCGCCCAGGTGCTCCTTGAAGGTCGAATCGCTGAAATCCATCGGCGGGCAGATGATGAACGGCAGCAGGCTGCGCTGGCTGATCTGGTTGGCCAGCACCGCATAACCAGGGCCGCCGCTGCTACCCGAGAGTGCCTGGCGCTCACCGCTACGCACCAGGCTGTAGCGCGACTGGCCGGGCTGGTCCTCGGCGAACAGTTCCTCGACGTTGACGTTCAGCGCCCGCGCCAGTTTCAGCGCCGCGGCAATCGACGGCGTGTTCAGTCCGCGCTCGACCTTGGACAGGTAGCTCTTGGTCATGGCGGTTTTTTCGGCCAACCCTTCAAGGGTCATGCCGAGTTTTTTTCTCAATACTTTCAATCGCATAGACATGTGATGCAGATTTTCCCCGTGCTGCGGGCAACATTTTACTTGCCTATGACACTTTGTGTCATATAGCCTTTATTGTGTCATCTGGTTGACCGCCCCACTCACCTTCCAAGCAACCGGGACGGGTCAGCCCTGACGCCCCATCAAGCCACCGAGGACATTCCCCATGGCCAAGACATTAGCACTCCCCAAGGACCAACTGCTCAAGCAGGCCCTGGCGCAGATGCAAGGCTCGCTCGCGGATAATACGTGGACTGTGCGAGAAAAGCTGGCACTGACCTGCCGGATTCTCTTCGACAACGGTCACGACTCCGGCCTGGCCGGGCAGATCAGTGCCCGTGGCGTGCAACCGGGCACGTTCTACACCCAGCAACTGGGGCTGGGTTTCGACGAAATCAGCGCCAGCAACCTGCTGCTGGTCAACGAGGACCTTGAGGTGCTCGAAGGCGCAGGCATGCCCAACCCGGCCAACCGTTTCCACAGCTGGGTGTACCGCGCGCGGCCGGATGTGAACTGCATCATTCACACCCACCCGACCCACGTCGCAGCGCTGTCGATGCTTGAGGTACCGCTGCAGGTTTCGCACATGGACCTCTGTCCGCTGTACGACGACTGCGCGTTCCTCGAAGCCTGGCCTGGCGTGCCGGTGGGCAACGAGGAAGGCGCGATCATCAGCGCGGCGCTGGGCAACAAACGCGCGATCCTGCTTTCGCACCACGGCCAGCTGGCGACGGGCGCCTCGATCGAGGAAGCCTGTGTGATTGCCCAACTGATCGAGCGCGCGGCCAAGCTGCAACTGCTGGCGATGGCGGCCGGGCAGATCAAGCCGATCACACCGGAACTGGGCCGTGAAGCACATGACTGGATTGCCCGGCCCAAGCGGCACAGCGCCGCGTTCAATTACTATGCCCGCCAGTGCCTGCGCGCGCATGCCGATTGCCTGAACTGATTACTACGGAGCACGTTTCCATGACCACCCATTTTCACGGCATTATCGGCTACACCGTCACCCCATTCAGCGCCGACGGCGAGCGGCTTGACCTGGCGGCCCTCGGCCAGTCGATCGAGCGCCTGATCGCCGGCGGCGTGCAGGCCATCGCACCGCTGGGCAGCACGGGCGAAGGTGCCTACCTGAGCGACCGCGAATGGGATGAGGTGGCCGCGTTCAGCCTGGCGCACATTGCCGGGCGGGTGCCGAGCATCGTCAGCGTGTCCGACCTGACCACCGCCAGCGCCATGCGCCGCGCGCGCTACGCCGAGCAGCATGGCGCCGACGCGCTGATGGTGTTACCGGCGGCGTACTGGAAGCTCAGCGAAGCGGAAATCCTGCAGCACTACCGCAACATTGGCGACTGCGTCGACACACCGATCATGCTCTACAACAACCCGGCCACTAGCGGCACCGACATGTCGGTGGAACTGATCCTGCGCATCGTCGCCGAGGTCGACAATGTCACCATGGTCAAGGAAAGCAGCGGCGACATTCAGCGCATGCACAAGCTGCAGCAACTGGGCGAAGGCCAGGTACCGTTCTATAACGGCTGCAACCCGTTGGCGCTGGAGGCATTCGTGGCCGGGGCGACGGGCTGGTGCACAGCGGCGGCCAACCTGATTCCAGCGTTGAACCAGCAGTTGTATCAGGCGGTGCTGAGCAACGACCTGGGACAGGCGCAGGCGCTGTTCTACCGGCAGTTGCCGCTGCTCGAGTTCATTCTCAAGGGCGGCTTACCGGCGACGATCAAGGCCGGCCTGGCCCTGACCGGACTGGACATGGGTGCACCACGCAAGCCGGTGTTCGCCCTGGATGCAGCCGGCCAGGCACGCCTGGCGCAACTGCTGGAGGCCTTGCGCTAAAAAACCGCGGCCGGTGGCACCGGGCTGGCCCCGTGCAAGGCCAGCCGCTGCGCCCAGATCGCCCAGACAATGGCCCTATCGCCGGCACGGCCGGCGATAGGGCCAACGCAGGCAGAGCAGCAGGTCAGGTCAGAAGCTCATCTCTTTCACATCGTCGGCCACGATCAGCTTGCCTGCGGTCTTGGCGACGATCTCCTCGACGCTCACCCCCGGCGCCGTCTCGCGCAGGATGAACGCGCCGTTTTCGATTTCCAGGTAGGCCAGGTCGGTCAGCACCTTGCGGATGCAGCCGGCGCCGGTCAGCGGCAGGCTGCACTTGCTCAGCAGCTTGGACTCGCCGTCCTTGGAGGCATGGGTCATGGTGACGATGATGTTGTCGGCACCAGCCACCAGGTCCATCGCCCCGCCCATGCCCTTGACCAGCTTGCCCGGGATCATCCACGAGGCAATGTTGCCCTCCACGTCCACCTCGAAGGCACCGAGCACGGTGAGGTCGACATGGCCGCCGCGAATCATCGCGAAAGATTCGGCAGAGTTGAAGATCGAAGCACCGGTACGCGCCGTCACGGTCTGCTTGCCGGCGTTGATCATGTCGGCATCGAGCTGCGCTTCGGTGGGGAATTCACCCATGCCGAGCAGGCCGTTTTCCGACTGCAGCATCACGTCGATGTTGTCCGGTACATAGTTGGCCACCAGGGTCGGGATGCCGATACCGAGGTTGACGTAGTAGCCGTCCTTGAGTTCGCGGGCGACGCGCTGGGCCATTTGTTCGCGGGAAAGTGCCATGGTCAGGATCTCTTTGTTGTTCTGTGCGGGGACGGTTCAGGCCTTGAGGGTGCGCTTTTCGATGCGCTTCTCGAAGGTGCCGACGATGATCCGGTCTACATAGATACCCGGCGTGTGGATCTCGCTCGGCAGCAGTACGCCCGGCTCGACGATTTCCTCGACCTCGACCACGGTGATCTTGCCAGCGGTGGCAGCCAGCGGGTTGAAGTTCTGCGCAGTGTTGCGGTACACCACGTTGCCGTAGTGGTCGGCTTTCCAGCCTTTGACGATGGCGAAGTCGCCGGTGATGGCTTCTTCGAGGATGTACTTGCGGCCATTGAACTCGCGCACTTCCTTGCCCTCGGCCACCGGCGTGCCGTAGCCGGTGGCGGTGAAGAACGCCGGGATACCGGCGCCGCCAGCGCGCATTTTCTCGGCCAGGGTGCCTTGCGGGGTGAGTTCGACTTCCAGTTCGCCGCTGAGCAACTGGCGTTCGAATTCGGCGTTCTCACCGACATACGAGGCGACCATCTTGCAGATCTGGTGGTCTTCCAGCAGCACGCCCAAGCCGAAGCCATCGACGCCGCAGTTGTTCGAGACCACGGTCAGGCCCTTGACGCCACGGCGCTTGATCTCGGCAATCAGGTTTTCCGGGATACCGCACAGGCCGAAGCCACCGGCCAGTACCGTCATGTTGTCGGTCAGGCCTTCAAGGGCCTGTTCATAGGTTGCTACGCGCTTGTCCAGTCCGGCCATGCTGATCCGCCTTTTGTAGTTGTAGAACCGACAAGGGTTGTCGGAGAGCGTCTGGCTGCATCTTCACCCCTGCCGACTGTTTTGTTAATTTTGTTTTTTTGATCGATTGATTGAAATTATAAAACAATCCAGCTCGCGCTGAACAAGGGACTCCTGTAGGCCTCTGAGGATAGTGCAAGATAGCCCTTCGCCCCGACGCCCACTTTTTCAGGAGATCCCATGCGCAGCAGCACACTCGGTAATCGTTCGGTCCCGGTCATTGGTCAGGGCACCTGGTACATGGGCGAAGACAGCGCCCAGCAGCGGCGCGAAGTGGCCGCCCTGCAACAAGGCATCGAGCTCGGCCTGAGCCTGATCGACACCGCCGAGATGTACGCCGAAGGCGGCGCCGAGCGCGTGGTCGGGCAGGCCTTGCAGGGGCGCCGCGAGCAGGTTTACCTGGTCAGCAAGGTCTACCCGCACAATGCCAGCCGCCAGGGTCTCCCCGCCGCCTGCGAACGCAGCCTGCAGCGCCTCGGTACCGAGCACATCGACCTGTACCTGCTGCACTGGCGCGGCCAGTACCCGCTGGAAGAAACCGTGGAGGCCTTCGAGCGCCTGCGCGAGGCCGGCAAGATCGGCCGCTGGGGCGTATCCAACTTCGACCTCGACGACCTGCTGGCGCTGGACAACCCAGCCTGCGCAGTCAACCAGGTGCTGTACAACCCGCAGCAACGTGGCATCGAGTTCGACCTGCTGCCGTGGAGCCAGCAACAACGGCTACCGACCATGGCCTACTGCCCACTGGCCCAGGCCGGGCGCTTGCTCAAGCACCCACTGTTGCAACAGATTGCCGAAGCGCATGGCGCGACGCCGGCCCAGGTGTGCCTGGCCTGGGCCACCCGCGACGACGGGGTGATCGCCATTCCCAAGGCGGTCGAGCCGCGCCATGTCCAGCTGAATGCCGCCGCAGCCGGGCTGACCCTGCGCGCCGAGGACCTGCAAGCCATCGATCAGGTGTTCCCGGCGCCCACCCGCAAACAGCGCCTGGCGATGGTCTGACTAGTTGCAGGCCCTGGGGCTGACCACGGCCCCCATCAGTCGCGTCTCACCAGGCCGCAGAACACCCCTTCGATAACGAAGTCGCGCTCGGGGCCGACCTCGATCGGCGCGTAGGCCGGGTTGCGTGGCAGCAGGCGGTAATGGCCGCCGCTGCGCTGGAAGCGCTTGATGGTGACCTCGCCGTCGAGGCGGGCGACGATGATCTGCCCGTCGCGGGCATCGGCCTGCTGTTTGATGCCGACCAGATCGCCGTCGAAGATGCCGTCGTCGATCATCGAGTCGCCGCGCACCTTCAGCAGGTAGTCGGGGGAACGGCTGAACAGGTGCGAGTCGAGCATCAATTGCTCATGGATATCGATGTCCGGGCCGATCGGCCGGCCGGCGGCCACCTGGCCGAGCACCGGGATCTCCAGCACCTCGGGCCGGCGCAACGGCCCGGCCAGGCGGATGCCGCGCGCCTGGTTCGGCGTGACCTCGATGAAACCGGCCTCGCAGAGGGCCTGGATGTGCTTGCGTGCCACGCTGCGCGAGGCGAAACCGAAGGCCTGGGCGATGTCGGCCAGGCTGGGGGGCTGGGCTTGCTGCGCGATGCGATCACGGATGAAGGTGAGGATGGCGCTGCGTTTGGGAGAGAGTCTGGTCATGGAGTACATTTGTACTCTTTTCGGCGCACACTGACCAGCCCCGCTGATCAGCTTGTATTTCTGGGTATGATGGGCGGCCTCTCACACGGATACCTGCCCATGCTGGAAGCCTTGCTGTTCGACCTCGACGGAACCCTGAGCGACACCGACAAACTTCACCTGCTGGCCATGCAACAGCTGTTGCAGGAAGACGGCCGGGTGCTGAGCGAAGCCGAGTTCGACGCGCATGTCAGCGGCCGGGCGAATGCCGATCTGTGCCGTTACCTGTTCCCCGACCGGCCGCTAAGCGAGCACCTGGCCTTTGCCGAGCGCAAGGAAGCGCGGTTTCGCGCGCTGTCGCCGACCCTGGCGCCAACGCCGGGGCTGCTGGCGCTGATCGAGTACGCCGAGCAACAGCGCATCGGCATGGCGGTGGTCACCAATGCACCACGGGCGAACGCTACGCACATGCTCGATGCCCTGGGGCTGAGCGGGCGCTTCGAGCATGTGCTGGTGGCCGAGGAACTGCCACGGACCAAGCCCGACCCGCTGCCCTATCTGAGCGGCTTGCAGCGCCTGGGCGCACGGGCCGAAAGGGCCCTGGCGTTCGAGGACTCGGTGCCGGGGGTGACCGCGGCGAGCAAGGCCGGGATCGTTACCGTGGGCCTGTCGACCAGCCAGCCGCCAGAGGCGCTGCTGGCGGCCGGGGCGCAACTGGTGGTGAAGGATTTCGCGGACGCGCGGTTGTGGGCGGTGATAGAGAACATGGCGGGCGATTAAGCAGACCTGCTGCGGAAAAATGGCCATCTGCGAGCGCTGACCCTATCGCCGGCTACCACCTGAGTGCACCGGCCAGCTCCGGGTTACTACTGGGCTTTGGCGCCATCGAGCTGCTCGACATCGACCCGGCCCTGGGCCGGGTCCGCGACACCTTGCAGGCGCTGACCTGACATCGCCACGGCATAGCCGTGCGGGGCAAAGCGCCAGGTCACCAGCAGCATCAGCAGTACGCTCAGGGTCAGTAGCAGCCAGGAGGCCTGGAAGTCGCCGCTGATATCGCGCAGCCAGCCGGTCACGTACGGCACGATGCCGGTGATGATAAAGCCGATGCCCTGGACGAACGCCGCCAGGCTGCCGGCCGCCGCCGGGGCCTTGAGGTGTTCGAGGGTCAGCGTCAGGCTCAGGCTGAAACAGGCGCCCAGGCCGAAACCGATCAGCGCCACCCACAGCCCCGGCGACGCGCCCGGCGCTGCCAGCAAGCCGACAAAACCAACCAGCTGGCTGGCCAACGCCAGCATCAACCCCGGTCGGCGGTCGCTCAGGCCGCGCAGCAGCAATGGCAAGCCGAGTGCGCCGAACACCTGGAACACGGTCATCACCCCGACCAGTTCACCGCCGCCATGGGCGCTGCCACCGATCTGCTGATAGTAGGCCGGCAGCCAGGCCACCATGCTGGTGTAGCCGCCGTTGATCAGGCCAAAATACACCGCCAGCAGCCAGGCGCGGCGGCTGCCGAAGAAATGCCCGCTGGCAGCGCTACGAGCGCTGGCCGCCTCCAGCGTCGGCCGAACGGTGGCACAGAACAATACCGCCAGCAGTGCCGGCACCCCCCAGATACCGAGCCCGGCCTGCCAGCCGGCGAAGTGTTCGGCCAGCCGTGAACCGAGCACCGCCGCCAGGCCGCCGCCACTCATCAGCGCGGCCGAATAGATGCCCATGGCCAGCGCCAGGCGCTTGGGGAACCAGCGATTGACCAAACCCGGCATCAGCGCCTGGACGAAGGCCACGCCGAGGCCGGCGAGCACTGCACTGGCGATCAGCGCGTTGCTGCTGTCCAGCCAAAGTCGCCAACTGCAAGCCAGGGCGATGGCCAGCAGCCCGCCGAGCAGCGCGCTGCGCTCGCCGAGCCAGCGCCGCAGCCAGGGCTGCAGCAGCGGCACCAGGCCCATGCACAGCACCGGCAAGGCCGTGAGCAAGGCGGCTTGCTGGTAACCGATGCCAGTGGTCTGGCGGATGTCTTCCAGCAAGGGCCCGATGCTGGTGAGGATCGGTCGCAGGTTCAGGGCGACGACGACCACCAGCAACAGCAAGGTGAGGCTGTGGGTGTGGCGTTGGCAAGGCATGTGCAGGGCTCGATAACGGCTGAGCGGGAATTATCCCGAGCGCGGCGCGCATCTAGAAATTAAATGATTGGATTACAGGCAGTGGCTTTGCAAATACCCTCGCATTGGCCTCCTGGCAAATAGCCGGATTGGCTATTCGGGGTGCCAGGCGAGGCCATTACAGGAGCGCCATCACGTAACAGCACAGGAAGCGCAACATGAGCAAACGTATCGAATGGGCCAAACAGGCGCCGAAGGCCTACAAGGCAATGGCCGGGCTGGAACTGGCCGTGGGTAAATCCGGGTTGGAAAGCTCGCTGCTGGAGCTGGCTTGCCGGCGATGCCCGGTCCGCGCTCGGGCAAAGCGGCAGTAAACTCGGCATCCACATTGCGCCTGGTGTACCGCGGACTCAGGTGCTACGGCTGCTACGCAGCCGGTCGCAGGCAAGCCAGCGCCTACAAACGGCCCGCCACCCGCAACCGATACCCGCCTGGGCTCTCCCCCGTCCATTTCTTGAATGCCCGATGAAACGCGCTCGGCTCCTGAAAGCCGGTCTGCTCGGCAATCTCCGCCACGCTCAGATCGCTGTCGCGCAAACACTCGAACGCCGTCGCCCGACGCACTTCATCCTTGATCTGCTGGAACGAGCAGCCTTCGCGCTCCAACTGCCGGCGAAAACTGCTCGGGCTCAGGCCTTCGCCCGCGGCCATCGCCAGCAAGGTCGGCCACTGCCCATAACAGCGTCCGCGCAGATGCCGATAAACCCGCGCCGCCAAACCATTCTGGTTGCGATAGCGCACCACCAGCCACTGCGGCGCACTGCGCAGGAAGGTCTTCAGTGCGCTCAGGTCCTGGACCACCGGCAAGCGCAGGTAGTCCGCGGCAAACTCAACCTCGGTACGCCCGCTGCCCACCTGCAGGTTCGGCCCCCAGAGCAAGGCATCGTCCTCCAGCGGCGGACGTGCATCGCGCAGTTCGGTGCGATCGATGGCAATCCGCCGCCCGCCCAGCCAGCACAGCAGGCTGATCACCAGCACCAGCAAGGTTTCCTCGGCATACACCCGGGTCAGCGGATCGTCGATCTGGCTGTGCAGGCTGATCACTGCGCGCTGGCCGCGCACCGTCAGGCTGCCGCGCACATCGCGCAGGAACAGGGCGAAATTGCCCAGGCACTGGCGCAGGGCCTTTTCCAGGGTCGGCTCCTGAATCAGCCCACGGCAGATCAGGGCAAAGCTGCCTTGCGGCATGCCATGGCTGTCGAGGTTGAAAAATTCGTCGTTCAGCGCCTCAATGAGGATCAGCCATAACCGCGCAAACGCCTTGGCCGGTACCCGTGCCTCGGCCTGCTGCAACACCTGCGGATCGATCCCCGCCTTGTGCAGCAACGCCTGCGCCTGCGCGGGCCGCTGGCGCAGGCCGTGCAACATGGTATGGACGAAGTACACCGCGACCGAATCGTTTTCCCGCATGAGGTTTTCCACTGCAACACAAGGTATGGCAAAAACAGTCAGCCCGCCTGGGCAGTTAAGGCATAGGCCAGGGCGTGGCCTTTGCCTAGACTCGGGCCCATCCCGGACGTGGCCCGGGCGCCATTCTGGCAGAGCCGCACGGCGCCCCGCCACGCTTTCGCACACTGGAGTCGACAATGAACAACAACGATATCTACGTAGTCAGCGCCGTTCGCTCGGCCATCGGCACCTTCGGCGGCTCGCTCAAGGACCTGCCCCTGGCCGACCTCGCCACCCAGGTCACCCGCGCCGCCCTCGAGCGCTCCGGGGTCAAGGCCGAGCAGATCGGCCATGTGGTGATGGGCAACGTGATCCCGACCGAACCGCGCGACGCCTACCTGGGCCGGGTGGCCGCGATGAACGCCGGCATTCCCAAGGAAACCCCCGCCTTCAACGTCAACCGCCTGTGCGGCTCGGGCCTGCAGGCCATCGTCTCGGCCGCGCAGAGCCTGCTGCTGGGCGAAGCCGAAGCGGTGATCGCCGCCGGTGCCGAGTCGATGAGCCGTGGCCCGTACCTGCTGCCCCAAGCCCGCTGGGGCGCGCGCATGGGTGACCTGCACGGCGTCGACTACATGCTCGGGATCCTCCACGATCCGTTCGCCGGCTTCCACATGGGCATCACGGCCGAGAACGTGGCCGAGAAAAACGGCATCACCCGGCAGATGCAGGACGAGGTCGCCCAGACCAGCCAGCAACGTGCCGCTCGCGCCATCGCCGAAGGCCGCTTCGCCAGCCAGATCGTGCCGATCGAGATCCCCAGCCGTAAGGGCCCGGTGACGTTCGAGGTGGACGAACACGTGCGCGGCGACGTCAGCGCCGAGCAGTTGGCCGGGATGAAAGCGGTGTTCAAGAAAGATGGCACCGTCACCGCCGGCAACGCCAGCGGCCTGAACGACGGCGCCGCCGCGCTGGTGCTGGTGACCGGTGCGATGGCCAAGCGCGAGGGCCTGCGCCCGCTGGCGCGCCTGGTGGCCTACGCCCACGCTGGTGTCGAGCCGGAGCTGATGGGCCTGGGCCCGGTACCGGCAACCCGCAAGGCGCTGGAAAAAGCCGGTATCAGCGTCAACGACCTGGACGTGATCGAATCCAACGAAGCCTTCGCTGCCCAGGCCTGCGCGGTGTCCCGCGAGCTCGGCTTCGACCCGGACAAGGTCAACCCGAACGGCTCGGGCATCTCCCTCGGCCACCCGGTCGGCGCCACTGGCGCAATCATCGCCACCAAGGCGATCCATGAACTGCAGCGTATCCAGGGCCGCTATGCCCTGGCGACGATGTGCATCGGCGGCGGCCAAGGCATTGCCGTTGTCTTCGAGCGCGTTTGAGGAGCAGCACCGTGAGCATTGAAAATATCGCCGTGATCGGCGCCGGCACCATGGGCAACGGGATTGCCCAGGTGTGCGCGGTGGCCGGCTACCAGGTCACCCTGATCGACGTCTCCGAGGCTGCGCTGGAGCGTGGCCTGGCCACCCTGCGCAAGAACCTCGAACGCCAGGTCAACAAGCAGACCCTGCAGGCCGCCGAGGCCCAAGCGGCCGTGGCGCGGATCAGCACCAGCACCGACTACGCCGCGCTGCACTCAGCGCAACTGGTGATCGAGGCCGCCACCGAAAACCTCGCGCTGAAAATCCGCATCCTCCAGCAGGTGGCGGCCAGCGTGGCCGACGACTGCGTGATCGCCACCAACACCTCGTCGCTGTCGATCACCCAGCTCGGCGCGGCGGTCAGCCAGCCCGAGCGCTTCATTGGCGTGCACTTCTTCAACCCGGTGCCGATGATGGCCCTGGTCGAGGTGATCCGCGGCCTGCAAACCAGCGACGCGACCTTCGCCGCCGCCCATGCCCTGACCGCCCGCGTCGGCAAGACCGCGATCAGCGCCGGCAACCGCCCGGGCTTCGTGGTCAACCGCATCCTGGTGCCGATGATCAACGAAGCGATCATGGTGTTGCAGGAAGGTCTGGCCAGTGCCGAGGACATCGACACCGGCATGCGCCTGGGTTGCAACCAACCGATCGGCCCGCTGGCCCTGGCCGACCTGATCGGCCTGGACACCCTGCTGGCCATCGTCGAGTCGTTCCACGACGGCTTCAACGACAGCAAGTACCGCCCGGCCGCCTTGCTCAAGGAAATGGTCGCCGCCGGCTACCTGGGCCGCAAGAGCGGCCGTGGTTTCTTCACCTATTGAGGTAGCCCCATGCCACTGACCTGCGCCGAACGCTGCGCGAATTTCGAAGAACGGCGCGACAAAGCGCTGGAACTCTTCGCGAACAAAGGCTTCGGCCAGGTCAGCATGCGCGAGCTGGCCAGCCACCTGGGGCTGACCGCAGGCTCGCTGTACCACCATTTTCCGAGCAAGCAGCACCTGCTCTTCGATCTGATCGAAGAGCTGTTCGAAGAGCTGCTGGCCACCCTCGCACCGCCGGCCAAGGGCCGTTCGCCGGCACAGCGGCTGTCGGCGGTGATCGGTGCCCACTGGGCCCTGCACGCCGAGCGGCCGTTGCAGTTCCGCCTGGCGGAACGTGACCTGTGCTGCCTGAGCGACGCGCAGCAGGCACGGATTGCCGCGCTGCGCTGCGACTACGAAACCGGCCTGTTGCGCCTGATCGCACCTGAGGCAGCGCTGCCGGCAGCGAGCCTGGCCGCTACCGCCCACGTCATCGCCAGCCTGCTCAATAGCCTGCCCGGCTGGCTGCAGCAGTCGCCGCTGCCACAAGCACAGCGCCTGACCTTGATGGAAAGCATGCTGCTCGGCGCCATTGAGCGCAGCCTGCCCAGCGGCCGCATCAGTTCGGCGGCTTGAACGCCCCTAGGCGAGGAGCTTCTGAATCTGCTCGCGCAGGCTGTCGAGGTCGAACGGCTTGGCCAGGATCGGCGCCTTGAGGGCGATCGGACTGCCCGATTCGAGAATTTCCAGCGGGTAGCCACTGATGAAAATCACCTTGAGGTCCGGGCGCAGCTTGATCGCCGGCTCGGCAATATCGACCCCGGAGATGCCGCCGGGCAGGCGGAAGTCGGTGACCATCAGGTCCAGATGCGGCTTTTTCGCCAGGATATCGAACGCCTGCGCGCCGTTTTCGGCCACCAGCACATGGTAGCCCTCGCCCGCCAGGTAGTCCCTGAGGATCATGCGGATCACCGGTTCGTCTTCGACGACCAGCACCACGTCTTGTGCATCTTCGCTCATGCCAATGCCTTAGCTGTGTTCATTCGGTAGAGTCGCCATAGGACCCCGGGCTCAAGCAGAGGTTGCCTGTTGCTGGGTATTTTCCTGCATGTCGCGCAGCAGCGGCAGGCGCACGATAAAGGTCGCGCCCTCGCCTTCGACACTGCTCACACTGATGCTGCCGCCATGGGCCAGGACGATCTGCTCGGAGATGTACAAACCCAGACCGAGGCCGGCCGTGCTCTGACTGGATGAAACCCGCTCGAACTGCTGAAAGATCCGTTGCTGATTGGCTTCGCTGATGCCAATGCCGAAATCGCGCACCTCCACGCAGGCCAGCCCCTGTACTTCGCGCACGCGCACCTGCACCGGGCCCTTGCGTCCGTAGCGCAGGGCGTTGCTCAGCAGGTTGGCGATCACCTGTTCGATGCGGAATTCATCCCACACCCCCAGCACCGGCTGCGCCGCCTCCAGGCTCAGGCTGCACTCGGCGGCGGCGGCCTGGGCCGCGAAGTTTTCCAGCAGGCCGCTGACCAGTTGGCTCAGGTCGAACGACGACGGGCGAATCGACAGTTTGCCGGTGCGGATCCGCGACACGTCGAGCATGTCTTCGATCAGGCGAATCAGGCTGTTGATCTGCCGCTCGTCACGCTCGACCATGGCGCGCATCTTGTCCAGGCTGAAGGCGTCGGCGTTGTCCCGCGCCAGGTGCAGCTTGCGCAGCTGGGTTTCGAGGATCAGGCCGTTGAGCGGCGTGCGCACTTCGTGGGAAACAATCGACATGAAATCGTCGCGCATGCGCACCGCGTGCTCCAGCTCGCCGCGCGCCACCTCCAGCTGGGCCAGCAGCAGTTCCTGCTCCTGGCGGCTGCGTTCCAGCTCCTGCAATTGCTCGTCGAGGCCCTTGCGCTGGCGGAACAGGTCGACGAACACCGTCACCTTGCTCTTCACCGCATGCACGTCGAGCGGCTTGTGCAGGAAGTCCACCGCACCGCTTTCGTAGCCCTTGAAGGCGTAGTTCATCTCGCGCGCCGCCGCGCTGACGAAGACGATCGGGATGTTCTTGGTTTTTTCCGTGCCGCGCATCAGCTCGGCCAGCTCGAAGCCGTTCATGCCGGGCATCTGCACGTCGAGGATGGCCAGGGCGAATTCGTGCTCGAGCAGCAGCGACAGCGCCTGGTCAGCCGACTGCGCCTTGAACACCGCGCGGTCGTCGGCCTTGATCAGGGCCTCGAGCGCCACCAGGTTCTCCGGCAGGTCGTCGACGATCAGCAGTTTGGCTTGGATATGGCTTAGCATTCACGTGGTTCCAGCGTGGCGAGCAAGTGCCCGATGCCGTTCAAAGGGAGTATATGGTCAGGCCGCAACAGCGCCAGCGCTGCTTCGGGCATGACGGCGACTTGCGCCTGGGCCGGGTCCTGAACGATGGTCCGACCGCCACACTGTTGGATGCGCGCCAGGCCTCTGGCACCGTCTTCGTTGGCCCCGGTCAGCAACACGCCGACCAACCCGCTGCCATAGGCATCGGCCGCCGACTCGAACAGGAAGTCGATGGCCGGGCGGGAAAAATGCACGCGGTCTTCCTGGCTCAACGACAAGCTGTAGTCCTTTTCCACCGACAGGTGATAGCTGGGGCCGGCTACATAGATCATCCCCGGCGCGATACGTTCCTTGTCGCGCCCCTCGCGCACCGGCCGTTGCAGACGCTTGGCGAACACGTCGGCGAGCTGGCTGTGACGGCCGTCCGGCAGGTGCAGCACGCACAGCAGTGGAATCGGGTAGTCGCGCGGCAACGCGGCGAATACCGCCAGCAGCGCCGTAACGCCGCCCGCCGAAGCGCCAAGGACAATCGCATCGACCGGATTCATAGCTTGCGGTAGATCCGCTCGGGCCGGCACAGTGGCTCGAAACGCTCCGAATAGGCCGAGAAGTCCAGGGTTTCCTTGCTGCCCAGGACCAGGAAGCCGCGATGACACAGCGATTCGTGAAACAAGCCAAAGGCGCGGTCCTGCAGGCCCTTGTTGAAGTAGATCAGCACGTTGCGACACGACACCAGCTGGGTTTCGGAGAACACGCTGTCGGTGGCCAGGCTGTGGTCGGCGAAGGTCACGTTCTCGCGCAGGCTGCTGTCGAGGATGGCGTTGCCGTAGGCCGCCGTGTAGTAGTCGCTGAACGCGCGCAGGCCGCCGGCCTTCTGATAGTTCTCGGTGTACTCGCGCATGCTCGGCAGCGAGTAGATGCCCTGCTTGGCCTTTTCCAGCGAGCTGGGGTTGATGTCGGTGGCGTAGAGGATGGTGCGCTCAAGCAGGCCTTCCTCGCGCAGCAGGATGGCCATCGAGTAGACCTCTTCGCCAGTGCTGCAACCGGCGATCCAGATTTTGATCGATGGCCAGGTCTTCAGGTGCGGCACCACCTCGCGGCGCAGCGCGAGGAAGTGCTCGGGGTCGCGAAACATCTCGCTCACCGGGATGGTCAGGTATTGCAGCAACTGCATGAACACCCCCGGGTCGTGCAGCACCCGTTCCTGCAACGCCGATACGGTGGCGCAGTCGAACTGACGCACGGCATGCAGCACCCGGCGCTTGATCGAGGCGCCGGAATAGTCGCGGAAGTCGTAGCTGTACTTGAGGTAGATCGCCTCGATCAACAGCCGGATTTCAATGTCGGTATTGCGTTCGATGATCAAATTCGCTCCAGTTGCGGCAGCCAGACGCGGATCAGCGAGAACAGTCGGTCCAGCTCGATCGGTTTGGCCAGGTAATCGTTGGCGCCGGCTTGCAGGCAGCGCTCCTGGTCATCCTTCATCGCCTTGGCGGTGACCGCGATGATCGGCAGCTTGCGCCAGCGCGGGTCCTTGCGGATCAGCCGGGTGGCTTCGTAGCCGTCCATCTCCGGCATCATCACGTCCATCAGCACCAGGTCGATGTCGCTGGTGCTCTCCAGCTTGTCGATGGCTTCGCGGCCGTTACGGCCGATCTCGACGATGGCGCCCTTGTGCTCCAGGGCACTGGTGAGGGCGAAAATGTTGCGCACGTCGTCGTCCACCAGGAGGATCTTGCGCCCCTCGAAGACCTTGTCACGGCTGCGCGCGGTCTTGAGCATGCGCTGGCGTTCATGGGACAGCGTCGATTCGACCTTGTGCAGGAACAGCGTGACTTCGTCAAGCAGGCGCTCCGGCGAGCGCGCGCCCTTGATGATGATCGAGCGCGAGTACTTGAGCAGGTCGGCCTCTTCGTCGCGGGTCAAGTTGCGCCCGGTATACACGATCACCGGCGGGAACGAGCGGATGTCGTCGGCGGTCATGCGCTTGAGCAGCTCGTTGCCGAGCATGTCGGGCAGTTTGAGGTCGATGATCATGCAGTCGTAGATCTTTTCGCGCAGCAGGTCGAGGGCCTCCTGGGCCATGCCGACGGCAGTGATCTGGATATCGTCGTCGCCAATCAGGCGGGCAATGCTTTCGCGCTGCAGGTCGTCATCCTCGACCAGCAGGATATGCTTGAGTTTCTGCGTGAGCTTTTCTTCCAGGCGGGCGAACACCGTCTTCAGTTCTTCGCGGCTGGTCGGCTTGACCGCATAGCCGATGGCGCCCATGTGCATGGCCGCCTCGACGCGGTCTTCGACAGAAATGATGTGCACCGGAATGTGCCGGGTGCTGGCCTGCTCCTTGAGCCGTTGCAGCACGGTGAGCCCGGAGTGGTCGGGCAGGCGCATGTCCAGCAGGATCGCGTCGGGCAGGTAGCTGGCGGCCAGCTCGAAACCTTCGTCGGCGGCCTGGGCCACCAGGCAGCTGTAGCCCAGTTCATGGGCCAGGTCGAAGAGAATGCGAGCAAAGTTCGGTTCGTCCTCGATCACCAGGATGCAGCGGTTGCTGAACGGCGCATTGCCTCGGTCGTCGGCGAAGCTCACCGGCGGCCGTGGCACTTCCAGCACCGGCGGGGCGACCGCGGCCACTGGCGCCACCGGCAACGGCGCCGGCTGGTTGAGCACCACCGGGCGGCTCTGCTCGACCACCGGTTCGTAACGCTCGGGCAGAATCAGGCTGAACACGCTGCCGGTGCCCAGGCGGCTGTCGAGGCTGATCTGGCCACCGAGCAGTTGCGCCAGGTCGCGGGAGATCGACAGGCCCAGGCCGGTGCCGCCATAGCGGCGGTTGGTGGTGCCATCGGCCTGGTGGAAGGCCTCGAAGATGCTCTGCTGCTGATCGGCGGCAATGCCGATGCCAGTGTCGCGCACGGCGAACACCAGGCCATTGCCGGGCTGGTAGCCGATTTCCAGGCTGACCTTGCCCTGCTCGGTGAACTTGAAGGCGTTCGACAGCAGGTTCTTGAGGATCTGTTCCAGGCGCTGGCGGTCGGTGTAGAGGGTCGCCGGCACGTTGGCCGCGATGCTCACCTCGAAGCCCAGGCACTTCTCGCTGGCCAGTGGTTCGAACAGCCCGCGCAGGCCTTCGGCCAGGCGCGTGACGTGGGTGGTTTCGGCACGTACATCGAGCTTGCCGGCCTCGACCTTGGCGATGTCGAGGATGTCGTTGATCAGGTTGAGCAGGTCGTTGCCGGCCGAGTAGATCGACTCGGCGAACTTGACCTGTTCGGCGCTGAGGTTGCCCTGGGCGTTCTCGGCCAGCAGCTTGGCCAGGATCAGCGAGCTGTTCAGCGGAGTACGCAGCTCATGGGACATGTTGGCGAGGAATTCCGACTTGTACTTGCTCGAACGCTGCAGTTCCTCGGCACGCGCCTGCAACTCGACCTGAGCCTGGTTCAACTCGTTGTTCTTGCGGTCGAGGGCGTCGCGCTGGTCGGCCAGGGCATCGGTGCGCTGGGCCAGTTGCTCGTTGGTCTGCTCAAGCTCGGCCTGCTGGGTTTCCAGGTGCGCCTGGGACTCCTTGAGCACCCGCGATTGCTCTTCGAGCTCTTCGTTGGCGGTTTTCAGTTCTTCCTGCTGCACCTGCAGCTCTTCGTTCAGCTGCTGGGTTTCGGCCAGTACTTCCTGCAAGCGCTGACGGTAGCGTGCACTTTCGATGGAAATACCGACGTTGTCGCTGACCAGTTCGAGGAACTCGATGTCGCGCTCGTCAAGCGGGCGCAGGAAGCCCAACTCGACCACGCCGTTGATCTGCCCGTCGTTGCTCGCCGGCATCATCAGTACGCTGCGCGGCAGGCCGTCGCCCAGGCCCGAGTTGACCTTGAAGTAGCCTTCCGGCACGTCGTCCAGACGGATCAGCCGGCCTTGCATCACCGCCTGGCCAAGCAGGCCTTCCTGGGCGCCGAGCAGCTGTTCCTGGCCGTCCTGCTCGCGGGAGAAGCCGTAGCTGGCGACCCGCCGCAGGTTGCCATGGTCGTCGCGGACATAGAGGGCGGCGACCACGCTGCCGAGGTAGTTACCGAAAAACTGCAGGATATTGTGGCCAAGCGTCGGCAGGGTCAGTTGCCCGAGCACCTGCTCGGCCAGCCGGGTTTGCCCGCTGCGCAACCAGGCCTGTTGTTGCAGGCGCTCGGTGGCGCGCTGCTGGGCCTCGAGGTTGGCGGTGTAGTTGCTGGACAGGCTCAGCAAGTCGCGGCGGCCGGTGTAGGCCAGCAGGCCACTGAGCAGCAGGACGAAACCCAGGTACACCGACACCGAGACCACCGTGGTGGTGCTGACGTTGTCGTTGCGCTGCTGGCGCAGCTGCTGCTCCATGCCGACGAAGGTGTCGAACTCCTTGCGGATCTCGTCGGTCAGGCGCTTGCCGCGCCCGGAACTGATCGAGGCACGGTAGTCACCGTTCTGCCGGCGCAGCTCGATCATTTCCTTGGCGAAGACATTCCACTCGTTCTGCAGCGCCTGCAGACGGCTCAGACGATCGACCTGCTGCGGGTTGTCGGCAACCAGTTCCTTGAGCCCGGCCAGCTCGGCGTTGATCCGTGGCTTGGCCACTTCGTACGGATCAAGAAAGTGCTCCTCGCCGGTGAGCATGAAACCGCGCATGCCGGTTTCCATGTCGATGGACAATTTGACCGCCTCGGTGGCGTTGTTGATCACCCGGTCGGTGTGTTTCACCCATTGGATGGCCGACAGCAGGTAGGCGATTACCGCGATGAACACCAGGGCACTGAGCAGGCCGACGCCCAGGGGCAAGCCGATGTTTCGGCTCAGCAGCCTGCGAAAGCTTTGCTGGTCGGTCGAGACGGGTCGGGTCATGGCAAAGGTCCGGACAAAGGTCGTTCAAAGAAGTGTGACGGAATTTCGAGCAATTATTCTAGGAAAAATTGCCTTCTCGGGTTTCGAGTCTATCTGCGTTTGCCTATTCTGACAGGGCATTTAGCCAGCATTTGAGAGGCATCCAGCACAATCGTTCCCTGTTGTGTGCGAGGTGGTTATGCTGCGCGCCCGAGCAGTTTTTCGTCGCTTGGGGGAACTTCACCCAGCGCGCTGTTTACAGATTAAGTGTCACCTTTTGCACAGGATTACTGCCATGCCCGTTACCGCCCCGCTATTGGTCGTTGAAGACGACGATATCGTGCGCATGTTGATTGTCGACGTGCTGGAGGAGCTTGGTTATTCCGTGGTTGAAGCCAGCGATGCACAACGTGCACTGAGGGTACTCAACGATCCGGACCAGGCGCTGGCGATGATGATGACCGATGTCGGTTTGCCGGATATGGACGGCAAGGTACTGGCCCTGCAGGCCAGGGCAGCACGGCCGTTGTTGCCGATTCTGTTTGCCAGTGGCTATGCCGAAACGGTGGAGGTGCCGGACGGCATGCATTCGATTGGCAAACCGTTCAACATCGAGCAGTTGCGCGACACGGTGAACAGGGTTCTGAATGGTTAGACAAGGCTTCGCGGGATGTGCCGCAGGTCCACTGTGGGAACGTCCCGCGATAGGGCCAGCCCTGCCAGCCTGATTCTGCTTTAATAGCCGGCCTTTTCCCCTGGGGCGCCCCATGCTCAAGTTCCAGCTCATCGGCCACCCCCGCGCCGATCTCCTCGACACCTTCCACGCCCGTGGCTGGCAGCTCAGCGACGACAGCCCCGACGTTATCCTGTTCGACCACTACCGCAGCGAGGAACAGCACGGCACGCGGATCCGCCGCGAGCACCCTCAGGCCCTGCGCGTGCTTGCCGTCGACGCCCTGCACAGCCTGCACGACGCCCGCCAGCAGTTGCTGCGCCGACGCCTGGCAGAAGGCCTGGACAGCAACGATTTCCGCGCACTGTTCGCCACCTCCGGCCCCGACCTCTACCAGCAGATGGCCACTGCCGCGCTGACCCAACGGGAAATCGCCGCGCTGTACCGCTGCGACCTCAGCCTGATCAGTTCCGACGTCGAGATCGACCTGCTGTGCAACGGCTTCGGCCTGCCCCAACACCTGCTGCACTGGTGTCCGGGCAGCCGCCCCGCGGTCACCGAAGCGCTTCACCCGTACGCCGAACGCGAACATTTCGTCATGCTGGGCGATTACCGCAGTGCGGCCAACGCCGATGCCCTGTTGTGGCTGAAACACAGCCTCTGGCCAATGCTGCGCCGGCGCCTGCCGGATGCCCAGGTGCACGTGTACGGCGCCAACCTGGCGGACAACACCGTCGCCCTGCATTGCCCCACGGAAGGCTTCCACCTGCACGGCCCGGCTGAAGACCCGACGGCGGTACTAAGCGCAGCGCGGGTCTGCCTGGCCCCCCTGCGCTTCGGGGCGGGGATCAAGCCGGCGCTGCTCGACGCCCTCCACTGCGGCACGCCCAGCGTGACCACCCCCATCGGCAGCGAAGCCATGCACGGCGCCCTGCCCTGGCCCGGCGCCGTGGTGTCGCTGGCCGAAGCCCTGGCCGATGCCGCTGCCAACCTGTACCGCGACGAAGCCCGCTGGCAGCAGGCGCAGCAGCAGGCCCGGCAACTGCTGGCCAACCGTTACGCACCGCGCTGGCACTGCGAGGCCTTGGCCGAGCGCATCGAACAGGCGCTGCTGGACCTGAGCCAGCACCGCCTGTTCAACTTCACCGGGGCGATGCTCTGCCGGCTTACCGACGCCGCAGCAAGTACGTGTCCATGATCCAGCCCTTGCGCGCGCGGGCCTGCTCGCGCTGCTGCAGGATCTGCGCCTTCACCGTCGCCAGCGGGCCTTCGATCAGCAGTTCGTCCGGGGTGCCGAGGTAGGCGCCCCAATAGATGTGCAGGTCAGGGTCGTCGAGTTCGGCGAAGGCACCGTGGCCGTCGAGCATCACCACCAGGTTGTCGATCCGCGACTGCTCGCCCAGGCGCCGGCCAGGCAGGATCGTCAGCGGCTCGCCAATGCGGTTGAGGGGGATACGGTGGCGCGCGGCCAGGGCCTGCACGCTGCTGATGCCGGGGATGACCTCCAGGCTGAAGTCGTGGCCTTCGACGCGTTCGAGAATACGCAAGGTACTGTCGTAGAGACCGGGCTCGCCCCACAGCAGAAACGCCCCGGTTTGTCCGTCGAGCAGTTCGTCGGCGATCAGCCGGGCATACAGCACGGCACGCTGGCGGTGCCAGTCCTGCACGGCGCCAACGTAGTCGCTGGCCGCGCCGTCGCGCTGCGGGTCTTCGACCTGCAGCAGACGATACGGCTGGCGAGCATGCTCTGCCAGCAACGCCTTGCGCAGACGCAACAGGTCGTCGTTGGCGGGCCCCTTGTCGAGCACGAAGAACACCTCGGCACGGTTCAGTGCGTCGATGGCCTCCAGGGTGATCTGCCGCGGGTTGCCCGGGCCGATGCCGATCAGTAGCAGGTGTTTCATCGCGAAAACTCTCCCATGGGCACGCGACCATTGTCGGCCGGCCGGCGCCCCTTGGCAAAGCGCCGCGCTTACAGCAGGGAGAAGGTGTAGCTGACGATGACCCGGGTTTCGTCCATGTCCCGCGCCCACTTTTCATAGTTGCTGCGGTAAGTAGAGTTACGCAGGCGCACGCTGACATCCTTGAAGGTACCGCTCTGGACCTGGTACTTGAGCTCGCTATCGCGCTCCCATTCCTTGCCCTCGGCCAGGCTGCCTGGCACCTTGATATGGTCGCCGTTGATGTAGCGGGTGAAGAACGTCAGGCCGTTCAGGCCCAAGGCCTTGAAGTCGTAGTCGTAACGCAACTGCCAGGACCGCTCCTGGGCGGCGGCGAAGTCGTTGACCTGCGCGTAGTTGACCAGGTACGGGTTGCTGCCATCGAGGTACGGCATGGCGTCTTCGCCGAACATGCGCTGCCAGCCGGCGCTGAGCTTGTGCCCGCCCAGGCTGTAGCCGAGCATGCCGCTGAAGGCGCGGTGGTCGATATCGCCGGCACGGGCGCGGCCGATATCGTCGCTCTTGATCAGGCGCAGGTCGGCCGACAGGCTGCCGACACTCAGCGGCTGAGTGGCCAGCAGGCCGAGGAAGTGCTGGCGGTAGATGTTTTCCAGCTTGGCGACCTGGTACTGGGCACTGAGGCGCTCGTTGAAGCGATAGTCGACGCCGGCCATGTCGAAGTGATCGGCGCTGGTATCGCAGGCATAGCGCTTGTTCTTGCAGTGCACGCGGATGTCCTGGGCATCGGTGGAATCGCGGGCGGTGTACTTGTCCAGGCGGGCCACGCTGAACTTCAGATTACGAATTTCTTCCGAGGTCAGCAGCGCACCATTGAACAAGGTCGGCAACAAGCGGCCGTCGTTGTATTTGAGCAGCGGCATATCCGGGAGCAGCGCGCCGATCTTCAGCACGCTCTTCGAATAGCGCACTTTGCCGGCCACGCCGAGTTTCGCGTACTGATCCACCGAACGCCGTGGATCATGCCCGGAGGACGGCAGCAAGCCGCTGTTACTGTCGGCCGGGCTTGAATCGAGTTTAAAACCGATCATGCCCAGGGCATCGACGCCGAAACCGACGGTGCCGTCGGTATAACCGGACTGCGCGTTCAGAATAAAGCCTTGTGCCCACTCTTCGCGTTTCGACGCACCCTGGCTGGCACTGCTGTGACCGTCGCGGAAATCACGGTTGAAATAAACATTACGCGCTTCGACTTTGGCGCTGCTGTCTTCAAGAAAACCGCCGGCCTGGGCCGATCCAGCGACGAACAACGCCACCAGGCTGCCAAGACGGCGCCCGGAGGCGAAAGGGAATGGGGCAAACATCAGAAACGAATATCCGAATAGAGGGACAAAGAATCAACGGGCGCAATCCGGGCGCCGGCCATGCACCACCGCAGGCAACCCGACGGTGATCGATAATTTTCTCGAAAACGCTCTATCTCGGGCCATTGGACCATGGTCTAAGGCTGCGCGCGGGCCGTCGGCTTAATGCTTTAGTATGCGCTGTTAGAGCAAGTAAGCAGTGCCTGTTAAAGTTCCATGAAGCGGCACTAAAAAGTTTAATGATCCCCCCCCTGTGCTTGACTACACTGTTATTCACGGTGTTGCTTTTATCCACCCGGTGGCCGTTGCGTTTATAACCACTGATTGTTCGTGCCAACACGTGCGCCCATTTGCCGATTACAGAGGAGTGATCACAGTGTCCCGACTTGCAGAGTTTCGTGCTGCCGAAAAAGCCCTCCAGGAACAGCTCGCACAACTGGAGACGTTGAAAAAGGATGCCGGCCTCAAACGCGAAATCGAATTCGAGCAGAAACTTGTCAGCCTGATGAAAAGCTACGACAAAGACCTGCGCGACATTATCGACATTCTCGACCCCAGGGCTGCCACCAAACCGCTTGCGCACACGCCGCGAACCCGCCGCGCGCGCGTAGTGAAAGTCTATGAAAACCCGCATACCGGCGAGCTGATCGAGACCAAGGGTGGTAACCACCGCGGCCTCAAGGCATGGAAACAACAGTATGGCGCGACAACCGTGGAAAGTTGGTTGCGCCGCTGACAATGGCTTCACATATTTTTCACATCGGCTGTTTCAGGATGGAGGCTGCTAAAGGATTAGCGCCCCATAAGCCCGCTTCGGCGGGCATCTATTTCTTGCGCCCCGTCGGCTTCTGGCTCACGGGGCGCAAACCGTTTGCGCTCTCGGTTCACTGCCGTATCATGGCCACCTGACTGTTCCGCCGGCGCTTCTGGCGTCGGCCTCTCCTGCGGAGTGCCCATGAGCCTGCAAGACCTCAACACCTTCCCCGGTGTCACCGCGCAACCCGATGCCGCGACCCAGAATTTCGTCTTCAACCACACCATGCTGCGGGTCAAGGACATCACCAAGTCCCTGGACTTCTACACCCGCGTACTGGGCTTCAGCCTGGTCGAGAAACGCGACTTCCCGGAAGCCGAGTTCAGCCTGTACTTCCTCGCCCTGGTCGACAAGGCGCAGATCCCCGCCGACGACGCCAAGCGCAACGAGTGGATGAAATCCATTCCCGGCATTCTTGAGCTGACCCACAACCACGGCACCGAGAACGACCCGGCCTTCGCCTACCACAATGGCAACACCGACCCGCGCGGGTTCGGCCATATCTGCATTTCGGTACCGGATATCCGCGCGGCCTGCGAGCGCTTCGAAGCCCTCGGCGTGACCTTCCAGAAGCGCCTGAGCGACGGCCGCATGAAGCACCTGGCGTTCGTCAAGGACCCGGACGACTACTGGGTCGAAATCATCCAGCCGACCGAGTTCTGACTCGCGCACGCCCCGAAAGTCGAGCGCAATATTGCTGGCGCTACGCGCCAGATCGCGGGATGAGCCCGCTCCCACAGAAAGCCCCTGCTTGCTCTTCTGTGGGAGCGGGCTCGTCCCGCGATGGGCGTAGTCACGCACCATCAGCAGCGGCCCATAGCGGCCGAAAGCGCGATCACGCTGCCGACCATCTTATGCGCTTTCTACCCCAGTAAAAGTCTCCAAAACCGTCTGAAAACCCCGTGTTTACTGGGCTTAACGCCTAAGCGGGCGCGTTCGTCCGTCGTCGAAAATTCCCCTTGCAAAATAGGTATTACGGTATACCATCAGACACATCAACGATAAAAACGCGGAACACACCGCGGCATTCCGAGGACCACGCCATGATCGACGCAACTGTCTACAAGAACGTTATGGGCTCCTTCCCTTCCGGCGTTACGGTGATCACCACCCTCGACGACGACGGCCAAGTGGTCGGGCTGACGGCCAGCGCCTTCAGTTCGCTGTCGATGGACCCGCCGCTGGTGCTGTTCTGCCCCAACTACAGTTCCGACTCCTACCCCGTGCTGATCCGCAACAAGCGCTTTGCCATCCATCTGCTCTCCGGCGCACAACAGGCCGAAGCCTATGCGTTCGCCCGCAAGGGCAAGGACAAGGCCCAGGGCATCGAGTGGACCCTGAGCGCGCTGGGCAACCCGTTGCTGGCCAATGCCACGGCAATCATCGAGTGCGAGCTATGGCGCGAGTACGAAGGTGGCGACCACGCCATCATGGTCGGCGCGGTACAGAACCTGATCGTCCCCGCGCAGGCACCGAGCCCGCTGGTGTATTGCCGCGGCAAGATGGCCGCACTGCCGGCCTTTGCCTGAGCCCCTGTTCTTATGAGCGGCACCCACCCGGTGCCCGTCGCGCCTGACCCCGCCTGATCCGACAGGCGACCGCCAACACGATCCGAGGAATGCCTGATGAAATTTTCGTTGTTCGTACACATGGAACGTTGGGATGAACAGGTCAGCCACCGCCAGCTGTTCGAAGACCTTACCGAACTGACCCTGATGGCCGAAGACGGCGGTTTCAGCACCGTGTGGATCGGCGAACACCACGCCATGGAATACACCATCTCGCCGAGCCCGATGCCACTGCTGGCCTACCTGGCGGCACGCACCACGACCATTCACCTCGGTGCCGGCACCATCATCGCGCCGTTCTGGCACCCGCTGCGGGTCGCTGGCGAATGCGCCCTGCTCGATGTGATCAGCAACGGTCGCATGGAAGTCGGCCTGGCGCGCGGTGCCTACCAGTTCGAGTTCGACCGCATGGCCAACGGCATGCCGGCTTCCGAGGGCGGCCAGGCGCTGCGCGAGATGGTCCCAGTGGTGCGTGCGTTGTGGCAAGGCGATTACGCCCACGACGGCGAGATCTGGAAGTTCCCCACCTCCACCTGCGTGCCCAAACCGATCCAGCAACCGGTGCCCCCGATGTGGATCGCCGCGCGCGACCCGGACTCGCACAACTTCGCGGTGAAGAACGGCTGCAACGTGATGGTCACCCCCCTGATGAAGGGTGACGAGGAAGTCGTCGACCTGAAGAACAAGTTCGAAGCCGCCCTGGCCAACAACCCGGACGTACCGCGCCCGCAACTGATGGTGCTGCGCCACACCCACGTGCACAGCCCGGCCGAACCGGAGGGCTGGAAGATCGGCGCCCAGGCGATCTCGCGCTTCTACCGCACCTTCGACGCCTGGTTCGGCAACAAGCAGACCCCGCAGAACGGCTTCCTCGCGCCCAGCCCGGAAGAGAAGTTCAAGGAGCGCCCGGAGTTCGAACTGGACACCATCCGCAAGAACACCATGATCGGTACGCCGGCAGAAATCATTGCGCGGATCAAATACTACCAGGCGCTGGGTGTCGACGAGTTCAGCTTCTGGTGCGACAACAGCTTGCCGCATGCCGAGAAGCGCAAGTCGCTGGCACTGTTCATCAACGAAGTGGTGCCGGCGTTCCGTTGATCGACCGATCCCGAGGGCCATGTCAGCCGGCGGTGGTTCTGATTTTCTAGCGCCTTCAAGCGCATCGCGGGACGCGCCCGCTCCCGCACGGTTAACGCAAAACCCTGTGGGAGTGGGCGCGTCCCGCGATGCTTTTTGTTGCACCCACCACTTATCCCCTCGTCCGCAGAAATGTTCGGCAACCTCTTGCACATCAAATATTATGGTATACCATCAGACAACAAGAGCTAATCACCCGCCACAGGAGCAGTTCATGAGTTTTGAAATCCGCAAAATCGTCACCTACGCCGAACAAACCTTCATCGAAGGCGGCAAGGCCACCGACACCCCGGTGACCATGGTCGGCCTGGCCGTGGTGATCAAGAACCCATGGCTGGGTCGTGGTTTCGTCGACGACCTCAAGCCGGAAATCCGCGCCAACTGCTCCGACCTCGGCGCGCTGATGGTCGAACGCCTGGTAGCCGCCATCGGCGGAGCCGAGAAGATCGAAGCCTATGGCAAGGCCGCCGTGGTCGGCGCCGACGGCGAAATCGAGCACGCCTCGGCGGTGATCCACACCCTGCGCTTCGGCAACCACTACCGCGAAGCGGTCAAGGCCAAGAGCTACCTGAGCTTCACCAACAAGCGCGGCGGCCCGGGCACCTCGATCCAGATCCCGATGATGCACAAGGACGACGAAGGCCTGCGCTCGCACTACATCACCCTGGAAATGCAGATCGAAGACGCGCCACGCGCCGACGAGATCGTGGTCGTGCTGGGCTGTGCCGACGGCGGCCGCCTGCATCCACGCATCGGCAACCGCTACATCGACCTGGAAGAGCTGGCTGCGGAAAAAGCCCAATAACAACAGCAACGGGCCGGGGCGTGTCACCGGTCGATGCCCGGCGCCCAGCGGCAAATCGACTGCAACACGCCCGACTCTCAAGGAGCGCCCCATGATTCAGCTTGCTGCTGAACGCACCCCGGCCGGAACCAGTTACCTGACCACCGGCCAAGGCCAACCCGTGGTGCTGATCCACGGCGTGGGCCTGAACAAAGAAATGTGGGGCGGACAGATCGTTGGCCTGGCCGGCGACTACCGCGTCATCGCCTACGACATGCTCGGCCATGGCCAGAGCCCGCGTCCGGCCGCCGGCACCGACCTGCAAGGCTACGCCGCGCAACTGGCGGAACTGCTCGACCACCTGCAATTGCCCCAGGCCACCGTGATCGGCTTCTCCATGGGCGGCCTGGTCGCCCGGGCCTTCGCCCTGCACTACCCGCAGCGTCTCGACGCGCTGGCCGTGCTCAACAGTGTGTTCAACCGCAGCCCCGAGCAGCGTGCCGGGGTCATCGCCCGTGCTGCCCAGGCCGCCGAACACGGCCCGGACGCCAACGCCGAAGCAGCCCTGGCGCGCTGGTTCAGCCGCGAATACCAGGCAGCCAACCCGGCCCAGGTCGCGGCGATCCGTCAGACCCTGGCCGGCAACGACCCGCAGGGTTACCTGACCACCTACGAACTGTTCGCCACCCAGGACATGTACCGCGCCGCCGACCTGGGCAGTATCCAGGTGCCGACGCTGATCGCCACCGGCGAATTCGACCTCGGCTCCACCCCGGCCATGACCCGCCAGCTCGCCGAGCGCATCCCCGGCGCGCAGAGCGTCGTACTCGCCGAACAACGGCATATGATGCCGGTAGAGTCGCCGCGCCTGGTCAACCAGATGCTGCTGGACTTCCTCGGGCACGCCCGAACCCTCTCCGATTCAGCCAAGGGGATCGTTGCATGACACTCGTACGTTTCCAGATGTGCATCGACGGCCAGTGGCTCGATGCGCGCAGCGGCAAGACCTTCGACAGCCTCGATCCGGCCACCGCGCAAACCTGGGCGCAACTGCCCGACGCCGACGAAAGCGATGTCGAGCTGGCGGTACAGGCCGCGCAAAAGGCCTTCGACAGTCCGGCCTGGCGCGGCCTTAGCGCCACCGCCCGCGGCAAGCTGCTGCGTCGTCTAGGCGACCTGATCAGCGAGAACAAGGAACCGCTGGCCCAGCTGGAAAGCCGCGACAATGGCAAGCTGATCCGCGAAACCCGCGGTCAGGTCGGCTACCTGCCGGAGTTCTTCCATTACACCGCCGGCCTGGCCGACAAGCTCGAAGGCGGCACCCTGCCGCTGGACAAGCCCGACCTGTTTGCCTACACCGTGCACGAACCGATCGGTGTGGTGGCGGCGATCATTCCCTGGAACAGCCCGCTGTACCTCACCGCAATCAAGCTCGCCCCGGCCCTGGCCGCCGGCAACAGCATCGTCATCAAGCCGTCCGAGCACGCTTCGGCGAGCATCCTTGCGCTGGTTCGCCTGGCCCATGAGGCGGGCTTCCCGGCCGGGGTGATCAACGTGGTGACCGGCTACGGGCCGAGCACCGGCGCGGCGCTGACCCGTCACCCGCTGGTGCGCAAGATCGCCTTCACCGGCGGCGCCGCCACCGCCCGGCACGTGGTGCGCAGTAGCGCCGAGAACTTCGCCAAACTGTCGCTGGAGCTGGGCGGCAAGTCGCCGAACATCATCTTTGCCGACGCCGACCTCGACAGCGCGATCAACGGCGCGGTAGCCGGCATCTACGCCGCCTCCGGGCAAAGCTGCGTGGCCGGCTCGCGCTTGCTGGTGCAGGAGGAGATCTTCGACGTGTTCGTCGAACGGCTGATCGAGCGGGCAACGCGCATCCGTATCGGTAGCCCGCAAGACGAAACCAGTGAAATGGGCCCGATGGCCACCGCCCAGCAACTGGCCGTGGTCGAAGGCCTGGTGGCCGCCGCGCAGGCCGAAGGCGCCATCTTGCGCCTGGGTGGCAAACGCGCCAAGGTCGCCGGCGACGGCTGGTTCTACGAACCGACCCTGTTCGAGTGCGACAGCAACTCACTGACGATCATGCAGGAAGAAGTGTTCGGCCCGGTGGCCGCCGTGATCCGTTTCAAGACCGAGGCCGAGGCCCTGGCCATGGCCAACGACTCGCAGTTCGGCCTCGCTGCCGGCATCTGGACCCGCGACCTCGGCCGCGCCCACCGGCTGGCCCGCGACGTGCGCTCGGGGATCATCTGGGTCAACACCTACCGCGCGGTGTCGGCCATGGCGCCGATCGGCGGCTTCAAGAACAGCGGCTATGGCCGCGAAAGCGGCATCGATTCGGTGCTGGCCTATACCGAGCTGAAAACGGTCTGGATCAACCTGTCGACCGCGCCCATGCCCGACCCCTTCGTGATGCGCTAGAGGTGCACTGAAATGATCGAACCCGGCATCTACAAAGACGTGATGGGCTCCTTCCCGTCCGGCGTCACGGTGGTCACCACCCTGGACACCGACGGGGCCATCGTCGGCATCACCGCCAGCGCCTTCAGCGCGCTGTCGATCGAGCCGGCGCTGGTGCTGTTCTGCCCCAACTACGCCTCCGACACCTACCCGATCCTGCGCGACAGCAAGCGCTTCGCCATCCACCTGCTGGCCGCCGGGCAAACCGCCGAGGCCTACGCCTTTGCCGGTAAAGGCAAAGACAAGGCCAAAGGCATCGAGTGGACACTGAGCGCGCTGGGCAACCCGCTGCTGCCCAACGCCACGGCAATCATTGAGTGCGCGCTGTGGCGCGAATACGACGGCGGCGATCACGCGATCATCGTCGGCGCCGTGCAGAACCTGATCCTGCCCGAGCAGCCGGCCACGCCGATGATCTATCACAAAGGCAAGCTTGGCGCCCTGCCGGCGCTGGACTGACGCTGCCGGGGGCTGCACGCCGATCACCCTCGGCTGCGGCCCCCGCTTTTCTTGCGGGAGTAGCGCAATGAGCAACGCGAAGTACGAAAAAGGCCTGCAGATTCGCACCCAGGTGCTAGGCGAGGCCTACGTCAACACGGCGCTGGAGAATGCCGACGAGTTCAGCAAACCGCTGCAGGAGCTGGTGACCGAGTACTGCTGGGGGCATGTCTGGGGCCGGGACGGCTTATCGCTCAAAGAGCGCAGCATGATAAACTTGGCCATGATTTCGGCACTCAACCGCCCCCATGAACTCAAGCTGCACATCCGCGGCGCCTTGCGTAACGGCCTCAGTCGTGAACAAATACGCGAGATCCTGCTTCAGGTCGGAATCTATTGCGGTGTGCCCGCGGCCGTGGACAGCTTCCGCCTGGCCCGCGAGGCCTTCGCCGAAGCCGACTCGGAGCCAACCCGTTAAACACTGGCTGTTCGAAACCGCCGCACGGCGCACCTGGGTTCGAGGTGTGCCGTGGGCCGGCGCAACAGCCGATTTCAGAGCGCACACGATGAAACGCCAGCCCCTCGACGACAGCTTCAAGGTCAACCGCAACCCCGTTACCCTGCGCGAAATCGTGCTCGACAAACTGCGCAGCGCCATTATCAGTTTCCAGTTGCTGCCAGGTGATCGCCTGGTCGAACGCGACCTCTGCGACCGCCTCGGCGTCAGCCGCACCTCGGTACGCGAAGCCCTGCGCCACCTCGAATCCGAAGGCCTGGTGGAATTTGCCGATGCCAAGGGCCCGCGCGTCGCCATCATCACCCTGGAAGACGCCCGCGACATCTACGAGCTGCGCTGCGTGCTCGAAGGGCTGATCGTCCAGCTGTTTACCCTGAATGCCAAAGCCAAGGACATCCGCGCCCTGGAAAAAGCCCTGGAGGAGAACCGCAAAGCGCTGGAAGAAGGCGAACTGCAACAGGTGATCGACTCGGTGCAGGGCTTCTACGACGTGCTCCTCGAAGGTTCCGGCAACCAGGTTGCGGCCACCCAGTTGCGCCAGTTGCAGGCGCGCATCAGCTACCTGCGGGCGACCTCGGTATCGCAGGAAAACCGCCGCGGCGCGAGCAATCAGGAGATGGAAAAGATCGTTGCCGCGATCAAGAGCGGCGATCCCCTGGCCGCGCACCAGGCCTGCGTCGACCACGTCCGCGCAGCGGCCAAGGTGGCCCTGGACTACCTGCGCGCCAAGCACAGCGATTCGAGCAAGATCCGCGAGATCGCCACGCCCATCGCCCTCAAAGAACCCCGCATAGGTCACTGATCATGCCTGCCGCCCCGCGCTACTGCCCGCACTGCACTGCCGAGCTTGGCCGGGGTCTGCCGCCTGGCGACACGCACGAGCGGCTGCTGTGCAGCGCCTGCGGCTACATCCATTATGTGAACCCGAAAATCATTGCCGGCTGCATCATCGAGCAGGACGGCAAATACCTGTTGTGCCAGCGCGCGATCCCTCCGCGCCCCGGCACCTGGACGCTGCCGGCCGGGTTCATGGAAAGCGGCGAAACCACCGAGCAGGCGGCGCTGCGCGAGGTCTGGGAAGAAAGCGGCGTACGCGCCGAAATCGTCTCGCCATACTCGATCTTCAGCGTGCCGAAGATCAGCGAGGTGTACATCATCTTCCGCGCCATCGCCGTGGAAATCACCGGCCAGTTCGGCGCGGAAACCCTCCAGTACCGCTTCTTTGCCGCCGATGAAATCCCCTGGGACGAGATCTACTACCCGGCCATCCGGCAGATCCTCGAACGCTATATCGAAGAGCGCCAGGCCGGCGTGTACGGCATCTACATGGGCAACGACGACACCGGCAAGGTGCATTTCATCCGCTGAACCCGACCTTTTGGCGTAATCGCGACAGTGGCCGTCGGGCGCGTGCGGCGCCGACTCTGGATAAATTCGTATACCATATCCAGAAACAACTTCGGACAACGCCACCGTGACCGTACCTCGCCTCAACGCCCCGGACCTGGGCAACACGCCCTCGACTTCGGAAATCATTACCCGGCACCTGCGCGATGCGATCATTGCCGGGCACTTCGCCGAAGACGAACCGATCCGCCAGGACGATATCGCCCGCCAGTTCAACGTCAGCAAGATCCCTGTGCGCGAGGCGCTCAAGCGCCTGGAGGCGGAAGGCCTGGTGATGTTCCAGCGCAACCGCGGGGCGATGGTCACGCGGGTCTCCGAGGCCGAGCTGGCGCAGATGTTCGAAGTACGCATGCTGCTCGAAGACAAAGCCCTGCGCCTGGCCATTCCGAACATGACCGACGCGACCTTTGCCCGCGCCGAAAGGATCTGCCAGGAGTTCGTTGGCGAGAACGACGTCGGCCGCTGGGCGCAGCTCAACTGGGAACTTCACGCGTGCCTCTACGAGCCGGCGCAACGCCCGTTTCTGGTCAACATGATCCGTTCGGTCAACGACAAGCTGGAGCGCTACCTGCGCATGCAGATGAGCCTCTCGGCCGGTAAGGAACGCGCCGACCACGAGCACCGGGAAATTCTCGATGCCTGCCGGGCCAAGGACGTCGAGCGTGCCGTAAGCCTGCTCGACGAACATATCGCCGGGGTCTGCCGGACGTTGTTCGAACACTTGCCACCAACCCACTGACTGTGCCGATTTCGTCGCTCGCCAAGCCTAAAGGCATCAAGCCGATAGGCCGGCGCACAGGCCACTCTGTCGTTCACTTCCCTGAACGGACGCGGCCTTCCCATGAAACGCATCAGCGTAATCGACTCGCACACCGGCGGCGAACCCACCCGCCTGGTCACCGCCGGCTTCCCTGAGCTGGGCCACGGCAGCATGGCCGAACGGCGCCAGCGTCTGGCCGAGCAGCACGACCACTGGCGCAGCACCTGCATGCTCGAACCGCGTGGCAGCGATGTGCTGGTCGGCGCGCTGCTGTGCGAACCGGTCGACCCCAGCGCCTGTGCCGGGGTGATCTTCTTCAACAACACCGGGTACCTGGGCATGTGCGGCCACGGCACCATCGGCCTGGTGGCGTCGCTGGCGCACCTGGGGCGGATCGGGCCGGGCCTGCACCGCATCGAGACCCCGGTCGGCACGGTGCAGGCAACCCTGCACGAGGACCACTCGGTCAGCGTGCGCAACGTCCCGGCCTACCGTTATCGCAAGGACCTGGCGCTGGAGGTGCCGGGCGTCGGCCGGGTGGTCGGCGATGTCGCCTGGGGTGGCAACTGGTTCTTCCTGATCGCCGATCATGGCCTGCGAGTGGCCGGCGACAACATCGAGGCACTCACCGCCTACACCTACGCCGTGCAGCAGGCGCTGGAAGACCAGGGCCTGCGCGGTGAAGACGGCGGCCTGATCGACCATATCGAACTGTTCGCCGCCGACCCGCAGGCCGACAGCCGCAACTTCGTGCTCTGCCCCGGCAAAGCCTACGACCGCTCGCCGTGCGGCACCGGCACCAGCGCCAAACTGGCCTGCCTGGCCGCCGATGGCAAATTGCAGCCGGGGCAGATCTGGCGTCAGGCCAGCGTGATCGGCAGCCAGTTCGAGGGCGCGTTCGAAACCGCCGGCGAACGCATCGTGCCGACCATTCGCGGCCGCGCGCACATCAGCGCCGAGGCCACGCTGATCATTGAGGAAGACGATCCGTTCGCCTGGGGCATTCGCCCGTGAGCGCCGGCGCCGTGGCCGATGTGATCGTGATCGGCGCCGGCATCATCGGTGCCGCCTGCGCCCACTCGCTGGCCGCCCGCGGCCTGCGCGTGCTGGTGCTCGATGCCGGCCTGCACGGAGCCACCGCCGCTGGCATGGGTCACCTGCTGGTACTCGACGACAATGCCGCGGAACTGGCGCTCAGCCAACATTCGCTGCAGCGCTGGCGCGAGCTCGCACCACAGTTGCCCGACGCCTGCGCCTACCGCAGCAACGGCACGTTATGGCTGGCGGCGAATGCCGAGGAAATGGCCGTGGCCGAGCACAAGCTCAGCGTGCTGCGCGCTCATGGCGTGGCCTGCGAGCTGGTTGCCGGGGGCGCCCTGCGCGAGCGCGAGCCGGCCCTGCGCGACGGCCTCGAAGGCGGCTTGCTGATCAAGGGTGACGGCATTCTCTATGCGCCGGCGACCGCACGCTGGATGCTCCAGTCGCCGCGCATCGAGCAGCGCCGGGCGCGGGTCGCTGCGGTGCAGGGCAACCGCGTGCGGCTGGACGACGGTCAGTGGCTGAGCGCCGAGGCCGTGGTATTGGCAAACGGCATTCACGCCAGCGCGCTGTGCCCGGAGCTGCCGATCGAAGCGAAAAAGGGCCACCTGCTGATCACCGACCGCTACCCCGGCACCGTCACCCATACCCTGGTTGAACTCGGTTACGTGACCAGCGCGCACAACGCCAGTGGGCCTTCCACCGCCTGCAATATCCAGCCGCGGCCGACCGGCCAGCTGTTCATCGGCGCTTCGCGGCAGTTCGGCACCACCGACCCGGCCGTGGAGGGCTGGATGCTCGCGCGCATGCTCAAGCGGGCCTGCGCATACATGCCGGGCCTGGCCGAGCTCAACGGTCTGCGCGCCTGGACCGGTTTTCGCGCCGCCAGCCCCGACGGCCTGCCGCTGGTGGGTGAGCACCCGCAGCAACCCGGCTTGTGGCTGGCGGTCGGCCATGAAGGGCTGGGCGTCACCACCGCGCCCGCCACCGCCGACCTGCTGACCGCGCAACTGTTTGCCGAAACCCCGCCACTGGCGGCCCAACCGTACCGGCCGGAACGCTTCCTTGGAGAACTCGCCCATGCCTGACCTGACCCTCGATGGCCGCCCGCTGCGGGTGGTCGCTGGCACCAGCGTGGCCGCCGCCCTGGCCTTGGGCGGCGACGGCTGCTCGCGTACTGCCGTCGGCGGACAGCGGCGCGCGCCGCTGTGCGGCATGGGCATCTGCCAGGAGTGCCGGGTGACCATCGACGGCCGCCGCCGACTGGCCTGCCAGACCCTGTGCCGCGACGGCATGCAGGTGGAGACCCGGCCATGAGCGCACAGACCACCCTGCTGATCGTCGGCGCCGGCCCGGCCGGGCTGGCCGCCGCCCTCGCTGCGGCGCCGAGCGGTGCCCGGATCGTCCTGCTCGACGACAACCCGCTGCCCGGCGGGCAGATCTGGCGCGACGGCCCACAGGCCAAACTGCCAGCCGCCGCGCAGCAGTTACGCGAGCAGGTGATGGCCTGCGCCAATGTGCATTACCACCGTGGCACCCGCGTCATCGCCAACCCGGCGCCCTACACCCTGCTGGTCGAAGACGCCGAGCGCGGCTGGCAGATCCGCTACGACGCGCTGATCCTCTGCACCGGCGCCCGCGAACTGCTGCTGCCCTTCCCCGGCTGGACCCTGCCTGGGGTCACCGGCGCCGGTGGCTTGCAGGCCCTGATCAAGGCCGGGCTGCCGGTGCGCGGGCAGCGCCTGGTGATTGCCGGCAGCGGCCCGTTGCTGCTGGCCAGTGCCGCCACCGCGCGCGCCAACGGCGCGCAGGTGCTGCGCATCGCCGAACAGGCATCCCTCACGGCCGTTGCCGGCTTTGCTGCGCAACTGCCACGCTGGCCGCACAAACTGCTGCAGGCCTTCGGCCTGTTCGACCGCCAGTACCGCACCGCCAGCCATGTGCTGGCGGCGCTGGGCAGCGAGCGCCTGGAGGGCGTGCGCCTGCTGCAGCACGGCAAAGTGGTCGAGCTGGCCTGCGAGCGCCTGGCCTGTGGCTTCGGCCTGATCCCCAACAGCCAGCTCGGCCAGGCCCTGGGCTGTGCCCTCGATGGTCCGGCGCTGGCCGTCGATGCCTGGCAGGCCAGCTCGCTACCGGGCGTGTTTGCCGCCGGCGAATGCACCGGCTTCGGCGGCAGCGAAAAGGCCTTGGTCGAAGGTGCGATTGCCGGCCACGCCGCCGTCGGCGCGCTGGAAGCAGCGCAGCGCCTGTTCCCCCGGCGTGCGCGCTGGCAGGCGTTTGCCGCCAGCCTGAACAAGGCCTTCCAGCTCGACCCGGCGCTGAAATCCCTGGCCGCCGCCGACACCCTGGTGTGCCGCTGCGAAGACATCCCCTACGCAGCCCTCGTCGAGCACCGCGACTGGCGCTCGGCCAAACTGGCCAGCCGCTGCGGCATGGGCGCCTGCCAGGGCCGGGTGTGCGGCGCGGCCACCCGCCACCTGTTCGATTGGGAGCAGCCGGCGCCACGTCCGCCGTTCCACCCGGCGCGGATCGACACCCTGCTGTGCCTGGACGAAACGCCCGACGCTTGAGCCAGACGCCGGCGGCGCTCTATGATCCGACGGTCGCCCCCGGACCGTCGCCATGCACGCCACGCTCAACCACCTCGCCCCCTGCGATCTGCCGACCCTGCTGCGCAGCCTGCAACCGATCGCGCCACTGCTCGATACGCTCAACGACGTGGTGTTCTTCATCAAGGACCGCGAGGCGCGCTACGCCTTCGTCAACCAGACCCTGGCCCGCCGCTGCGGGCGCAAGCAGCCCGCCGAACTGCTCGGGCTGACCGCCGAGCATGTGTTTCCGGCGCGTTACGGGCCGCTCTACACCGCTCAGGATCGCACCGTGCTGAGCAGCGGCCGGGAACTGGCCGACCAGCTCGAACTGCACCTTTATTATGCCAACCAGCCGATCTGGTGCCTGACCCACAAGCGCCCGCTGAAAGACGCCGACGGCAACATCGTCGGCCTGGCCGGGATCTCCCGCGACCTGCAACTGCCGCAGTCGAATCACCCAGCCTTCCCCAAGCTGGCGGCGGTGGACGCGCATATCCGCGCGCACTTCACCCGGCCGATCAGCCTCGCCGAACTCACCGCCATCGCCGGCCTGTCGGTGGCGCAGCTGGAGCGCCACTGCAAGCGCATCTTCCAGCTCACACCGCGGCAGATGATCCACAAGGCACGGCTGGAGGAAGCCTCGCGGCTGCTGCAAGACCCCGACCTGCCGATCACCGAGATCGCCCTGCGCTGCGGTTACACCGACCACAGCGCGTTCAGCCGGCAGTTCCGCGCGCTCAGCGGTATGTCACCCAGCCAGTACCGCGACAGCCAGCGCTGAGTGTTCCTTTCCGGGGCGCTGCGGGCGCGCGGTGCTCCCTTATGTAACACCTCCCCCGGCGCGAGGCGGACCGGCTGAAAGCGCCGCCCTGCCCGACACATTCCGGCAACCGCCCTGCCCCGCGGGCTGCCAGATATTTCCTAGAGCAAAGCCAGAATAGGCACGGTCATTGCTCTTAAAAATATCGTATACGAAATTACCAATACGATATCTAACAGCACTTTTCCGACCACGAGGCACCTATGAAAAACCGCACATTTGCCGTAGCCCTCAGCGCTGTTCTCAGTACCGCCTGCATCGCCAACGCCCAGGCCGACAAGCTCGACGACATCATCGGTTCCGGCAAGCTACGCTGCGCCGTGACCCTGGATTTCCCGCCGATGGGTTTCCGTGACGAAGCGAACCAGCCGGCCGGGTTCGACGTGGACTACTGCAACGACCTGGCGAAAGTGCTCGGCGTCGATGCCGAAGTGGTCGAAACGCCGTTCCCCGACCGTATCCCGGCGCTGGTCTCGGGGCGCGCCGACGTGATCGTCGCGTCCACCTCCGACACCCTCGAACGGGCCAAGACGGTCGGCCTGAGCGTGCCCTACTTCGCCTTCCAGATGGTCGTGCTGACCCGCGACAACACCGGCATCAACAGCTTCGACGACCTCAAGGGCAAGGCGCTGGGTAACACCAGCGGTACCTATGAAGCGATTGCCCTGGAGAAAGACGTGAAGCGCTGGGGCAGCGGCACCTTCCGCGCCTACCAGTCGCAGAACGACACGCTGCTGGCCGTCGCCCAGGGCCATATCGACGCCACCGTGGTCACCAACACCGTTGCCGCCGCCACGCTCAAGTCCGGCAAGTACAAGAACCTGAAAGTCGCCGGCAACGCGCCGTACGTGATCGACTACGTATCGCTGGGGGCCAAGCGTAGCGAGTACGGCCTGCTGCGTTACCTCGACCTGTTCGTCAACCAGCAGGTGCGCACCGGGCGTTACCAGGAACTGTTCACCAAGTGGGTCGGCACCGAAATCGCCCCCACCGACCTGACCGTGCCAAAGGTCTACTACTGAGGTGGGCCGCATGACCAGCACTTCTACGGCCCTGAGCGGGCGTAGCCTGGTCGAGGGCACGGCCGAAGGCGCGCTGCTGTATGCCGATACCGGGTTGAGCTTCTGGGGCGGGGTCGACCCGTTCAGCGGCGAGGTGATCGACCGCCATCATCCGCTCAGCGGCCAGTGCATCGCCGGCCGCGTGCTGGCGATCCCCAGCGGGCGCGGCTCGTGCACCGGCAGCAGCGTGATGATGGAGCTGATCAGCAATGGTCACGCCCCGGCGGCGCTGGTGCTGGCCGAGCCGGACGAGATCCTCACCCTCGGCGTGCTGGTCGCGCAGGTCCTGTTCGGGCGTTCCCTGCCGGTGCTCTGCATCGGCCGGGAGGCCTTTGCCGGTCTGCGCGGCGGCGCGCTGGTGCGGGTGGAGGGCGAGCGCCCGGCGGGCACGGCCCTAAGCCTCAGCGACGAGGACCGGGCGCTGCTCGACGGCCGTCACGGCCGGGCGGCACAGGTGGCGATGCAGCTCGTCCTGCGCATGGCCGAGCTGCAAGGCGCCGAGCAGTTGCTCGACGTCACCCAGGCGCATATCGACGGCTGTATCTACACCGGCCCGGCCAGCCTGCGCTTTGCCGAACAGCTGGTGCAGTGGGGCGCGCAGGTGCGGGTACCGACCACGCTCAACTCGATCTCGGTCGACCAGCGCCGCTGGCGCGAGCTGGGCATCGACGCGGCCCTTGGCGTACCGGCCAGTGCCCTCGGCGATGCCTATATGGCAATGGGGGCACAGCTCAGCTTCACCTGCGCGCCCTACCTGCTCGACAGCGCGCCGGGGCTCGGTGAACAGATCGTCTGGGCCGAATCCAACGCCGTGGTCTACGCCAACAGCGTGCTCGGCGCGCGTACCCTCAAGTACCCGGACTACCTCGACATCTGCATCGCCCTCACCGGTCGTGCGCCGCGCATCGGCTGCCACCTGGACAGCCAGCGCAAGGCCCAGCTGATCGTCGAGGTGCCGCCACTGACCGGGCTCGACGACAGCTTCTACCCCTTGCTCGGCTACCACATCGGCGCCCTCGCCGGCTCGCGGATCCCGCTGGTGCTCGGTCTGGAACAGGCGCAGCCAAGCCTGGACGATCTCAAGGCGTTCGGTGCGGCCTTTGCCACCACCTCCGCCGCGCCGCTGTTTCATATTGCCGGGGTCACCCCGGAAGCGCGTGATCCGCAGCAGGTGCTGGCGCCCACGCAAAACCTGCCGCGCGAGCGCCTGCAACTGGGCGACCTGCTGCACAGCTGGCGCGAGCTCAACAGCGCCCGTGACGCGCAGGTGGATGTGGTGTCGCTGGGCAACCCGCACTTTTCCTTGAGCGAGTTCGCTGCACTCGACCGGCTGTGCCAGGGCCGGCACAAACACCCGCAGGTGGTGCTGGCGATCACCTGTGGTCGCGCGGTGCTGGAACAGGCGCGCGCCGCCGGGCATCTCGCCGGGCTCGAACGCTTCGGCGCAACCCTGGTGACCGACACCTGCTGGTGCATGCTCGGCGAGCCGGTGATCCCGCCGGCCGCCCGCACGCTGATGACCAACTCGGGCAAGTACGCCCACTACGGCCCCGGCCTGGCCGGTCGCCCGGTGCATTTCGCCAGCCTCGCCGAGTGCGTCGAGTCGGCCTGCAGCGGCCAGGCCAGCGGGCGTCTGCCGGCCTGGCTGCAACCTGCCGCCTCCAAGGAGAGCCCCGCGCATGTTTGACTACACCTTCCAATGGCGCTCGGCGCTACGCGCACTACCGGACATGCTTGGCGGCGCCTGGGTGACCTTCCAGACCGCCGCGCTGGCCATGATCTTCGGCGTGCTGATCGCCCTGGCCCTGACCGTCATGCGCGAAGGCAAGCAGCCGCTGCTGCGCGGCTTTGCCAACGGCTGGGTATCGATTGCGCGCAACACGCCGTCGCTGTTCCAGATCTACATCCTCTACTTCGGCCTCGGCTCGCTGGGGCTGCACGTCAGTTCCTGGCTGGCCCTGCTGGCCGGGATCACCTTCAACAACGCCGGCTACCTGGCGGAGAACTTCCGCGGCGGGCTCAAGGCGGTGCCGACCACGCAGATGCGCGCGGCGCGTTCGCTGGGCATGAGCGCGTTCCAGGCCTACCGGATGATCATCATCCCGCAGCTGTTACGGGTGGTGTACTACCCGCTGACCAATCAAATGGTCTGGTCGGTGCTGATGACCTCGCTGGGGGTGGTGGTGGGGCTGAACAACGACCTCACCGGGGTGACCCAGGACTACAACGTCAAGACCTTCCGTACCTTCGAATACTTCGCCCTGGCGGCGGCGCTGTACTACGTGATCGCCAAGGCGATCGTCGGCATGGCGCGGTTGCTGTCGTGGCGACTGTTCCGCTATTGAGGAGCTAGGCATGTTTTCCACCAGTTTTACCTGGAACGACTTTGTGTTTCTCCTCGACGGCGCCTGGGTCACCTTGCAACTGACCTTCTGGGCGATCCTGCTCGGCACCGGCGCCGGCCTGCTGTTCGGCCTGGCCCGCGCCCTGTGGCCACGCCTGAGCTTGCCACTGGCGTGGCTGCTGGACGTGTTTCGCAGCGTGCCGTTGCTGATCCAGTTCGTGCTGTTCAACTCGTTCAAGAGCATTGCCGGGCTGGATATCAGCGCCTTCAGCGTCGGCTGCATCGTGCTCGGCGTGTACACCGCGGCGTACTTCACCGAGATCGTCCGCGGCGGTGTGCTGGCGGTGTCGCCAAGCGTACGCCGGGCCAGCCGCTCGCTGGGCATGAGCTACCTGCAGGACCTGCGCTGGATCGTCCTGCCGATGGCGACCCGGGTGGCGTTTCCCGGCTGGCTGAACCTGGTGCTCGGGGTGATGAAGGACACCGCGCTGGTGATGTGGATCGGCATCGTCGAGTTGTTGCGGGCCTCGCAGACCATCGTTACGCGAATTCAGGAACCCCTGCTGGTGCTGTGCATCGCGGGCCTCATCTACTACGTCATGAGCCTGGTGGTCGCCCGCCTCGGCGCCCGACTGGAAACAAGGTGGCAGGAAAATGATTGAGATCGACAACGTACATAAGTCCTTCGGCAACCTCGAAGTGGTCAAGGGCGTCAGCCTGACCGTGGACAAGGGTGAAGTGGTATCGATCATCGGTGGTTCCGGTTCGGGCAAGTCGACCCTGCTGATGTGCATCAACGGCCTGGAGCCGATCCAGAAGGGCAGCATTCGCGTCGACGGCATCGAGGTTCACGACCGCGCCACCGACCTTAACCGGTTGCGCCAGAAAATCGGCATTGTCTTCCAGCAATGGAACGCCTTTCCGCACCTGACGGTGCTGGAGAACGTCATGCTGGCGCCACGCAAGGTGCTCGGCAAGAGCAAGGAAGAAGCCGAGGCCCTGGCGGTGCAACAGCTGAGCCATGTCGGCCTGGGCGACAAACTGAAGACCTTCCCCGGCAAGTTGTCCGGTGGCCAGCAGCAGCGCATGGCGATTGCACGGGCGCTGGCGATGTCGCCGGACTACATGCTGTTCGACGAAGCCACTTCGGCGCTCGACCCGCAACTGGTGGGCGAGGTGCTGGACACGATGCGCATGCTCGCCGAAGACGGCATGACCATGGTTCTGGTAACCCATGAAATCCGCTTTGCGCGGGATGTGTCGGACCGGGTGGCGTTCTTTCGCAATGGCCTGGTACATGAAATCGGCTCGCCGGAGCAGGTGATCGGCAACCCGTTGCAGCCAGAAACGGCGGCGTTCCTGAAGTCGGTGAAATAGAAGCATCGCGACCTGACTCGCCCCGCGATGAAGCCCTCCCCAACAAGCCAAGGAGTCCCTGCATGCGCTCATCGAAAATCATCCACATCGTCAACTGCCATGCCGAAGGTGAAGTCGGCGACGTGATCGTCGGCGGCGTCGCCCCGCCACCCGGCGCCACGGTGTGGGAACAGCGGCGCTGGATCGCCGACGACGACAGCCTGCGCAACTTCGTCCTCAACGAACCGCGCGGTGGCGTGTTTCGCCACGTCAACCTGCTGGTGCCGCCGAAAGACCCGCGTGCGCAGATGGCCTGGATCATCATGGAGCCCGCCGACACCCCACCGATGTCCGGTTCCAACTCGCTGTGCGTGTCCACCGTATTGCTCGACAGCGGCATCTTGCCGATGACCGAGCCGCAGACCCGGCTGGTGCTCGAAGCCCCTGGCGGCCTGATCGAGGCCGTCGCCGAGTGCCGTGACGGCAAGGTGCAGCGGGTGGAAGTGAAAAACGTACCATCGTTCGCCGACCGCCTCGACGCCTGGATCGAAGTCGAGGGCCACGGCTCGCTGCAAGTCGACACGGCCTATGGCGGCGACAGCTTCGCCATCGTCGATGCCCGCCAGCTGGGTTTTGCGATCCGCCCCGACGAAGCCAGGGACATCGTCGACATCGGCCTGAAGATCACCCGCGCCGCCAACGAGCAACTGGGCTTTCAGCACCCGCTGAACCCGGACTGGTCGCACCTCTCGTTCTGCCAGATCGCCGCTCCCATCGCCTATGAAAACGGCATTGCCACCGGTGCCAACGCGGTGGTCATCCGCCCCGGCAAGATCGACCGCTCGCCGTGCGGCACCGGCTGTTCGGCGCGCATGGCGGTGATGCAGGCCAAGGGCTTGCTCAAGGTTGGCGACCGCTTTATCGGCCGCTCGATCATCGGATCGGAGTTCCACTGCCGCATCGAATCGCAAACCGACCTCGCCGGGCGCACGGCCATCTACCCATGCATTGCCGGGCGCGCCTGGATCACCGGCACCCAGCAATTGATGCTCGACCCGAGCGATCCGTGGCCACAAGGCTACCGCCTGTCCGACACCTGGCCCGGCGCCTGATCGCTAACTCATTGATTTGAAAACACCGTTAAAAATCGACCGGGGTTAAACGAAAAAAACACTGGTCGCCCTTAAATACTTCAAATATCGTATACGAAATACAATAAACAACCGGAGAACACCATGAGCAAGTACGTAAACTGGAGCGGCGTCTTCCCTGCGGTCACCACTCAATTCAACGACGACTTCTCGATCAACCTGGAGAAAACCCACGAGGTGATTTCCAACGTGATCCGTGACGGCGTCTCGGGCCTGGTGGTGTGCGGCTCGGTCGGCGAGAACACCTCGTTGACCGCCGAAGAGAAGATCGCCGTGACCGAAGTCGCGGTCGACGCCTCCCGCGGCCGGGTGCCGGTGATCTGTGGCGTTGCCGAGTTCACCAGCGTGCAGGCGGCCAAGGTAGCCAACGCAGTGCGCAAGGTCGGGGTCGACGGCGTGATGCTGATGCCGGCGCTGGTGTATGGCTCCAAGCCGTTCGAAACCGCCGAGCACTACCGCTACGTGGCCAAGCACGCCGACGTGCCGCTGATGGTCTACAACAACCCGCCGATCTACAAAAACGACGTGACCCCGGACATCCTGATTTCCCTGGCCGACTGCGACAACGTGGTGTGCTTCAAGGATTCCTCCGGCGACACCCGCCGTTTCATCGACGTGCGCAACGAAGTGGGCGACCGCTTCGTATTGTTCGCCGGCCTCGACGATGTGGTGCTGGAGAGCATTGCGGTGGGCGCCCAGGGCTGGGTCTCGGGCATGTCCAACGTGTTCCCGAAAGAAGGCGAGACCATCTTCCGCCTGGCCAAGGCCGGGCGCTTCGCCGAGGCCATGCCGATCTACGAATGGCTGATGCCGATCCTGCACCTGGATGCCCGCGCCGACCTGGTGCAGTGCATCAAGCTCTGCGAAGCGATTGCCGGTCGCGGCAGCGCGCTGACCCGGCCACCGCGCCTGGCCCTGCCGGACGCCGACCGCCTCTACGTCGAGCAGATCATGGCCAAGGCCCTGGCCAACCGCCCACGCCTGCCGGATGTCGGCCTCTGAGTGACGGCATCATTATCGCCGCCGGCCTGGCCCCAACCTTATTTGCAGGAGTCTTACATGCCGCAGATTGTCGGCCACAACTACATCGGCGGCGCACGCAGCGCCGCCGGCAACGAAGTGCTGTTCAGCCATGCCGCGAGCACCGGTGAGCCGCTGCCATATCGCTTCCGCCAGGCCACGGCCGAAGAAGTGGACGCCGCCGCCAACGCCGCCGCCCAGGCCTACCCGAGGTTCCGTAGCCTGGCGCCGGCGCGCCGCGCGGAATTTCTCGACGCCATCGCCAGCGAACTGGATGCCCTGGACGACCGTTTCATCCAGCTGGTAAGCGAAGAAACCGCCCTGCCCAAGCCGCGCATCCTCGGCGAGCGCGGGCGTACCAGCGGCCAACTGCGGCTGTTCGCCCAGGTGCTGCGGCGCGGCGATTACCTCGGCGCACGCATCGACCGGGCGCTGCCCGAGCGCCAGCCACTGCCCCGCGCCGACCTGCGCCAGTACCGCATCGGCGTCGGCCCGGTAGCGGTCTTCGGCGCCAGCAATTTCCCCCTGGCATTCTCCACCGCAGGCGGCGATACCGCGGCGGCGCTGGCCGCCGGCTGCCCGGTGGTGTTCAAGGCGCACAGCGGCCACATGGCCACCGCCGAGCAGGTCGCCGATGCGATCTTGCGCGCCGCCGAGCGCACAGAGATGCCCAAGGGCGTGTTCAACATGATCTACGGGGCCGGTGTCGGCGAAGCGCTGGTCAAGCACCCGGCGATTCAGGCGGTCGGTTTTACCGGCTCGCTCAAGGGCGGCCGCGCCCTGTGCGACATGGCCGCGGCACGTCCGCAGCCGATTCCGGTGTTTGCCGAGATGAGCAGTATCAATCCCGTGCTGGTGCTGCCGCAGGCCTTGCACAACCGTAGCGAGCAGATTGCCCGCGAACTGGCCGGCTCGGTCGTGCTGGGCTGCGGGCAGTTCTGTACCAACCCGGGGCTGGTGATCGGCCTGCGCTCGCCGGCGTTCGACGCATTCCGTGAACAACTGGCGGCGCAGTTGGAGCAGCAGGCGCCCCAGACCATGCTCAACAGCAGCACCCTGGCCAGTTACAACCGCGCGGTGCAGGCGCTGCACGAACACCCTGGCATCCGCCACGTGGCCGGCAAGCCGCAGCAGGGCCGGCAGGCGGCGGCGCAGCTGTTCGAGGCAGACGTGCGCTTGCTGATCGACGGTGAGCCGCTGTTGCAGGAAGAAGTGTTCGGGCCGGCAACGGTGCTGGTGGCGGTGGCCGATGCCAAGGCATTGCGGCAGGCCCTGGACGCGCTGCACGGCCAGCTCACGGCAACCTTGATCGCCGAAGCGGCCGACCTGGACGCGCACGCCGAGCTGCTGCCGCTGCTGGAACAGAAGGTTGGCCGGGTACTGTTCAACGGCTACCCGACTGGGGTCGAGGTGTGTGACGCAATGGTGCATGGCGGGCCGTACCCGGCCACGTCGGATGCGCGCGGAACCTCGGTGGGCAGCCTGGCCATCGAGCGTTTCCTGCGCCCGGTGTGCTACCAGAACTGCCCGGATGAGTTGCTACCGCAAGCGTTGCAGAACGCCAATCCACTGGGGATCAGGCGGTTGCTGGATGGCCAGGACAGTCGCGAGGCGTTGTAACACAGCGGTCGCAGCGCAACCTCATCGCGGGACGACTCGTCCCGCGATGAGGCCCGCCCAGCGCCCTAGCCCAGCAACGCCTGCAAGTCCTCATACAACGCCTGCGGAATCTCTACCCCCTCTTCCAGGCTGCGCACGCGTGCTGCATAACGCCGTTGTGACGGCAAGCGTGCGCCCTGCCCTTCGATCCGCTCAAATAGCGTTTCGGCGCGCGCCAGATGTTCGGCGGCAGCGGCCCCGAGGAACCGCTGCGGATCCAGCGCAATCAGCAACTCGCCGTGATAGGGCGACGACTTGCTGCCCTCGGCATGCGCCAGCGATTCGGCGCTGGTCAGGTCGCCAATCAGCGGGCCGGCGATCAGTTCCACCATGGCCGCCAACGCCGAGCCCTTGTGCCCGCCAAACGTCAGCATGGCGCCACGGTCCAGCACCACGTTCGGATCGGTGCTCGGCTGGCCCTGCTCGTCTACCCCCCAGCCTTCGGGGATGGCCTTGCCGGCACGCCGGTGCAATTCGATGTCGCCACGGGCAATCGCACTGGTGGCGAAGTCGAAGACAAACGGCAGCGCCCCCGTACGCGGCCAACCGAAGGCAATCGGGTTGGTACCGAACACCGGCCGATGACCGCCGGCCGGAGCCACCCAGGCATGGCTCGGGGTAAACGCCAAGGCTACCAGACCGGCCTCAGCCAACTGCTCGATCTCCACCCACAGTGCGGAAAAGTGCACACAGCGATTGATCGCCAGGGCCGCAATGCCATTGCTCCGGGCTTTGGCCTGCAACAACGGCAAGCCGGCCTGGAAGGCCAGTGGCGAGAAGCCGCCGGCAGCATCCACACGCACGATCGACGGCGCCTGGTCGATCACGTCCGGCCGCGCATCGGCGGCCACCTTGCCGGCCTTCAGCGAACTGACGCACCCCAGCACGCGGTACAGGCCGTGGGAGGCGCAGCCGTCGCGCTCGCCAGCAATGATGGTGTCGCTCACCGCCCGCGCATGGTCGGCGGCGAAGCCGTTGTGCAGCAGGATCGAATAGGCCAGCGTGTGCGCTTCGGACAGGGTCAGTCGGGTCATGGTCATCTCCTTGGGCAGACTGCTCAGCCTGCCGCATACCGGCGCCAGCGGCTTGATCGCTTTGCCCGGAGTAGATGACGAACTCGGCACAACGCCGCTGCGACTACGGCTGGTAACCCTCGACGATAATCACCTCGGCCCGTGCCGCGCCCTCACGGTGACGGCAGGCCTCCTGGTACTGCGGCGAGTGGTAGCAGGCCAGAGCCTGCGCGTAGGAGTCGAACTCGATGACCACACTGCGCTGCGGCGTCGCTCGCCCCTCCAGCGCTTCGCTGCGCCCGCCACGGGCCAGCAACCTGCCGCCGAACGCGGCGAACGCCGCCGGCGCGCGCTGGGTGTAGTGCAGGTATTGCTGCGGATCGGTGACATCGACGTGAGCAATCCAGTACGCCTTCATCGCAACGCTCCTCTACGGGGTAAATTGGTATTATGGTATACCATTATTTCTACCCAACAATAGTGAGCTTGCAGCATGGCTTTCAACAGCATCGAAGAGATTCTCGAAGACTACCGCCAGGGCAAGATGGTCCTGCTGGTGGACGACGAGGACCGGGAGAACGAAGGTGACCTGCTGATCGCCGCCGAGCGTTGCGACGCCAGCGTCATCAGCTTCATGGCCCGGGAGGCGCGCGGACTGATCTGCCTGACGCTGAACGAGGAGCACTGCCAGCGGCTCGGCCTGGAGCAGATGGTGCCGACTAACGGTAGCGCCTTCAGCACCGCCTTTACCGTGTCGATCGAAGCGGCGCGTGGGGTCACCACCGGCATTTCCGCGGCCGACCGTGCCTGCACCGTGGCAGCAGCGGTGGCGCCCGGGGCCCGCGCCGAAGACCTGGTCCAGCCGGGGCATATCTTCCCCCTGCGCGCCCGCGAGGGTGGCGTGCTGACCCGCGCCGGGCATACCGAGGCGGGTTGCGACCTGGCACGGCTGGCCGGGTTCAGCCCGGCGTCGGTGATCGTCGAAGTGCTCAACGATGACGGCAGCATGGCACGTCGACCGGACCTGGAAATTTTCGCGGCCAGGCACGGCATCAAGATCGGCACCATTGCCGACCTGATCCATTACCGGCTGAGCACCGAGCAAACCGTCAAACGCATCGGCGAGCGCGAACTGCCGACGGTGCACGGCACGTTCCGCCTGGTCACTTATGAAGACCGCATCGGCGGCGGCGTGCACATGGCGATGGTGATGGGCGAGATCCGCCGCGAGCAACCGACCCTGGTGCGCGTGCACGTGATCGACCCGCTGCGCGACCTGGTCGGCGCCGAGTATGCCGGGCCGCCGAACTGGACCTTGTGGGCGGCGTTGCAGAAGGTCGCGGCGGAGGCTTGCGGAGTGGTCGTGGTGCTGGCCAATCACGAGTCGTCGCAGGCGTTGCTGGAGCGTGTGCCGCAACTGACCCAACCGCCCCGGCCGTATCAGCGCGGGCAGTCGCGGACCTACTCGGAAGTCGGTACCGGCGCGCAGATCCTGCAAGACCTGGGGGTGGGCAAGCTGCGCCACCTGGGGCCGCCGTTGAAATACGCGGGGCTGACCGGGTATGACCTGGAGGTGGTGCAGAGTATTCCGTTTACTGCTGAAGCCCTGGGCTGAACCGGTTGGCCTCATCGCTGTAGGCGCTGGCTTGCCTGCGACTAGAGGGACCCGGATAGCCGGTAGCATCAAGCCGCTTGCGAAAAGTTTGGAATACCATAATATGATATCCCGTAGACCTTGAAATGCTCGTGCTCCCGATCAAATGGCGGGCAACAACAGCCCGCTCAAAAACACAAGAAATGAGGGCGTATCCATGCTGTTCACCCAACGCGTTAGCGCAGTGCTAGCTGCCAGCCTGCTGACCATCTCCTGCCAGGCTGCCCTGGCCGCCGACAGCCTGAACTTCGTCAGCTGGGGCGGCACCACCCAGGACGCGCAAAAAGCCGCCTGGGCCGAACCCTTCAGCGCCAGCAGCAAGATTCGCGTGGTCCAGGACGGCCCGACCGACTACGGCAAACTCAAGGCCATGGTCGAAAGCGGCAACGTGCAATGGGATGTGGTCGACGTCGAAGCCGACTTCGCCCTGCGTGCCGCCAGCGAAGGGCTGCTCGAACCGCTGGATTTCACCGCCATCGATCGGCAGCGCATCGACCCGCGCTTTGTTTCCGACCACGGCGTCGGCTCGTTCTTCTTCTCCTTCGTGCTCGGCTTCAACGAAGGCAAGCTCGGCGCCAACAAACCGCAGGACTGGAGCGCACTGTTCGACACCAAGACCTACCCCGGCAAACGCGCCCTGTACAAATGGCCGAGCCCCGGCGTGCTGGAACTGGCCCTGCTGGCCGACGGCGTCGCTGCCGACAAGCTCTACCCACTGGACCTGGACCGCGCCTTCAAGAAACTCGACACCATCAAGCAAGACATCGTCTGGTGGGGCGGCGGCGCGCAATCGCAGCAGTTGCTGGCCTCCGGCGAAGCCTCGCTCGGGCAGTTCTGGAACGGCCGCGTCTACGCCCTGCAGCAGGACGGCGCACCGGTCGGCGTGAGCTGGAAACAGAACCTGGTCATGGCCGACTTCCTGGTCATCCCCAAAGGCGCAAAAAACAAGGACGCGGCGATGAAGTTCCTGGCCAACGCCAGCAGCGCCAAAGGCCAGGCCGAGTTTGCCAACCTGACCGCCTATGCCCCGGTCAACCTCGACAGCATCGGCCTGCTCAAACCCGAGCTCGCGTCGAACCTGCCGACCGCCTACGCTCAAGATCAGGTCACCCTCGACTTTGCCTACTGGGCGAAGAACGGCCCGGCCATCGCTACCCGCTGGAATGAGTGGCTGGTCAAATGAAAGTCGCCATCAATGCCTTGCAAACCCCATCCGGCGCCGCCAGCGGCGCCGGCGCCAAGGGCACGGCCATGAATCCATCGTCGTCGCTGCGCCAGCGCTGGCGCGGCAGCCGCAACCTGCTGCCGGCGCTGCTGTTTCTCGGCCTGTTCTTCTTCGCCCCGCTGATCGGCCTGCTGTTGCGCGGGGTGCTGGAGCCCGTGCCGGGCCTGGGCAACTACGAACAGCTGTTCGCCAACTCGGCCTATGCGCGGGTACTGTTCAACACGTTCTCGGTGGCCGGCCTGGTCACCCTGTTCAGCGTGTTGCTGGGCTTTCCGCTGGCCTGGGCGATCACCCTGGTGCCGCGTGGCTGGGGCCGCTGGCTGCTGAATATAGTGCTGCTGTCGATGTGGACCAGCCTGCTCGCGCGCACCTACTCCTGGCTGGTGCTGCTGCAAGCCTCGGGGGTGATCAACAAGGCGTTGATGGCCATGGGCATCATCGATCAGCCGCTGGAAATGGTGCACAACCTCACCGGCGTGGTGATCGGCATGAGCTACATCATGATTCCGTTCATCGTGCTGCCGTTGCAGGCAACCATGCAGGCCATCGACCCGATGGTGCTGCAGGCCGGTGCGATCTGTGGTGCCAGCCCGTGGAGTAACTTCTTCAAGGTGTTCCTGCCGCTGTGCCGCTCCGGGTTGTTCTCCGGCGCCCTGATGGTGTTCGTGATGTCGCTGGGTTACTACGTCACCCCGGCACTGCTCGGCGGTGCGCAGAACATGATGCTGCCGGAATTCATCGTCCAGCAGGTGCAGTCGTTCCTCAACTGGGGCCTGGCCAGCGCCGCCGCCGCGTTGCTGATCGCCATCACCCTGGTGCTGTTCTACTTCTACCTGAAGCTGCAACCGGAATCCCCGGTCGGCAACAGCAACGCGAGGTAAGCGCGCATGCTCCTGACCCCCAACGCCATGAGCCGACGCCTGCGCTTCGGGCTCTACACCACCACCGGGCTGATCGCGCTGTTTCTGCTGCTGCCGATCGTGTTCATCGTGCTGCTGTCGTTCGGCTCGTCGCAATGGCTGGTGTTCCCGCCGCCGGGCTGGACGCTGAAGTGGTACGGCCAGTTCTTCTCGAATGCCGAGTGGATGGACGCCGCCTTCGCCAGCCTCAAGGTGGCCATACTGACCACGCTGTGCGCCGTCGCCCTCGGCCTGCCGACCGCCTTCGCCCTGGTGCGCGGGCGCTTCCCCGGCCGGGAAATGCTCTACGGGCTGTTTACCCTGCCAATGATCGTGCCGCTGGTGATCATCGCGGTGGCGGTGTACGCGCTGTTCCTCAAGCTGGGCTATACCGGCACGCTGTTCGCCTTTGTAGTCAGCCATGTGATCGTCGCCCTGCCCTTCACCATCATCTCGATCATCAACTCGCTGAAGCTGTTCGACCAGTCGATCGAGGATGCGGCAGTGATCTGCGGCGCCTCGCGCCTGCAAGCCATCGTCAAGGTGACCTTCCCGGCGATTCGCCCGGGCATGATTGCCGGCGGGCTGTTCGCCTTCCTCGTCTCCTGGGACGAGGTGGTGCTCAGCGTGATGATGGCCAGCCCCAACCTGCAGACCCTGCCGGTAAAAATGTGGACCACCTTGCGCCAGGACCTGACTCCGGTGATCGCCGTCGCTTCGACGCTGCTGATCGGCCTGTCGGTATTGGTCATGGTGATCGCCGCCGCCCTGCGCCGGCGCAATCAAGTCAGCGCCTGAGCGCCCGGAGAGAACAACAATGAGTGCAGTCATCCAAGAACCCGGCCAGGCCAAGACCCTCGTCAGCCTGCGTAACCTGAACAAGCACTATGGCGACTTTGCCGCCGTGGACGATATCTCGCTGGACATCCAGGACGGCGAGTTCCTGACCTTCCTCGGCTCCAGCGGCTCGGGCAAGAGCACTACCCTGTCGATGCTCGCCGGCTTCGAGACGCCGAGCAGCGGCGAGATCCTGGTCAACGGCCAGTCACTGGTCAATGTGCCGCCGCACAAGCGCGATATCGGCATGGTCTTCCAGCGCTATTCGCTGTTCCCGCACCTGTCGGTACGCGACAACATCGCCTTCCCGCTGGCGATCCGCAAGCGCAATGCCGCCGAGCGCGACAAGCAGGTCGACGCGATGCTCAAGCTGGTACAACTGGACAGCTTTGCCCATCGGCGCCCGGCGCAGCTGTCCGGTGGCCAGCAGCAACGGGTGGCCATCGCCCGGGCGCTGGTCTACGAGCCCCGTATCCTGTTGATGGACGAGCCGCTCGGGGCGCTGGACAAGAAGCTGCGCGAAGACCTGCAGGATGAGCTGCGCCAGCTGCACCGGCGCCTGGGCATCACCATCGTCTATGTCACCCACGACCAGGAAGAAGCGATGCGCCTGTCGCAGCGGATCGCGATTTTCAGTCACGGCAAGATTGTCGGGCTGGGCAGCGGTTATGACCTCTACCAGAACCCGCCGAATGCCTTTGTGGCATCGTTCCTGGGGAACTCCAATTTCCTGCGGGTGCAGGCGCAGGGCAATGGCGCGGCGCGCTTCGAGGGGCAACCGCTGGCGATGCGGCTGACGCCGGGGTTGGCTCAGGATCAGCCAGTCTTGTTGATGGTGCGGCCGGAGAAGGCCCTGGCGCTGACCGCCGAACAGGCCTTGCGCGAGCCAGTGCCAGCGGGCTGGAACGAGCTGAGCGCGCGGGTGGGCGAGGTGTTGTTCCTCGGTGAGAGCCAGACGTGCAGCGTGGTCACCGCAGGGGGCACGGCGATGACCGTGAAAGCCCTGTCGGCGACGGGGATGCCAATGCAGCCGGGGGATAACGTGAAGGTGCGCTGGGCGGTGGCGGATGCCTGTGTGTATACGCAATGGGCGGAAAGCGACCTGAACAAGGCGGCTGGCGCGCATTGAGCTGAAAGGGCCTCGCGGGACAAGCCCGCTCCCACAGGGATCGCGCTGATCCTTG
>NZ_QETK01000029.1 GCF_003105155.1 Pseudomonas sp. SDI | reverse complement strand
ACAAGGGATCGCGAGGAGCGGGCTCGTCCCGCGATAGGGCCGGTGTGGCTAGTACAGATCGACCGGGTCCACATCCAGCGACCAGCGCACCTGGCGCCCCGCAGGCATCTGTTCCAACAGTAGCAACCAGGCGCTGATCAGTCGATGCAAGGGCGCTCGTGCATTGGCCTGGAGCAAGAGTTGTGCACGATAACGCCCCGCCCGTCGCTCCATTGGCGCCGGCACCGGGCCCAGCAGCTCGATGCCTTGCAAGCCATGCTCGGCGAGTAACTGCTCGGCGGCTGCGCAGGCCTCGTCGAGGAAGCCTTCGGCCTGCCCCGGCTTGTGCGCTTCGGCGCGCAGCAACGCCAGGTGCGCGAACGGCGGCAGCCCGGCCGCGCGGCGCTCGCTCAGGGCCTGCTCGGCAAAGGCGAAATAGCCCTGTTCGGTGAGCTGCACCAGTAAAGGATGGTCGGCCAGGTGCGTCTGAATGATCACCTTGCCCGGCTCCTCGGCCCGCCCGGCCCGTCCGGCCACCTGCACGATCAGTTGCGCCATGCGCTCGCTGGCGCGGAAGTCGCCGGAGAACAGCCCGCCGTCGGCATCGAGAATCGCCACCAGAGTCACCCGCGGGAAGTGATGCCCCTTGGCCAGCATTTGCGTGCCGACCAGAATGCACGGCTGGCCCCGCTGGATGGTATTGAACAGCTGATTCATCGCGTCCTTGCGCGATGTGCTGTCGCGGTCGACGCGTAGCACCGGAAAGTCCGGGAACAGAATGCTCAGGCGCTCTTCGGCACGCTCGGTACCGGCGCCGACCGGGCGCAGGTCGACGTGCTTGCACTGCGGGCAGTGCCGCGGCACGCGCTCGTCGTAGCCGCAGTGGTGACAGCGCAGCTCGCCGGAGCGCTGGTGCACGGTCATCCGCGCATCGCAACGTGGGCACTCCGACAGCCAGCCACAGTCGTGGCACAGCAGTGTTGGCGCAAAACCGCGACGGTTGAGGAACACCAGCACCTGCTGGCCGGCCGCCAGGGTCTGGGCAATCGCCTGTTGCATTGGCCCGCTGATGCCGCTGTCCAGTGGCCGGCTCTTCACGTCCAGGCGCAGGAAGCGCGGTGCCTGCGCGCCGCCTGCGCGGTGGTTGAGGCGCAGCAGGCCATAGCGACCGGTGTAGGCGTTATGCAGGCTTTCCAGCGAAGGCGTCGCCGAACCGAGCAGGATCGGAATGTTCTCCTGGCGCGCACGCACCAGCGCCAGGTCGCGGGCGTGGTAGCGCAGGCCTTCCTGCTGTTTATAGGAGCCGTCGTGCTCCTCGTCGATGATGATCAGCCCCGGATGCTTCATCGGCGTGAACAGCGCCGAGCGCGTGCCGATGATGATGTCGGCCTCGCCGTCGCGTGCCGCCAGCCAGGCGTCGAGGCGCTCGCGGTCGTTCACCGCCGAATGCAACAGGGCGATACGCGCATTGAAGCGCTGCTCGAAGCGCGCCAGGGTCTGCGGGCCGAGGTTGATCTCGGGAATCAGGATCAACGCCTGTTTGCCGGCTTCGAGGGTTTCGCGGATCAGTTGCAGGTAGACCTCGGTCTTGCCGCTGCCGGTCACCCCGGCCAGCAGGAAGGCGTGAAAGCTGTCGAAGCCGGCGCGCACGGCATGAAACGCGGCCCGCTGCTCGTCGTTGAGCGGCAGTTCCGGCTGCGCCAGCCAGTGCTCATGGCGTTCGCTCGGCGCGTGTCGGCGTATTTCGACCTGCACCAGTTCCTTGGCCAGCAGCAGGTCGAGGCTGTCCTTGCTCAGCATCAGTTTGCTCAGCAGGCCGTGTGCCACCCCATGTGGGTGCTGGGCGAGGGTGGCGAGGGCTTCGCGCTGGCGCGGTGCGCGGGCGATCCGCGGGTCGTCCTGGCGGGCGCCGGGGGCAACCTGCCAGAAACGCTCCTGGCGCGCTTCGGCCGGCTCGCCCTGACGCAGCAGCACCGGCAGGGCCCAGCTCAGGGTGTCGCCGAGGCTGTGCTGATAGTACTGGGCCGTCCACAGGCACAGCTTGAACAGTGCCGGCGGCAGTGGTGATACCGGGTCGAGCAGGGCCAGCGCCGGCTTGAGCTTGTCGGCCGGCACTTCGCTGTGCTCGCATACTTCGATCAGTACGCCGATCATCTCCCGCCGGCCAAACGGCACGCGCACGCGCATGCCGGGGGTGAACGCCGTACGCGCCATGCCCGCGGGAGCCCTGTAATCGAACAGCCGCCGCAGGGGCGAGGGCAGGGCAAGGCGAAGAATGACGTCGGACACGCGGCAAGATCTCTGAAGGGGAATTCCTGAACCGGCGAGCCTAGCAGACGACCGTCGGTGCAAGCGACAACTTGCGTCGACGCTTGGCTCTGGTATCATTCGGGCCCTATTTTGCGTGCGGTATTCAACAATGGTGTTGAGTGGCGGCACGTCAGCACTGAGGAAGACCCCATGAAGCCAGAAATTCACCCGAACTACGAAATCGTCGCTGTTACCTGCAGCTGCGGCAACAAGTTCGAGACTCGTTCGACCCTGTGCGCTCCACTGGGTACCGACGTTTGCAACGAGTGCCACCCGTTCTACACCGGTAAGCAGAAGACTCTGGATACTGGCGGTCGCGTCAAGCGCTTCGAAGATCGCTTCGCTGCGTTCGGCAAGAAGTAAGAATGCCCGACGCAAGCCCCAGGGGTTTTGCGTTGCAGCTGAAAAAGGCGTCCCTTGCGGGCGCCTTTTTTATGGCCGCTATTCAGGCTCAGGCCGCCAGCTTCTGCCCGCAGCCGGTCAACCCACAGCCGGTGCAGGTGCGTCAGGTGGTCGATGGCGACACGGTGCGCCTGACCGACGGTCGCAGCGTTCGTCTGATTGGCATCAATGCCCCGGAAATCGGCCGTAAGGGCCGCACCAGCGAAGCCTTCGCCGAGGCGGCGCGCCAGCGCCTGCAGGCGCTGGTCAAGGCCAGCGACGGCCAGTTGCAGTTGGTGCCTGGCGCCGAGGCGCAGGACAAGTACGGGCGCACCCTGGCGCATATCTATGACCGCTCTGGCGACAATCTTGAAGCCACCCTGCTCAGCGAGGGCCTTGGCTACCGTGTTGCGGTGGCGCCGAACGTCGATCTGGCCGGCTGCCAGCAACCGGCCGAACAGGCCGCCCGACAGGCCGGGCTGGGGCTCTGGCGGCGCTCGCCAGTGATCCCGGCCGGGCGGCTCAGCCAGTCTGGCTTTGCCGTGATCTCGGGGCAGGTACGGGCTATCGAGCGCAATCGCGGGGGGATCTGGCTGGAAATCGACGATTCGTTGGTGCTGCAGGTGCCCGCTCGCTTGCAGCGCAATTTCCCCGCGACGTTCTTCGCCGACCTGGAAGGGCGCCGCATCGAAGCACGCGGTTGGGTGCTGGATCGTTCCCGCAAAGGTGGCCTGAAGCCGGGTCAGCAGCGCTGGATGCTGCCATTGACCGACCCGACGATGCTCGAACGGGTAGAAAGATGAAAAATTGTGGACATTTTTAAAATGAATTGTACACACTGAAACCCTTGCAGGCTGCGGCTCTTGGCGGAAAGTCGTAGGTTAAAGGCCTTGACACAAGTGACTGGCCAGTCTTGTCGGCCCTTGGCTCTTTGCGTATCCTCGGCGGTCCGTCAGAACAGTAAATAGCGGAATGCCCACCATGTCAGATTTGAAAACTGCCGCTCTCGAATATCATGCTCAGCCTCGTCCGGGGAAACTGAGCGTCGAGCTCACCAAGCCAACCGCGACTGCTCGCGACCTGTCGCTGGCCTACAGCCCGGGTGTTGCCGAACCCGTACGTGAAATCGGTCGCGATCCTGAGCTGGCCTACAAGTACACCGGCAAGGGCAATCTGGTAGCAGTCATCTCCGACGGCACCGCCATCCTTGGCCTGGGTAACCTTGGCCCACTGGCGTCCAAGCCGGTCATGGAAGGCAAGGGCGTTCTGTTCAAGCGTTTCGCCGGTATCGACGTGTTCGACATCGAAGTCGACGCCGAGAGCCCACAAGCGTTCATCGACACCGTCAAGCGCATCTCCATCACCTTCGGTGGCATCAACCTGGAAGACATCAAGGCACCTGAGTGCTTCGAGATCGAGCGCGCGCTGATCGAACAGTGCGACATCCCGGTATTCCATGACGACCAGCACGGTACGGCGATCGTGACCGCTGCCGGCATGATCAACGCCCTGGAAATCGCTGGCAAAACCCTGCCCGACGCCAAGATCGTCTGCCTGGGCGCCGGCGCTGCCGCCATCTCCTGCATGAAGTTGCTGGTGAGCATGGGGGCCAACGTTGAAAACATCTTCATGGTTGACCGTACCGGTGTGATCCACTCCGGCCGTGACGACCTGAACCAGTACAAGGCGGTCTTCGCCCACGCTACCGACAAGCGCACCCTGGCCGATGCCCTCGACGGCGCCGACGTGTTCGTTGGTCTGTCCGGCCCGAACCTGCTGAGCGCTGAAGGCCTGAAGTCGATGGCGGCCAACCCGATCGTGTTCGCCTGCTCGAACCCGGATCCGGAAATCGCCCCTGAGCTGGCGCACGCTACCCGTAGCGACGTGATCATGGCGACCGGTCGTTCCGACTACCCGAACCAGGTCAACAACGTACTGGGCTTCCCGTTCATCTTCCGTGGCGCCCTGGACGTTCGCGCCAAGCGCATCAACGAAGAGATGAAGATTGCTGCAGCCATCGCCCTGAAAGACCTGGCCAAGCTGCCAGTGCCTAAGGAAGTCTGCGATGCCTACGGCGGTCAGGCACTGGAGTTCGGCCGTGAGTACATCATTCCGAAGCCAATGGATGCCCGTCTGATCACCGTGATCTCCGATGCGGTGGCTAAAGCGGCTATCGAGACCGGTGTGGCGACCCTGCCGTATCCGAAGAACTACCCGCTGAACAGCGTGGACGACGTGTTCAACGGTTAAGCCGTTGTAGCGTTGTACCAAAAAGCCCCGGCTCGTAAGAGTCGGGGCTTTTTGTTGGGCGTTGGATCTGTGCTGGCTTCATCGCGGGACTAGCCCGCTCCCACAGAAGGGCGGCAGGTGGGAGCGGGCTAGTCCCGCGATGGGCTGCGAAGCAGCCCTGACAAGCCTTAGAACAAATCCATCGGTGCCGCTTCGTCCGCTGGCAATGGGCTGCCCGGCGCGCTGCCGTTGCCCAGCTCGTTCACCGACGGCGGCGTGTCCTCGGCCTTGAACAGCTCGAAGTAGGCATTCGGCGTGCTTGGCGTCGCCGCCCGGCCGCTCACCGGGTCTACCCGCAAGCTCAGGATGCCTTCCGGCTCCGGCTGGGTGTGCGGCGGCTTGTCCTTCAGCGCAGCACCCATGAAGCTCATCCAGATCGGCAGCGACACCGTGCCGCCATATTCCCGTCGGCCCAGCGTCTCCGGCTGGTCGAAGCCAGTCCACACGGTGGTCACGTAGTCGCCGTTGTAGCCGGAGAACCACGCATCCTTCGATTCGTTGGTGGTACCGGTCTTGCCGGCCAGGTCGCTACGGCCCAGTGCCATGGCGCGGCGCCCGGTACCCTTCTTGATCACATCCTCAAGCATGCTGTTGAGAATATAAGTGGTGCGCGCATCGATGATCCGCTCGGCCACTGCCGGCACCTGCGGTGCGGGCGTCGCCGGCGCCGCATCGGCACTGAGCGGCTGCACATCCGGTGCGGCGATCCCGGCCTGATCCTGATTGCCCTGCGGCACGCTAGGCGGGTTGGCCGTGAACAGCGTCTCGCCGTTGCGACTCTCGACCTTGTCGATCAGGTACGGGGTGATCTTGTAGCCGCCGTTGGCAAAGGTGCTCCAGCCCGTGGCGATCTCCATCGGCGTCAGCGTTGCGGTACCCAGGGCCAGCGACAGGTTGCGCGGCAGGTCCTGCTTGTTGAAACCGAACTTGGCGATGTAGTCGATGGTGGTGTCGATGCCGATGCTTTGCAGCAGGCGGATCGAGACCAGGTTGCGCGACTTGTACAGCGCCTCGCGCATGCGGATCGGGCCGAGGAAGGTGTTGGTGTCGTTCTTCGGCCGCCAGACCTTGTCCAGGTACTCGTCGACGAACACGATCGGCGCATCGTTGACCAGGCTCGCCGCAGTGTAGCCGTGATCCAGGGCGGCGCTGTACACGAACGGCTTGAAGCTCGAGCCCGGCTGACGCTTGGCTTGCATGGCGCGGTTGTAGTTGCTCTGCTCGAACGAGAAGCCGCCGACCAGGGCGCGGATGGCGCCGTTGCTCGGGTCGAGGGTGACCAGCGCGCTCTGTGCGCCCGGCACCTGGCTGAACTTGAGGCTGTCGTCGGCCAGGCGCAACACGCGGATCACGTCGCCCACCTGGGCCACATCGCTTGGCTGCGTAGGCGCGCGGCCCTGGCTGTTGGTGTTGAGGAACGGCCGCGCCCACTTCATGGTTTCCCAGGCGACGGTCTGCTCTTCGCCCGTCTTGGTCAGCACGCGCAGGCCGGTCTTCTCAACCTGGGTAACGATGGCCGGTTCCAGCCCGCCCAGCGTGCGCTGCTTGAGCAGTTCCTGCTGCCAGGCGGCGCGGGTCTTGCCCGGCAGCCGCGATTCCGGCCCCCGGTAGCCGTGGCGCTGGTCGTAGGCGCTGAGGCCGTCGAGCACGGCGCTGTTGGCCATGCCCTGCAGGTCGCTCGGCACGGTGGTGGTCACGCGGAAGCCTTCGGTGTAGGCGTCGCTGCCATAGCGGCCGACCATCTCGGCACGGGCCATTTCGGCGATATACGGGGCGTTCACTTCCGGGGTTGGTACGTGATAGCTGGCGTTCAGCGGTTCGGCCAGGGCGGCCTGATAGCTGCCTTCGTCGATCTTGCCGAGCTTGTACATGCGGCCGAGGATCCAGTCGCGCCGCTCCTTGGCCCGCGCCGGGTTGGCCAGCGGGTTGAAGCGCGATGGCGCCTTGGGCAGGCCGGCAATCATCGCCATCTGCGCCAGGCTGATGTCGCGGATCGATTTGCCGTAGTACACCTGCGCTGCCGCTTCGATACCGTAGGCGCGGTTGCCCAGGTAGATCTTGTTCACGTACAGCTCGAGGATCTCGTCCTTGGTCAGTTCGCGCTCGATCTGCAAGGCCAGGAGAATCTCGTTGGTCTTGCGCGAGAAGCTGCGTTCGCTGCTGAGGAAGAAGTTTTTCGCTACCTGCATGGTGATGGTGCTGCCGCCGGTCTGGATGTGCCCGGACTTGAGCAATTGTGTTGCAGCACGCATCAGGCTGCTGGGGTCGACCCCATAGTGATTGGCAAAGTTGTCGTCTTCGGCAGACAGCAAAGCCTGGATGAAATGCGGGGGAATGTCGGCGAACTTGATGGGAGAGCGACGCATCTCGCCAAATTCGGCAATCAGCTTGTTGTCGCTGCTGTAGACCCGCAAAGGGATCTGCAACTGGATGCTTCGCAGCGCCTCCACCGAGGGCAGGCTGGGACTAAGATACAGAAACGCGCCGCTCAGGCCGAGCACGACTGCGCTAATGACTGCGACGAATGACCACCAGAAGAACTTCAGCAGACGAATCAAGGCTTTGGGGTGTCCAGTTAAAAAATGGATTGAGCGCAGGGCTGGCGGTCAGGAAAAAAACGCTGGGCATTATAAGCAATTTTCAGCGCACCGCGTGATAAGCGCGGCAGACGGCGGCGCCGTCATCAACCTTCTCCCTCTTGAAAGGAATCGCCAATGCTTGGACGTATCGGCAAGGACGCCGGTTCACTGCTCGGAATAGAAATTGCCCCTTCTTCGCTGCGCCTGCTGCACCTGGCACGTGGCAAGCCCTGTGCCTGGGCGGTGGAACCGCTGCCGGCCGGGGCTGTGGACAACGGCCAGATCGCCCAGCCGGAAACGGTAGCCGGTGCCTTGCGCCGGGCATTTTCACGCAGCGGAGCGCGGCAGCGCCGCGCGGCGGTGGCGCTGTCGGCGTCGCGGGTTATCAACAAGACCGTACAGCTTCCAGCCGGCCTGAGCGCCGTCGAAATCGACGAACGGCTACGCCAGGAAGCCGAACAATGCGTGCCGTTCGACCTGGAAGAAGCGGCCCTGGATTTCCAGTTGATGGGCTCCAGCGCGGTTGGCTCGGGCAGCGTCGATGTGGCCTTTTCCGCCTGCCATCAGGGCGCGCTGGACGGCCTGGAAGCGGCGCTGGAGCTGGCCGGGCTTTACGCGCGGGTGGTGGATATCGACAGCCATGTACTGGCGCGGGCCCTGGGTCAGCGTGTGTCCGGTCCGGCAGCGATGCTGCAGGTCGAGCCGGGCTGGCGGGTGCTGCACACCTTCGCGCCCGGCCATATCGGCTCGCGCAGCGAGGCCCGTGCGGCCTGCCCGGTGGCGCAGTTGGACCGCTGGCTGCTGGCCGAAGCGCAGATGCCCGAGCAACTCTGGCTGTGTGGCGCCGAGGCCGCCGAGGGCGGGCTGGCCGAGCAGTTGCAGCAGCACCTGGGCATCGCCACCCAGGTGTTCGACCCATTCGCCGGCAACCTCGGCCCGGCAGCACCGAGCCTGGCCATTGCCTATGGCCTGTCCCTGCGAGGTGCCGACTGATGCGCAAGGTCAATCTGCTTCCCTGGCGCGACTGGCAGCGCCAGCGCGCGATCCGGCAACTACAGGGGTTGCTGTGCGTCAGCCTGCTGCTGGGGGGTGTCGGCGTACTGTTGGCGGACCTCTACCTGCGCCACGCCACCCAGCGCGAACAGCAGGCCAGCGCCACCTTGCAGGCGGATTTTCGCCTGTTCGAGCAGCGCCTGGCCCAGCTCGGTACGCTGGATGCGCGGCGCCGGCAGTTGACCGCACAGCTCGATGCCATCGAGGCGCTGCGCGCGCACCGGCTGCCACTGGAACACTGGCTGCAGCAGCTCGGGGAGCAATTGCCGGCGGGTATCCAACTGGGTGTGTTGCAAGTGCAGGGCGAGCGCTTGTCGTTGTCCGGGCTGGCCGAGTCCGGTCCGCAGGTAGCGCGACTGCTGGAGCACCTGGCACAGGTGCCAGGGCTAGTCGCGCCGACCTTGCAGGAGATCACGGCGCTGGCCGCGGGTGAGCAGTTCCAGCTGAGCGCGCAGGTGACGCCATGAATGTACGTCTCGATTGGTCGGCCCTGAGCCAGTGGCCGCGCGCGCGCCAACTGTTGTTGCTGCTCGGCTGTTGTGTGTGCAGCGGCGTGCTGGGGTACGGGCTGCACGTGCGCGGCCTGGCAGCCGGATGGGAGCACGCAGCGCAGCAGCGGCAAGCCATACAGGCGCAATGGCTGGATAAACGTAGCCAGGCCGAGCTGGTCGGCGCCTTCCGAGCCCAGGTCGACGAGCTGGCGGCGGAACGCCGCGGGGCTGCTCGGGCCCTGCTCGACGAGGCTGGCCTGCCGGCTTTCCTGGCGGAAATCTCTCGGCTGGGCCGGGGGCTTGCCTTTGAACAGACCCGCGTGCTGGCGGCAAATGATAGGAGGTTTCCTACGCAAGTGCCGATTCAACTCAGCGTTGTCGGCCGCTATGCAGCACTGACGGCCTTTGTCGCCGCGCTGGCGCGGATGAATACCTTGCTCACCTTTCACGACCTGACCCTGGCACCGCTGGAGGACGGCGCGCCGGGGCTGCTGCGCTTGCAGTTGCAGGTGAACAGTTACCGCTCGCCGCTGGCCCGTTCGGTGTTGCCCACCGCGCAGGCTCAGCCGGCGGCGGCCCGCGACCCGTTCCAGCCGGTACAGGATGCCTCGACGTTACCGTTGTTGCAGCGTGTCCCGTTGGATCAGTTGATGGGGGTCGGCAGCCTGGCCGGCGCGGAGGAGCGGATAGCCCTGGTGCGTGTCGCCGACAGCGTGCTGCCGGTGCGCGAGGGCGATGTGCTGGGCAAGGAGGGTGCGCGGGTGGCCAGGGTGGCCGAGCAGCATATCGAACTGGTCGAACCGTCGCGGACGATCCGCTGGGGCCAGCCTTAATAAAGGAGAAGGACAATGAACAGGATGTTCAGGCTTTTCGCACTATTGATACTTGGGCTGTTTACACAGGTTGTTGGGGCAACGCTGGAGTCGGGGCGGCTGGCCGGCAACACGCTCTCGCTGAATTTTCAGGATGTTGAGGTGCGTGCGGTGTTGCAGGTGCTGGCCGACTTCAGTGGGGTCAACCTGGTGGCCAGCGACAGCGTACAGGGCAAGCTCACCCTGCGCTTGCGCGAGGTGCCCTGGGAGCAGGCGCTGGACCTGGTACTGCGCAGCAAGGGCCTTGGCCAGCAGCGTGACGGTAACGTGTTGTTGATCGCGCCGCTGGCGGAGCTGGCCGGGCGCGAGCAACTGCTGCCGGATACCGAGCGAAGCCTGTCGCGGGTCGGCCCCCTACAGCAGGTGTTGCTGCCGATCAACCACGCCAAGGCGGCGGACATCGCCGAGCTGTTTGAAACCCTCGACCTCGGCGCGGCGGGCAGCGGCGCTGGGCTCGCGGTCGACGAGCGGACCAATATGCTGATTGTCAGCCAGCCTGCGGAGCGCCTGGAGGCTTTGCGCGCGCTGGTCGGCCAGCTCGACGTACCGGTGCGCCAGGTGATGATCGAGGCGCGGATCGTCGAGGCCAATGTCGATTACGAGAAGGGCCTTGGGGTGCGCTGGGGTGGGTTGCTCAAGCTCGGCGGCGGCGTGGAGTTCAAGGGGCTGGCGGGTGAAGGGCAGCCTTTCGTCGACCTCGGTCTGGAGCGTGCCAGTGCCGGCATCGGTGTCGGCCTGGTGCGCGACAGCGGGTTGCTCGACCTGGAACTCAGTGCCATGGAGAAAAGCGGCAACGGCGAGATCATTTCCCAGCCCAAGGTGGTCACCGCCGACAAGGAGACGGCGCGCATCCTCAAGGGCACCGAGGTGCCCTATCAGGAGTCCGGCGCCAATGGCACCACCTCTACGACCTTTCGCGAAGCCTCGCTGTCGCTGGAGGTGACCCCGCAGATCACCCGTGACAACCGGGTGATCATGGACGTCAAGGTCACCAAGGACGAACCGGACTATCTCAACGCCCTGGCCAATGTGCCGCCGATCCGCAAGAACGAGGTCACGTCCAAGGTGCAGGTGGCCGATGGCGAGACCATCGTGATCGGCGGCGTGTACTCCACGGTGAAAAGTAATGTGCTCGACAAGGTGCCATTTTTCGGCGATGTGCCGTATGTTGGGCGGCTGTTTCGTCGCGCTGTCGTTCAAGAGAAAAAATCCAAGCTGCTGGTCTTCCTGACTCCGCGTATCATGAGTGACCAGGCGATTGCTGTGAGTCGTTGATTCTGTGCGAAATTTGATACTTGTAGGGCCGATGGGGGCCGGTAAGAGCACCATCGGTCGCTTGCTGGCCAAAGAGCTGCGCCTGCCGTTCAAGGATTCCGACAAGGAAATTGAATTGCGCACGGGCGCCAATATCCCGTGGATTTTCGACAAGGAAGGCGAGCCCGGTTTCCGTGATCGCGAGCAGGCCATGATTGCCGAGCTCTGCGCCGCCGATGGCGTGGTGCTGGCTACCGGTGGCGGCGCTGTCATGCGCGACGCCAACCGCAAGGCGCTGCACGACGGCGGGCGGGTGATCTACCTGCATGCCTCGGTCGAGCAGCAGGTCGGGCGGACTGCCCGCGACCGCAACCGGCCGCTGCTGCGCACCGCCAACCCGGAAGCCACCTTGCGCGCCCTGCTGGAGCTGCGCGATCCGCTGTACCGCGAGATTGCCGATCTGGTGGTGGAAACCGACGAACGGCCGCCACGCATGGTGGTGCTGGATATTCTCGAGCGCTTGCAGAAGTTGCCGCCCCGCTGACGCATGATTATCCTCGGCGATCCGTTATGCCGTGGCAGGGCACCTCGATATCACGCAGCGCGAGTCGTCGTCGCTGCGCCTTTGTTCTTTGTGGGGAAACATGCAGACACTTAAGGTCGAACTGGGCGAACGAAGCTACCCGATCTACATCGGTGAAGGCTTGCTCGACAAGCCGGAACTGCTAGCGCCGCATATTGCTGGCCGGCAGGTGGCTATCGTCTCCAACGAGACTGTCGCGCCCCTCTATCTGGAACGCCTGAGCCGTACCCTGGGGGCCTACTCGGTGTTGCCGGTGGTGCTGCCGGACGGTGAAGCGCACAAGAACTGGGAAACCCTGCAACTGATTTTCGACGCCATGCTCGGTGCCCGTCTCGATCGTCGTGCCACCGTGGTGGCGCTGGGCGGCGGGGTGATCGGCGACATGGCCGGCTTCGCTGCCGCCTGCTATCAGCGCGGCGTGGACTTCATCCAGGTGCCGACCACCCTGCTGTCGCAGGTCGACTCCTCGGTGGGCGGTAAAACCGGCATCAACCACCCGCTGGGCAAGAACATGGTGGGCGCGTTCTACCAACCGAACGCCGTGCTGATCGACACCGCGAGCCTGAACACCTTGCCTTCGCGCGAGCTGTCGGCGGGCCTGGCGGAAGTGATCAAGTACGGGCTGATCTGCGACAAACCGTTCCTGACCTGGCTCGAAGCCAATGTCGAGGCCCTGCGTAACCTCGACCAGGCCGCCCTCACCGAAGCCATCCAGCGTTCCTGCGCGGCCAAGGCGGCGGTGGTCGGTGCCGACGAGCGCGAGTCCGGCGTGCGTGCCACCCTGAACCTCGGGCATACCTTCGGCCACGCCATCGAGACGCACATGGGCTATGGTGTGTGGCTACATGGTGAAGCGGTCGCGGCTGGCACGGTGATGGCGCTGGAAATGTCGATGCGTCTGGGCTGGATCAGCCCGGACGAGCGCGACCGCGGTATCCGCCTGTTCCAGCGCGCCGGCCTGCCGGTGCTGCCGCCTCAGGAAATGACCCCGGCGCAGTTCATGGAACACATGTCGGTGGACAAGAAAGTACTCGACGGTCGTTTGCGCCTGGTTCTGCTGCGCCACATGGGCGAAGCCGTGGTTACCGACGACTACCCGCAAGAGATTCTTCAGGCCACGCTGGCGGCGGATTACCGCGCAATCGTGGCCCAGCTTTGAGGTTGATGAAAGTTCAATGACCAGTTTGCATGCCGACGAGGCCTTCCTCGGCCATTACCAGTTGAACCATGACCCCTTCGCCGCGCGGGTGCCTGGCTTCAAGTTCTTTCCTGCCCAGCGCAAGCCGGTACTTGGCCAGTTGCATCACCTGGCGCGTTACAGCCAGTTGCTGCTGGTGGTCACCGGGCCGCAAGGCAGCGGCAAGACCCTGCTGCGCCAGGCCCTGGTGGCCAGCACCAACAAGCAATCGGTGCAGAGCGTGGTGGTTTCCGCGCGCGGCGCCAGCGATGCTGCGGGCCTGCTGGCGCAGGTTGCCCAGTCGCTGAACGTGGCCACGGCACAAGTGCCGGAAATCCTTGCCCAGGTGGTTCAGCTGGCGCTCACCGGGCAGGAAGTCTACTTGCTGGTGGACGACGCGGAACAACTGGGCGAGTCGGCACTCCAAGCCTTGCTGGAACTGGCGACGGGCACCCCGGAAGGGCGTCCGCACGTGTTCCTGTTCGGCGAGCCATCGCTGATCGCCAGTCTCGACGAGTTCGAGGCCGATCAGGAGCGCTTCCATGTCATCGAGCTGCAGCCTTACAGCGAAGACGAAACCCGGGAGTACCTGGAGCAACGTCTGGAAGGTGCGGGGCGCGGGCTGGAGGTGTTCACCAGCGAGCAGATCGCCGATATCCACCAACACTCTGATGGCTGGCCGGGTGCAATCAACCAGGTCGCCCGAGACACCATGATCGAAGCCATGATCGCCAGCCGTACCACGGTGAAGCGACCATCAATGGGGTTCAATATGCCGAAGAAACACGTGCTGGCGCTGTCTGCTGTGGTAGTAGTCGCCGTCGCGGCCGCCGTGCTGATGCCGAAGAAAGGCGATCAGGCGCCCGGCACCGCGCCGGCCGAGCAGGCGCAATTGCCGCTGGGGCAGGGGCAGCCGGGCACTGCCCAGCCCAACAACGGTGGCCCGTCCATCGAGTTCGCTGGTTCCTCGCAGCCGATGCCGTTGCCGCTGGTTGGCCAGTCGCAGCCGGTCATGCGCGGCCCGCTGGCCGAAGCCGCCGGCATGGGCGAAGGTGAAGAAACTGCCCCTGCCGCCAATACTGCGTTGCAGCCGCCAACCGTCACCACCATTGCACCGCCGTCAGGCGTCGAGGCCGGCCCTGCGCCGACCCCGGCCCAGCCTGTAGCCAGCGTGCCGGCGCAGCCGGTTGCACCTGTGTCGCAACCTGTAGCGAGCAAGCCGGTTGCACCTGCAGCCAAGCCTGCACCGACACAAGTTGCAACCGCAGCGCCTGCAGTCAAACCGGCCACAAAGCCGGCCGAAAAGCCCGCGGCCAAGCCCGCAGCCGGTGCCGCCGGCGGTGGCTGGTACGCCGGTCAGGCGCCAGGTAACTACGTGGTACAGATTCTGGGCACCAGCTCTGAAGCCACTGCCCAGGCCTACGTCAAAGCCCAGGGTGGCGACTATCGCTACTTCAAGAAAAACCTCCAGGGCAAGCCGCTGTACGTGATCACCTATGGCAGCTTCTCCAGCCGTGATGCAGCCCTTGCTGCAATCAAGGCCTTGCCAGCCAAGGTCCAGGCTGGTAAACCTTGGCCACGTAGCGTTGCCAGCGTCCAACAAGAACTGGCCGCAACCCGCTGAAAATAGCCTGGTGGCACTACCCCCGCCACCTGCTGAGCGACTCCTGAATCCCGGTCAAGCCTGCTGCGTCATTACGCGGCAGGCTTTTCTGTCCCAGACTGCCGGCCACAAGCCATATTGCAGTTCAGGCTGAAACGCTTCAGACTCAAGCCGAAGCCGTTACCACGGTGCATGGTTTAAAAACATTCAAAAATGCGACATGAATTTTCACTGATTCGTCAGTAAATTTGTGAGCGTCACTGTCGCTGTGCAACACTGTGCCGCAATTGCTCCATGTTCTGGCTTCACTTTTACCCCGCAAAGCTGGCATTCGTTCGGCGTGGATGGTAAGTGGTTGTACTAAAAAGAGATTTGCCTTGGTGAGAGGCGAACCTGGTGAGAAAGTGTCTATGAAAACAGGTCTGTACCATCCCGAAGAATTCAAGGATAACTGTGGTTTCGGCCTGATCGCCCATATGACGGGCGAACCCAGCCACCACCTTCTGACAACGGCCATCGAGGCCCTGACCTGCATGACCCACCGCGGTGGGATCAACGCCGACGGCAAAACCGGCGACGGTTGCGGTCTGCTGATGCAGAAGCCCGATCAGTTCCTGCGTGCGGTTGCCCGCGAGCAGTTCGGTAGCGAGCTACCGAAGCAGTACGCGGTCGGCATGGTGTTCTTCAATCAGGACAACGCCAAAGCCGAAGCGGCGCGCGACAACATGAACCGCGAGATCCTCGCCGCGGGCCTGCAACTGGTAGGCTGGCGCAAGGTGCCGATCGACACCAGCGTCCTCGGCCGCCTGGCCCTGGAGCGCCTGCCGCAGATCGAGCAGGTGTTCGTCGGTGGCGAAGGCCTCAGCGATCAGGCGTTCGCGATCAAGCTGTTCAGTGCCCGGCGTCGCTCCTCGGTGGCCAACGCCGCCGACACCGACCACTACATCTGCAGCTTTTCGCACAAGACCATCATCTACAAAGGCCTGATGATGCCGGCGGACCTCGCCGCGTTTTATCCAGACCTGGGTGATCAGCGCCTGCAAACCGCGATCTGCGTGTTCCACCAGCGCTTCTCCACCAACACCCTGCCGAAATGGCCGCTGGCGCAGCCGTTCCGCTTTCTCGCCCACAACGGCGAGATCAACACCATTACCGGTAACCGCAACTGGGCCCAGGCGCGGCGGACCAAGTTCGCCAACGAACTGATCCCCGACCTCGAAGAGCTCGGCCCGCTGGTCAATCGCGTCGGCTCCGACTCCTCCAGCATGGACAACATGCTCGAACTGATGGTGACCGGCGGCATCGACCTGTTCCGCGGCGTGCGCATGATCATTCCGCCAGCGTGGCAGAACGTCGAAACCATGGACGCCGACCTGCGCGCGTTCTACGAATACAACTCCATGCACATGGAAGCCTGGGACGGCCCGGCCGGCGTGGTATTGACCGAAGGTCGCCACGCGGTGTGCCTGCTCGACCGCAACGGCCTGCGCCCGGCGCGCTGGGTGACCACCAAGAACGGCTACATCACCCTCGCCTCGGAAATCGGCGTGTGGAACTACAAGCCGGAAGACGTCATTGCCAAGGGCCGCGTGGGCCCGGGGCAGATCTTTGCCGTGGACACCGAAACCGGGCAGATCCTCGACACCGACGCCATCGACAACCGCCTCAAGTCGCGCCACCCGTACAAGCGCTGGCTGCGCCAGAATGCCCTGCGCATTCAGGCCGACCTGAGCGACGACCAGGGCGCCGCGAGCTACGACACCGATCAGCTCAAGCAATACATGAAGATGTTCCAGGTCACCTTCGAGGAGCGCGACCAGGTGCTGCGTCCGCTCGGCGAGCAGGGCCAGGAAGCGGTCGGCTCGATGGGCGACGACACGCCGATGGCAATCCTGTCGCAGCGCGTGCGCTCGACCTACGACTACTTCCGTCAGCAGTTCGCCCAGGTTACCAACCCGCCGATCGACCCGCTGCGTGAAGCCATCGTCATGTCGCTGGAGATCTGCCTCGGTGCCGAGCGCAACATCTTCCAGGAATCCCCCGAGCACGCCTCGCGGGTGATCCTCAGCTCGCCGGTGATCTCGCCGGCCAAATGGCGCTCGCTGATGAACCTCGACCGTCCGGGTTTCGAGCGTCAGCTGATCGACCTCAACTACGACGAGAGCATCGGCCTGGAAGCGGCCATCCGCAATATTGCCGACCAGGCCGAAGAGGCTGTCCGTGCCGGCAAGACCCAGCTGGTGCTCAGCGACCGCCATATTGCGCCGGGCAAACTGCCGGCGCACGCCTCGCTGGCGGTGGGCGCGGTGCATCACCGCCTCACCGACCTGGGCCTGCGTTGCGACAGCAACATCCTGGTCGAGACCGCCACCGCCCGCGACCCGCATCACTTTGCCGTGCTGATCGGCTTCGGTGCCTCGGCGGTCTACCCGTACCTGGCCTATGAAGTGCTGGCCGACCTGATCCGCACCGGCGAAGTGCTGGGCGACCTGGACGAAGTCTTCAAGTACTACCGCAAGGGCATCTCCAAGGGCCTGTTGAAGATCCTCTCGAAGATGGGCATCTCGACCGTCGGTTCCTACCGTGGCGCCCAGCTGTTCGAAGCGGTCGGCCTGTCGGAAGAAGTGGTTGCCTTGAGCTTCAAGGGTGTCGCCAGCCGCCTCAAGGGTGCGCGTTTCGTCGACATCGAGAACGAGCAGAAGCTGCTCGCCGCTGAAGCCTGGAGCCCGCGCAAGCCGATCCAGCAGGGCGGCCTGCTGAAGTTCGTCCACGGGGGCGAATACCATGCCTATAACCCGGATGTGGTCAACACCCTGCAAGCCGCCGTGCAGCAGGGCGACTACGCCAAGTTCAAGGAGTACACCGCGCTGGTCGATAAGCGTCCGGTGTCGATGATCCGCGACCTGTTGCAGGTCAAGGTCGCCGAACAGCCGCTGGCGTTGAGCGACGTCGAGCCGCTGGAAGCGATCCTCAAGCGCTTCGACTCGGCCGGGATCTCCCTCGGTGCGCTGTCGCCGGAAGCCCACGAAGCGCTGGCCGAAGCGATGAACCGCCTGGGCGCGCGTTCCAACTCCGGTGAGGGCGGCGAAGACCCGGCCCGCTACGGCACGATCAAAAGCTCGAAGATCAAGCAGGTCGCCACCGGCCGCTTCGGGGTCACACCCGAGTACCTGGTGAACGCCGAAGTGCTGCAGATCAAGGTGGCCCAGGGTGCCAAACCGGGCGAGGGTGGCCAGCTGCCCGGCGGCAAGGTCAACGGCCTGATCGCCAAGCTGCGCTACGCGGTGCCGGGCGTGACCTTGATCTCGCCACCGCCGCACCATGACATCTACTCGATCGAAGACCTGTCGCAACTGATCTTCGACCTCAAGCAGGTCAACCCGCAGGCACTGGTGTCGGTCAAGCTGGTCGCCGAAGCCGGCGTGGGCACCATTGCCGCCGGTGTGGCCAAGGCCTACGCCGACCTGATCACCATTTCCGGTTACGACGGTGGCACTGGCGCTTCGCCGCTGACCTCGATCAAGTACGCTGGCGCCCCGTGGGAACTGGGCCTGGCCGAGACCCACCAGACCCTGCGCGGCAACGACCTGCGCGGCAAGGTGCGGGTGCAGACCGACGGCGGCCTGAAAACCGGCCTCGACGTGATCAAGGCCGCCATCCTCGGCGCCGAAAGCTTCGGCTTCGGCACCGCACCGATGATCGCCCTGGGCTGCAAATACCTGCGTATCTGTCACCTGAACAACTGCGCCACTGGCGTCGCCACGCAGAACGACAAGCTGCGCAAGGATCACTACATCGGCACCGTCGACATGGTGGTGAATTTCTTCACCTACGTCGCCGAAGAAACCCGCGAATGGCTGGCCAAGCTTGGGGTGCGCAGCCTCGGCGAGCTGATCGGGCGTACCGACCTGCTGGAAATGCTCCCGGGCGAAACCGAGAAGCAGAAACACCTCGACCTCAGCCCGTTGCTCGGCAGCCCGCACGTGCCGGCCGACAAGCCGCAGTTCTGTGAAGTCGACCGTAACCCGCCGTTCGACAAGGGCGTGCTGGCCGAGAAGATGGTGCAGATGGCCCTGCCGGCGATCCGCGACCTGGCCGGCGGTGAATTCGAACTGGATATCTGCAACTGCGACCGCTCCATCGGCGCGCGGATCTCCGGCGAAATCGCCCGCCTGCACGGCAACCAGGGCATGGCCAAGGCGCCACTGACCTTCCGCTTCAAGGGCACGGCCGGGCAGAGCTTTGGCGTGTGGAACGCTGGCGGCCTGAACATGTACCTCGAAGGTGATGCCAACGACTACGTCGGTAAAGGCATGACCGGTGGCAAGCTGGTGATCGTGCCGCCTGCGGGCAGCCCGTTCGCGACTCAGCACAGCGCCATCGTCGGCAACACCTGTCTGTATGGCGCCACGGGCGGCAAGCTGTTTGCTGCCGGTACGGCCGGCGAACGCTTCGCCGTGCGCAACTCCGGTGCCCACGCCATTGTCGAAGGCACCGGCGACCACTGCTGTGAATACATGACCGGCGGCTTTGTCTGCGTTCTGGGCAAGACCGGTTACAACTTCGGCTCCGGGATGACCGGTGGTTTCGCCTACGTGCTCGACCAGGACAACAGCTTTGTTGACAAGGTCAACCACGAACTGGTGGAAATCCAGCGCATCAGCGGCGAGGCGATGGAGGCTTATCGCAGCCATCTGTCCCGCGTCCTCGGCGAATACGTCGAGGAAACCGGCAGCGAGTGGGGCCGTGAGCTCTGGGAAAACCTGGACGATTACGTGCGTCGCTTCTGGCTGGTGAAGCCGAAGGCGGCGAGCCTGAAGAACCTGCTGTCCAGCACCCGTGCCAACCCGCAATAAGCCGCTGCAAGCTTCAAGCTGCAAGTGGTGCAGATTGAGCGGGCGTAAAGATTCTTGCAGCTTCAGGCTTGCCGCTTGAAGCTGCTGCTAAGAGGTTTTGAACATGGCTGAACGTCTGAGTAATGACTTCCAGTTCATCGAGGTCGGTCGCAAGGATCCGAAAAAGAAGCTGTTGCGCCAACGTAAAAAAGAGTTCGTCGAGATCTACGAACCGTTCAAGCCCCAGCAGTCGGCCGAGCAGGCCCACCGCTGCCTGGGCTGCGGCAACCCGTACTGCGAATGGAAGTGCCCGGTGCACAACTTCATTCCGAACTGGTTGAAGCTGGTGTCCGAGGGCAACATCCTGGCGGCGGCGGAACTGTCGCACCAGACCAACACCCTGCCGGAAGTCTGCGGCCGGGTGTGCCCGCAGGACCGCCTGTGCGAGGGTGCCTGCACCCTCAACGACGGCTTTGGCGCGGTCACCATCGGTTCGGTGGAGAAGTACATCACCGACACCGCCTTCGCCATGGGCTGGCGCCCGGACATGTCCAAGGTCAAGCCGACCGGCAAGCGTGTCGCGATCATCGGTGCCGGCCCGGCCGGCCTGGGCTGTGCCGACGTGCTGGTGCGTGGCGGGGTCACCCCGGTGGTGTTCGACCGCAACCCGGAAATTGGTGGCCTGCTGACCTTCGGTATCCCCGAGTTCAAGCTGGAAAAGACCGTGCTGAGCAATCGCCGCGAAGTCTTCAGCGGCATGGGCATCGAGTTCCGCCTGAACACCGAGGTGGGCAAGGACATCAGCATGGAACAGCTGCTCGAAGAGTTCGATGCAGTGTTCATGGGCATGGGCACCTACACCTACATGAAGGGCGGTTTCCCGGGCGAAGACCTGCCGGGCGTGCATGATGCGCTGGACTTCCTGGTAGCCAACGTCAACCGTAACCTGGGCTTTGAAAAGTCGCCGGAAGACTTCGTCGACATGAAAGGCAAGAAGGTCGTGGTGCTCGGCGGTGGCGACACCGCGATGGACTGCAACCGCACCTCGATTCGCCAGGGCGCCAAAGCGGTGACCTGTGCTTATCGGCGCGACGAGGCGAACATGCCGGGCTCGCGCAAAGAGGTGAAGAACGCCAAGGAAGAAGGGGTCAAGTTCCTCTACAACCGCCAGCCGATTGCGATTGTCGGCGAGGACAAGGTCGAAGGCGTGAAGGTGGTCGAGACCCGTCTCGGCGAGCCGGATGCCCGTGGCCGGCGCAGCCCCGAGCCGATTCCCGGTTCCGAGGAAATCATCCCGGCCGACGCCGTGGTGATCGCCTTCGGTTTCCGCCCGAGCCCGGCGCCGTGGTTCGAGCAGTTCAGCATCCAGACCGACAGCCAGGGCCGTGTAGTGGCGCCGGAGCAGGGTGCCTACAAGCACCAGACCAGCAACCCGAAGATCTTCGCCGGTGGCGACATGGTGCGCGGGTCCGACCTGGTGGTGACGGCAATCTTCGAGGGGCGTAATGCGGCCGAGGGGATTCTGGATTACCTGGGCGTCTGAAAAAGCATCGTGGGATGAGCTCGCTCCTTGGAACCTGTGTTTAGCAAAATCTATTGATCCACCTCATCCCAATAGACAAAAGGCACGGTTCTAACCGTGCCTTTTCTGTTGGTGTCTGAGAAAATGCCCGCACTTTTTTTCCGGATGCCGACATGACTGCCCTGAAGAACGATCGTTTCCTGCGTGCACTGCTCAAGCAACCCGTAGACGTCACGCCTGTCTGGATGATGCGCCAAGCCGGCCGCTACCTGCCGGAATACCGCGCCAGCCGTGCCAAGGCCGGTGACTTCATGAGCCTGTGCATGAACCCGCAGTTCGCCTGCGAAGTCACCCTGCAGCCGCTGGACCGTTACCCGCTGGACGCCGCGATCCTCTTCTCCGACATCCTCACCATCCCCGACGCCATGGGCCAGGGCCTGTACTTCGAAACCGGCGAAGGCCCGCGTTTCAAGAAGGTCGTCAGCACCCTGGCCGACATCGAGGCGCTGCCGATTCCCGATCCGCAGAAAGACCTCGGCTACGTGATGGACGCGGTCAGCACCATCCGCCGTGAACTGAACGGCCGGGTGCCGCTGATCGGTTTCTCGGGTAGCCCGTGGACCCTGGCCACCTACATGGTCGAAGGCGGCTCGTCGAAAGACTTCCGCAAAACCAAGGCCATGCTCTATGACAATCCGCAGGCCATGCACCTGCTGCTCGACAAGCTGGCGCAGTCGGTGATCAGCTACCTCAACGGGCAGATCCTGGCCGGTGCGCAAGCGGTGCAGATCTTCGACACCTGGGGTGGCAACCTGTCGGCGGCGGCCTATCAGGAGTTCTCCCTGGCCTACATGCGCAAGATCGTCAGTGGCCTGATTCGCGAGCACGAAGGGCGCAAGGTGCCGGTGATCCTCTTCACCAAGAACGGCGGCCTGTGGCTGGAAAGCATCGCCGATGCCGGTGCCGACGCGCTGGGCCTGGACTGGACCTGCGATATCGGCGAGGCGCGTCAGCGCGTTGGCCACAAAGTGGCGCTGCAGGGCAACATGGACCCGACCGTGCTCTACGCCAAACCGGAAGCGATTCGCGCCGAAGTCGGGCGCATCCTTGCCAGTTATGGCAAGGGGTCCGGGCATGTGTTCAACCTCGGCCACGGGATTACCCCGGAGGTCGACCCTGCGCATGCCGGCGCGTTCATCAATGCCGTGCACGAGTTGTCGGCGCAGTACCACGGTTAAACGTATCCAGTCGTTTCAAAAAGCCCGGCATATGCCGGGCTTTTTGTTTTCTGCAGGGGTGTGTCGGTTCCTGCTGGCAATATTAGAGAAAGTTCCTACGCCATATGGAGAATGGTCCGACTTCGCCATTTAGAGAGTTTCCATAATCTTGCGCATCTTCTAGTTGTAAGACTTTGACCTCAGGAAGCGTAATAAAAATGGAAACAAAAAAAGTCGGTCTCTCTGTGCTGGGCGGGCTGTCCTGCGCCGTCTTCATGCTCTCGTCTGTTTACTCCTCGGTGGCTGCCGCCCATGGCTACATGGCCAATCCACCTTCGCGTGCCTACGCCTGCGCCAAGGGCCTGAACCTCAGCGCCGATTGCGGCGCGGCGCAATATGAGCCGCAAAGCGTCGGCGAAACCGTCAAGGGTTTCCCGGCGGCCGGCCCGGCGGATGGCAAGCTTGCCAGCGGTGGCAACAATGCCTTTGCCCAGCTTGACGTGCAGGCCGCCAACCGCTGGTACAAGACCAAGGTGGCGTCGGGTGCTATCGATTTCGGCTGGCACTACGCTGCCGGTCACAACACCACGCGCTGGGAATACTTCATCACCCGCAGCGACTGGAACCCCAACCTGCCGCTGACCCGTGCCGCGTTCGACCCGGGCCCGTTCTGCACCGTGCAGTGGAACGCCACGCCGCCGTTCGACAAACCCGAGGGCAGCAGCGGCCCAGGCAAGGAACTGCACCACTGCCAACTGCCGGCCGACCGCCGTGGCGACCATGTGATCTATGCGATCTGGACCGTCGACAACACCGCCAATGCGTTCTACAACGTCGTCGATGTGACCATCGGCGATGGCGGTGAAGAGCCTGGCCCACAATGGGACGAAGTCGGGCGGGTGCAGCCGCAGCGCGAACTGAGCATCGGCGATCAGGTCACTGCTCGGGCGTTCGTCGCGGGTGTGGAAAACCCAGGGTTCAGCACCACGCTGAAGATCGCCTCGGCCGAGCAAGGGCAACCGGCCAACTGGTCCTATGCGCTGGCCAAGCAGATCAACCTGACCCAGACCCAGGTCAAGGCCGGGCTGCGTGACAGCCAGGGCGAGATCATGCCCAACCTGGGCAGCAACACCCTGTTCGCCAAGCCGGCCTCCGGCATCAGCAGCTTCGAGCTGGCCTACGACCTCAAGCCGATCGACGAAGCCTACCTGCAGATCCAGGGTCTCAAGCCCGATTACCCACTCAGCGAAGGCAAGGCCACGCTGGACTTCCAGGTGCTTGCCAGCCAGCAGCTGGATGTTCGCGCATCGCTGTATGACAGCGAACACAAGCAGGTCGGTACCACCGGGCAGGCCGTGGATGCCGGCACGACCTCGTTGCAGCTGAACGTGCAAGGCACTGCCGGTAAACACCTGCTCAAGCTGATCGGTACCAGCAAGCAGGGCCGCACGGTGCTGCAGGACGAGCGGGAAGTGCAGCTGAGCGCCGCCGACAGCGGCGGTTACGACTTCAGCTTCCCGGAAGAGATTGGCCAGTACCGTGCCGGCACGCGCGTGCTACAGGTCAAAAACGGCAAGGTCTATGAGTGCCAGCCATTCCCGTACGAAGGCTTCTGCCGTCAGTACTCGCCAACGGCCAACGGCTTCGAGCCGGGCGTTGGTTCGGATTGGCGCACGGCCTGGATCGAGCGCTGACAGCGTCGCGACAACGCTTACAAACCAGCCCCCCCCGTGGGCTGGTTTCTCCCTGACTTTCTGAAGAGACACCCCCATGAATACCCGGGCTTACAGTGCCGCCCAGATCGTGCTGCACTGGCTATCTGCGGTGGTCATCATCTGGACGCTGGCCAGTGGCTTCCTGCTGGGGCTGGACGTATTGGGTCGCAACGAACAACTGGCCCGTTTCAACGTTGCCCTGACAACCGTATTCATTCCCTTTTTTGTGCTGCGCTGCGTCCTGCGGCTGATCCGGCCGGTGAACAAACTGGCCACCGGCAACGCCACTCAGGCGCTGCTCGCCGAGCTCGTCCACGCTCTGCTGTATGGCGTCACTGCGCTGGTACTGCTGACCGGTGTGCTGATGATGAGGCAGCCGATCGACGTCTTTGGCTGGGTGCAGTTCCCGGCCCCGCTCGACATCGGCCCGTTAAGCGCCGGGCTGGGTAGCTTGCATATCGGCGCCTGCGTGGTGTTGTCCTTGCTGGTCGCGCTGCATGCCGGGGCCGTGCTGCTGCATACCCTGGCCGGCCGCCCAGTGCTCAAACGCATGTCGGTGTTCCGGTGAACGCACGGCGCCTGTTGCCGTGGCTCGGCGTCGTGCTGTGTGCCACTGCCTGGATGGGCTGGGACGAGTTCGACCACCGTCGCCAGCTCGATCAGCGGCAACCGGTGCTGCCAGCTAGCGCCGTGGCGACCCCGGCGCGGCCCTTCGATGCCGGCACCATTGCGCTGGCCTTCGCCGCCTCGGCCAGCGTCGGCGCCTTGGCCACGGCCGAACAGTTGACGCTGCAAGCGGTGATCCTCGGCAGCGAGGGCGACTCCCGCGTGCTGATCGGTGCCACCGGCAAGGCGCGTTTCTACCGGGTTGGCGAGCGTTTGCCGGATGGCAGCGTCGTGCGCCGTATCGAGGCACGGCAGGCGCTGCTCTGGCAGCGCGGTCACGAACAGCGCGTCTCGCTGGCCATTACCCCGTCCCTGTTGATCCCTACCCGTGGAAACCGCTCATGAACCGTATTCCCAACCGGCTGCGCCTGGCGCTCGCGCTGTGCTGCCTTGCGATCACTGCGGCGATGGCCGAAGAACAGCGCTGGCAACTGGCCCTGAACGATGCCGATGTGCGCGAAGTGGTTCGTGAGGTCGGGCAGATACTTGAACAAACGATCATTCTCGACCCGCGTGTGAAGGGCAAGATCAGCGTGCTGTCGGCCGAGCAACTGGACCGCGAGGGCGTGCGCCGGTTGTTCTACTCGGTGCTTAACGCACAGGGTTTCGCTGCGGTGAACGACGGTGAGCGCCTGCTCGTGGTGCCGGCCAATGAGGCCAAGACCTGGGCCAACCGGCAGGTCTACGACCTCCCCGATGCCTTTGACACCCAGGTGTTCGAGCTAGGCAGCAGTGTCGCGGCCGACCTCGCCGCGCTGCTGCGCCCACTGGTGTCGGCCAATGGCTACATCGGCCCCTCGGCCTCGGCCAATGCCCTGGTGATCACCGACTCGGTGGCCAACCTCGGACGCCTGGCCGAGCTGATCGACCAGCTCGATGCCGGCGAGCAGCACAATCACAGCCTGGTCAGCCTGCGCCACGCCCAGGCCGAGGCACTGGTGCCGCTGGTCGAGGCGGCCATCGGGCGTGCGGATGCCGGGCACAAGGTGCTTGCCGACCCGGCCGGTAACCGCGTGCTGATCCTCGGCCCGGCCAAGGTCCGCGCGCGCCTGGAGCGCCTGGTGCGCTCGTTCGATACGCCGACCGCGCCGAGTGCGCGCAACTGGCGGGTGATGCGCCTGAACCATGCCGATGCCGGGCACCTGGCCAAGGTCATGGGCGAGGTCGGCAAGCGCCTCGATGAGCCCGACCAGGCCGGCGACAGCCGCAAGGCCGGCGGCGACAGCAAGCCGAAGGTCGAAGCCGACGAGAGTCAGAACGCGCTTGTGCTGGTCGCCCAGCCGGAACGCCTGCGGGCAATGGAACAGATCGTCGGGCAGCTCGACAAGCCACGGGCGCAGGTGCTGATCCAGGCGGCGATCGTCGAGGTCAGTGGTGACATCAACGAAGCCCTCGGCGTGCAGTGGGGAATCAACCGTGGCGACGTGCTCGGGGTGATCAACTTCCCGGGCACCGACCTGGCGCTGCCCGAATTCCTCGCCGGCGCCGCCGGTCGGGGCGGGAACGGTGCCGCCGTGGCGCTGGGTTCCGACCGCTTTGTCGCGCTGGTTTCGGCGCTGGCCAACAATACGCGCAACAACCTGCTGTCGACCCCCAGCCTGCTGACCCTGGACAACCAGGAGGCGGAGATCCTGGTCGGGCAGAACGTACCGTTCCGTACCGGCTCCTACACCACCTCGGGGGGTGGTGCGGACAATCCGTTTACCACCGTCGAACGCAGAGACATCGGTATCAGCCTGAAGATCAAGCCGCATATCAATGAAGGCAGCAACCTGCGTCTGGAGGTGCAGCAGGAGAGTTCGGAGATCATTCCCGGCCTCGAAAGCGAGGACATCATCACCAACAAGCGTTCGCTCAAGAGCACCATCCTTGCCGACGACGGGCAGATCATCGTGCTCGGCGGGCTGATCAAGGACAGCGTGCGCAGCGAAGAAAGCGCGGTACCGCTGCTCGGCCGTCTGCCCTGGGTCGGCGGGCTGTTCCGTTGGCGCAGCGACACCAAGGTCAAGACCAACCTGATGGTGTTCCTGCGCCCGACCGTGCTGCGTAGCGCCGAGGCGCTGGGACAGCAAAGCCGTCAGGCATTCGACGCGATTCGCCGGGGCAGCCCCGAGGGCTGGATCGACAGCGATCCGGCTAGCCTGTTCGTGCCGTCGGCCAGCGAACCAGCGCGATGAGCGAGCTGCTGCCGTTCGCCTTCGCCCGCCGTCATGGGCTGCTGCTCGACCTGCAGGCCGTGCCGCCGGCACTGCTGATGCGAGCCTCGGCCAGCCTCGCGGCGCTGGCCGAAGCCCGCCGGGTGGTCGGTGCGCGCTGGCCCTTGCAGCAGGTCGACGAGGCCGCTTTTGCCGCGCGCCTGGCCGCCTGCTACAGCGCTGGGCAGGAGCAGGCCGGGGCGGTGGTGCAGGGCCTGGACGAGCAACTCGATCTGTCGCGTCTGGCCGAGGAACTGCCGCAAACCTGCGACCTGCTCGACCAGCAGGACGACGCGCCGATCATCCGCCTGCTCAATGCGCTGCTCAGCGAGGCGGTGCATGCGCGGGCGTCGGACATTCATCTGGAAACCTTTGAGCAGGACCTTTGCGTACGCCTGCGCATCGACGGGGTACTGCGCGAAGTGCTGCGACCGCGCCGCGAACTGGCAATGTTGCTGGTGTCGCGGATCAAGGTCATGGCGCAGCTGGATATTGCCGAAAAGCGCGTGCCGCAGGATGGCCGGCTGAGCGTGCGGCTGGCTGGCCACGAGGTCGACGTGCGGGTTTCGACGCTGCCTTCGGCCCATGGCGAACGGGTGGTGATGCGCCTGCTCGACCGCCAGGCGGTGCGCCTGGACCTGACGGCGCTGGGCATGCCGGCAGGCGTGCAGGCACCATTCGAGCAGGTGCTGCACAAACCCCACGGCATCTTCCTGGTTACCGGGCCGACCGGTTCGGGCAAGACCACCACGTTGTATACCGCGCTGTCCCTGCTCAATGACAGCTCGCGAAACATCCTCACCGTCGAGGACCCGATCGAGTACCACCTGCCGGGCATTGGCCAGACCCAGGTCAACCCCAAGGTCGAGATGACCTTCGCCCGCGGGCTGCGGGCCATCCTGCGGCAGGACCCGGATGTGGTCATGGTCGGCGAGATCCGCGACCGCGAAACCGCGCAGATTGCCGTGCAGGCCTCGCTGACCGGGCACCTGGTGCTGTCGACGCTGCACACCAACAGTGCGCTGGGGGCGGTGGCGCGGCTGGTTGACATGGGGGTCGACCGCAGTCTGCTCGCCGCCTCGCTGGCCGGGGTGCTGGCGCAGCGTTTGGTGCGGGTGCTTTGCCCGCATTGCCGGGTCGAGGTCGAGGTGTCATCGGCGCTGGCCGGGCGCCTGGGCCCGGCGGCGCCGGCGCGGGTCTTCGCGGCGCGTGGTTGCGCGCACTGCCGGCAGGGTTATAACGGCCGGCAGGCGATCTACGAGATGCTCCCGGTGACGGCGGCGCTGGCCCAGGCCATCCATGCCCAGGCGGCCCCGACCGAGCTGCTGGGCCTGGCTCGCGAGCATTCCAGCAGCCTGTTTCATAACGGCCTGGAGGTGCTGCGGCAGGGCCGCACCAGCGTTGAAGAGCTGCTGCGTGTGACGGTGGCCGAATGAGCCTGCCGCGTTTTCATTACCGTGCACAAACGGCTGAGGGCAAACGCAGCCGCGGTGTTCAGACGGCCCGCGATGCCCGGCATGCCCGGCAACTGTTGCGCGCCCGCGGCTTGCAGGTGCTGGCGCTGCGCCCGGCGTTTGCACTGAACCCTGGCGGGTGGATAACCCCGGCGTCGCTGAGTGTCAGTCAACGGGTCTTGCTGACCCGGCAACTGGCGACCCTGCTACAGGCCTGCATGCCGCTGGCCGAGGCGCTGCACGCAGTGGCCGCGCAAAGCGAGGCGCGGCCGGTGCGGCAACTGATGCTCGACGTCGCCCAGCGGATCGCCGAGGGGCACACCCTGGCCAAGGCACTGGGGCACTTTCCGCGGGCGTTCCCGCCGCTGTATTGCGCGACGGTGGCCGCTGCGGAGCGCTCCGGTCACCTTGGCCTGGCCTTCGAGAACCTCGCCGAGCACAGCGAAAACCAGCAGCTGGCACGTCAGCGGATCCGCCTGGCGATGGTCTACCCGTTGATCCTGATGCTGGCGTCCATGGCAATCGTTGCCTTCCTGCTCGGCTATGTGGTGCCGGATGTCGTGCAGGTGTTCGTGCAGAACCACCAGGCGCTGCCCGCCATGACCCAGGTGCTGATGGCCCTGAGCGAGGCGGTCCGCCGTTACGGGTTGCTGTGCCTGGCGGCCGTTGGCTCAAGCCTGCTGGTGCTGACACTGCTGTTGCGCGAGCCGGCGCGGCGCCTGCGCTGGCACGCCGTGCAATTGCGCCTGCCGGTCGTTGGCGCGGTACTGCGCGGTAGCGAAGCGGCACGGGCCATTCGGACCCTGGCCATTTTGCTCAGTAGCGGCGTGCCGCTGGTGGACGCCCTGCGCATTGCCGCCGCAGTGGTCGTCAACCTGGCGCTGCGCGCACGCCTGGAAGGCGCCGTGCAGGCGCTCAGCGAAGGCGACAGCCTGGCCCGCAGCCTGGAACGCAGCGCCACCTTGCCGCCGCTGATGTTGCACATGATTGCCAGCGCCGAGCGCGCCGGCGAACTGGAACGGATGCTCGGGCGCGCCGCCGAACTGCAGGAAAAACTCCTCGCCGCGCGGATCGCCCTGGCCGTCAGCCTGTTCGAGCCGTTGATGCTGGTGCTGATGGGCGCCGTGGTGCTGTTCATCGTCCTGGCCATTCTCATGCCGATCCTCAACCTCAACCAATTGGTGAACTGAACATGCCTGCCTGCCGATCCCGCAAACGCCGCCAGGGCGGCTTTACCCTGATCGAGATCATGATCGTGGTGGTCATTCTGGGGGTCCTGGGTGCCCTGGTGCTGCCCAACCTCATGGGCCGCCCCGACCAGGCCAAGGTCACTGCAGCGCGGACCGACATCCAGTCGATTGCCACCGCGCTGGAAATCTACCGCCTCGACAATGGCCGTTACCCGAGCACGGCCCAGGGCCTTGAAGCGCTGGTGCGTCGGCCGCAGGTGGCACCGCTGCCGCGCAACTGGAGCGCCCAGGGTTATCTCAAAGCCGTGCCGAGCGACCCTTGGGGCACGCGCTATCAGTACCGTAGCCCTGGGGTGAAGAGTACGCAGGGCTTCGACCTCGGGTCGTTGGGCGCCGATGCCCAGCCCGGTGGCGACGGGGTGGCTGCCGACCTCGGCAACTGGGCGCTCTGAGCATGCGTCGGGCTTGCGCGGGGTTCACCTTGCTCGAACTGTTGATCGTGCTCGCGCTGATGGCGCTGGCGGTGTCCATGACCGGCTTGGTGGGCACCCGCGACCCGGCGCGGGAAGCGCGTCAGGAGGCGGCCGGGATGCTCGAACTGCTTCAGCACGGGCGCCAGCTGGCGCTCAGTGAAGGCCGTGAGTATGGCCTCTGCGTCTCCCCGGCCGCCGTTCAGTTGATGCGTTGGGGCGGAGCCAGCTGGCAGCCGCAGGGCGCTGCGCTGCTCGCTGCCAGCGTGCTGCAGCTGTCTGTGCAGGGGCAGGGCGTGCAGTTGCCGGCGCGCTGTCGCGAGCCGCAGGTGCTGCTGTCGAGCAGCGACGAGATCAGCGAGTTCAGGTTGCGCCTGAACCGTGACGGCAAGCCCCTTGCGCAGGTCGTCGGCAACGGTTTGGACGATCCGCGCAGTGAGGACTAGGCAACAGGGCTTCACCCTGCTCGAAGTGCTGATCGCCCTGGCCGTGTTCGCCCTGCTGGCGGCCACCGTCGCCTCGGCCAGCGGCCATGTGCTCGGTCGTCAGGGCCAGTTGCGCGATCGTCTGGTTGCGGCCTGGGTCGCCGACAACTACCTCAGCGAACGGGCGCTGGTCGCCGGACTGCCCGCCGCTCAAGTCCGCATGGACGGCCGTGACTGGTGGATCCGCGAAACAAGCCTGGGGCCGGCGGGCGAGGGCCTGGAAGCAATCGAAGTCAGTGTCGGTTTACTGCGTCAGCAGCAGGCCCTGCACCGCACGCTGAGTTGGCGCCAGGGGCCGCTGGATGAGTAGGCGCGGGCAGCAGGGTTTCACCTTGCTTGAGCTGTTGCTGGCCCTGGCGTTGTTCGCCCTGCTGGCGCTGGCCAGCTGGCGCCTGTTCGATCTGTTGTTACGTGCACAGGCGGCCAGCAGCGCCCATGCTGGCCAGTTGCGCAGCGTGCAGCGCGCCGTGGCGCTGATCGAGCGGGATGTGCGTCATGGTCTGTTCGTACCGGGCAGCAGTGGCGCGCTGTTCACTCACGACGGCGCGCGCCTGCAATGGTTGCGGGCCGCCGAGCGCAACCTGGCCGATGCGCCGCGCAGCGCGTTGCGCCAGGTTGAGTACTGGCTGGAGGACGGTACGCTGTGGCGCTACAGCCGCGTCCTGGAGCGCCATGAGGGGCGGCCACAGGCGGTGTTGCACAACGTGCGGCAACTGCGCTGGCGCTTCCACCTTGGTGCGCAGGGTTGGCAGGCGCGGCAGCCCAAAGCCCCTGGCGAGACCGCACAAGCGCTGGAGCTGCTGCTGTCGGTAGGCGACTTCAGCGAGCTGCGGCGGGTGATCGCCCTGGTCGAGGCACCCGAGGATGCCTAGGCGGCAGCGGGGCATGGCCCTGATTACCGTGTTGCTGGTGCTGGCGCTGGTCCTGGTGAGTGTCTCGGCGCTGCTGCGCAGCCACCAACTGGCGCTGGACAGCCTTGGCCAGCAGCTGCGGGCCATGCAGTTGCGGCAACTGGCCGAGGCTGCCGAGCGCCATGCACTGGGCCGGCTGCGCCGCCGCGAAACGCTGACCCATGCGGGCCAGGCCTGGGCCCAGCCGCAGCTACTTGAGCTTGCCCCGGCGCGGGTGCGGATCGCTATCGAAGACCTGGCCGGGCGCTTCAACCTGCGCACCCTCGCGCGCCAGGGACAACTCGACCAGCCGACCCTGCGGCGCTGGCAGAACCTGCGTAAGGCGCTGGCCATCGATGCCCTGGCGCCCGAGCAATGGCAGGGCCTGCGTCTGCTCAGCCTGGACCAGTTGCGGGTCTTGCCCGGGGTCGACCGGGCGCTGCTCAAGCGTTTGCAGCCGAGGGTTGCATTGCTGCCGGTAACGCAGGGGCTGAACGTCAACACCGTCGGCGCGCCGTTGCTGGCGATGCTTGAAGGCATCGACGAAGCCGCCGCCCGGCAATTGTTACAGCAACGTCCGGAGCACGGCTTCCCCAGCGTGCAGGCCTTCACCGCGCAAGCCCAGGCGCAGCAATTGCTGCTCAGCGGCCAGGGGCTGGCGGTTGCCAGCAACTGGTTTCGCCTGACCATCGAGGTGCAGTTGGGCGAGCAGCGGCTCTATCTGTACAGCGAGGTGCAGCGCGAGGAGGGTTCGCCGACGCTGCGAGTCGTCCGGCGCACCTTGTCACCGTTTGAGGAACATCACCTGTTATGAGCGAACACTGGCTTTACCTGCTCCCCGATGGCCTGGCGGCGCCCGGCAGCGACTGGCCGACCTGGCGCTGGCGCAGCGACAGCCAGACGCCGCTTGCCGCACCACTGCATGAGGCGGCTCAGGCGCTCGGCGCCGTGCCCATGGTGTTGGTGCTGCCGCAGGAAATGCTCGGCTGGGACCTGTGCCCGGCGCTCGGCCGCTGGCCGTCGCGGCAGGCGCTCGGGTTTGCCCTGGAAGAGCAGTTGGCGCAGCCGCTGGAGACGCTGCACCTGGCCTTCGGCGCGGCGCTGGATGACCGGCGTCGGGCGGTCCTGAGCGTTGACCGCGAGCGTTTCGCCGCCGTGCTGACGCTGCTTGCCGGGCATGGCCTGTCGGCGCTGGCGGTGCATGCCGATGCCGACCTGCTGGCCGCTGAAGCACCCTGTGCGGTATGGCAGGCCGGGCGCTGGCTGTTGGGGGGCGGGCAGGCGCCGCGATTGGCCTTGAGTGCGGCTGACGCCGAGTTGCTCAAACCCTCGCTGGCGGCGTTGCAGTGGCTGCCCGAGGCACCGCTGCCGACGCGCCGCACAGGTGCCATCGACCTGCTGCAGGGGGCACTGCGCCGACGGCGCAAGGTATTGGCCTGGCAGGCCCCGGTGTTGACCGCGTTGCTGTTGCTGGCCCTGGCCTGTGGCTTCAACGAACTGCGCACGGCCGGCGTCAACGCCCGTCTCGGTGCCCTGCAGGTGCTCAACGACAAGCGCTTCGAGGCGCTCTATCCGGGCGTGCGGCGCCATGACGATCTGTTCGCGCAGCTTGCTAGCCTGCAGCAGCAGGCTGCACCGGACACCCGTCTGCAGCGCCTGGCGGTGATCAGCGAGGCGATTGTCGCGACCGGAAACCTGCGTCTGGAGCGGGTCGAGCTGCAGGCCAGCGGTGGCTGGCGGCTGGAACTGCTGGCCGAGGACCTGGCTGACCTGGAACGCTTGCGCCAGGGCCGCCCGCAGTTGGCGCTGGTGCAGGCGAACATGGGCGCCGAGGGCGTGCAGGCGCAGTTGCTGTGGGAGGACGAGGCATGAGCCAGCAATGGCGTCTGGGGTTGGCCGGGGCGCTGCTGGCCGTGCTGCTCTGGCAGGTACTCTGGCAACCTGGCCTGGGCCGGCTGGAGCGCGCGCAGCAGGCGCATGCGCGGGCGCTGGTGCTGGCTGGGGCACTGCTGGGGGCGCAACCAGGGGGCTTGCCGGCGCAGGTCGAACGGTCGCCGGCGCGCTTGAGCGCCAGTGCGCGGGCGGCGGGGCTGAAGGTGCTGGGCTTTGAACTGGGCGAGGGTCAGCTGCAGGTGGCGGTGCAGGGGCCGGCGCAGGTCCTGCTGGGCTGGTTGCAGGCGCGCGAGGTCGAGGGCGGGCGCTTCAGTAGCCTGACCCTGGAGCGGATCGACGGGCAGTTGCGTGTGCAGGCGGTGCTGGAGGTGCCGGCGGGCTGATTTAAGCTTCAGTTCAGTTGGCCTGGTTATCGTAGCGCCATCAACTACTGCACTGGAGCCTTACCATGAAAGCCCGTTACCTCGTTCTGCTGCTTGCCCCGCTGTTCAGCACGGCTGCCCTGGCCGTCGGTTATACCGGGCCAGGCGCCCAGCCGATCAGCACCGTTGCCGCCGCCAACGACGCGGCCGATGACAGCCCGGTGGTGTTGCACGGGTTTGTCACCAAGCAGCTGAACAACGACGACAAGTACGAGTTCAAGGACAATACCGGCACCATTACCGTGGAGATCGATAACGAAGATCTGCCGGCGGTAGCATTCAACGAGAAGACCAAGGTCAAGCTGACCGGTGAAGTGGAAAAGAACCTGATGAGCCGCGAGATCGATGTGGATCTGGTCGAGATCGTCAACTGATCGAAAGCATCGCGGGACGAGTCGTCCCGCGATGAGGCCCTCACTGTTTAACGGGCAACCGACTCAACTTCAGCGCCACCAGCAAGGCCACCACCAGCAAGCTACCGATAAACACCCCGATGCCGTTCCACCCGGCGTAATGCCAGAACACCCCGCCTGCCGTCCCCGCCACGCTCGACCCCGCGTAATAACTGAACAGGTACAACGACGAGGCCTGGCCCTTGGCGGTTTTCGCGCGCCGGCCAATCCAGCTGCTGGCCACCGAGTGCGCACCGAAGAAGCCGAAGGTAAACACCAGCATGCCGACAATCACCAGCGGCAACGGCTGGAACAAGGTCAGCAGCAAACCAGCGAACATCAGCACAATCGTTGCCCAGAACACCTTGCGCCGGCCCAGCTTGTCCGCCAGTGCGCCAATCTGTGCCGAACTGTAGATGCCCGACAGATACACCACCGACAGCAACCCGACCAGCGCCTGGTTCATCTGGTACGGCGCCGCCAGCAGGCGATAGCCGATGTAGTTGAACAGGGTGACGAACGCCCCCATCAACACGAACGCCTCCAGAAACAGCCACGGCAGCCCGGCATCGCGAAAGTGCTGGGTAAAGCCCTCGAGCAGGCTGCGCGGGTTCAGCGGGCGGGCGCGGAAGTTGCGCGACTCCGGCAGGATCCGCCAGAACAGCGCCGCCGCTACCAGTGCCAGGCCGCCAATCACCAGCATCGCCGTGTGCCAGCTGACAAAGTCGATCAGCACACCGCTGATCAGTCGCCCGCTCATCCCGCCAATCGCATTGCCGCCGATGTACAGGCCCATCGCCAGGCCGATGTGCTGCGGATGAATCTCTTCGCTCAGGTAGGTCATCGCCACTGCGGCTAGCCCGCTCAGCGACAAGCCGACCAGCGCGCGCAACGCCAGTACCCCCTGCCAGGTCGGCATCAGCGCACTGGCCAAGGTGCACAACGCGGCACAGAACAACGCCGCAACCATCACCTGCTTGCGCCCGATGCGGTCGGAAATCGGCCCGGTAATCAACAAGCCGATGGCCAGCATCGCGGTCGACACCGACAACACCAGGCTGCTTTGTGCCGCATTGATGGAAAACTCCGTCGACAGCAGCGGCATCATCGGTTGCACGCAGTACAGCAGGGCAAAGGTGGCAAAGCCGCCGCAGAACAGTGCCAGTACCGTACGCATGAACGCCGGGGTGCCTTTCTCGATCCAGCGTTCGCTGAACGGCTCGGCAGCCACATCGGCAGCAGCAGGGGGAACGTCGTGGGCGTGGGGCGCAACAGCAGTTTTCACAGGAACCTCGGAAGGGCTACGGCCGTACCCGGCAGTGAAAAAAGCATATAGCTGGCTAATGATCATTTCCAATATATTGTTCGACCTGTTTAAGAGGTTTTACGACCTATTGGAGCCGCCATGGAATTGCGTCACCTGCGCTACTTCATCGCCGTCGCCGAAGAGCTGCATTTCGGACGCGCCGCGCAGTTGCTGGGCATCTCCCAGCCGCCGCTGAGCCAGCAGATCCAGGCCCTGGAACAGCAACTGGGGGCGCGGCTGTTCGACCGCACCAACCGCCGCGTGGCGCTCAGCGAAGCCGGCCGGCTGTTCCTTGAGGAAGCCCGCCTGGTGCTGGCCCAGGTCGATAAGGCCGCCGATGTCGCGCGCCGTGCGCAGCTTGGCGAGCTGGGCGAGATGAAGGTTGGCTTCACCTCGTCGGCACCGTTCAACTCGAACATTCCCAAGGCCATCTACGCCTTCCGCCAGCGCTTTCCGGCGGTGCACCTGAACCTCAAGGAAATGAGCAGCCGCGACGTCGCCGACGCGCTGCTCGACGAGTCCATCGATGTCGGCCTGATGCGGCCGCTGGCCCTGCCCGACAGCCTGCTGGCCACCGAGCTGCTGCGCGAACCTCTGGTGGCGGTGCTCAACGCCGGCCATCCGCTGGCTGCTGGCAGCGAAGCCGGCCTGCACCTGGCGGCGCTGGCGCATGAACCGTTCGTGTTCTTTCCGCGCAGCTATGGCAGCGGCCTGCATGCACAGTTGCTGAGCCTGGCCCGGGCAGCCGGGTTCAGCCCGCACTTCGCCCAGGAGGCGGGGGAGGCGATGACCATCATCGGCCTGGTGTCGGCGGGGTTGGGGGTCTCGGTGCTACCGGCGTCGTTCCAGCGCATGCGTATCGACGGCGTGGTCTACCGCACCCTGCTCGATGCCGAGGCGATGACCGCCGTGTGGCTGGTGCAGCGCAAGGCGACTGCGTCGGCGATGGTCAACGCCTTTGTCGCCTTGCTGGGCGGGCGCGAGGTGCACCCGCCGGGCTAGGTCAGTCGACGTGCGCCAGGTCGTCGCTGGCGAAGCTGATCAGCGCGTTGGCATCGGCTTCCTTGGCCGCCGCCGCCGACCCTCGGTCGAAAGCCTTCACCCGTGGTCCAGCGGGTGCTGGCTAAACCGGCGCAGCGCCGACATACTCGGGCCTTCCCCCTGACACATGGAGGTTTTTGCATGCGGCGCGTGGTGTTCAATCAGAAAGGTGGCGTGGGCAAGTCGAGCATTGCCTGCAACCTGGCGGCGGTGAGTGCCAATGAAGGCTATCGGACCCTGCTGATCGACCTGGATGCCCAGGCCAACTCGACCCAGTACCTTACCGGCCTGACCGGCGAGGACATTCCCATGGGCATTGCCGACTTCTTCAAGCAGACGCTGTCGTCCGGGCCGTTTGCCAAGAAGAGCAAGGTCGATATCTACGAAACCCCGTTCGACAACCTGCATGTGGTCACCGCCACCGCGGAACTGGCCGACCTGCAACCCAAGCTTGAGGCCAAGCACAAGATCAACAAGCTGCGAAAGCTGCTGGATGAGCTGGCTGAAGACTACGACCGGATCTACCTGGATACGCCGCCGGCGTTGAATTTCTATGCGGTATCGGCGCTGATTGCTGCCGATCGCGTACTGATTCCCTTCGACTGTGACAGTTTCTCGCGTCAGGCACTGTATGGGCTGATGGCCGAGATCGAGGAGCTGAAGGACGACCACAACGAGGGCTTGGAGGTGGAGGGGATTGTCGTCAATCAGTTCCAGGCGCGTGCCAGCCTGCCGCAGCAGATGCTCGACGAGTTGCTGGCCGAGGGCTTGCCGGTGTTGCCGGTGTACCTGGCCAGCTCGGTGAAGATGCGCGAGTCGCACCAGGCCAGCCAGCCGCTGATCTACCTGGACCCACGGCACAAGCTGACCCAGCAGTTCGTCGAACTGCATGCCTTGCTCGAAGAGCGCGCTTAAACCCCGGCGCTGCGTAGCCACTCCAGGAGTTGCTGGAGTGGGAATGCACCGCTCTGGCGGGCGATTTCACGACCATTCTTGAACAGGATCAGGCTCGGGATCGAGCGGATGCCCAGTTGCCCGGCGAGGTGCGGGTTGGCTTCGCTGTCGAGCTTGGCCAGGCGGCAGCGGCCGGCCAGTTGCTGTGCGGCCTGTTCGAAGATCGGCGCAAAGGACTTGCATGGGCCGCACCAGTCGGCCCAGACGTCGATCAACAGTGGCAGGTCGCCTTTGATCTGGCTGGCGTAGTCGGCCTGTTTCAGCTCGAACGGCGTGCGCGACAGAACGCTGGCTTTGCAGCGCCCGCATTTCGGCTGATCGCCCAGGCGCGTGGCGGGGATGCGGTTAAGGCCGTTGCAATGCGGGCAGGGGATGAGCAGGGGGTCGGTCATGCGGGGCTCCTATGTAAATCGAGATTTCAGGTTTTGCGGCTGCACCGCATAATCAAGCACTTACGAGGAACAACTGATCTCCAGGTGCTTGCCCCACTCCGGCGGCCGCTCGGCATACGCTTGCATCCCCGGCTGTTCGTCGAACGGCCGCGTCAGCACCTTGTGCAGGCGCCGTACCTCTGCGTAATCGCCGCCTTCGGCCGCTTCGATCGCCCGCTGCGCCAGGTAGTTGCGCAAGATATACAGCGGGTTCACCGCATGCATGCGCGCACGCCGGCCCTCGGCGTTGCCCGGTTCGCGCGCCAGCCGGGCCAGGTAATCCTCGCCCCAGCGATCGAACCCGGCGAGGTCGACGAAATCCTCACGCACCACTCGCAACGCCGCTTCCGCCGGCTGGTCGCCCAGGTGGCGGAAGAACAGCGTGTAATCCACCGCCCCGCGCTGCATCAGCTGCAACAGCCGTTCCAGCAAGGCCTTGTCTGCATCCTCGGCCACGGTCAGGCCCAGGCGCCGGCGCATCAGGTCCAGGTAATGCGCCTCGTACAACGGCAGGAACAACCCCAGCGCCTCCTGCAACGCCGCGACGCTGATGAACGGGGTCAATGCCTGTGCCAGTGCACTGAGGTTCCAGTGCGCAATCGGCACCTGGTTGCTGTAGCTGTAGCGGCCCTGGTTGTCGGAGTGGTTGCAGACGAAGTTGGCATCGAAATCGTCGAGAAACGCATACGGCCCGAAATCGAAGGTAATACCCAGGATCGACAGGTTGTCGGTGTTCATCACTCCATGGCAGAAGCCATACGCCTGCCAGCGCGCGGTGAGCTCGGCATTGCGCTCGACGATGCTGCGGAACATCGCCAGGTACGGCTCCGCTGCCTCGCGGCATTCGGCAAAGTGCAGGTTGAGCACATGCTCGATCAGCAACCGCTGCTGTTCCGGCTGGCGGGTGTAATAGAAATACTCGAAATGCCCATAGCGGATATGGCTCGGCGCCAGGCGCAGCAGCATCGCCGCGTGCTCCTGGGTTTCGCGCCACACCGGGGTGCTGGAACCGATCACGCACAAGGCCCGGCTGCTCGGGATGCCCAGCGCCGGCAAGGCTTCCGAGGCGAGGAACTCGCGAATCGACGAACGCAGCACGGCGCGGCCATCGCCCATGCGCGAATACGGGGTCTGCCCGGCGCCCTTCAGGTGCAGGTCCCAGTGTTCGCCGGCGTCGGTGTACACCTCGCCCAGCAGCAGCCCACGGCCATCGCCGAGGCGCGGGTTGTAGTGGCCGAACTGATGCCCGGAATAGACCATCGCCCGCGGTTCGGCCTCGGCCCACAGCTTGTGCCCGCTGAACAGCTCGGCGAACAGCGGCGACTGCGCTTCGCGCGGGTCGAGGTCGAGCAGCGCCAGGGCGGCCTCGCTGGCCACGACCAGGCGCGGCTCGGCAATCGGCTCGGGCAGCACATGGGTGGAGAACGCATCGCCCAGGCGGGCGAAGCGGTTGTCGAACAGCAGTTCGTCGAGGCTTTTCAACGCGGGTCTCCGGCAGGTTTCTGCTCAGCGTTCGGCGCTAATGGCAGCACCGTCTTGTCCATGCTTTCGACCGGCACCATCTTGTATTCCTGACCCTGCATGTTCTTCAGGTACACCTCCATCTGCCGGAACGAGATGTTGATGTGCTGTTTCTTGAATTCCTTGTTGATGTAGCGATTGATCTCGTCGAGCACCGGGTTGCGGTCGCCGAGGTCGCGCACGTGCATGCGCAGCTCATGGTCGAGGGTGCTTTCACCGAAGTTCAGGAAGTACACGATCGGCGCCGGCTCCTTGAGCACGCGCGGGTTGTCGTTGGCCGCCTGCAACAGCAGCGAACGCACCAGGTCGAGGTCCGAGCCATAGTCGACGCCGAGCTTGAGCGTGACCCGGGTAATGGTGTCGGTCAGCGACCAGTTGATCAGCTGGCCGGTGATGAAGGTCTTGTTCGGGACAATGATGTCCTTGCGGTCGAAATCGGTGATGGTGGTGGCACGGATGCGGATCTTGCTCACCGTGCCGGACAGGTTGCCGATGGTGATGGTGTCGCCGATCCGCACCGGGCGCTCGAACAGGATCATGATGCCGGAGATGAAGTTGGCGAAGATCTCCTGCATGCCGAAACCAAGGCCCACCGACAGCGCCGCCACCAGCCACTGCAACTTGTCCCAGCTCACGCCGAGGGTCGACAGGGTGGTGACGAAGCCGATCCCGGCAATCGCGTAGGACAGCAGCGTGGTGGTGGCGTAGGCGCTGCCCTGGGCCAGGTTCAGCCGCGACAGCACCAGCACTTCCAGCAGACCAGGCAGGTTGCCGGCCAGGGCGAAGGTGATGCCGATGATCACCAGTGCGCCGAGCATGTCGCCGAGGCTGATCGGCACCATGCTCATGGCCGCGCCGGTGCCGCTGGTGTACTCGTAGAGGGTGATGTTGTCGAGGTAGGCGAACACGCTGATCAGGTCCGACCAGACCCAGTACAGCGCGGCCATGAAGCCCCCGAGCAGGGCCAGGCGAATCAGTCGCAGCGACTGCTGGTTGACCTGTTCGATGTCCAGGGTCGGCTCTTCGACCACGGTTTCGCCGTCCAGGCCTTCCTTGACCGCCTGGCGCTTGCTCAGTGCCCGCTGGTAAGCCAGGCGCCGCGCAGCAACGGCCAGGCCGCGGACGAAGGCGGCCTCGATCACCAGCCAGAACATCAGCAGGTAGAGGGTGTCGATCAAGCGGTCGGTGAGCTTCAGGGCGGTGTAGTAGTAGCCGAAGCACACCGCCATGAACAGGGCGATCGGCAGGGCGGTAAACGCCACCCCGACGGCCTGGCGGAACAGCGAGGTGTTGCGGTGCGCCGGGCTGCTCAGCAGCAGCCGGCTGAGCAGCCAGGCCATCAGCGCATAACAGGTCAGTACCACGCCGATACCGAGCACGTCCTCGGCCAGCGCCGACGGCTGGTGCTCGGCCACTGCAACCACGCCGACCAGGGCCAGCACCACCGTGCCGAGACGGCGGATCCAGCTACGGAGGAACTCGACCTGCGGCTTGGCCCAGCGGAAGTGCAACTCGGCCACGCCACCGGGGGCCAGAATGCGGTAGGCGGTGTAGAACACCAGCCACGCCTGGGCGATCTGCCAGAGGGCGGCGCCGAGGTTGGCGTTTTGCCCACGGGCGTCGATCTGCAAGGCGTAGCCGCACAGGGCCAGGCCCAGGCTTAGCGGCATTGCCAGCAAGACGTTGATCAGGATCGCCTGCGGCGTGTGCCACTGGCTGTCGCGCTTGAAGTGGCCGACGTCCTGGTGAACCTTGCTCAGCCGCGCATAGAGGTATTTGCGCCGCCACAGCAGCACGCCGATCAGCAGCAACAGCGGCAGGAACAGCAGAGGCCGCTGCACCAGGCCGTCGGCCATGCCCTTGATGCCCGACCCCCAGGGCAGGCTCACCACCTGCTTTTGCAGGCGCTCGGGCACGCTGCGCAGCCATTCGAGGTCCAGCGGCTTGTTGCTGGGAATCCAGAACATCTGCTCGTCGAGGGTATTGCGCAGGGCCTGGGCGGTGCTCAGCAGTTGCTTCTGGTTCAGTTGCAGGGTGATCGATTCGTTGAGCAGGGCGCTCAGCTCGCGGTTCAGCCGTTCGAGCAGGTCGCTGCGGGTGATCGCCACTTCCAGCAGGGCCCGGCGCAGTTGCGGGGTGATGGTTTCCGCGGGTTGGCTGGCGAGCAGTTGCTCGACATAGCTGCTCGGGCTGCTGAGGGTTTCGCGCTGCTGGTTGATTTCGAACTGGTACAGGCGGATGTCGGCGATCTGGTCGGCCAGGTCGCGGTCGAGCCTCAGGTGCGGCAGCGCCTGCTTCTGCTTGTAGAGGATCTTCGACAGCAGCAGGCTGCCCTTGAGCACGTTGATCTGCTCGTCGAGGGCCTGGTCGCTCTGGGTCACGCTGTCGAGCTGCTGCTTGGTCTGCAGGTTCTGCTGGGTCAGTTCGTTGAGGCGGTCGGTGCTGCGCAGCAGGTAGTCGGAGAGCTTCAGGTTGGCGGCGCTCTCGGTCGCCAGCAGGCTGCTGCCGCCCGCTTTCTGCGCCTCGATGGACTGCTCGGTAACGGTTTGCTGCGACTGCGCCAGGCGCTTCTGGTTGATCAGCGTCTGCAGGTCCTGAATCTCCTGTTCCAGACGGGCGGCGCGCTCGATCAGCAGGTCGTGCTGGGCATTGCCGAGGTCCTGCAACAGGCTGTTGCCGGCCAGTTCCTGGCGGCGCAGCAGGGTCACGGCATTGAGCGAGGCCAACTCGGCGTTGAGCTGGGTGCGCTGCTCGGCGGAGAGCGCCTTGCCGGCGTCCTTGCCCAGTTTCAGGGTGGTGTTGATCTGCTGGCTGCGGGTCTGGTTGGCACTGATCTCGGCCTGGGCGCGCTCGGGGCGGGTCTGCGAGTTGATGATCAGGCTGTTGGCGTCGGACAGCGCCTTTTGCAGCTCACTCTGCTGGCTGGTGCGCTCGGCCAGCAACTGCTCCAATTGCGGCACGCTCTGCGCGGCATAGCGCTGGGCTACCGGCAGGGTCTTGCTGTCTTTGAGCTTGGTCAGCTCACGTTGGCTTTCGCTGGTTTGTCGCGGCGCGTCGGCGAGCTGCTGCTTGAGCGCGGCCAGGCGTTTTTCCGCCTCGTCCTTGCTGTTGAGAAACGCCAGGGTCTGTTGCAGCACCTGCTGCAAGGCCTTCTGGTCGGCCTCCGGCAGCTTGCGCTCGGCAATCTTGTCGAGGCTGTGCTGCACCGACGCGGTGCTGGGCAACTCCGCGGCATCGGCGAAGGAGAGGGACAGGCACAGCCCGAGCAGGGCTGCGCAGAGATAAGTGCGCAGGGACATAGGCAGAAAATTCGTACAACCGGGGCTGGAAATCGGAGTTTAAAGGAACAGCCCTGGGCCGGGTCGAGAACCTTCGGGGAATTTGACGCCGACTTTGAGGATCTTGTTCCCTTCCATCACCGCGACCGTCCACAGGGTGTTGTTCCATTCGATCTGGTCGCCGACGATCGGCGCCCCGCCAACCTTGTGCGCGATGAACTGGGCGAGCGGCATGTGCGCGTCCTGACCATCCAGCTTGAGGCCGTAGAGCGCGGCTACAGCGCCCAGTTCTGCGTCACCTTCGAGCACGAAGTCACCAAAGAAGCGCAGGTCGAGGCCACGCTGCGGTGCCTGGCTGAACAGTTTGCCGAGGGCCGGCAGGTTGTGTTCGTGGCCAATCACGCAGAGCAGATCGTCGACTTCGAGTACGGTACTTCCCGACGGGTGGAGCAGTTGCTGGCCCCGGAACAGGGCGGCGATCCGGGTGCCTTCGGGCATTTTCAGTTCGCGCAGGGCGGCGCCGATGCACCATTTTTCCGCACCCAGGCGGTAGACGAACAGCTCCCACTCGCTGGTGATGTGCACTTCCAGGGCGGAGCGGGAGATCGGCGCCGGGTCCGGCGGTACGGTCACCTTGAGCAAGCGCGCGACCCACGGCAGGCTGGTGCCCTGCACCAGCAGCGAAACCAGCACGATGAAGAACGCCAGGTTGAAGTACAGCTGCGCATTCGGCAGCCCGGCCATCAACGGGAACACCGCCAGAATGATCGGGACCGCGCCGCGCAGGCCGACCCAGGAGATGAAGGCTTTCTCGCGGCCATGAAAGGCCTTGAACGGCAGCAGGCCGGCCATCACCGACAACGGCCGGGCGACCAGGATCATCCACAGCGCCAGGATCAGCGCCGGCACGGCAATCGGCAGCAGGTCGTGCGGCGTCACCAGCAGCCCGAGCACCAGGAACATGCCGATCTGGGCCAGCCAGGCCATGCCGTCGAGCATGTGCAGGATGCCGTGGCGGCTGCGGATCGGCCGGTTACCGAGCACCAGGCCGCACAGGTACACGGCGAGGAAGCCGCTGCCGTGCAGGGCGTTGGTCAGGGCGAAGATCACCAGGCCGCCGCTGACTACCAGGATCGGGTACAGGCCGCTGGCCAGGTTGATCCGATTGACCAGTTGCAGCATCAGCCAGCCGCCGCCCAGGCCGAGCACGCCGCCGATCCCGAACTCGCGCAGCAGGTGGCCGAGCAGGCTCCAGTGCAGGCCGGTCTGGCCGCTGGCGAGCATGCCGATCAGGGTGACGGTGAGGAATACCGCCATCGGGTCGTTGCTGCCGGATTCGATTTCCAGGGTGGCGCTGACCCGCTCGTTGAGGCCCTTGCCGCCCAGCAGCGAGAACACCGCGGCGGCGTCGGTGGAGCCGACGATGGCGCCAATCAGCAGGCCCTGGATCAGGTTCAGGTCGAACAGCCAGGCCGCCATCATGCCGGTCAGGCCGGTGGTGATCAGCACGCCGACCGTGGCCAGCGACAACGCCGGCCAGAGGGCCACGCGGAAACTCGCCACGCGGGTGCGCAGGCCGCCGTCGAGCAGGATCACCGCCAGGGCAAGGTTGCCCACCAGGTAGGCGGTCGGGTAGTTGTTGAAGATGATCCCGCCGCCATCGACCCCGGCAAGCATGCCGACTGCCAGGATGATCACCAGGATCGGGATACCCAGGCGCGACGACAGCGAGCTGACCAGAATACTTGCACCCACCAGCAATGCGCCGATCAAGAACAGGCTATTGATGGTGGACGCATCCAAAGGCAGTACTCCAGGGGTAAAACGAAAAGGGGACGGACCGTTACAAGCAGGTCGCATGCCAACCGATTTAACCTGAGCGCTTGGCGGGCTGTAAAGCGCTGCCTACATAGTTACCACCGGCGTGGAGGACGGCGGATCGAAGTTGGACGCCCGTGCCACTGCTCAAGGTTGAACGCTGATGTCCTCCTCTTCCGTTGTTGCGCCCCAGGCGCCTGCTTGCGTTTCCGTGCAGGCGATTGCCGAACGCTACCTGGCCAATTTTCCCGACCTCCACCGCCTGGCCCGCCAGGGCGCCGGGCATCTGTTGCAGGCACAGCTGGGCCACTGGTGCGATCCCGATACAATCTGGTGGCATCGCTTCGACACTGCCCAGAGCAGCTCGCGCACCTTTACCGGCTGGGAGCACAGTGGGCAGCCGCGCGAGTCGGTAACCCTGACGCACTTGCTGGTGCGCCGGTTCACGCTGCGCGAGCAGTTCAATTTCGACCTGCTGGGGCAGTGCGGCGGGTTCTACCGCAGCCCGGCCGGCCCTGGCCATTACGACGAGCGCAACGAGGTCCGGCTGATGCCCGACAGGGTGCTCGATGCGCTGTGGAGCATGGACTTCCGTTCGGTGTACAGAAAGGCCTTCGAGGCGTTTTGGTGGCAGCACGCCAGCGATTTCTGCGTGCTGGCCCGTGCGCGCTTTCTGGCTGCCGTGACCCAGGCGCGGGCCGACCAGCGGCTGACGGCCGACGAGCGCTACCAGTTGCTCAATGCCGCCTTCGGTGCGCTGCAGTTGCCGACACACCTGCAGCGCTTGGGGCAGGACCGCGACAGCCGCGTTCGTTCGGGCTTTCGCACTTTCGAGGTCGGCGGCTTGCAGGCGCGTGGTGTGCTGCGCATGCAGTTCGGCAATGGCCGACAGGTGCTCTATGTGGTCGGCGCCGAGGCAGCGCTGTACACCTTCAGGGATCACCTGGACCTGTATAACTGGGTGCTCGCGCTGGTACGCGAGGAGGAGGGGCGCGAGCGCTTCAGCGGCTGGTTTCTTGACGCGGGCAACTATCGACAGGTGCAGGGCATCTGTACGCAGCTTCGAGCGCACGAGCTGCAGCTCAACAGCAAGGCCGAGGCGATCCGCGGCGATGTATTCGTGTACTTGCGCGAGCAGGTCAAGGCGGCGCTGAGCCGCGATGCCCACGCGCAGATCGTCTCCAACAGCGAACTGAGCAAATCCCAATGGCTGGTTTACCTCGGTGAGGCCGCCGGCCTCGCAACCCCGGCGGCGCCGCTGGGCTGGCCGCTGGCGCTGCTGGGAATCGGTGCTGGGGTTGGCAGCCTGGCGCTGCACCTGGACCAGGCGCTGAACGGGCGTACGACCGCGTGGCGTCAGGCGGGTTGGTGGGGGGTGTTGCTGGATACGCTGTTCGTGCTGCTCGATGCCTACATGATGCGTGCTGGCGAACTGCTGGAGGTGCCATTGCAGAAGCTCGACCGGCGCACCCTGCAGGTAACGCGGCAGCCCGCGTCGGCGCCGTCGGCGCTGCTGGACGAGCTGGCGCCGACGTTGGAGACCGCCGGCAGCGGCAGGCTGGAGCGGCGCAGTTCGTCGTTCTGGGACCTGCACATGCAGGCTGGGGTGGATCGCTTGCACGCGGCGTCCGATCTGGCCCTGGTGCGCCAGCGTCTGCTGTTGGCCGATGTGCCGCGGGTCGATGCGCAGATGCTCTCGGCCAGTGGGCAATACCTCGATGCGTTCGGCCAGCCGCTGGCGGTGTACTGCGACGAACTGGGCTTCGGTGCGCGCAACATCAAGCAGTACAGCCACTCGCCGCAGCGCTACAACGACCTGTTGCGCGGCTTGCCGCTGGAGGATGGGGTGGCGCCGAGTGTGGCGCGGGTGCATGCGCTGTGCGATGAACTGGGGCAGTTGGGCGCGGACAACCAGGTGCGCCTGTACCGGGTCGGGCTGGCTGAGCGGGGTACCTCGGGGGCGTATTGGCGCGACGGGCGGATCACGGTCGGCGACCGGCTGCTGACCACCGATTTCACCTCGTTTTCGGAGAATCCGTATGTTGCCTGGGAAATGTTCCATAACCCGCAAGTGCTGGCGGCTGGGCACGTGGTGTTCGGTGAAGACGCCGTGGTGTATGTGCTGGAACCGGGCGGGGCACGGTGTGCGGTGCCGGTGGCGCCGTTTTCCGATTTGCCGCATGAGGCGGAGTCGCTGCTGATGCCGGGCTGGGCGTTGCGGGTGGAAGCGGTGGCCGAGGTGAGCGGGGCGCAGTATCGGTTTACCCAGGTGCGCTTGAAGGCGCTGGAGGCGGGGAGTGGCGGTGGGGCGTTGTTCGAGTTGCGCAGCGGGGCGCCGGTAGTGCGGCAAGCGTTGGCGCAGCGGGTGGGCGAATCGTTGATGGAACGGTTGTTTCGGGAGGTTTGAGCGCCTCATCGCGGGACGAGCCCGCTCCCACAAGAGCAGCGCTGCACTGCTTTACTGTGGGAGCGGGCTTGTCCCGCGATAGGGTTCGGCGGGGGGTTAAGCCTGCTGCACCTCACGCAGTGCCTTGCCTTTGACCGGCGCGCCATTGGCGACGTAGTACTTGGCAGTGCTGCGTGGCAGTGGCTGGCGACCACGGATCTTGTCGGCGATTTTCTCCGCCATCATGATCGTCGGCGCGTTCAGGTTGCCGGTGGTGATGATCGGCATGATCGACGCATCGACCACGCGCAGACCCTGCATCCCGTGCACACGACCCTGGCCGTCTACCACGGCCATCTCGTCGGTGCCCATCTTGCACGAGCAGGACGGGTGGAACGCAGTCTCGGCATGCTCACGGATGAACTTGTCGAGCTCTTCGTCGGTCTGCACATCGGCGCCCGGGCTGATTTCGCGGCCGCGGTAAGCGTCCAGCGCCGGCTGGGCCATAATTTCGCGGGTCAGGCGGATGCCGTCGCGGAACTCCTGCCAGTCCTGCTCGGTGGCCATGTAGTTGAAGAGGATGCTCGGGTGCTGGCGCGGATCCTTCGACTTGGCCTGGATACGGCCACGGCTTGGCGAACGCATCGAGCCCATGTGCGCCTGGAAACCGTGCTCCTGCACACCGTTGCTGCCGTTGTAGTTAATCGCCACCGGCAGGAAGTGGTACTGGATGTTCGGCCACTCGAACTCAGGGCGGGTGCGGATGAAACCGCCGGCCTCGAACTGGTTGCTGGCGCCGATACCGGTGCCGTTGAACAGCCACTCGGCACCGATGGCTGGCTGGTTGTACCAGAGCAGCGACGGGTACAGCGATACCGGCTGGGTGCACGCGTATTGCAGGTACAGCTCAAGGTGGTCCTGCAGGTTCTCGCCGACGCCCGGCAGGTCGTGAACCACAGGGATGTCCAGGCGCTTGAGCAGTTCGGCGGGGCCGACGCCGGAGCGTTGCAGCAGTTGCGGCGAGGCAATCGCGCCGCTGCAGACGATGACTTCCTTGCGGGCACGGGCTTCAACGCGCTCTTCGCTGGCGCCGACCAGGTAGGTCACGCCAATCGCACGCTTGCCGTCGAACAGCACGCGGTCGGTCAGGGCGTGGGTGACGATGGTCAGGGTGGCGCGCTTCTTGGCGGTGTCCAGGTAGCCGCGGGCGGTGCTGGCGCGACGGCCTTTCGGCGTCACGGTACGGTCCATCGGGCCGAACCCTTCCTGCTGGTAGCCGTTCAGGTCTTCGGTACGCGGGTAACCGGCTTGCACGCCGGCTTCGACCATGGCGTGGAACAGCGGGTTGTTGCCGGCTTTCGGCGTGGTCACGCTGACCGGGCCATCGCCACCGTGCCAGTCGTTCGGGCCGATGTCGCGGGTTTCCGCCTTGCGGAAGTACGGCAGGCAGTCCAGGTAGCTCCAGTCTTCCAGGCCTGGCAGTTTTGCCCAGCCGTCGTAGTCCATGGCGTTACCGCGGATGTAGCACATGCCGTTGATCAGCGACGAGCCACCCAGGCCCTTGCCGCGACCGCATTCCATCCGGCGCCCGTCCATGTGCGGCTCGGGGTCGGTCTCGTAGGCCCAGTTGTAGCGGCGGCCCTGCAGCGGGAAGGCCAGCGCGGCCGGCATCTGGGTGCGGAAGTCGAAGCGGTAGTCCGGGCCACCGGCTTCGAGCAGCAGGACGGTGACGCCTTCGTCTTCGGTCAGGCGGGTCGCCAGGGTGTTACCGGCAGAGCCGGCACCGACGATGATGTAATCGAATTCCATGGGCTTTCTCCGAAAGCAGTTGCGAGCGTCAAGCTACAAGCTGCAAGTAAAGGCACAAGTGCGAGGCTCGCGAGTGGAGGGAGGCTGCAAGGGCCAGTGGGCATAATGCGCACTGGCTGTCACTTGCAGCTTGCCGCTTAAAGCTTGCGGCTTCAGAACACCGAGTTGTAGTTGCCCAGCTCGACCTGTACCGACTTGATGCGAGTGTACTGAGCCAGCGAGCTCACGCCGTTTTCACGGCCGACACCCGATTGCTTGTAGCCGCCGACCGGCATTTCGGCAGGCGACTCGCCCCAGGCGTTGATCCAGCAGATACCGGCTTCCAGCTGGTGGATGATGCGGTGGGCGCGGCTGATGTCGTTGGTGCAGACGCCAGCGGCGAGGCCGAAGTCGGTGTCGTTGGCACGACGGATGACTTCTTCTTCGCTCTCGTAGGAGAGGATGCTCATCACTGGGCCGAAGATCTCTTCCTTGACGATGGTCATGTCGTCGCGGCAGTCGGTGAACACGGTCGGTGCAACGAATGCGCCCTTGGCGAATTCGCCGTCGGTCAGACGCTCGCCGCCGCACAGTACGCGGGCCCCTTCTTCTTTACCCTTGGCGATGTAGCCGAGCACGTTTTCCATGTGTGCGAAGCTGACCAGCGGGCCGAAGTTGGTGTTCTCGTCTTCCGGGTTGCCAACGCGGATGCGGGCAACGCGCTCGGCGATCTTGGCTTCGAACGCCGCTTTCATCGAGGTTGGGATGAACACGCGGGTACCGTTGGTGCAGACCTGACCCGAGCTGTAGAAGTTGGCCATCATGGCGATGTCGGCGGCGCGATCCAGGTCGGCGTCTTCGCAGATGATCAGTGGCGACTTGCCGCCCAGTTCCATGGTGACTTCCTTGAGCGACGAGCTCGAGGCGCTGGCCATGACTTTCTTGCCGGTGTCGGTGCCGCCGGTGAAGGAGACTTTCTCGATGCGCGGGTGCTCGGTCAGCCAGGTGCCGACTTCGCGGCCGCTACCGGTCAGGACGTTGAACACGCCGTCCGGCAGGCCGGCTTCGGTGTAGATCTCGGCCAGTTTCAGGGTGGTCAGCGAGGTGACTTCGCTCGGTTTGAAGATCATCGCGTTACCGGCCGCCAGGGCCGGTGCGGATTTCCACAGGGCGATCTGGATCGGGTAGTTCCAGGCGCCGATACCAACGGTGACGCCCAGCGGCTCGCGGCGGGTGTAGACGAACGAGCTATCGCGCAGCGGGATCTGCTCGCCTTCGATGGCTGGCACCAGGCCGGCGTAGTATTCCAGCACGTCGGCACCGGTAACGATGTCGACATAGCGGGTTTCCGAGTAGGACTTGCCGGTGTCCAGGGTTTCCAGGGCGGCCAGCTCGTCGTTGCGCTCACGCAGGATGTCGACGGCGCGACGCAGGATGCGCGAACGCTGCATGGCCGTCATCGCGGCCCAGACCTTCTGGCCACGTTCGGCGCTTTCTACGGCGCGCTCGACGTCTTCCTTCGTGGCACGTTGCACGTGGGCGAGGACTTCGCCGTTGGCCGGGTTGATGGCTTCAAACGTGGCGTCGCTGGAAGCGTCGACGTAACCACCATCAATGTAGAGTTTTTGCAGTTCGAAACGGGCCATAGTGTCCTCGCAAGTGCATTGGTGTAGTTGGCTATCCGCGCGTCGCTCCTGCCTGTTTGGCAATCGCCGGACGCGGTGGTTCAGAGGCCTGGTGTAGGGTGTCCGGGCTCTTCTGTTTCGCCAGTTGTAAATCCATGTATTCGAAAGCGATTTGTTGCGCCTGGTCGGTGTCGAAAGCGTCTCCGGACAACGCACCGCGCAGCCACAGGCCGTCGATCAACGCTGCCAGTCCGCGGGCCGCGCTGCGTGCTTCAGGCAACGGCAATACACGGCGGAACTGGCAGCACAGGTTGGAATACAAGCGGTGATCGTTGATCCGCTGCAACCTGTGCAAAGACGGCTGGTGCATGCTGGTGGCCCAGAACGCCAACCAGGTTTTCATCGCCGGGCCGTTGACCTGACTGGCGTCGAAGTTGCCTTCGATGATCACCTTCAGGTGGGCGCGCGGGCTGTCGTCGTCGAGTGCCTGTCGGCGGGCGACGACGTTTTCGATCAGCGCATTCATCAGGTGCCGCATGGTCGCTGCGATCAGGCCGTTCTTGTCCTGAAAGTAGTGACTGATGATGCCATTCGACACACCGGCCAAACGGGCGATCAGCGCAATGCTGGCATCCCCCATGCCGACCTGGTCGATGGCCACCAACGTGGCTTCGATCAACTGCTGGCGGCGAATGGGTTGCATACCGACCTTGGGCATCTTGCAAATCTCCTCAGGCCTGCGGGCAGACGACAAGCGGCTACCTCGGCGAAGGCCAGTCTATTTTGTTTTGATTGAACGTTCAATCAACAAAGAATAAGCTCTGCGACAATCTGTGCCATTGACAGGTTTTTTACCCGATCAGCGGTCACAAATTGGCACCCCAGAAAGACCTGTAACCCCCGTAATACAAGGCGTTGACGGTTTTTATCGAAGCGTTGGACAGATCTGCCGAACGGTCTCGTACCGTGCGGCGAACCCTCGGGAAGGGGATTCGGCCTGTTTTTTTTCAATGCAATCGGTTTGGGATCACGGTTTTTTCAAGGTGCTTTTATAACACCTGACGCAGTGGGGCTATTGCACCAAATGCGCAGGTACAGGTCGTTTTCAAGTTTTCTCCGCACTGCCTGGAGCCTCTGTGCAATGAGTTCTGCCTCCCTGATAAAGACCCCTGCCGAGAGGGTCCGGGTCAACAGCGTGGTGTTTTACACCTCGGCGCTGCTGATCCTGTTGTTGACTGCCTTGCTGATCGCGGTCCCGGAAACCGCAGGTCTTGTGTTGAGCCAGGCGCAGGCCTGGTTGTCACGCAGCTTTGGCTGGTACTACATGCTGGTGATCGGCGGCTACCTGCTGTTCGTCATCGTTCTGGCGTTCTCGTCGTTCGGCAAGCTCAAGCTGGGCAGCAAGGACGACAAGCCGGACTTCAGCTACGGTGCCTGGGCCGGCATGTTGTTCTCCTCCGGTATCGGTATCTCGCTGCTGTACTTCGGCGCGTCCGAGCCGCTGGACCACTACTTCAACCCGCCTGAAGGCGCGCCGGCCAGCCTGCAATCGGCTCGCCAGGGCCTGCAACTGACTTTCCTGCACTGGGGCCTGCATGGCTGGGCAATCTATGCCCTGGTCGGCCTGTCGGTGGCGTACTTCGCCTACCGTCATAACCAGCCGCTGGCCTTGCGTTCGGCGCTGTACCCGTTGGTGGGCGAGCGTTGGGTCAAGGGCGCCGCCGGTCACACCGTCGACATCTTCGGCATGTTCGTGACCCTGCTGGGCCTGGTGACCAACCTGGGTATCGGTTCGATGCAGGTGTCGTCGGGCCTGGAATACCTGTTTGGCATGGAGCACAGCAACACCAACCTGTTGATCGTGATCCTGGTGATGAGCACGGTGGCGACCATCGCTGCGGTGTCGGGTGTGGAGAACGGCATCCGCCGCCTGTCCAACCTGAACATCATCCTGTTCAGCGGCCTGCTGCTGTTCGTGCTGCTCAACGGCCCGACCCTGCACCTGCTCAACAGCTTCGTGCAGAACATCGGCGACTACCTGAACGGCGCGATCCTGAAAACCTTCGACCTGTATGTGTATGAAGGCGACGCGGCCAAGTCCGAGCGCTGGTTGGGCCTGTGGACCGTGTTCTACTGGGCCTGGTGGATTTCCTGGGGCCCATTCGTCGGCATGTTCATCGCGCGTATTTCGCGTGGGCGTACCGTGCGCGAACTGGTTGCCGGTGTATTGCTGATTCCGCTGGGCTTCACCCTGGCCTGGCTGTCGATCTTCGGTAACACCGCACTGGACCTGGTGATCAACCAGGGCGCCGTGGAGCTTGGGCGCGCAGCGCTTGAGCAACCGTCGATGTCGATCTACCAACTGCTGGAGCACTTCCCGGCGGCGAAGATCGTGGTCGGCGTGGCGATCTTTGTCGGCTTCGTGCTGTTCCTGACCCCGGCCGACTCCGGCGCGGTAATGATGGCCAACCTGTCCTGCAAAGGCGGCGATGTCGACGAGGACGCGCCGAACTGGCTGCGGATTCTCTGGTCGGCGATCATCACTGTGGTCACCGTCGGCTTGCTCTTCGCCGGTAACTTCGAGGCGATGCAGACCATGGTGGTGCTGGCGGGGCTGCCGTTCTCGGTGGTGCTGGTGCTGTTCATGTTCGGCCTGTACAAGGCGATGAAGCAGGACAGCCAGGTCGAGCAGGAGCAGGCCGAGCTGGCTGCCCGTGGTCGTCGTGGCTTCAGCGAGCGCCTGTCGCAGCTGGACCTGCAGCCAACCCAGGCAATCGTTCAGCGGTTCATGGACAAACAGGTCAGCCCGGCCCTGAAAGATGCGGCGGCACAACTGCAGAGCATGGGCTTGCAGGTGCAGACCCGGGTTGGTCAGTCGCGTTCGGCGATGGGCCTGCGCATCGAGATGGAAGAGGGCAACCCATTCGTCTACGAAGTGAGCCTGGACGGTTACCTGGCGGCACCGAGCGAAGCGCCGGTGGAAGGTGAGAGCGATGTCCGTCAGCGCTTCTACCGCGCCGAGGTTTATCTGCACAACGGTAGTCAGGAATACGACCTGATGGGCTTCACCACCGAGCAGATCACCCGCGACGTGCTGGACCAGTTCGAAAGCCACCGTCAGTTGCTGGGGCGTGTGTATAGCTGATCGTTGATTGGCTGAAGAAGAAGCCCTGCCGGAGACGGTGGGGCTTTTTTGCGAGCGCGTTGCGCTCGATCGCGGGACTAGCCCGCTCCCACAGGGTCCGTGGGGGAAGGAAATGTGCTTTTACTGTGTGCGGGCTGGTCCCGCGATGAGGTCTCTCCTGACACCCTACGGAATCGCGTTCCCTGCGATTCCCCTACAGCGTTTAACCCAGGTTCTTGCCCAGCAGCGCGTGATACAGCTCGCTGTCGCCGAGAATACCGACCACCCGGTTGCCTTCCTGCAACACCAGCTTGTTGCCGGTTTGATAACGAATCTGCAGCGCTTCGCGCATGCCGATACTGGCGTTCACCAGCGTCGGTTTACGGCCCAGACCTTCCACCGCTTCACCCGGCGCCCAGTTCTGCAGGTCCATGCCGTTGACGCCCTGGCGTGCACCCTTGATGGTGTTGCCTTCAGCCAGGTCCAGCCACGAATCGCCGCCCGGGTCCAGACACACCGAGCCGTTGATCCGTTTGCACTTGTCCAGCGTGCGCATCAGGCTGCGCCCGCACAGCACGTTGAGCGGGTTGGTATGCGCGACGAAGGTGCGCACATAGTCGTCGGCCGGGTTCAGCACGATTTCTTCCGGCTTGCTGTACTGGATGATCTTGCCGTCTTTCATGATCGCGATCCGACTGCCCAGCTTCAGCGCCTCGTCGAGGTCGTGGCTGACGAACACGATGGTCTTGTTCAGCTTGCGTTGCAGCTCCAGCAACTCGTCCTGCAAGCCCTGGCGAATCAGCGGGTCGAGTGCCGAGAACGGCTCGTCCATCAGCAGGATGTCGGCATCCATTGCCAGCGCCCGGGCCAGGCCCACCCGCTGCTGCATGCCGCCGGACAGCTCGTCGGGCTTCTTGTTGCGCCACTGGGTCAGGCCCACCAGCTCCAGCTTCTCGTCCACCAGCTTGCGCCGCTCTTTTTCCGGCCGGCCCTGCATCTCCAGGCCGAAGCTGATGTTTTCGCGCACCGTCAGCCAGGGCATCAGTGCGAACTTCTGGAAGACCATGGCGATCCGCTGGGTGCGCATCATCTTCAGCTCGGCCGGCGAGCAGTGGGCGATATCGATGTGCGAGCCTTCATGTTCGACGAACAGCTTGCCGCGGCTCACCGTGTTGAGGCCGTTGATGCAGCGCAGCAGGCTCGACTTGCCCGAGCCGGACAGGCCCATCAGCACACAGATTTCGCCCTTGTTGATTTCCAGATTGGCCTTTTCCACGCCGACCACCAACCCGGTCTTTTTCAGGATCTGCTCCCGCGAAAGGCCCTGGTCTAGCAGGCTTAAGGCCTCACGCGGTCGATTGGAGAAGATTACGTCGACATCTTCGAAGCGAATGATGCTCATGCTTCACCCCTCACCGGTAACTCGGGTTGTTTGCAGATACGGTCGAGCATGATTGCCAGCAATACGATCGCCAGGCCCGCTTCGAAGCCCAGGGCGATGTCGGCGGTGTTCAGTGCGTTGACCACGGGTTTGCCCAGGCCGTCGGCCCCCACCAGCGCGGCAATCACCACCATCGACAGCGACAGCATGATGCACTGGGTGACGCCGGCAGCGATGCTCGGCATGGCATGCGGAAGTTCGATACGCGACAGCAGTTGACGCTTGGAACAGCCGAACGCCTTGCCGGCATCGAGCAGTTCCTGGGGCACGTCGCAGATGCCCAGGTAGGTCAGGCGGATCGGTGCGGCGATGGCGAACACCACCGTCGAAATCAGCCCCGGAACCACGCCCAGCCCGAACAGGGTCAGTGTCGGGATCAGGTAAACAAAGGTGGGCACGGTCTGCATCAGGTCGAGCACCGGCCGCATCATGGTGTAGAACATTGGCTTGTGCGCGGCGAGGATGCCCAACGGCACGCCGATGGCCACGCAGACCAGGGTGGCGAACAGCACCTGGGCCAGGGTTTCCATGGTTTCCTGCCAGTACCCCAGGTTGAGGATGAGCAGGAACGACAGGGCGCAGAATGCCGTCAGGGCCCATTTGCGCTGGATCAAGTGAGCGATCACCGCAATCAGGCCAATCAGCACGAAGGGGTTGAACCAGGTCAGTGCCGCGGTCACGCCGTGGATCATGAATTCCAGCGCTTCGGCGAACGCATCGAAATAGTTGGCGCCGTGTTGCGTCAACCATTCGACGAAGCCCGCGATGTACTGGCCCAAGGGTATTTTGTTGTCGATCAGCATGATAGCGAGCATCCACCTGCAAAGGGTTCGAGACGGCCTGCGGCGGGCCGGCGCCCGCCGCAGGTGGTGCTTACTGCGTCAGTTTGGCTTTGGCCGCTTCCAGGCCAGGTTTGCCGTCCACGGTGGTAACGCCGGCCAGCCAGGTGTCGAGAACCTGCGGGTTCTTTTTCAGCCAGGCTTTGGCGGCGGCATCGGGTTTCATCTTGTCGTCGAGCACGTTGCCCATCAGCGCGCTTTCCATGTCCAGGGTGAAGGACAGGTTTTTCAGCAGTTGGCCAACGTTGGCGCATTCCTCGGTGTAGCCCTTGCGCGTGTTGGTCAGCACCGTGGCCTTGCCGTAGTCCGGGCCGAAGAAGTCGTCGCCGCCTTCCAGGTATTTCATCTTGAAGCGGGTGTTCATCGGGTGCGGTTCCCAGCCCAGGAACACCACGTCGGTGCCACGCCGGGCGGCGCGATCGACCTGCGACAGCATGCCCGCCTCGCTGGATTCGACTACCTTGAAGCCGGCGTCTTTCAGGCCGAAGGCGTTCTTGTCGATCATGCTCTGGATGGTCCGGTTACCGTCGTTGCCTGGCTCGATGCCGTAGATCTTGCCGTCCAGCTCCTTCTTGAACTTGGCGATGTCGGCAAAGCTTTTCAGGCCCTTGTCATATAGGGCCTGGGGCACGGCGAGGGTGTATTTGGCGTTCTCCAGGTTGGCCCTTACGGTTTCCACGGTGCCGGCATCGCGGTACTGCTTGATGTCGTTTTCCATGGTCGGCATCCAGTTGCCGAGGAACACGTCCATGTTCTTGCCGTCGGCCAGCGACTTGTAGGTCACCGGTACCGAGATCATCGTGGTGCGGGTCTTGTAGCCGAGTGATTCGAGTACGGCGCTGGTGACGGCGGTGGTGACGGTAATGTCCGTCCAGCCGACGTCGGAGAAGTTGACCGTGTGGCACTGCTCGGGCTCGGCGGCCTGGACCAGCACCGGCAAGCTCATTAGCGCGGCCAGCAATAGTGAGGGTGAACCTTTCATGAATGGACTCCTGGGTGTTTTTCTCGGATGTCCCAACGGACCGCCGTGCTTTATAGGATGCAATCGGTCGGGCCTGGCTGCCGGGCGACAGCGGGACAGGTGCCGTGCAATCGAGTCGATACCGATCATCTAACAGCAAAAAACAAACGCCTACTGGTCGCGTCGTATCCAGTACAGACAGGGTCGTATCCAGTGCCGATGAGGTCGCATACAGATTTTTCGCCCTCGGTTAACGCTGTTTCGGGGCCTCTGCGCCGTATAAAAACGGCGCACAAACCGCGTTGGCACCGGGCGACGTTGCTGGGCAAGAGCGCGTCGGTTGCAGACGTCGGGGGTGCTGCCAAAAGCCTGATGATGCGTGCAATCGGCGGACTGCCGCACGTTGAGCGTAGCAGTTCCAGCGTCCCCGACCGGGGGCCGGCGTCCGCCCCATCAGGAGGTGCATGGCATGGCCATCAGTGTGTTCGACCTGTTCAAAATCGGTGTCGGGCCGTCCAGTTCCCATACCGTCGGGCCCATGCGCGCCGCGGCGCTGTTCGTCCAGGGCCTGCGCGAGCGCGAGCAGCTGGCGCAGGTACGGCGGGTCGAGGTGCGCCTGTACGGCTCTCTGTCGGCCACTGGCATTGGCCACGGTAGCGACAACGCAGTCATCATGGGCCTGATGGGCGAATGGCCAGACGCCATCGACCCGACGCAGATCGGCCCGCGTATCAGCGCATTGCGCGACAGCGACACGCTGTTGCTCGATGGCCGGCTGGCGCTGGAGTTCATCTGGCAGCGCGACATGCGCCTGCTCGACGAGAACCTGCCGTACCACCCCAACGCCATGACCCTGATCGCCGAGGGCGCGAGCGGCGAGCTGCACCGCGACACCTATTACTCGGTGGGCGGCGGCTTTGTGGTCGACGCCGCGCAGGCCGCCAGCGGCGTACTGGATGCCGACACCACGGTATTGCCCTACGACTTCGACAGCGCCGAAGAACTGCTGGAACTGTGCCGGCAAAACGACCTGCGCGTGTCGCAATTGATGCTGGAGAACGAGAAGGTCTGGCGCAGCGAAGCGGAGATTCGCGCCGGCCTGATGAACCTCTGGCGAGCCATGCAGGACTGCGTGGAAAACGGCCTGAAACACGAGGGCATCCTACCCGGCGGGCTGAATGTGCGGCGCCGTGCGGCCAAGCTGCACCGCAGCCTGCTGGAGCTGGGCAAGCCGAACGTGATCGGCTCGACCTTGAGTGCGATGGAGTGGGTCAACCTCTATGCCCTGGCGGTCAACGAGGAAAATGCCGCCGGCGGACGCATGGTCACGGCGCCCACCAACGGCGCGGCCGGGATCATTCCGGCGGTGCTGAACTACTACATGCGCTTCAGCGACGACGTCAGCGAAGCCAACGTTGTCGACTTCTTTCTCGGGGCCGCGGCGGTGGGCATCCTGTGCAAGAAGAACGCCTCGATTTCCGGCGCCGAAGTCGGCTGCCAGGGCGAGGTCGGCTCGGCCTGTGCAATGGCTGCGGCCGGCCTGGCCGAGGTGCTCGGGGCAACGCCCGGGCAGTTGGAGAACGCTGCCGAAATCGGCCTGGAGCATAACCTCGGGCTGACCTGCGACCCGGTTGGCGGGCTGGTGCAGGTGCCGTGCATCGAGCGCAACGCGATCGCCGCCGTGAAGGCGATCAACGCGGCGCAAATGGCCCTGCGCGGCGATGGCGAACACTTCATTTCCCTCGACCGGGTGATCCGCACCATGCGCGACACCGGCGCCGACATGCACGACAAATACAAGGAAACCTCGCGTGGCGGCCTGGCCGTCAGCGCCATCGAATGTTGACCGCGCTGCGCCGTTTTCGCCCACCGGCTCCAGCGCATGCCGCCTTTTGGCGCGTGCGCTGAATCAGCGTCGTCGATCCCCCGCCGTTAGCCGCTGCGCGCCTGTGGTAACTCTTCGTCGATGTCGCTTCTGGGCATCCTACTCACAAGTGCTACCGAATTGCTCAATAGTCCTACAGACGCGCTTTGGTACGCTGCTTTGCGTTTATTACCGACATTTTCCGCAAGGGCTATATAGACGGCCCGCGACGTCGTTTTCAGGCGTTATTGAATGACCATTCAACTTAGGCATGGCATTTGCGTTGTGATTGGCAAAGCCCTGCACTCGAATCGGGGCCATGACAAGAAAGATCGTGCCGCCTGAGGCGCAACCTGCATTGTGTGAGGAGAGATCGCGATGACGTCGTACCACTCCGGGGCCCAACCCCAGAACCGCACGCCCCAATCCATCGGCTTTCTGCTGCTGGACAATTTCACGCTGATTTCACTGGCCTCCGCTGTCGAGCCGCTGCGCATGGCCAACCAGTTGTCCGGTCGCGAGCTGTACCGCTGGCATACCCTCAGCGTCGACGGGAGCCAGGTGTGGGCCAGCGACGGTTTGCAGATCACCCCCGATGCGGCCATGCACAAGGCGCCGGCAATGGACACGGTGATTGTCTGCGGCGGTATCGGCATTCAGCGCACGGTAACCCGCGAGCATGTCACCTGGTTGCAGAGCCAGGCACGCCAGTCGCGCCGCCTCGGCGCGGTGTGCACCGGCAGTTGGGCGCTGGCCTGTGCCGGCCTGCTCGACGGCTTCGATTGCAGCGTGCACTGGGAATGCCTGGCCTCGATGCAGGAAGCCTTCCCGCGGGTGAGCATGAGCACCCGCCTGTTCACCCTCGACCGTAACCGCTTCACCAGCTCCGGTGGCACCGCGCCGCTGGACATGATGCTGCACCTGATCAGCCGCGATCATGGTCGCGAGCTGTCGGCGGCGATCTCGGAAATGTTCGTCTACGAGCGCATCCGCAACGAGCAGGATCACCAGCGGGTGCCGCTCAAGCACATGCTTGGCACCAACCAGCCGAAGTTGCAGGAAATCGTTGCCCTGATGGAAGCGAACCTGGAAGAGCCGATCGACCTGGACGAACTGGCGGTGTACGTCTCGGTGTCGCGTCGGCAACTGGAGCGGTTGTTCCAGAAGTACCTGCATTGTTCGCCGTCGCGCTACTACCTGAAGCTGCGCCTGATTCGGGCGCGGCAGTTGCTGAAGCAGACGCCGATGTCGATCATCGAGGTGGCGTCGGTGTGTGGGTTTGTGTCGACGCCGCATTTCTCCAAGTGCTACCGCGAGTACTTCGGCATTCCGCCACGCGATGAGCGGGTGGGCTCGAACACCGCGCAGCAGGTGGCAATGATGCCGATTCCGCAGGCGCTGGTGCTGTCGCCGCTGGCCGGGCCGATGTCGGCGTTGAGCCAGGCGCGCAACGAGTCGACCTTTGCCAGTGTGCGGCTCTAGAGCGAGTTGAATCCATCGCGGGACGAGTCGTCCCGCGCTGTTTTTAGCCTTTTGAGGAATTGAACTGCGCCAGCGCCGGTAGCAACTGCTGGTCGATTGCCTGGCGCACTGCCGGCAGGATTGTTGCCGAGCCGGTGTACAGCTGCTCGACCATCCCGCGCAGGGCCTTGACCCGTTCTTCGCTCAACCCGCGCACCGCGCTCTCGCAGGCCTGTTCGGCGGAGGCCCCGGCGGGCATTTCGAAGCCCAGGGCGCGCAGTTGCCCGAGCAGGTCGTCCTGATCAATCAAATCCGCATGCATCATGGCTGTTGTCCTTGTTTGCAGGAGAGATCGAGGTCGATTCTGGAAGCCTGCGGCGGGGACGGCAAGGGCAGATTGTCGCAATGGCAGGGGTGGCTAAGTGCAGGTCGTTTTCGGACCGCTGCGGCGTGACGGGAGACGGCACACTCAGGCCATACGGAAGGTTTGGTCACCCTCCACTGGCGACGTGCTCGCACTTGACCCCGGATGCTTCACGGCGGCCGGGGTTTCTTTTTTGGGTAGGTTTATAACGCATCGGTAGCGAAGCTGAAAATCAGCAAATAAAAGGCATCGCGCAGGTGCCCGTTATAGTCGACCCAGACCGCCTCGACCGGGGTCTGGTAAGTAATCATCGCAGGCACCGGGCTACTCCGTTCAGTCGCTGCAAGCCATGCCGTGCTTGACCTTGGTCGCGTTCACCGCGTTCAGCAGCGCCAGTTGGCAATCATCACGATGGCGCTCCAGCGCCGCAATGCTGTGCGTGCCCAACTGCCCGCGCCAGGACCGGCATTGAGCGAGATAGCCTAGTATTTTTATCGGGTTTCAAGCTGTTCCAGTTGAGGTTAAATCCCCCTATCGCTGAGGTGAGCCGTAGCGTCACGCTGTTTTTACTCATATGAGGAGCAGACCATGACTCTACCGCCGCGTCTTCCCGCCAAAGGCGACTACAGCGAGGCTGCGAGGCAGGAGCGTTTGAGCTTTTTGCGCGATCAGACCGGTGCCACTCGGTGTGGCTGGCCCGTTGCGGGTTAATGGGCGGTTCGCTCAGGGTGAGTTCTATGCACCGCTGGCCACCACCGAAGGTGCCCTGATCGAATCCAATCTTTCGAGCGACAAGAAGGCTTCTTTCCAGTCGTTCATTCTGGGGCGCGGGAGCCGGGTCGTTGCCGATTGTGTGATACCGAAGGCAGTTGTCCGGCAGGTACTGCACACCTCGTCGCCTTCAGCGGCGCTTGAGTAGCAGCGCGCAGGCGCTCTTGTAGGCTTCGTGCTGGTATTTGTTGAGCGAGGCGGGCAGTTCCAGGTTGTGTTTCTTGGCCTGGGCGCTGGCGGTTTGCGGTGACACCAGCTCGACTGCGCAGTTGTCCAGCAACTGCAGGATGCCTTCGATCTTGAAGGTGGTCGGGCCGCCGGCAAAATCGCCTTTTTTGCTGCGTTTCTTGATCGCCAGGGTGTCGACCCCGTGCTCGGCGACAAACGCCCGTGCCTGAGCGGCAAAGGCCTTGACCTGGGCGGCATCCTCGTCGTCGTCCAGGGCGAGCTTTTTGGTCGCGACGCCCAGGTGGCTCGGCGCGCCGTCTTCGAGGCCGACGAGGGCGAGCAGGGCTTCGCTGCCCTTGATTTCAATGCCGCAGATTTTCATGCTGGTCTCATTCCGGTTCGGCTTCGCCATCTTGCAGGCCAAGGCTTTGCAGGTATTCGGAGCGGTCGTCGCTGCGCTGGGCGATGCAGTTGTTCTGAGCGGTATCGAAGGCCTTGCCGGGCTTCTGGTCGAAGGTTTCCACCTTGCAGTCGGCGTCGCGCAGTTGCTTCCACAGGTTTTCGGCGTCGGTCAGGCGCTTTTTCAGCTCGTTGAGCTTGGCCGGCTCGCCTTTGTACTTATCGCCCACCTGGCTCAGCAGGTCGTCGAACGAGGCGCTCAGTTCGCGCTCTGCGGTCTTGCGGTTGTCGACCGCGCAGTCGTAGTTCTGCTGCTCGGTTTCGGCGTTGTCACAAGGGCTGCTGCCCTCTTCGTCGGCGGCGTGCGCGCCAAACGCCAGGGTTGCCAGAATCAGCCATGCCATCGATTTCATTCGGTCATCCTCCCAGGGGAACATGGGCATCGATTCTCGCTCAGTGCCACGCTAAAGAACAGCGCGCGCCATTGTTAAAAAGCGTGCAAGGGTCGCGCACACTTATTCACAGGCGTCCGGGTCAAGCGCTTCTACGCTCGGCGATTCGCCGCCCTGCGCTTTAGCAACCCTCTGCTCGCTGGAAGCGCCGTAATGCAAAGCCATAGCCTCAGCCGCGCCTCGACCAAGGTCCTGCTGGAGGAAGACGACCTCAAGCTGGTCGCCCAGTTTCTCGCCCCAGCTTGAAGGTGCGGGTCAGGTGCGGCCTGATGTCGTTGGCAGCCCAGATCCGCTGAACGCTGGTCGGCGAAGTACCAGCGACACATGCCATGCTACGACAGCTCCAACGTGGCTGACCGATGCGCGGTTGAGTGACTTGCTCAAGCGTTCGCTTCAAGGCTTCAGCAGGCGATGAAGGCTTGCGCCCTCGGCCCGGTAAATCCACCAAGCCCTGAAGACGCAGTGCTTGAAACCGCTTGCACCAGCGGGTGACGTAAACCACAGAGAGGCCCGTCAGCTCGGCGATTTCATTACGTGAATGGCCTTGGGCAGCCAGGAGAATTACGTGTGCTCGACGGCCGTCACGCTGGTTGATGGTGGCCGAGCGAACCCGTCGGTTCAACTCAACCTGCTCGTGATCACTGAGTACGATGTCTTGAGAGTTCATGGCTCCGTCCTGCCCCTGTCGGATAATGGAAACGTAGCTCAAACGGGATATTTATTTTTGAGACAGAACACTAGGCGGTGGGAGTGGTGGGGGCTTTTAGGGGAGTGTGGGGAATTGTTAAAGAGTGTGATGCTCTGAGTTTTCTGGCTGTTTTTTGGTAAACCACCATCTCATTTTCCATGTCATGGGCAACGCAAAAGCGTGTATTACAGTACAGGCGAAGGATACCCATCCTATGGATATGTGTTCATCTACCAATCCCGGTAAGCAGCCGAAAAATAGAAAACAGTCGGTTTTCATTATGTCCCTGTATAGGGCGATGAAGAAGCTGTTGTAAATCACGCAAATGAAGAACTTGATAAAGTTGAGGTTTTTTCCGGAGATTTTCCATTTAAGCCAGTAGGCGGAAGATACGCTTGCGCTCACAAGTATGGGGAAGGCCAGGCTGATCATTTTTTAGTTTCCTTATATATTTGTTTCCCGCTTTCTAAATTAACGTGGCTCTCAAGCATGAGTGAGGCCGATCCCATGGCTCTATAGTTTCGTATGTAATCCGAGTTGATGTAACGAAACAGGCGCCATGTGTCAGGTTTAACCACGAGCTTGCCAATTCCATATATGGATAGCCCAATATCTACTGTGCCGTAGGCAATGTTCCCGTCATGTGCATCCCCACCTAAAGCTTTTGCGGCCGATTGATATCCCTTGCGTACGGGACCTTCGGTATCGGATCGGCCTTCCCATAGATTCCGGCCACCTTCATAAACATTGTTAATTCCGTGGGCTATAAGCGGTAACCCTATGCCTAAGCACAATGTCATGGCCGAGGCGTAGCAGGCCCCAACTCCCGACGCTATCTGCAACGCGCCTGCGATAGCGGCGGCCCCTTGTCGTGTGGCCGTGCTTGATTGATCAAGCAGGCTCCGCTGCTCCATCTTCATCGCCAACACCGCCTCCTCCGGTGTCTTTCTTCCCGCCTCGACATCGTTCACCAGCGATTTTGTGAAATACGCGATCTCTCGGGTGAATTGCAGTTGCAACATCCCGTCCTGCAAATGTTGGCTGCCGAGGGTGCAGGCCTGCTTGGTCAAATTATTGGCCGCCTCGCAGACCACCCAGTAATCATCGTTATCGAGGCGGTACGGGGAGGGGCGTGGGGTCATTCCTCGTTCCCCCAGAAGGCATAGCCACTGGTGTTGGCGAGGTGGTGGGTCCAGCGGATGGTCTGGTAGCGCAGCGCCATTTGCTCGACCGGCTCGATCTGGTTTTCCAGGACCGCGTGCGGAACCTGAACCATCAATTCGGCGATCTCGCAGTCTTCAATCTGTACGGTGTAGTACTTCTCATGCGGCCCCTCGTCGGAGACGCGGTAGAAGTTAATGATGCAGTTGACCTTTTCGCGATTGGCCATGGCCATTGCCAGTAGAGGCGAGGCCTTGTCGATGTTCTTGGTGATCTGAATTGGCCCGTGGGTGGCATGCCTGATGTTGCCGATATTCGTCATGCGATGGTTGAACGCCAGCACCATGATCTCGTCGGTGTGGCCGCTCTGGCATTTGTTGCCGATGGAGCTCGGGGTGGAGCAGCCTTTACTGATCAGCCCTTGTTCCTTGCCGGTGAGGGTCATGTAGCCGTGACTGGCCATGTGCGTGACTCCTTGTCGATGGAGTGGGCAGGCTAGTGGCTTACGGTGTGTGGGTATGTAGGGCGGTTCTGAAATTGCGTTTAACGGTGAGGGTGGAAAAGCGAAAGGTCTGACACGCCGCAGCGGCTGGACTTGCTGGCGCTTTGCGCTATATCGCAGGCAAGCCAGTTCAGGTTCTGCGCATAAGGCAGACTAAAGCAATCCATCTGATCGCCGGGTGCTCAATTTCGAGGTTTGGAAAGTGCCAGTAGAAAAAGAAACACCGCTCTTTCAGGATTTTATAGTTCAATGCAAAGAAAAATAAATTTAGGGCTGCGCAGAGATAAAACTACAATAATTGAGGTGCTCTCCAGAAAGTCGAAATCGCAGGTAGTAGGCAATAGCTAAGCCTCCAGTTACGCTCATTGAAGAAATCCATTCTGTCACTTATTCAGGGCTGCGTAGATTTTTTGGTCGGTCATCAAGTTCAATTTTTGGCAGGGGTGGCATAGGCGTGCAAGAAGGCAGAAAGCACACTTCAATACACTGCAAAGTGCGATTGATAAAAGGTGAGTGTGAACATGGCTTTCTTGATGGTTTAGGTGGTTTCTGGATTAAGTAATGAAGTGGCGTGTAGTACTACCAAGGGGAGTACCACTTTTTTAGTTTCCAGCTAACTGGATTGGCAAAGCAGTGTAGTATAAGGCAGGCTAAAGCAATCCATCTGATCGTCGGGTGCTCAACTCTGAGAGTTGGGAAGTGCCAGTTAAAAAAGAAGCGCTGTTCTTTTAGGATTTTATAGTTTAACGCAAAAAAGAACAGGTTTATGGCTACGCAGAAGTAAAATTTATAGTAATTAAGGTTCTCTCCGGAAATTCGAAAGCGTAGATAATAGGCAATGCTTAGGCCTCCGCTAGTGATGATTGAAAACATCCATTCTTTCATTGTTTTACTCTTTCAGTTCTACGTAGATTTGTTGGCCTGTCATCATATCTATTCCAATTTCAAACATAATTGGTCCTGTGCCCATTGTTGTATGTGCGCGCACGTAGTCAGTTTTTACGTATCTAAATAGACGCCAAGCTCCTGGTTTTGAAACCAATCTACCCATGCTATATATTGAGAGTCCGATATCGACGGCACCATACGCTACATTCCCATCCTGTTTTTTTCCACCTAAAGTGTTCGCTAACAACTGATAGCCTTTTCGCACAGGGCCTTGAGCATCAGAGCGGCCTGTCCATAAGTTCTGACCATTTTCAATAATGTTATTTACCCCATGTGCAATCATCGGGGCGCCTGCAACCACACACAGGAGTCCGCCTGTTCTATAACAAATAGTCGCTCCCGTCGCTATCTGAAGTGCACCAGATATAAAGCCGGCTCCCTTTTTTATAATTTCAAAGCTTTGGTCTCCTAGATCCCTCTGCTCCATCCTCATCGCCAACACCGCCTCCTCCGGTGTCTTTCTTCCCGCCTCGACATCGTTCACCAGCGATTTTGTGAAATACGCGATCTCTCGGGTGAATTGCAGTTGCAACATCCCGTCCTGCAAATGTTGGCTGCCGAGGGTGCAGGCCTGCTTGGTCAAATTATTGGCCGCCTCGCAGACCACCCAGTAGTCATCGTTATCGAGGCGGTACGGGGAGGGGCGTGGCGTCATTCCTCGTTCCCCCAGAAGGCATAGCCACTGGTGTTGGCGAGGTGGTGGGTCCAGCGGATGGTCTGGTAGCGCAGCGCCATTTGCTCGACCGGCTCGATCTGGTTTTCCAGGACCGCGTGCGGAACCTGAACCATCAATTCGGCGATCTCGCAGTCTTCAATCTGTACGGTGTAGTACTTCTCATGCGGCCCCTCGTCGGAGACGCGGTAGAAGTTAATGATGCAGTTGACCTTTTCGCGATTGGCCATGGCCAT
>NZ_QETK01000028.1 GCF_003105155.1 Pseudomonas sp. SDI | reverse complement strand
AAGCACTCCGGTACTACCTGAAACATCCAACTCGTTGATTCTCAAGGAGTTTTCCGTTTCGACTGCGCCGGAAGTGGGGCGAATTATAGAGAGATTAAACGGGGCGTCAAGGGCTAATTTTAACTTTTGTTGCAGAGGGCTGTTTTCGGCTTTTCAGCCGCGGGATTCGCCTCTCTATATAAGGTAGCCGCAACAGCAGCAGGCCAATGCCGATGCTGGCGTACACCGCCCACTCCTTGAGATCTGCGCGCACGATCCATAGAAAGTGCAGTAAGCCCAAGCCAAGAATCACATAAACCAGCTTGTGCAGTTTTTTCCAGCGTGCACCCAGGCGGCGCTGGCTGTAACGGTTCGAGGTAACCGCCAGGCTGAGCAAGCCGAGAAAGCCCAGCGTACCGACAATGATGTACGGCCGCTTACGCAACTCTACTCCCAACTGCCCCCAATCCAGCCCCAATATAAAGAAGGCATACGCACTCAGGTGCAGCACGATGTAGGCAAAACACCAAAGCCCCAACTGCCTGCGCACAACGATCCAGCCCGACCAGCCCGTCAGGCGCTGCAGTGGCGTCATGCACAGGGTAATCAGCAGGAAGATCAACCCGCCCTGCCCCAACCGATCCACCAACACCTTGCCCGGATCCGGCCCCAGCGCAAAGACCCAGGCCTCATACAGCCAGTACAACGGCCAGACGCAAGCCAACAGGAATATCCCCAGGCGCAACCATGGATAACGCATCAATAGTCCTTCCGCAGGTCCATGCCACTATATAAAGCACCGACCTCGTCGGCGTAACCATTGAACATCTGGGTCTCCCGCACATTGGGGCTGAACAACCCGCTCGGCAAGCGGCGCTCGCGCGCCTGGGTCCAGCGCGGGTGATCGACCGTCGGGTTGACGTTGGCGTAGAAACCGTACTCCTCTGGAGCAATGGTCTCCCAGGTGGTCTTCGGCTGTTGCTCGACCAGGCTGATACGGACAATCGACTTCACACTCTTGAAGCCATACTTCCACGGCACCACCAACCGCAACGGCGCACCATTCTGGTTGGGCAGTTCGCGGCCATAAATGCCAACGGCAAGAATGGCCAAGGGGTTCATCGCTTCGTCCAGACGCAAACCTTCAACATACGGCCAGTCGATCAGGGCAAAGCCCGAACGTTGCCCCGGCATGTGCTTGGGATCCTGCAGGGTCTCGAAGCGAATGTAGCGGGCCCGGGAATTAGGTTCGACCTGCTTGAGCAACGCTGACAATGGAAAGCCAAGCCAGGGAATGACCATCGACCAGGCCTCGACGCACCGCAGCCGGTAGATCCGCTCCTCCAACTGGTACGGTTTCATGAAGTCTTCCAGCGCGTAACGCCCGGGCTTACCTACCTCGCCATCGACGACCACCGTCCACGGCGTAGTCACCAGCGCACCAGCGTGCGCCGCAGGATCGCCCTTGTCGGTGCCAAACTCGTAGAAGTTGTTGTAATGCGTGGCGTCTTTGAAAGGCGTGATGGCCTCCCCTTTCACCGTGACTGCCTGCCACTGGGTGCTCGACAATTTCTCGGTAAACCAGGCCGGCGCCGAGCCTGCCTCGACATCGGCATAGCGCGACGCTTCAGCGGCATGCGCCCAACGCGGCGAGCCACTGGCTGCCAGCGCAGCCAGAGAACCACCGAGTAAAGCACGCCGGGAAAGGTAGAAAGATTCGGGAGTAACCTCCGACTCTTTGCAGTCGGAGGCTCTGGGCAGCTTGATAAGCATGGTAACTCCGTAGAACGGGTGGACTGATGCACCAGTAGACTACGGAGCCCTAGGGAAATTACAGCTACTCGACGCTTTTCTTGCGGCGCGTACGCAGCAGGTACTGCACCGGACCGGAGGCGGCGTAGGCGAGGAAGATCAACAGCAGGATGCGCGGTGGATCACTGAACACAACCGCGAACACCAGTACCACGGCGAGGATGGCCACAAACGGCACACGGCCTTTGAGATCCAGTTCCTTGAAGCTGTTGTACTTGATGTTGCTGACCATCAGCATGCCCGCCGCCGCGACCAGCAACGCCACCAGGAACGACAATTTCGAACCCTGGATGCCATAGTCACTGAACGCCCAGACCGTGCCCGCCACCACACCGGCCGCTGCCGGGCTGGCCAGGCCGATGAAGTAACGCTTGTCGGCAGTGCCTACCTGGGTGTTGAACCGCGCCAGACGCAGGGCTGCACCCGCTACATAGATGAAGGCGACCATCCAGCCGACCTTACCCATGTCGCCCAGCGCCCAGCCGAAGGCCAGCAACGCCGGCGCTACACCGAAGGCGACCATATCCGACAGCGAGTCGTACTCGGCACCGAAGGCGCTTTGCGTATTGGTCATACGGGCAACACGCCCGTCCAGACCATCGAGCACCATCGCGACAAAGATCGCGATGGCGGCGAAGGCAAAATACTTGCTCGCTTCGCGCGGATCACCAGCACTGAGGGCGCTCTGGGCACTCATCGAGTTGATGATCGAATAGAAACCGGCGAACAGGTTCGCGGTGGTGAAGAGGTTCGGCAGAAGATAGATGCCGCGGTGCCGGACCTTGCGGCCTTCGGCGTCATGCCCTTCTTCAATATGCTCATCGATCGGTAGCAGGCTTTCGGCGTCAGAGGCCTTGTTCGGCTCTTCGGGACGTTCGCTCATGGACATTACCTTGCAACGGTGTGGAGAGTGTTCGACAAACGTCAGTGGCGAGGGTTCGCCGACGAACGCGATGAAGCTTTATACCAGAAGCTGACCACCTAAACGAAAAAACGCGGCCGAAGCCGCGTTTTCATCGCATCAGGACAAGAATTAGTTCTTGGCCTTGTCGACGATTTTGTTCGCCGAGATCCACGGCATCATCGAGCGCAGTTGCTCACCGATGATTTCGATACCGTGAGCAGCATTGTTGCGACGCTTGGCGGTCATCGACGGATAACCGGTAGCGCCTTCGCTGATGAACATCTTGGCGTATTCGCCGTCCTGGATGCGTTTCAGCGCGTTACGCATGGCTTGACGGGATTCGGCGTTGATGACTTCTGGGCCGGTCACGTACTCGCCGTACTCGGCGTTGTTGGAGATCGAGTAGTTCATGTTGGCGATACCGCCTTCGTACATGAGGTCAACGATCAACTTCAGTTCGTGCAGGCACTCGAAGTAGGCCATTTCTGGCGCGTAGCCAGCTTCAACCAGGGTTTCGAAACCGGCTTTGACCAGCTCGACGGTACCACCACAGAGAACAGCTTGCTCGCCGAACAGGTCGGTTTCGGTCTCGTCCTTGAAGGTGGTTTCGATGATGCCGGTACGGCCGCCACCGACACCAGCGGCGTAGGACAGGGCAACGTTCTTGGCATTGCCGGACGCATCCTGGTAGATCGCGATCAGGTCAGGGATACCGCCGCCTTTGACGAACTCGGAGCGCACGGTGTGACCCGGTGCCTTCGGTGCGATCATGATGACGTCGAGGTCGGCACGCGGAACGACCTGGTTGTAATGAATCGAGAAGCCGTGGGAGAAGGCCAAGGTAGCGCCCTTCTTGATGTTCGGCTCGATTTCATTCTTGTACAGGGCGCCCTGGAATTCGTCCGGGGTCAGAATCATGACCAGGTCGGCAGCAGCAACCGCGCTCGCCACGTCAGCCACTTTCAGGCCGTGGGCTTCAGCTTTGGCAACAGTAGCCGAACCTTTACGCAGACCGACAGTGACATCCACACCGGAGTCCTTCAGGTTGCACGCTTGAGCGTGGCCCTGGGAGCCATAACCGATGATGGCAACTTTCTTGCCCTGGATGATCGAAAGGTCGCAGTCTTTGTCGTAGAAAACTTTCATGAAAATACCCCTGTTATCTCGGCCCTCTCAGGCCATTCGCTAATTTTTTGAGTTAGATGCTGAGCACTTTGTCGCCACGGGCAATGCCGGTGACGCCACTGCGCACTGTTTCGAGAATGGACGCGGTACCGATGGCCTGAATGAAGCTGTCCAGTTTGTCGCTGGTGCCCGTCAGTTGGACGGTATAAACGCTACTGCTGACGTCGACGATCTGCCCACGATAGATATCGGTGGTGCGTTTGATCTCGGCGCGCTGAGCACCGGTGGCCTTGACCTTGACCAGCATCAGCTCACGCTCGATGTGCGCGCTTTCCGAGAGGTCGACCAGCTTGACCACTTCGACCAGCTTGTTGAGGTTTTTGGTGATCTGCTCGATCACCTCATCATGACCGACCGTAGTCAAAGTCAGACGCGACAGGGTCGGGTCTTCGGTTGGCGCAACGGTCAGGCTTTCGATGTTGTAGTTACGCTGCGAGAACAGACCGACCACACGCGACAAGGCGCCAGGCTCGTTTTCCAACAGCAGGGAAATAATGTGCCGCATGATTAGGTCCGCTCCGTCTTGCTCAGCCACATATCGCGCATCGAGCCGTCCTTGATCTGCATCGGGTAGACGTGCTCGCTGTTGTCGACCTGGATATCGATGAACACCAGGCGGTCTTTCATGGCGAAGGCTTCCTCGAGTTTCGGCTTGAGGTCCTTCAGGCTGGTGATACGGATACCCACGTGACCATAGGCTTCGGCCAACTTGACGAAGTCAGGCAGCGATTCCATATAGGAATGTGAGTGACGGCTGTTGTAGGCCATGTCCTGCCACTGGCGAACCATGCCCAATACACCGTTGTTCAGGTTGACGATCTTTACCGGCAGGTCGTACTGCAGGCAGGTCGACAGCTCCTGAATGTTCATCTGGATGCTGCCCTCACCGGTTACGCAGGCAACGTCCTGGTCCGGGAAGTTCAGCTTGATCCCCATGGCGGCAGGGAAGCCAAAGCCCATGGTGCCCAGACCACCGGAGTTGATCCAGCGGTTCGGCTTGTTGAAACGGTAGTACTGCGCCGCGAACATCTGATGCTGGCCGACGTCGGAGGTGACGAACGCGTCGCCCTTGGTGACTTCGCACAGGGTTTCGATCACGGTCTGCGGCTTGATGACGCTGCCATCGCCCTTGTCGTAAGGGAACATGATGCGATCACCGCGCCACTCTTCGATCTGCTTCCACCAGGCATCCATGGCGGCCTTTTCCGGCAGCTCACCGATTTCGCGCAGGGTCGCGACCATTTCGGTCAGGACGCTGTCGACCGGCCCCACGATCGGCACGTCGGCCTTGATGGTCTTGGAGATCGATGCCGGGTCGATGTCGACGTGGATGACTTTGGCGTTCGGGCAGAACTTCGCCGGACCGTTGACGACACGGTCATCGAAGCGCGCACCGACCGCGAAGATCACGTCGGCATTGTGCATGGCCAGGTTGGCCTGGTAGCTGCCGTGCATACCGAGCATGCCGAGGAACTGACGGTCGGTACCCGGATAGCCGCCCAGGCCCATCAGGGTATTGGTGACCGGCAGGTTGAGCAGTTGGGCCAGTTCGGTCAGCGCAGCGGAGCCGCCACCGAGAATGACACCGCCACCGGCGTAAACGATCGGACGCTTGGCCGCCAGGAGCATTTCGGCTGCCTTGCGGATCTGCCCGGAGTGGCCACGAACGGCCGGGCTATAGGAGCGCATCTTGACCTTTTTGGGGTAGACGTACTCGAACTTCTCCGCCGGGTTGGTCATGTCTTTCGGGATATCGACAACGACAGGACCTGGACGACCGGACTGCGCAAGGTAGAAGGCTTTTTTCAGAACTTCAGGAATTTCCGAGGCGTGTTTGATCATGAAGCTGTGCTTCACGATCGGCCGCGAGATACCGATCATGTCGGTTTCCTGGAAGGCATCGGTGCCGACCATGGTGCTAGGCACCTGACCAGACAGGATGACCATCGGAATCGAGTCCATGTACGCCGTGGCAATACCGGTAATGGCATTGGTGGCGCCTGGGCCGGAAGTGACCAGTACCACACCGGCTTTACCGGTGGCACGGGCATAACCGTCCGCCATATGGGTTGCTGCCTGCTCGTGACGAACCAGGATGTGGCTTACTTCCGGTTCTTTGAACAGGGCATCGTAAACATGAAGGAGAGCACCGCCAGGGTACCCGTAAATGTGCTTAACGCCTTCGTCACGCAAAAAGCGGACGACCATTTCAGCGCCAGATAAAAGCTCCACGTTGTTCACCTCTAAAACGCCAGAATACCGTCCATCAGGAACGGGTCTTAATAGGTTTACTGCCAAGCAGAGCATGAGCGACGAAGTCAGCACTGACTGAGCAAGTATTGGGAGCTCCCCAAAGTGTTGCGGGGGTTTCCCACCCAGCGCGAGGTAACGCGTTGCGGGGTGTAACAGGTCGGCGCGGGTGTGCGCCTCATGATCTGCTTAGCGGGTCTGCTTCTGGCAGTCCCCCTACAGCGGACTTTGGATTCTTCTGATTCAGAGCCTCCAAGTCAAGAAAAATTATTGCCAATTTTTCCTGAGGACGTTCTGTGAGCACCACGAATCCATTCATGTGCAGCAGAAAAAATGCATTAGGCAATAAAAAGGGCCACAATCTGCGGCCCTGAGGGTAAAAAAAGGAGAAATCAGGCAGAAGGAGCGATCAACTGGTCAAATTCGGCCAATAGCTGCCGAAGCCTGCGACTTTCCTCCGGACGATCCACGTAAACCGTTTCAGCCATGACCAGGATGCCCGAGGCGCTTGGCAGCGGCAGGCCGTTTTCGAGGATCTGCTTCATGCGCGGCAAGAAGATCCACTGCAACCACTGATCGAAGTTCATGCTGTCGACGGCAAATGGCACGCTGCTGGCGAGCGCCTGAGCCGACGGCGGTTCAGCACTCCACCAGCCCTGGGCATGCAGTTCGTGCTCGATCAGCAGCAGATGGTCGGCAATATCGAGAATGCGCGGGTCCATTACAGGTTGGCCTGGGCTTTCTGCCTAGCCAGCGCGGCACCCGCTGCATCGCCCTGTTTCTCGCGCGCCTGGGCAATGATGTTCCACAAGCCCGCCTGCAGGTCAGGACGACCATTGGCATAGGTCAGCGCACGACGCGCGAGCTGCTCGGACTGCGCCGCATCCCCCTGGGCCAGACGCACTTGGGCCAGGCGATAAAGCACTTGCGGCTCACGCGGCGCAATGCGCTGGGCACGTTCCAGGCTCGACGAAGCGCCGTTGTAGTCACCACCGCTCTGCTGCTGTTGCGCAGTGGTCAGCAAGGCCAGCACCGGGCCATCCAGTTGCTCGTCGGCCGACAGGCCAGCGGCATTGCTGCTGGCCCGTGGAATGCCGCTAGGCGCACTGGGCGCAGTGTAATTGCCCGTATTGCTTGGCGGCATCGAGTACGTATTGGAATCGACCGGCCCCGGGGTAATCGGCCCGGTAGAAATCGGCGCCGGCCCGGTCGAGGCCGGGAATGTCTGGATCGGTGCAGCGCCAGCCCCCTGCGGGACCATGACGGTGACGCCGGAGTCCTGCGGGACAGCCTGAGCCTGACGCGTGCCGTTGTTCACGGTCGCCACGCCACGGTTGGCCGAAACCCGCTCACTGTTTGAAACCCGCGTACCCGAATCCACTACCGGGATCGAGCCGCGCTGTACGCTGGCACAGCCGTTGAGCAAAGCCAGCGCCGTCAAGGCAGGAAACAACCACTTGTTCACGTCACACCCTCTTCGCTAAGTGCTGCTTAATTCATCCAACCCTTGACCCAGTCCATGACCGAGTCGGCGGGTGTCTGCTCGCCGCCACAGGCGGCGCCGGCAGGAGGTTCGCTTCCGCGAATATACGGCATCTGCACCGCGCCTGGGCAGCTGGCGTCGGAACCCTGACCGGTATGCGGATCGACCCAGGCCAGAACGACGTTGTCCGGGGTCGGCATGTCCAGCGGCAGTGGGTCGGCCTTGCGCATGAAGCTGGTCCAGACCTGCAAGGCACCGGTGGCACCCGTAAACGGTGTCTTGCCGTTGTCGTCACGGCCCAGCCACACCACGGCCAGCAGGTCCTGGCTGAAACCAGCGAACCAGCTGTCGCGCGAGTCGTTACTAGTACCAGTCTTGCCTGCCAGGTTCAGCGAGCTTGGCAGCACGCTGTACACCGAACGCCCGGTCCCTTCGCGCATCACCCGCTGCATGGCGTTCTGCACCAGGTAGATCGAGGCCGGGTCGAAACGCTGCTGGATCTGGAACGGGTAACGCTTGAGCGGTTCGCCCTCGGCGGTCAGCACGCTGCGGATGCCGCGCATCGGCGTATTGAAGCCGCCATTGGCGAGCGTCTGATACATGGTTGCAACCTGCATCGGCGACATCCCGCCAGCGCCCAGTAACATCGACGGGAACGCAGGCCAGTCAACGTCCACACCCAGGCGCCCAATCGTTTTGAGCACATTGGGCACCCCCAGTTCGAGGCCAAGCTTGGCCGTCGACAGGTTGTAGGAATTCGCCAGGCCTTGGTACAGGAAAATCGTGCCATGAGAGCGGCGGTCGTAGTTCTGTGGCTTCCACACCTGGCCGTCGGCACCTTTGACCGCGAACGGTTCATCCTGCACCCAACTGGTGAGGGTGTACTGGCTCGGTTTTTCCAGCGCCGTCAGGTACACGGCCGGTTTCACCAGCGAGCCGATCGGGCGCACCGCATCGATGGCCCGGTTGAAGCCGGCAAAGCCCGCCTGGCGACTGCCGATCAAGGCCTGTACTTCACCGGTTTCGGGGTTGGTCACCACCATCGCAGCTTCGACTTCGTCGGCGCCTTTACGCCCGCCCAGACGCTTGAAGGTGTCGGCCATGGCCGATTCGGACTTCATCTGCAGGATCGGGTCGAAGCTGGTGAAAATCCGCAGGCCTTCTTCGGTCAAGTCTTCGTCACGATAGTCCTGGCGCAATTGACGCTTGACCAGGTCGAGGAAGCCGGGGAACGAGCTGTCAGCCAGGCTGCCGCGCTTGGTCACACCGAGCGGCATCTTCTTCGCCGCCTCGACCGCCTCGGGTGTTGCCACGCCCTGCTCGGCGAGCAGGTCCAGCACCAGGTTACGCCGGACCAGCGCGCGGTCCGGGTAACGCCGCGGGTTGTAATAGGAAGGCCCCTTGACCATGCCGACCAGCAACGCCACCTGATGCAGTTTCAGTTCCGACAGCGGCTGGCTGAAGAAGAACTGGCTGGCCAGGCCAAAACCGTGCACCGCCCGCTGGCCATCCTGGCCGACGAACACTTCGTTGAGGTAGGCCTCAAGGATCTCCCGCTTGTCATAGTGCAGCTCAAGCAACAGCGCCATCATCGCTTCGGTAAGCTTGCGGCTCAGGCTGCGTTCGTTGGTCAGGTAGAAGTTCTTCACCAACTGCTGAGTCAGGGTACTGCCGCCCTGGCGCATGGCACCGGACGAGGTGTTGACCCACACTGCACGAGCAATCGACTTGGGCGACACGCCAAAGTGCTGATAGAAGTCGCGGTCTTCCACCGCCACCAGGGTTTCCAGCAAGAATGGTGGCACCTGATCGATCTTGATCAGGATGCGGTCTTCGAGGTTCTTCGGGTACAGGCCGCCGATCAGCAGCGGCTCAAGGCGAACCACCGCCAGCTTCGCGCCGTTGGCACCGCTCAGGCCGGCCACATAGTCGCCGGAGAAGCGCACACGTACGCTCTGCGCCTGCTCCAGCCCTTCATAGAACTGGAAGCCACGGGTGTTCAGGTCGACCGTGCTGCCGTTCACCGAGGCGGCGCCCGGACCGTTGGCGACGCTTTCGCGGCGATAGCCCAACGCATCGAGCTCGACCAGGAAGTCTTCCTTGCTCAGTTTCTGGCCGACGAACAGCTCCAGCGGCCGCGCGTAAACCTTGGCCGGAATCGTCCAGCGCTTGCCAGAGAACTTCTCCTGAACCACGGCATCGAGGTAAACCGCGAAGCCGGCCAGCACCACAAGGCCAACCAGGCTGAGTTTGATAGCCCAGCCCAGCCACGCGCGTGCGTTGCCAGCAGGACGTTTTTTCGGGGTACGGGGGGATCGGGTACGAGTCATGGCGGCGGATTATACGCACTTTATTGTTCGTCGACAGGCGCCCTCCGGCGGTTTCCAGCTGCCCCGCTTGCCGCCATAATGGTCGATTAAAATCTCTCCACGACCCAGAAGGATCGCCCGTGAGCCAAGCCTTGATCGCCGCCCTGCAGAACCCGGCACTGTTCCCCCATCCTGTGAAGGCCTTCCAGGTTATCGAGACGCATATTTCCTGGGTCGTGCTGACCGGCGACTATGCCTACAAGATCAAGAAGCCGATGAACTTCGGCTTCCTGGACTTCACCGACCTTTCGCAACGTGAGCACTTCTGCAAAGAAGAACTACGCCTGAACTCGCGCCTGACCGACGGCCTGTATCTGGATGTGCTGGCCATCACCGGCTCGGCGGAGGCCCCGCAGCTGGGCGGCGAAGGTGCCGCCATCGAGTTCGCGCTGAAGATGCGCCAGTTCCCGCAAGAGCAGATGCTCAGCACCCTGCAAGCGAACGGCGAGCTGACCGCCGAGCACATCGACCAGATGGCCCAGCAAATTGCCGAGTTCCATCTGAACGCCCCCAAAGTCGCCCCCGAGCACCCGCTGGGCACACCGGACAGCGTCATGGCGCCGGTGGAACAGAACTTCGAACAGATCCGGCCGTTCCTCTCCGACAAGGCCGACCTGCAGCAGCTCGACGCCCTGCAAGCCTGGGCACAGGCGAGCTTCAAGCGCCTGCACAGCTTGTTCGAAGCACGCAAGGCCGAGGGTTTCATCCGCGAATGCCACGGTGACATCCACTTGGGCAACGCCACGCTGATCGACGGCAAGGTGGTGATTTTCGACTGCATCGAATTCAACGAGCCATTCCGCTTGACCGATGTGTACGCCGACACCGCCTTCCTGGCGATGGACCTGGAAGACCGCGGCCTGAAATCGCTGTCGCGGCGCTTCGTCAGCCAGTACCTGGAGCTGACCGGCGACTACGCCGGCCTGGAACTGCTGAACTTCTACAAGGCTTACCGCGCACTGGTTCGCGCCAAGGTCGCACTGTTCAGCATGCCTGGCGACGCCGATGCCGTGCAGCGCGCCACCACCCTGCGTACCTACCGCAACTACGCCAACCTGGCCGAAAGCTACAGCGCCATCCCTTCGCGTTTCCTGGCTATCACCCATGGTGTCTCGGCGGTAGGCAAGAGCCACGTGGCCATGCGCCTGGTCGACGCACTGGGCGCTATCCGCCTGCGTTCGGACGTGGAGCGCAAGCGTCTGTTCGGTGAGCAGAGCGCCGACGCCGCTGGTCAACTGCAAACCGGCATCTACAGCAGCGATGCCAGCCAAGCCACCTACCAGCGCCTGCACCAGTTGGCCGAAACCATCCTGCGCGCCGGCTTTCCGGCAGTGATCGATGCCACCTACCTGAAACAGGCACAACGCGAGGCGGCTGCCGGGGTGGCCAACGAAACCGGCGTACCGTTCCTGATTCTGGATTGCAACGCGCCACAGGCGGTGATCGCCAGCTGGTTGGCACAGCGCCAGGCCGATCGCAACGATCCGTCCGACGCTACCCTGGAAGTGGTTGCCGCGCAGCAGGCCAGTCGCGAGGCGCTGACCAGCGAAGAGCTGCTCCTGAGCAAACACGTCGAAACCAACGAGAGCGGTAGTCTCGATGAGTTGGTAAAACAGATCCGTCAGCGCCTGCCGGGCCTGTAAAACCGCCGAGAGCGTGAAGCAGTCGACACTTCACGCGTTCCACTGAGGCGCCGCCGAGTGATGGCACTATAGTGTCATCATAAGTCCAACACGGAGGCGTCTTCATGAATCAGCCACGGCAGCTCGACAGCGCGCTTTACGCGCTGGTGCACAACGAGAAAATCGCCGCCTTCAACCGCGAAAAACCTCAAGACGCCGCCATCGATTTCAAGGACGGTGACTTCCGTGGGCTGGACCTGCGCGATTTGGACACAAAGGGTATCGATTTTTCCGGGGCGTATTTCCGTGCGGCCGACCTGCGCGGCCTCGATCTGCGCGAAAACTCCCTGGAAGGCGCAAGCCTGGCCCATGCGCAAATCTCCGGCACTTATTTCCCAGTGGAACTGAGCGCCGACGAGATTCTGATGTCGGTCAAATTCGGCACCCGCCTGCGCTATCGCACCCGCTGAAAGCATGTGACCGGGCCTGCCAGTGCTGCCTGACATGCCCGGCCACAGTGCCTTTCGTCGTCCCGGTGGCAAAACGCCGCGTAATTTCCAAGTACCGCTACACTCCTCCTTGACCTGCTCGCGAATCCATTTCAAGACCCGTTCAGCCATCGCAAGGAGGCTTGATGAACGATGAACTCCAGCATCTGAAAAATCTCGGCAAGACTTCTGCGCAGTGGCTGCATGCGGTCGGTATCCACAGCGCCTCGGATCTGCGCCGACTGGGCGCGGTCGATGCCTACCGGGCGGTACGCACGCGCGGCTTTCGCGCCTCCAAGGTGTTGCTGTATGCCATTGAGGGGGCGTTGCTCGATATGCACTGGAACGAAATTCCGCTTGAGCGCAAGGAAGCCCTGAACCAACAACTGGAAGCCAAGAGCCCACAGAAAAATAATTAAGAAGACGTGGACCGAGCGATTGACTTGCCAATGAGAATGGTTATGATTATCACAACTGGTCGCGAGACTGGTTGGATACTCTGAAAGCCCCTGGTTCGGACTTTCAGGTTATCTCCTCATCAGGCTAATCACGGTTATTGACCCGGCAGTTTTGCCGGGTCTTTTTTTGCCTGCGGTTTCTAGCGGCCCTTGCGCAAGCCGGCGCAATAGTCCTGTTCCGGGAGCGCCGCGGTGTACCAGACGTAATCGGCCATCCCCGCTTGCACGGCCTCACCCACTTGCGCCAGAAGCAGTACCCGCGTGCCGGTTTGACTACCCAGATCGGCAAGATGCAGCGGCACGCCGATATCCTTGCGCACGTGGTAACTGCCGGCGAACAGCAGCGATGGCGTTGGCGCGGCCAGCACGCGCTCGGCCATCCGCCGATCACGCTGCTGTTGCACGGCGAGCATCGCCGGCATCTGCGTTTCCGGCAGTAACCCGCAATGGCCCTCGCGCACATGTGCCAGCAAGGCCTGGCGCACAGGCTCGGCGGTCGAGTGGGTGCCACTCAATGGCGGTCGCGCGCGGTAAATTTCGCCTATTTCGCTGCGGTCCAGATTAGCCGCCAGCAGCGGGTACGAGTGGGACAACGCTTCGCGGACAATCGGCCCGTAAAGACTCCAGTCCCAACCCGATTGCCAGTCGATGGCCTTGTCCAGCTCGGTAGGCAGCAGTGCCTGCCCCCGCAGTTGCTCGATCCGCGCCTGCTGCGCGGGCTCAAGCATCTCCAGCAACAGGCTGCCCTGCGGTCGTCGCGACGCCAGCGCCTTGAGCAGCCACAGTTGCAGCGCATGGTGATCAGGGTTGTCATGTTGCTCGCCCACCAGCACGCGATCGGCCGCCGCCAGGCGCGCGACCAGTTCAGCGGCGCTGATCGTTGCGCCACGCTGCAGATCGCGTATTTCCCCCAACTGCGCATGCGCCCGTCCCTCCGGGCCCTGCCATTGCGGTAAGGGCGGTAACGATGCTGCCGACTGGCAACCGGCAAACCCCACACTCAACAGCAACATTGAGCCGATCAACCAGGGCCGGGACATGGGCGGTTCTCCTAACGGGCAATGATGAGCGGGCGGCCGCGCTGCAGCGGATCGAGCACCGAGGTTGGCTCGTCGAGCAACAGGGTGCAGCCGGCGTTGCCCGGCCACAACTGCGCCAGCACGCGGGCCAGGTAGGCAACACTATAGTCGGGGGGCAACACGCGGTATAAAGGCGACCCGGCAATCTCTAGCCGGCCAATTTGATAATTACTTGCATTTGAGCGTCAAGCCGTTGCAGCGAACTCAGGTGAATACCCCCATGCACTTTCTTTGTACATCCGCCGAACTGAGCGAGGGCAACAGCCGCGGATTCGAGGTTGAAGGCACCCGCCTGCTCGCGGTTCGTCGGCATGGACAGGTGTACCTGTACCGCAACCGCTGCCCGCACCGCGGCATCCCGCTGAACTGGGAAGCCGACGATCCGGTGCTCGACCGCAGCGCCAGCCTGATCGGCTGTGTCCATCATGGTGCGCTGTTTCTGATCGAGTCCGGTGAATGTGTTGCCGGACCTTGCGAAGGCGAGGCGCTGGACACCCTGGACTGCCATGAAGACAACCAGGGCATCTGGCTCACGGCGTGAGGATCACCGGTAACGCACGATCGATGACAACCTGCTCGCCATCGAGCTGCACCCCGTAGGCGATCACCTCGACCCCCTCGGCCACCGCTGCCCGCAGGGCTGCCGCGTAGGCGGCATCGACCTCCTCGGCCGGGCGCACGGCCTCGATGCCAGAGAGGTTCACGCAGTACAGCTGCACCGCGCGCACACCCTGTCGGGCCAGCGCCGCCAGCTCGCGCAGGTGCTTGGCACCGCGCTGAGTGACCGCATCCGGGAAGGCCGCAATCGGGCTGTCGGGGTAGCCCAGGGTCACGCTCTTGACCTCCACATACGCGGGCCCGCTGGCGAACTCCAGGCGGAAATCGATACGGCTGCGCTCCTCGCCATATGGCACCTCGCGCCGGAGTGCGGTGAACCCGGCCAGTTCACTGATCGTCCCGGCGCGCAGCGCCTCCTCGACAATGGCGTTGGCCCGCCCGGTATTCACGCAGGCCAGTCGCCCTTGTGGGGTTTCGCTGATTTCCCAGGTGCCGGGGAGCTTGCGCTTGGGGTCGTTCGAGCGGCTGAACCAGACCTTGCCGCCCTCGCGCATGCAATTGAGCATGGAGCCGGTGTTCGGGCAATGAATGGTCATCTGCTCGCCACTGGCCAGTTCGATGTCCGCCAGAAAGCGCTTGTAACGGCGCAGCAGACGCGCCTCTTCGAGTGGAGGAGAAAAACGCATCAGCCTTGCCAGCTACGCAAGCCACGAGCGATTCGCTCCACCGCTTCCTGCAGGCGCGGCAGGCTCTGGGTATAGGCGAAGCGCACGTGATGGCTTGCCTGATGACGGCCGAAATCCAGGCCGGGGGTGAAGGCCAGGTACTCGGTTTCGAGGAAGTGCCGGCAAAACGCGAAGGCATCGCCGCCGAACTTGCTGATGTCGGCGTACAGGTAAAACGCACCCTGCGGCTCCACGGCGATACCGAAGCCCAGTTCGCGCAAGGCCGGCAGGAGGAAGTCGCGACGCCGGCCGAACTCGGCACGACGCTCTTCCAGAATCGCCAGCGTGGCTGGTTCGAAACATGCCAGGGCGGCGTGCTGAGCCATGCTGGGCGCGCTGATGTAGAGGTTTTGCGCCAGCTTCTCGAGGTCGCCGACCGCTCCCGGCGGGGCAACCAGCCAGCCCAGGCGCCAGCCGGTCATGCCGAAGTACTTCGAGAAACTGTTCAGCACAAACGCCTGATCGTCGACTTCCAGCACGCTCGGCGCGTCCAGACCGTAGGTCAGGCCATGGTAGATTTCGTCCACCACCAGGTGGCCATTGTGCCCGCGGGTCGCAGCCGACAGGCTCGCCAACTGTTCGCGATCGAGCACCGTGCCAGTCGGGTTGGCCGGCGAGGCCACCAGCGCGCCGACCGTGTCCTGGTCCCAGTGACGCTCGACCAGATCGGCGGTGAGCTGATAATTCACCTCGGGACCGACCGGCACCAACTGAGCGCCACCTTCGACCAACCGCAGGAAGTGTCGGTTACACGGGTAGCCAGGGTCGGCCAGCAGCCAATGCTTGCCCGGATCGACCAGCAGGCTGCTGGCCAACAACAAGGCGCCGGAGCCACCCGGGGTGATCAGGATCCGTTCGGGGTCGATGCTCAAGCCGTACTGGCGGCTATAGAAGCCGGCAATCGCCTCGCGTAATGCCGGCAGGCCGCGGGCAGCGGTATAGCGGGTATGCCCGGCGGCCAGTGCAGCCTGCCCGGCTTCGACGATGGGTGCGGCGGTGGTGAAGTCCGGTTCGCCGATTTCCAGGTGAATCACGTCACGGCCAGCGGCCTGCAGCTCGTTGGCCCGGGCCAACAAAGCCATGACATGGAAGGGTTCGATGGCGCGACTGCGCGCACTGTAGGGCTGAGCCATGGGCCTTCTCTCAAATGGGTCTAAAATGATGATTCTACCCATGCATCGAGTCGAACGCGTGGCTAAACCTGCGGTCCATCCTGAAGACAACCGGGAGTAGCGCACCCCGACTCTATCTGGTAAGTTCGGCGGCTCGCAGTCGCAGGGCCGGCGGGCGCCGGAGATGGAGAAGCCTGCGCAATGGATTAGAAGAGTGAGAGGCGGTCTATTCATGTCCACCCTAGAAAAGCAAAAAGCTGGTCAGGCCATGTACGGCGTTGAACCCTATAAGGAAACTAAGGGTGAGGAGTACATGGGAGACCCCATGCGCAAGCACTTCACCAAGCTGCTCGGAGCATGGAAGCAGGAGCTCATGACGAGTGTGGACCGAACCGTGGACCACATGAAGGACGAAGCGGCCAACTTCCCGGACCCAGCCGATCGGGCCAGCCAGGAAGAAGAATTCGCCCTTGAACTGCGCAACCGAGATCGCGAACGCAAGCTGATCAAGAAAATCGACAAGACCCTGCAGAAGATCCAGGACGCAGAATATGGCTGGTGCGACTCCTGTGGCGTAGAGATCGGCCTGCGCCGTCTCGAAGCCCGCCCGACCGCCGACCTGTGCTTTGACTGCAAGGAACTGGCGGAGAAGCGGGAAAAACAGGTCGGCAAAGCCTGATCCTGATTTGACCTGAACGGGGCGCTCACAGCGCCCCGTTTCGTTTCTACCCTGCCACAACTGCTCGATATCAAGCCCATGAACAACGCCAGTTACATCGGGCGCTTCGCCCCCACGCCCAGCGGTTTCCTGCATTTCGGCTCGCTGGTCGCCGCCCTCGCCTCCTGGCTCGACGCCCGTGCCGTGGGTGGCCGCTGGCTGCTGCGGATGGAAGATATCGATCCGCCACGCGAAGCCCCCGGCGCCCAGACGGCGATCCTGAAAACCCTGGAAAGCTATGGCCTGCTCTGGGATGGCGAAGTGGTTTACCAACACCTGCGCCATGATGCCTATGCCGAGGTGGTCAATCGCCTGTTCAACATGGGCCTGGCCTACGCCTGCACCTGCTCGCGCAAGCAGCTGGAACCCTACAACGGCATCTACCCCGGCCTGTGCCGCAACCTCGGCCACGCCCAGGACGACGCGGCGATCCGCGTGCGTGTGCCGGAGCTGAAATTCCACGTCAACGACCGCGTACAGGGGCGCTTCGAGCAGCACCTGGGCCGTGACGTCGGCGACTTCGTGATTCGCCGACGCGACGGCCTGTACGCCTACCAACTGGCAGTGGTGCTCGATGACGCCTGGCAGGGTGTCACCGACATCGTCCGCGGCGCCGACCTGCTCGACAACACGCCACGCCAGCTGTACCTGCAGGCGTTGCTCGGGCTATCGCAACCGCGCTACCTGCATGTGCCGCTGATTACCCAACCGGACGGGCACAAGCTGGGCAAGTCCTATCGCTCCGCGCCGCTGCCGCCGGAACAGGCGACGCCGCTGATCCTGCGGGCGCTGCGCGCGCTCGGCCAGGCCACCGAAGCGGGGATGGCGCAGGCACGCCCCGAAGAGGTGCTGGCCCAGGCCGCCAGACAATGGAACGCCGAGGCTATTCCCAAACGCCTGAGCGTGCCTGAGGCGGATCTGCGCTGAGTGCTTGCCGTGTGCACTAAAGCCCAATAAATTCAAATCCTTGGGCAATGTCGCAATCCTCGTTTGCAGGCACCGGCCCTTCCGTTACCATCACCGCCGTTTTGCGCCAATAATAAGTCCAGGCACGCAACGCCGACAGCCAACGAGGCCAACATGTATATCTATCGTTTGGTCCTGCTTCTGGTCGTGGGGATCTATCTGTTCTCCCCGGCCATCATGGACTGGTGGATCGAACCGACAGGTGCCTGGTATCGCCCTTACCTGCTCTGGCTGATCCTGATCGTCGTGACCTTTATCCTGCAGAGCCAACGTGATGCCGATGAGCTTTAGCCTGACCCAGATGATCCTGATCAGTGCCGCCTACCTGATGGTGCTGTTCGGCGTGGCCTGGATCAGCGAACGGGGCATGATCCCCCGCGCCATCATCCGCCACCCGCTGACCTATACCCTGTCGCTGGGCGTCTATGCCAGTGCCTGGGCTTTCTATGGCACGGTCGGGCTGGCCTACCAGTACGGTTACGGCTTCCTCGCCTGTTACCTGGGGGTATCCGGGGCGTTCCTGCTGGCGCCGGTGCTGCTGTACCCGATCCTGAAGATTACCCGTACCTACCAGCTATCGTCCCTGGCCGACCTGATCGCCTTTCGCTTCCGCAGTACCTGGGCGGGCGCCCTGACCACCATCTTTATGCTGATCGGCGTACTGCCGCTGCTGGCCCTGCAGATTCAGGCGGTGGCCGACTCGATCACCATCCTCACCGGCGAGCCGGTGAAAAGCCGGGTAGCCCTGGCCTTCTGCGCGATGATCACACTCTTCACGATCTTCTTCGGTTCGCGACATATCGCCACCCGGGAGAAACATGAAGGGCTGGTGTTCGCCATCGCCTTCGAGTCGGTGGTCAAGCTGCTGGCCCTGGGCGGTATCGGCCTGTACGCGCTGTATGGCGTATTCGGCGGGCCGCACCAGCTGGAGGTCTGGCTACTGCAAAACCAGACCGCCCTGGCCGCACTGCATACCCCCCTCCAGGAAGGCCCCTGGCGAACCCTGTTGCTGGTGTTCTTCGCCTCGGCCATCGTCATGCCACACATGTACCACATGGCTTTCACCGAGAACCTCAACCCGCGCGCGCTGGTCAGCGCCAGCTGGGGCCTGCCGCTGTTCCTGCTGTTGATGAGCCTGGCCGTGCCGTTGATTCTCTGGGCCGGGCTCAAGCTCGGCGCCAGCACCAGCCCGGAATTCTTCACCCTTGGCCTGGGCATCGCCGCCAACAACGAGGGGCTGGCGTTACTGGCCTATATCGGCGGGCTATCCGCCTCCAGCGGGCTGATCATCGTCACTACCCTGGCGCTGTCGGGGATGGCCCTGAACCACCTGGTGCTGCCGCTCTACCAGCCACCGGCCGAAGGCAACATCTATCGCTGGCTGAAGTGGACCCGGCGGGCCCTGATCGTCGCCATCATTGCCGCCGGCTTCGGCTTCTACCTGCTGCTCGGCGCCCAGCAAGACCTGGCCAACCTTGGCATCGTCGCGTTTGTCGCCACCTTGCAGTTCCTGCCGGGGGTGCTCTCGGTGCTGTACTGGCCGACCGCCAATCGGCGCGGCTTCATTGCCGGCCTGCTGGCCGGGATCATCGTCTGGATGGTCACCATGCTGCTGCCCCTGGTGGGCAACCTGCAGGGTTTCTATATCCCGTTGCTGAACATGATCTATGTGCTCGACGACACCAGCTGGCACATGGCAGCCATCGCCTCGCTCGCGGCCAACGTCCTGCTGTTTACCCTGATCTCCCTGTTCAGCAGTGCCAGCGCCGAAGAAGTCGCGGCGGCCGAAGCCTGTGCCGTAGACAACGTGCGGCGCCCGCAACGGCGCGAACTGCACGCCGCCTCGCCGCAGGAGTTTGCCACCCAGCTGGCCAAGCCACTCGGTGCAAAGGCCGCACAGAAGGAAGTCGAGCAGGCCCTGCGCGATCTCTACCTGCCATTCGACGAGCGCCGCCCTTATGCCCTGCGCCGGCTGCGCGACCGCATCGAAGCCAACCTCTCCGGGCTGATGGGCCCGAGTGTGGCCCAGGACATGGTGGAAACCTTCCTGCCGTACAAATCCGGCAGCGAGAACTATGTCACCGAGGACATCCACTTCATCGAGAGCCGCCTGGAAGACTACCACTCGCGCCTGACCGGCCTGGCCGCCGAGCTCGATGCCCTGCGCCGCTATCACCGTCAGACCTTGCAGGAATTGCCGATGGGCGTCTGCTCGTTGGCCAAGGATCAGGAAATCCTGATGTGGAACAAGGCCATGGAAGAACTGACCGGCATTCCCGCCAAGCGCGTGGTCGGCTCACGCCTGACCACCATCGGCGAACCGTGGCGCGGCCTGCTGCTGGGCTTCACCAACGTCCCCGACGAACACCTGCACAAGCAGCGCCTGGCCCTCGACGGGCAAACCCGCTGGTTGAACCTGCACAAGGCCGCCATCGACGAGCCACTGGCCCCCGGCAACAGCGGCCTGGTATTGCTGGTCGAGGACCTCACCGAAACGCAGATGCTCGAAGACAAGCTAGTGCACTCCGAGCGGCTGGCGAGCATCGGCCGCCTGGCTGCCGGCGTGGCCCATGAGATTGGCAACCCGATTACCGGCATCGCTTGCCTGGCGCAGAACCTGCGCGAAGAGCGCGAAGACGATGGCGAAATCACCGAGCTGAGCAGCCAGATTCTCGAGCAGACCAAGCGCGTTTCGCGCATCGTCCAGTCGCTGATGAGCTTCGCTCATGCCGGTAGCCACCAGCACAGCGACGAGCCGGTCTGCCTGGCCGAAGTGGCGCAGGATGCCATCGGTCTGCTGGCCTTGAACCGGCGCAATTTCGAAGTACAGTTTTTCAACCTGTGCGACCCCGAACATTGGGTCGACGGCGATCCGCAGCGACTCGCCCAGGTCCTCATCAACCTGCTGTCCAACGCCCGGGACGCTTCGCCTGCCGGTACTGCGGTGCGAGTGAAAAGCGAAGCCAGCGAGCACACCGTCGACCTGATCGTCGAGGATGAGGGCAGCGGGATTCCCAAGAACATCATGGACCGATTGTTCGAACCGTTCTTCACCACCAAGGATCCGGGCGAAGGAACTGGCCTGGGCCTCGCTCTGGTCTATTCCATCGTGGAAGAGCATTATGGACAAATCACCATCGACAGCCCGGCCGATACTCAAAGCCAGCGCGGCACCCGGATCCGAGTGACCCTGCCGCGTCATGTCGTAGCGACGTCCGCTGTGAACTGAGACCGTCGAGAGAATTGAATCAATGCCGCACATTCTGATCGTCGAAGACGAAACCATCATCCGCTCGGCACTACGTCGTCTGCTGGAGCGGAACCAGTACCAGGTCAGCGAAGCCGGCTCGGTACAGGAAGCCCAGGAACGCTACAGCATTGCGACTTTCGACCTGATTGTCAGCGACCTGCGCCTGCCCGGAGCACCCGGGACCGAACTGATCAAGCTCGGCCAGGGCACCCCGGTCCTGATCATGACCAGCTACGCCAGCCTGCGCTCGGCCGTGGACTCGATGAAAATGGGCGCGGTCGACTACATCGCCAAGCCGTTCGACCATGACGAGATGCTGCAAGCCGTAGCGCGTATCCTGCGCGACCGGCAGAACGCACCGGCCCCTGCACCGGCCGAACGCAGCGGCAATGGCAAGGCTGCTGCGGCCGACAAGGCCGGCAGCAGCAACGCCAATGGCGAGATCGGCATCATCGGCTCCTGCCCACCGATGCAGGACCTCTACAGCAAGATCCGCAAGGTGGCGCCAACCGACTCCAACGTGCTCATCCAGGGTGAGTCCGGTACCGGTAAAGAGCTGGTCGCCCGCGCCCTGCACAACCTGTCGCGGCGGGCCAAGGCACCGATGATTTCGGTGAACTGCGCGGCAATCCCGGAAACCCTGATCGAGTCGGAACTGTTCGGCCACGAGAAAGGCGCCTTCACCGGCGCCAGCGCGGGGCGGGCCGGCCTGGTCGAAGCAGCGGACGGCGGCACGCTGTTCCTCGACGAAATCGGCGAACTGCCGCTGGAAGCCCAGGCGCGCCTGCTGCGTGTGCTGCAGGAAGGCGAAATCCGCCGGGTCGGCTCGGTGCAGTCGCAAAAGGTCGATGTACGGCTGATCGCGGCCACCCACCGCGACCTGAAAAACCTTGCCAAGGTCGGCCAGTTCCGTGAAGACCTCTATTACCGCCTGCACGTCATCGCCCTCAAGCTACCTGCCCTGCGCGAGCGTAGCGCCGACGTCAACGAAATTGCCAACGCCTTCCTCGCCCGACAAAGCGCGCGGGTCGGCCGCAACGACCTGAAATTCGCCCACGATGCCGAGCAGGCGATTCGTCACTATTCCTGGCCGGGCAACGTGCGCGAGCTGGAAAACGCCGTCGAGCGTGCGGTGATCCTGTGCGAGAGCCCGGAAATTTCCGCCGACCTGCTGGGTATCGACATCGAGCTCAGCGACTTGGAAGACGACGACGCCTTCGACAATCTGCCGACGAACGGTAGTCAGACCAGCACCACCAGTCATGAGCCCACCGAAGACCTGTCGCTGGAGGACTACTTCCAGCACTTCGTGCTCGAGCACCAGGACCACATGACCGAGACCGAGTTGGCGCGCAAACTGGGCGTCAGCCGCAAGTGCCTGTGGGAACGTCGTCAGCGCCTCGGTATCCCGCGACGCAAGAGCGGCGCGACCAGCGAGGGCTGATCCCTTTCAGCAAAAAAGCTGTTACCTGCGGGTAACACCCGAGGCCTGGAACAAACTGTTACCTTGCCCCGGACACGTAACAGAAACCGGGGTTTACGGTAACGAAACCCCGGTTTTTTTTCGCCCCGTTTTCACCCAAAATACCGTCTAACCCCTTGTTTTACTGGGTTTTGCAAAAGTTGGCACGGCACCTGCTATATGTTCGGTACAAGAACAATAACAAGCACTGCAAAAGACAATAAAAATAAGACGAATCGGCTCACGCACAATAAGAACAAGACGGCGGAGGCGCAGCTAACTGATTCTTTTGGAGAGGAGTTGTACTTGGGGCTTGCCCCACAACCAGGCAGAGAACAACAAAAACTGCACTCAAGCAGGGCCTGAACTGGTTGGATCATCTGATCATTGCAACATCGGCGACCAAAGCAATCCGTTTGCTCTTCACTCCCGATTCGGGAGACCGTCCACACGCTTTGCGGCTTTGTGGACAGGGCATCAACAAAAACAAGAAGCCCGACAAAAAAACAATAAGAGCACGCAACTACTTCTTGGGGAGCTTCGGCTCCCCTTGTAGTTTCTCCCCCCTGCGTACCCCGCGTTTCGACCGCCTACACCCTCCTGCCAGTAAATGCTAGAATCCCCGCCCATCATGCGGCCATTCTTCGTTTTTGGCCGAACATTCCTTCAAACAGTGCATCCCATGCTGAAGAAGCTGTTCCAGTCGTTCCGTCCTCCCGTGCGTGGCCCGCAACACAAGCGCACCACGCCTGAAGTGATCAACAGTGGTCAACACTCGCTGCAACGTGGCCAGTTCAGTCGTCACGCGGTGAGTATCGTCGAGCGCCTGCAAAACGCCGGTTACCAGGCTTACCTGGTCGGTGGCTGCGTACGCGATCAACTCCTGGGCATTACCCCCAAGGATTTCGACGTCGCCACCAGCGCTACCCCTGAGCAGGTTCGCGCCGAGTTCCGCAATGCGCGGATCATCGGCCGCCGGTTCAAGCTGGTCCATATCCATTTCGGCCGCGACATCATCGAGGTCGCGACCTTCCGTGCCAATCATTCGGAAACCGAGGAAGACAGCCACACCTCCTCGCGTAACGAAAGCGGTCGGATCCTGCGCGACAACGTCTATGGCACCCTGGAAGAAGACGCGCAACGCCGCGACTTCACCATCAATGCCCTTTACTACGATCCGGTCAGCGAACGCATCCTCGATTACGCCAATGGCGTACACGACATCCGCAACCGCCTGATCCGTTTGATCGGCGACCCGACCCAGCGCTACCAGGAAGACCCGGTACGTATGCTGCGCGCCGTGCGTTTTGCCGCCAAGCTGAACTTCGGCATCGAGAAGCACACCGTGCAGCCGATCCGCAGCATGGCCAAGATGCTGCGCGAGATTCCGTCGGCGCGGTTGTTCGAAGAAACCCTGAAGCTGTTCCTCTCCGGGCATGCCGCAGACACCTTCGAGATGCTGGTCGACCTGCAGCTGTTCGAGCCGCTGTTCCCGGCCAGTGCCGAAGCACTGGAAGAACACCCGACCTATACCCACACGCTGATCAGCCAGGCGTTGATCAACACCGACCTGCGGATCAAGCAGGGCAAGCCGGTAACCCCGGCCTTCCTGTTCGCCGCCATGCTATGGCCGGCACTACCGGCGCGTATTCTGCGCCTGCAGAGCCGTGGCATGCCGCCGATTCCGGCAATGAACGAAGCTGCGCACGAGCTGATCGCCGAACAGTGCCAGCGCATCGCGATTCCAAAGCGCTTCACCCTGCCGATCCGCGAGATCTGGGACATGCAGGAACGCCTTCCGCGGCGCAGTGGCAAGCGTGCCGACCAGTTGCTGGACAACCCGCGCTTCCGCGCCGGTTACGATTTCCTGCTGCTGCGCGAAAGCGCCGGCGAAGAAACCGACGGCCTTGGCCAGTGGTGGACCGACTATCAGGACAGCAACGATAGCGAACGCCGCGACATGATCCGCGACCTCGGCAGCCGCGACGAAGGCGCTGCCGGCCCGCGTAAACGCAAGCGCAGCCCAGGCAAGCGCAAGCGCGCCGACAGCGCGGCAGACGAGTAACACAGCATGGTCCGCGTCTACATCGGCCTGGGCAGCAACCTGGCAGACCCAGAGCAACAACTGCGCAGCGCCCTCGAGGCGCTGGGCCAGTTGAACGCTACCACGCTGGCGGGGGTTTCTTCCTTCTATGCCAGCGACTCGTTGTCGCCCGGCCAGCCGCGCTACACCAATGCCGTGGCGGCCCTCGATACCGAGCTCGCGCCGCTCGCCCTGCTCGATGCGCTGCAAGCCATCGAGGCCGATCAGGGCCGTGAACGCAAGGAACGCTGGGGACCGCGCACCCTCGACCTGGACATCTTGCTGTATGGCGAGGAAGTCCTCGACCAGCCGCGCCTGGTCGTCCCGCATTACCATATGCATGCACGCCCGTTCGTGCTCTATCCCCTCGCCGAACTGGTAGCGCCAGACTTCCGTCTGGCCGACCAGCGGGCCCTGTCCGAGCTACTGGCAGAGTGCCCGTTCGTCGGTCTTGAGCGCCTGTAGCCGGGCGTTTCCCCAACCGGTAACGTGCGTAACAACGTGCGCGTAACATTGCGGTAACACGGTAATTGACTTCGCTTCCCCTGCTCACGACTATAGGCGTCCCGTGGCGCCCTGGCGCCGCAAAAAAGGCGTATATAGGCCTGGAACAGATGCGCAAGCCAAACACCACGATCGATGATGTGCTGTTCCAGAAGATGAATACACGCGTTGTACGCAGTCGTTTTTCACAGCGCCTGAACGAGGATTCCTTTTCATGCCAGAAGTAACCCTGACCACCCTGCAGAGCCTCAAGGCCAAGGGTGAGAAAATAACCATGCTGACCTGCTACGACGCTACCTTTGCCCAGGTCGCGAGCCGCGCCGGCGTGGAAATATTGCTGGTGGGTGACTCACTGGGCATGGTCCTGCAGGGCCATGACAGCACCTTGCCGGTGAGCACCGCCGATATGGTCTACCACACGGCCAGCGTCAAACGCGGCAACGAAGGTGCACTGATCCTGGCCGACCTGCCGTTCATGGCCTGCGCCACGATCGAGCAGGCGTTCGCCAACTGCGGTGCGCTGATGCAAGCCGGCGCGCACATGGTCAAGGTCGAAGGCGCCGCCTGGCTGGCCGACACCATTCGCCTGCTGGCCGAGCGTGGTGTACCGGTGTGCGCGCACATGGGGCTGACCCCACAGACGGTGAACATCCTCGGTGGCTACAAGGTTCAAGGCCGCCAGGAAAACCAGGCACGGCAGATGCGCGCCGACGCCATTGCCCTTGAGCAGGCCGGCGCCGCCATGCTGCTGCTCGAATGCGTCCCAAGCGGACTGGCCGCGGAAATCACCCAGGCGGTGAGCATTCCGGTCATCGGTATCGGCGCCGGTGTTGCCACCGACGGCCAGGTGCTGGTGATGCACGATATGCTCGGCTTGTCGCTGAGCGGGCGCGTACCGAAGTTCGTGCGCAACTTCATGGCCGAGCAGTGCAGCATTTCAGGCGCTTTCGCGGCCTACGTTCAAGCCGTCAAGGACGCCTCGTTCCCTGCTGTCGAACATGGGTTTAACGCATGAATACCGTCAAGACCGTCCGTGAACTGCGGGCCGCCGTGGCGCGGGCGCGCAGCGAAGGCAAGCGTATCGGCTTCGTCCCGACCATGGGCAACCTGCACAGCGGTCACGCGGCCCTGGTCGCCAAGGCCGCGCAGCGGGTCGACTTCGTGGTCGCAAGCATCTTCGTCAACCCGCTGCAGTTCGGCCCTAGCGAAGACCTCGACAAGTACCCGCGCACCCTCGCCGCCGACCAGGAAAAACTGCTCGAAGCCGGTTGCCACTTGCTGTTCGCTCCAACCGTGGAAGAGATGTACCCCGAGGGCATGAACGGGCAAACCCGGGTCAGCGTCCCGCAGCTCTCCGAAGGCCTGTGCGGGGCCAGCCGTCCCGGGCATTTCGAAGGTGTGGCAACGGTGGTCAGCAAGCTGTTCAACATGGTCCAGCCGGACCTGGCCGTGTTTGGCCAGAAGGACTTCCAGCAACTCGCGGTGATCCGCGCGCTGGTACGCGATCTGAACATGCCGATCCAGATCATTGGCGAGCCGACCGTCCGCGCCGAGGACGGCCTCGCGCTGTCGTCGCGCAATGGCTACCTGAACGCGGAACAACGCACCATCGCCCCGGCCCTTTATCGCACACTGAGCCAGATGGCTCAGGCTATCCGCGAAGGCCAACGCGACTACGCTGCACTGATCGCTCAGGGCCAGCAACAGTTGACCGACGCCGGATTCCAGCCAGACTATCTGGAAGTTCGTCAGGCCCTGACCCTGCGCCCGGCACAGGAAGCTGATCGCGACCTGGTTATTCTTGTCGCCGCCTATATGGGCAGCACGCGCCTGATCGATAACCTGCACCTGAATCTCGACGACCAGTAACGTTCGACCATGGCCTTGCCGGTCCGCCGGGAAAAAATCCCTCGGGCCGGTAAACCGCACCCTGTTTTCAGTTGTCCAAGGCTGTTCACGCAATAAGGAAACCTGCAGCGATGGCGTACTACCGCACCCCACACGATGTAACCGCCCTGCCCGCCTGGCAGGCGCTTGAGCAGCACCGCGAAGCCATGCAGGACTTCAGCATGCGCGACGCATTCAACGCCGACCCGCAGCGCTTCAACCAGTTCTCCCTGAGCAGCTGCGGGCTGTTCCTCGATTACTCGAAGAACCTGATCAATCACCAGACCCGCGACCTGCTGGTGGGCCTGGCCAATGAAGTCGGCCTGCAAGAGGCGATCAAGTCGCTGTTCGCCGGCGAGATTCTCAACGCCTCCGAAGGCCGCCCGGCACTGCACACCGCCCTGCGCCGCCCGGTGGGCGACAAGCTCAGCGTCAACGGCGTCAACGTGATGCCGGAAGTGCACAAGGTGCTCAACCAGGTCACCGAGCTGGTCGGCCGCATTCACGACGGCCTGTGGCGCGGTTACAGCGAGAAGCCAATCACCGACGTGGTGAACATCGGCATCGGCGGCTCGTTCCTCGGCCCCGAACTGGTCTCCGAAGCGCTGCTGCCGTATGCCCAGCGCGGCGTGCGCTGCCATTACCTGGCAAACATCGACGGCAGCGAATTCCACGAGCTGTCGGCCAAGCTGCGTGCCGAGACCACCCTGTTCATTGTTTCGTCGAAATCCTTCAACACCCTCGAAACCCTGAAGAACGCCCAGGCCGCCCGCGCCTGGTACCTGGCGCAGGGCGGCTCGGAAGCCGAGCTGTACCGCCACTTCATCGCGGTGTCGAGCAATAAGGCGGCAGCCGTGGCCTTTGGCATCCGTGAAGAGAACATCTTCCCGATGTGGGACTGGGTCGGCGGGCGCTACTCGCTGTGGTCGGCGATCGGCCTGCCAATCGCCCTGGCCATCGGCACGGCCAACTTCAAGGAGTTGCTGTCCGGTGCCTACACCATGGACCAACACTTCCAGAACGCCCCGTTCGAGCAGAACATGCCGGTACTGTTGGCGCTGCTGGGTGTGTGGTACGGCAACTTCTGGGGCTCGCAAAGCCACGCGATCCTGCCGTACGACCACTACCTGCGCAACATCACCAAGCACCTGCAGCAGTTGGACATGGAATCCAACGGCAAAAGCGTGCGCCAGGACGGTACACCGGTGCGCTACGACACCGGCCCGGTCATCTGGGGTGGCGTGGGTTGCAATGGCCAGCACGCCTATCACCAGTTGCTGCACCAGGGTACCCAACTGATTCCAGCCGACTTCATCGTGCCGGTGGTGAGCTTCAACCCGGTTGCCGACCATCATCAGTGGCTGTACGCCAACTGCCTGTCGCAGAGCCAGGCACTGATGCTCGGCAAGACCCGCGCCGAAGCCGAAACCGAACTGCGCGACAAAGGCATGGCCGAGGCCGAAGTACAGCGACTGGCACCGCACAAGGTGATCCCAGGCAACCGTCCGAGCAACACCCTGGTAGTCGAGCGCATCAGCCCGCGCCGCCTCGGCGCACTGGTGGCGATGTATGAGCACAAGGTGTTCGTACAGAGCGTGATCTGGGGCATCAACGCCTTCGACCAGTGGGGCGTGGAGCTGGGCAAGGAGCTCGGCAAGGGCGTCTACCAGCGCCTGATCGGCGGCGAGGAATCGCCGGCCGAAGACGCTTCCACCCAAGGCCTGATCAACTACTTCCGCGGCCGTCACCGCGGCTGATCGCCTGCCCCCTACCCCCGACCGGACGAACACGGTCGGGGGTAGTAGCTACACTGTCCTCTCGATAGCTGCTGCATTGTGTTCCTGCCCCCTGTTTGAGCCGGTGTTGCCGGCAATGCAAGGCAACGCCTTGCCCTGGTCGGGACCCGCGTGCGGCCGATCGCCGGCAACGCCGGCTCCCACAAGAGCAGGATCACGCCCGCCATGTTCGACTACAGCCAATTCCCTGATGCCGATGCCGTTAGCCGTGCCGCGCAACTGAGCGAGGATGCGTACCGCGCGATGTATCGCGAATCGCTGGAGCACCCCGACCGTTTCTGGGCCGAACAGGCCAAACGGCTGGACTGGATCAAACCCTGGACCCAGGTTCAGCAAAGCGACCTGAACACTGGCCAGGCCATCTGGTTCAAGGACGCCCAGCTCAATGTCAGCTACAACTGCATCGACCGCCACCTCGCCAACCGCAGCGAACAGACCGCCCTGCTCTGGGAGGGCGACGATCCCGCTCAGTCCAGCGCCATCAGCTACCGCGAGCTGCACCGCCAGGTCTGTCGCCTGGCCAACGTGCTCAAGCAGCGCGGTGTGAAGAAGGGTGACCGGGTGTGCATCTATATGCCGATGATCCCGGAAGCCGCCTACGCCATGCTTGCCTGTACGCGCATCGGCGCCATCCACTCGGTGGTGTTTGGCGGATTTTCTCCGGATGCCCTGCGCGACCGCATTCTCGATGCCGATTGCCGCACCGTGATCACCGCCGACGAAGGCGTGCGCGGCGGCAAGCGCATCGCCCTGAAAAACAATGTCGACCAGGCGTTGCAAAACTGCCCCGCGGTCAGCAGCGTGCTTGTGGTTCGCCGCACCGGTGGCCAGGTGGCCTGGAGCGAAGGCCGCGACCTCTGGTACGACGAGGCACTCAAGCAGGTCGACGACGACTGTCCGCCCGAGCCAATGGGCGCCGAGGCCCCACTGTTCATCCTCTACACCTCCGGCAGTACCGGCAAACCCAAGGGGGTGCTGCACAGCTCCGCCGGCTATCTGTTGCAGGCGGCGCTGACCTTCAAGGTGGTGTTCGACTATCGCGACGGCGAAGTGTTCTGGTGCACCGCCGATGTTGGCTGGGTGACCGGGCACACCTACATCGTCTACGGCCCGCTGGCCAACGGCGCCATTTCGCTGATGTTCGAAGGGGTGCCGAACTACCCTGATGCCTCGCGCTTCTGGCAGGTGGTCGACAAGCACCAGGTGAATATTTTCTACACCGCCCCTACTGCCTTGCGCGCGTTGATGCGCGAAGGCGGCGGCCCACTGCAGAGTACTTCGCGCAACAGCCTGCGCTTGCTCGGCAGTGTCGGCGAACCGATCAACCCGGAAGCCTGGGAGTGGTATTTCAACGAGGTCGGCGAGCAGCGCTGCCCGATCGTCGACACCTGGTGGCAGACCGAAACCGGCGGGATCATGCTCAGCCCGCTGGTTGGTACCCGCCGGATCAAGCCGGGTTGCGCCACGCAGCCGCTGTTCGGCGTGCAGCCGGTGCTGCTGGACGATAAAGGCAAGGTGATTGAAGGCCCGGGCAGCGGCCTGCTGGCGATCAAGGCCAGCTGGCCCGGGCAGATCCGCAGCGTTTACGGTGACCACCAGCGCATGGTCGACACCTACTTCAAGCCCCTGCCCGGTTACTACTTCACCGGCGACGGTGCCCGCCGCGATGCAGACGGCGACTACTGGATCACCGGGCGCATCGACGACGTGATCAACGTTTCCGGACACCGTATCGGCACCGCCGAAGTGGAAAGCGCCCTGGTGCTGCACGACAGCATCGCCGAAGCCGCCGTGGTCGGGTACCCTCACGATCTCAAAGGCCAGGGCATCTATGCCTTTGTCACACCAATGAACGGCGTGACGGCGGACGATGCGCTGCGCCAGGAACTGCTCGCGCTGGTCAGCAAGGAAATCGGCAGCTTTGCCAAGCCGGAACTGATCCAGTGGGCCCCGGCCCTGCCCAAGACCCGCTCGGGCAAGATCATGCGGCGCATCCTGCGCAAGATCGCCTGCAACGAACTCGATAACCTCGGCGATACCTCGACCCTGGCCGACCCCAGCGTGGTGCAGGGCCTGATCGACAAACGCCTGAACCAGTAAGCGGCGCTGCTACCGTGGCGCCCGTAAGGGAGCCATGGAAGTCATACGCCGCCGTATCGAAAGCCAACTGATGAGCCTGACCGGCCTCGCCCTGGGCCAGCTCGACCTGGAAACCCCCAAAGGCGATCCGGGCTTGTTCGGCCCCCAGAGCGTGTGCTGGCAGGTCCACGGGGACTTCCCCAGCATGCTCATCGGCGGCATCAGCGCGCTGATGTTGCAGGCCCTGCACCCGCTGGCCCTGGCCGGCGTATGGGATCACTCCAACTTCCGCCAGGACATGCTCGGACGCCTGCGTCGCACCAGCCAGTTCATCTCCGGTACCACCTTCGGCTCCAGCCGCGATGCCGACTGGCTGATCGACAAGGTGCGCACCATTCACCTCCAGGTGGTCGGCGCGGCAGCCGATGGCCGGACCTACGCGGCCAGCGATCCCGACCTGCTGACCTGGGTGCACGTGGCCGAAGTCAGCAGTTTCATGGCGGCACACCTGCGTTACCGCAACCCACAGCTCAGCGGCGCCGAGCAGGACCGTTACTACAACGAAATTGCCCTGGTTGCCGAGCGACTCGGGGCGCGTAACGTGCCCCGCTCGCGGCAGGCAGTGGCGACGTATCTGCAGGCGATCCGCCCGCAACTGCTCTGCGATGCGCGCAGCCATGCCGTGGTAAGGGCCCTGCTCGACGCACCGGCGCCCAGCCGCATGGCCAGGCCAGTGGGCAAACTGATGATGCATGCCGGCATTGCCTTGTTGCCGCCGTGGGCCGGCGACATGCTCGGACTGCGCCCGGCGCCGTTGACGAAAGCCCTGATCGGCGCAGGCATTGATGGCGTCGCACCGATTCTGCGCTGGGCCATGCGTGACAGCTCGGCGCACCGCGCCCGCCGTCGCGTCGGGCTGTAGACCAATCAACCGGAGCGGGACTGGCCTCTGTGGCTGCGGCTGTTAAACTGCACGTCCGCAAACCAAGGCCACGTGCATGTCCCTCTTGAATCAGGCGCTGCGCGCCGCCCTCAACGCCCGCCAGAATCTCCTCGTCGAGCTGCACGCTCAGGGCACCGACTGCTACCGCCTGTTCCACGGCAGCCAGGAGGGCGCCGGCGGCCTGACTATCGACCGATACGGCCCGCAACTGCTGGTGCAAACCTTCCACCAGAGCCTGGACCGCGACAGCCTGCTCGACCTGCACAGCACCGTGGAAGCAGTCCTCGGCCTACCGCTGCTGCTGGTCTACAACGACCGCTCGCAGGGCAACAGCCGCATCGACCGCCGCGACCCGGTGTATCAGGCCAGCGATGCCGCCCTGGCCGATCTGGTCGGCCACGAATGGGGCCTGAACTATCGCGTACGCGGTCGCCACGCCGGGCAGGACCCGCTGCTGTTCCTCGACCTGCGCAACGCCCGTGGCTGGGTTAAGCAACACAGCGCCGGCAAGCGCGTACTCAACCTGTTCGCCTATACCTGCGGCGTCGGCCTGAGCGCAGCGGCCGGCGGCGCCCGCGAAGTGTGCAACCTGGACTTCGCCGAGGGCAACCTGGCGGTGGGTCGCGAGAATGGCGCACTTAACCCCACGCTGGCGCCGATGGAGTTCATCCAGTCCGATTACTTCCCGGCCATTCGCCAGTTCGCCGGGCTGCCGATCGCCCAGCGGCGCGGGCACAAGCTGCCGCCCTATCCACGCCTGGCGCAACGCGAGTTTGATCTGGTACTGCTCGACCCGCCGGCCTGGGCCAAGAGCGCCTTCGGTACGGTCGACCTGCTGCGCGACTATCAAAGCCTGCTGAAGCCCGCACTGCTGAGTACCGCCGAAAACGGCGTGCTGATCTGCTGTAACAACCTGGCCAAGGTTGCCATGGCCGACTGGCGCGAGCAGGTGCTGCGCTGCGCCGAGAAAATCGGCCGGCCGGTACGCGACTGCCAGGTGCTGGCACCCGCCGGCGACTTTCCGTCGCAGGATGGCCAGCCACCGCTGAAGTCGTTGATCCTGCACCTTTAACCGGATGGCGACGAGGTCGTCGGAAAACGTCGACGACCTTCGGAACCGAATTAACGTGCCATACTCCAAGCACTCCCGTTTCAGATTAGACGACGCCGCACATGCCCAAAGGATTGAAACGCGCCCTCGGCGCCTTGTTGGCCGTCCTGGCCCTGTACAGTCTCCTCGGTTTCCTGATTCTTCCCGGTATCGCCTTGCGCGTGGCCAACCAGCAGTTGGCCCGGTACGCCAGCGTGCCGGCACATCTGCAACGTATCGAACTCAACCCGTTCAGCCTGGAGCTGACCCTGTGGGGCCTGCAGATCGGCGAAACGGGCAAGGAGCAGGTTGGTTTCGAGCGTCTCTATGCCAACCTGCAACTCGACAGCCTGTGGACCGGCGCCCTGCACCTGGACGCCGTCGAGCTGGTAAAACCGCGTACCGAAGTGCTGTTCGCCAAAGACGGTGGGCTGAACCTGAGCCGGCTGTTCAAGCTGCCGGCCAGCGCGCCCCAACCGGAAGAGCCAGCCAGCGGCCCATTCCCGCTGCGTATCGGTAGCATCAAGCTGGTCGAAGGCTTCCTGCATTTCCAGGACCTGCGCCCGAGCGAGCCGATCGAGTTCCTTTATGACGCGATGAACCTGGAACTGAAGAACCTCAGCACCTTGCCCGACGACAGCGCCGACATGACCCTGGTCGCGGTGGGGCCGGCAGGCGGGCGCATCGACTGGGCCGGCACGTTCAGCCTGGTACCGATCGCCTCCGAAGGCACGCTGAAGGTGACTGACGGCAAGATGAAGGCTTGGTGGCCCTATGTGCGCGACGCAGTGCCACTGGTGCTGGAAGACGGCGTGCTGAGCCTGGACACCCATTACAAGCTCAATCTCTCCAAGGAAACCGAGCTGCTGCTCGACAACACCTCGATCAAGGTCGCGCCGTTTGCCATCAAGGCGCCGGATGGCCGGCCGCTGGCTCGCCTGGCCAGCCTTGAGGTCAGCGAAGCCTCGGTAGACCTGGCCAAGCAGTTGGTGACCGTTGGCAAAATCCGTAGCGAGCGACTGGAGACCTGGGCCGCACTCGACGCCGATGGCCAGCTGGACTGGCAGAAGCTGTTCGCTAGTGAGCCGGCAAAAGCCAGCAAAACCGCGAAAGCCGAACCAGCCACCGCAGAACCCGCCGCCGAGAAACAGGCTGCCGAGCGCGCGCCAAGCAAACCATGGCAAGTGCTGCTCAAGGATATCCAGCTGCGTAACTACCAAGTGCACCTGGCCGACCGCACCAAGAAAGAGCCAGTCGCCCTGGACGTCGGTCCACTGAACCTCGACCTGCAGAACTTCGACAGCCTCAACCAGTCGCCATTCACCCTCAAGCTGGACAGCGGTATTGGCAAGCAGGGCAGGCTGCAGGCCTCGGGCGAAGTGAACCTGGCACCAGTGACCGCCAAACTCAAGGTAGCGACCCAGGACATTGACCTGCGGGTAGCTCAAGCCTACATCAGCCCATTCATCCGCCTGGAGCTGCGCAGCGGGATGCTCGGTAGCGACCTCAACGTCAACCTGAGCAGCACTGAACCGCTGGCGTTCAGCATCGACGGCAAGGCTCAGGTGAACCAACTGCATACCCTGGACACCATCAAGGACCGCGACTTCGTCAAATGGCAGCAGTTGACCATCGACGGCCTGCAATACCGCCACGGCGATGCGCTGAGCATTGCCAAAGTCACGCTGCAACAACCCTATGCCCGCTTCATGATCAATGAAGACCGCACCACCAGCGTCGACGACCTGCTGATTCCACAACCGGCTACCAGCCAGGCGTCGGCCAAACCGCAGGGCAAAGCGGCCGCCAGTGCAGCGAAACCGCTGGGCATCCATATCGGCGGGATCGACATCAACGACGGCTCGGCAAACTTCGCCGACTTCAGCCTGACGCCGAACTTCGCCACGGCCGTGCAGCAGCTCAACGGTCAGATCGGCACCATCGACAACCGCAAGCCGCAACCGGCCAAGGTCGATGTCAAAGGCAAGGTCGACCGCTACGCTCCGGTGACGATCAAGGGCGCGCTGAACCCATTCGATCCGATGGCCAGCCTGGATATCGCCACCAGCTTCAAACGTGTCGAACTGACCACCCTGACGCCCTACTCCGGCAAGTTCGCCGGCTACCGGATCCGCAAGGGTCGACTCAACCTCGACCTGCATTACCTGATTACCCAGGGCAAGCTCAAAGCAGAAAACAAGGTGGTAATCGAGCAACTGCAACTGGGCGAGAAAGTCGACAGCCCGGATGCGGTCAACCTGCCGCTGAAGCTGGCAGTGGCACTGCTCAAGGACACCGACGGCAAGATTTCCATCGAGCTGCCAGTAAGCGGCGACCTGAACAACCCCGAGTTCAGCGTGATGCCGATCGTCTGGCAAACCCTGCGCAACCTGGTGATGCGTGCCGCGCAGGCGCCGTTCAAGTTCATTGGCGGGCTGATCAGCGGTGGCGACTCGCAAGACCTGGGGAGTGTCTCTTTCGCGGCAGGTTCCAGCGATTTGAGCAGCGATGCCCAGGGCGCCCTGGACAAGCTGGCTTCGGCCTTGAAGGAACGCCCTGCACTGCGCCTGGAGATCGAAGGCACCAGTGCCCAGAGCAGCGACGGCCCGCTGATTGCCGAACAGCGTCTGGAGCGGGAATACCAGAACACTTACTACAAGATCCTCCAGAGGCGCGGCGACAAAGTACCGGCGCAGGCGGCGCAGCTACAGGTGCCGGACGGCGACAAGCCGGCGATGCTTGAAGGGATCTACCGCGCGCGGCTCAAGCAGCAACCTCCGGCGGAGTGGACACAGCTGGGCCGCGAAGAACGTAGCGGCAAGCTGCGCGAGGCCGTGCTCAAGTCCTGGGCGGAAAGCGCGCTGTTACTGCGCCAGTTGGGCCAGGCACGGGCCAGCAGCATCAAGGACTACCTGGTGGATAAAGGCCAACTGGCCGATGATCGGGTGTACTTCGTCGACGCCAGCCTGGGCCAGGCCGAAGCAGATGGCCGGGTGATCTCGCCACTGCATCTGGATGCGGAGTAAGGCTTAGCTCTATTGTGGGAGCGGGCTTTCCAGCTCCCGCAGAGGCTGCCATGCCCTTTTCTGCCAGCTGGCTATAAAAACGCCCCGACAACCAGTGCCGGGGCGTGAGTGGCCAAGTCCATTTGGCCTTTCGCATGAACCGTCAGGGTCAGCGAGCAGGGAAAACCTGTGTTACTCGGCTTTCAGGCCGGCAGCCGATACCGCTTTCACACCTTTGATATTCTTCGCGATGTTCACTGCAGTGGTTTTCTGTGCCTCAGTCACGGCAACAGTGGAAGACAGGGAAACCACGCCTTTGTTGGTTTCGACCTTGATGTCGGTGCCCGGAATGCCTTTCTCGGTCAGCAGGTCGGATTTGACCTTGGTGGTGATCCAGGTGTCGGAAGTAGCTTCCTTGGCCTTGGTCACTTCACCGGCCGCAACGGTCAGAGGCTGCTGGGCAAAGGCAGCGTTAGCCATGGTCAGGGTCAGGGCGGTGGCAGTAGCGGCAGCAATAGCGAACTTCTTCATACGAGACACTCCTGTTTTTCGAAAAGTCTGCGCCATCAGTCCTGGCAGCAGGGGTATCTCTACTGTTGCAGCCGCTGTGCCAACTTTAGATACTGACTTAGTCCTTTAAAATCAATAACTTATGAATTTACCACGGATCTGGAATCGTGCAATTTGCAAGCTGCCGCAAAATCGCGCATGCAAGATGCAAGTTCACAAGCTAAAACGACGCCCATAAAAAAGGACCCCGCACAGGCTGTGTGAAAACACACTGCCAGGGGTTTGTTTTTTGAGATTGCCAAACGGGTGTTCCACGATGGATCTGCGTCGCTCCATCATCTCCGGATGTAGGCCATAACGAAAAATGCTCCGTATCTTTCGATACGGAGCATTTTCCTAAGGGGCCGGGCAGATTGCTAGGTTTTCACACAGTCTGCGCAGGGTCCTTTTTTCAACGCTCGGTCTTAGACGCCCGAAGCCTTGGCGGCAGCAACGTCTTTGATCGACAGCTTGATACGGCCGCGGTTGTCCACGTCCAGTACCAGTACTTCAACTTCCTGGCCTTCTTTCAGAATGTCGGTCACTTTCTCGACGCGAGCATCGCTCAGCATGGAGATGTGAACCAGACCATCTTTGCCTGGCAGGATGTTGACGAAGGCGCCGAAGTCGACGATACGCTCGACTTTACCCACGTAGATCTTGCCGATCTCAGCTTCTGCAGTGATGCTCAGAACGCGCTGACGCGCTGCTTCTGCAGCATCCTTGGTCTCGCCGAAGATCTTGATCGAGCCGTCGTCTTCGATGTCGATCGAAGCCTTGGTCTCTTCGCAGATAGCACGAATGGTCGCGCCACCTTTACCGATAACGTCACGGATCTTGTCGGTGTCGATCTTCATCGCGATCATGGTTGGTGCGTTTTCCGACAGTTCGGTACGCGACTGACCAATGATCTGGTTCATCTGACCGAGGATGTTCAGGCGCGCTTCCAGGGCTTGGCCCAGGGCGATTTCCATGATCTCTTCGGTGATGCCATTGATCTTGATGTCCATCTGCAGCGCGGTAACACCTTTGGCGGTACCGGCAACCTTGAAGTCCATATCGCCCAGGTGGTCTTCGTCACCCAGGATGTCGGTCAGGATGGCAAATTTCTCGCCTTCTTTAACCAGACCCATGGCGATACCGGCAACGGGTGCCTTCATCGGTACACCGGCGTCCATCAGGGCCAGGGAAGCACCGCAGACCGAAGCCATGGAGCTCGAACCGTTGGACTCGGTGATTTCCGATACCACGCGGATGGTGTACGGGAATGCGTCGGCAGCTGGCAGCATGGCCTGAACCGAGCGACGGGCCAAACGGCCGTGACCGATTTCACGACGACCAGCACCACCCATGCGGCCACACTCGCCCACCGAGAACGGAGGGAAGTTGTAGTGCAGCATGAACGGGTCTTTTTTCTCGCCTTCCAGGGTGTCCAGCAGTTGTGCGTCACGCGCAGTACCCAGGGTCGCAACGACCAGGGCCTGGGTTTCGCCACGGGTGAACAGGGCCGAACCGTGAGTCTTCGGCAGAACACCCACTTCGATGTTCAGCGGACGGACGGTCTTGGTGTCGCGGCCATCGATACGTGGCTTGCCGTTAACGATGTTCTCGCGAACGGTGCGGTACTCGATCTCGCCAAAGATTTCTTTGACTTCACCGGCCGTCGGCTGGCCTTCTTCACCGGAGAACTTGGCAATCGCCTGATCGCGCAGCTCACCCAGACGAGCGTAACGGTCGGCCTTGACGGTGATGGTGTAGGCCTGGGAAACCGCTTCGCCCAGTTCGGCGCGAATGGCGTTCAGCAGTTCGGTGTTGGCAACGGCTGGTTTCCAGTCCCAGGTAGGCTTGGCAGCTTCTGCAGCCAGCTCTTTGACAGCCTTGATGACAGCCTGGAATTCGTCGTGGGCGAACAGCACTGCGCCCAGCATCTGGTCTTCGGTCAGCTCTTTGGCTTCCGATTCAACCATCAGTACGGCGTCCGAAGTACCGGCAACGACCATGTCCAGGCTGGAGGCAGCCAGTTGCTCATAAGTCGGGTTCAGCAGGTAGCCGGTGCTTTCGTGGAACGCAACGCGTGCCGCGCCGATCGGGCCTTCAAACGGAATGCCGGAGATCGCCAGCGCAGCCGAGGTACCGATCATCGCAGCGATGTCCGGATCGGTCTTCTTGCTGGTAGAAACGACGGTGCAGACAACCTGCACTTCGTTCATGAAACCTTCTGGGAACAGCGGGCGGATCGGACGGTCGATCAGACGCGAGGTCAGGGTTTCTTTCTCGGAAGGACGGCCTTCACGCTTGAAGAAACCACCAGGGATCTTGCCGGCAGCGTAGGTTTTTTCCTGGTAGTGAACGGACAGAGGGAAAAAGCCCTTGCCTGGATCCGCTTGCTTGGCACCGACCACGGTCACCAGTACGGTGACATCGTTGTCGACGGTGACCAGCACGGCGCCGGACGCTTGACGAGCAATACGGCCCGTCTCGAGGGTAACGGTCGATTGACCGAACTGGAACTTCTTGATTACCGGGTTCACGGTTTCCTACCTTTTCAATGGCTCTGGGGGAACTGGTTCTTACGAATTTTTGGGCAGAACAGGGAATCGGCCCCGTTGACCGTCCAGATAAAACTAAAGGTTGGGAGCCTGCCCTGCCCTTGCGGTAAACCGCTCAGGCGAGACAGACAGCCAACCTTATAGATACGCGCGGCGTGCTCATCGATCCTGGTGCCATAGGCCCCAGGCGATGACTGCAGCACGCCGTGCACACCACTGGCCAGGCCGCTATTAGCGACGCAGACCCAGACGACCGATCAGGGCGCTGTAACGAGTGGTGTCTTTACCTTTCAGGTAGTCCAGCAGCTTACGACGCTGGTTTACCATACGGATCAGGCCACGACGCGAGTGGTGGTCTTTACCGTTGGCCTTGAAGTGGCCTTGCAGCTTGTTGATGTTCGCGGTCAGCAGTGCAACTTGCACTTCTGGGCTACCGGTGTCACCGGCAGCTTGCTGGTATTCGCCAACGATTTTAGCTTTTTCTTCAACGCTGAGTGCCATCTGGCTTCTCCAAATCAAGGGAATCCGTTTACACGGGTTCCAATAGGCCAGGGACAGGTCCCTGTATTCATAAAAGTGAGGAGTGACCGCGCCTATTAACAGCCATCCTCTAACCCACCAGCAACCGGCCGAAGCCGGTTACTGACGGTTTCGATCATTCCGACCGAATCAGTCGACGCGGCGCAATACGCCCGTCTTCGCTCACTTCACCGATACCGATAAAGCGACCATTGTGATCCTGTACCCGGACCATGCCGAATTTCGGCGCGTCCGGCGCACGTACTGGCTGACCATGCAGCCAGTAGAAAGCGCTGTGCTCGGAGAACTGCAGCAGCGGCCAGTCTTGCAGGCCACTGTCCGAAGGCATGAGGAAGCGATCTACCGCTTCGTTGCCCCCTTCGGCGTGAACCTTTTCAAGCGCTTCGACGGTGACGGTTTGCGCCAGTTCGAACGGGCCAGCATGGGTACGACGCAGTTGGGCAACATACGCCCCGCAGCCGAGCATCTCACCGATGTCTTCGACCAGCGTGCGGATATAGGTGCCTTTACTGCAACCGACCGACAGGCGAACCTGGCTGCCTTCACACTCAAGCAACTCCAGCCGGTGAATAGTAACAGAACGCGGTTCGCGCTCCACTACTTCACCTGCTCGTGCCAGCTTGTACAGCGGCTGACCGTCGCGCTTGAGCGCAGAGTACATCGGCGGTATCTGACTGATTTCACCACGAAAATGTGGCAAAACCGCTTCAATCTCGGCGCGACCAACGGTCACTTCGCGGGTCTGCAGAATTTCCCCTTCAGCGTCGCCGGTGCTACTGGTCTGACCCAGCTGCATCACGGTTTCGTAGCCTTTGTCGGAGTCGAGCAGGTACTGCGAGAATTTGGTCGCTTCACCGAAGCACAGCGGCAACACACCGCTGGCCAGGGGGTCGAGGCTGCCGGTATGCCCGGCCTTTTCGGCGTTGAGCAACCAGCGGACCTTCTGCAACGCAGCATTGGAGGTGAACCCCAATGGCTTGTCGAGCAGGATGATACCGCTGACATTACGACGGATACGCTTGACCTGAGCCACCGCTTACTCCTTGGTGTCCAGGGGGGCATCAGCAACCTGGTGCTGGCTGTCTTCGGCGACAGCACGCTCGATCAAGGCAGACAGGTGAGCACCGCGGGTAACGCTTTCGTCGTAATGGAAATGCAGTTGCGGCACGCTGCGCAGCTTCATTTCCTTGCCCAGTTGCATGCGCAGGAAGCCGGCAGCGCTGTTCAGCACCTTCAGGCTTTGCTTGATGTCTTCGGCGCTATCCTGGCCCATCACGGTGATGTACACCTTGGCGTGGCCAACGTCGCGGCTCACGTCGACGGCAGTGATGGTCACCAAGCCGACGCGCGGGTCTTTGACTTCACGACGAATCAGCTGGGCCAGCTCGCGCTGCATCTGATCGCCAATACGTTGGGTACGGCTATATTCTTTTGCCATGTTTTGCTACCTGTAACTAAAGCGGCAAACGCCCGGCCAGGCTTGAGCCGGACCGGGCGTTGCGTTCAGAGCCGCCAGCAGTTGCCCTGGGGCGGACTGCCAGCGGTTCCCAAGCTCGCGGCTTAAAGCGTACGAGCCACTTGGACTTTCTCGAAGACTTCGATCTTGTCGCCGACCTTGACGTCGTTGTAGCTCTTGACGCCAATACCGCACTCCATGCCGGCACGAACTTCGGAAGCATCGTCCTTGAAGCGACGCAGCGACTCCAGCTCGCCTTCGAAGATAACGACGTCGTCGCGCAGTACACGGATCGGACGGTTGCGGTGAACCACACCCTCCACGACCATGCAACCAGCGATCGCACCGAACTTCGGCGAACGGAACACGTCACGCACTTCGGCGATACCCAGGATGTTCTCGCGAACATCACTGCCGAGCATACCGGTCAGGGCTTTCTTGACGTCTTCAATGATGTCGTAGATCACGTTGTAGTAACGCATATCCAGACCTTCCTGCTCGACAATCTTGCGCGCGCCGGCATCGGCACGCACGTTGAAGCCGAACAGTACTGCATTGGAGGCCAGGGCCAGGTTGGCATCGCTCTCGGTGATACCACCGACACCGCCACCAATCACACGAACCTGTACTTCGTCGTTGCCCAGGCCGCCCAGGGAACCCTGGAGGGCTTCGAGAGAACCACGCACGTCGGCCTTGAGGACGATGTTGAGAGTCTTCTTCTCTTCCTGGCCCATGTTCTCGAAGATGTTCTCGAGTTTGCCAGCGTGAGCACGAGCCAGTTTGACTTCGCGGAACTTGCCTTGACGGAACAGCGCAACTTCGCGGGCTTTCTTCTCGTCAGCCACTACCGACAACTCGTCGCCAGCGTCCGGGGTGCCATCCAAGCCGAGAATCTCGACTGGGATCGACGGGCCGGCTTCCTTAACAGGCTTGCCGTTTTCGTCGAGCATGGCCCGTACACGGCCGTAGTTCGAGCCGCACAGGACCATGTCGCCCTGACGCAGGGTACCGTCCTGAACCAGCACGGTAGCGACCGGACCGCGGCCCTTGTCGAGGCGCGACTCGACCACGACGCCACGACCTGGCGCAGACGGCGTTGCCTTGAGCTCGAGAATCTCGGCTTGCAGCAGGACGGCTTCGAGCAGTTCGTCGACACCGGTACCCATCTTCGCGGAAACCTTGACGAACGGCGTGTCACCACCCCACTCCTCGGAAGTAACGCCTTCGACCGACAGCTCGTTGCGGATGCGATCAAGGTCAGCACCAGGCTTATCGATCTTGTTCACGGCGACGACCAGCGGTACCCCAGCAGCCTTGGCGTGCTGGACTGCTTCACGGGTTTGCGGCATCACGCCGTCGTCCGCAGCAACAACCAGGATCACGATGTCGGTAGCCTTGGCACCACGGGCACGCATTGCGGTAAACGCGGCGTGGCCCGGCGTATCGAGGAAGGTGACCATACCGCGGTCGGTTTCCACGTGGTACGCACCGATGTGCTGGGTGATACCACCGGCTTCGCCAGCAGCAACCTTGGCACGACGGATGTAGTCGAGCAGCGAGGTCTTACCGTGGTCAACGTGACCCATTACGGTCACAACTGGCGCACGGGAGAAGGTCTCACCTTCAAATTTCAGCGATTCGGCCAGGGAATCTTCCAGGGCGGTATCGCTGACCAGGGTGACCTTGTGGCCCAGCTCTTCAGCGACCAGCTGTGCGGTCTCCTGATCGAGCACCTGGTTGATGGTCACCGGAGTGCCCAGCTTGAACATGAACTTGACGACTTCAGCGCCCTTGACGGACATCTGTTGCGCCAAGTCGGAAACGGTGATGGTCTCACCGATCGACACTTCACGGATAACCGGACCGGTCGGGTTCTGGAAACCGTGGGCGTTGCGCTTCTTCGGCTTGCCCTTGCCACGGCCACCACGACGGAAGCCATCGCTTTCTTCGTCGGTGGTACGCGGAGCAGCACGCGGCGTAGGCGCCTTTTCCTTTTCCTTGACCTTGACCGATACGCGCGGCGCTTCGTTGCGGCGCTCGCCACCACGGCGTTCGTCGTCACGCGCTTTATCGCTGCGACGCACGTCGTCTTTCTTGCGCTCGGCAGTCGGCGCTGGAGCCGCTTCTACGGCTACAACAGCAGCGGCTGGCGTAGGCTGGGCGACCGGCGCTGCGGCAGGAGCAGCAGGAGCGGTCGGCTGGCGACGGTTTTCGTCGTCGCTACGCTGGCGCGCTTCGGCTTCAGACTTCTCACGCACAGCGTTTTCTGCGGCGCGGCGTTCTTCCAGCTCACGCTTCTGCTCAGCCTGGATCTCTTCCGGACTACGCTGAACGAAAACTTTCTTCTTGCGTACTTCTACGCTGATGCTTTTGCTGCCGGCAACACGCAGGGTGCTGGTGGTCTTGCGCTGCAAGGTAATCTTGCGCGGCTCTTCCACTTTCGCCTTGTGGCTGCTTTTCAAATGAGCCAGCAACGCCTGCTTCTCATTGTCGGTCACTACCTGACCGGCGTCGGTGTGCGGCAGACCTGCCTCACGCATCTGCTGCAGCAGGCGCTCTACCGGTGCAGCGACCTCTTGGGCCAATTCTTTCACCGTGACTTGCGTCATGCACTTCTCTCCTCAGGCCAGCCTACTTACTCGAACCAGTGGGCTCGGGCGGCCATGATCAACTTGCCGGCACGTTCTTCGTCGATGCCGTCGATGTCGAGCAGATCGTCAATCGACTGCTCGGCCAGGTCTTCGCGGTTAACCACGCCGCGCACCGCCAGTTCCATCGCCAGATCCTTGTCCATACCCTCAAGCGAGAGCAGGTCTTCGGCCGGATGGGCGTCTGCCAGTTTTTCCTCAGTAGCGATGGCTTTGGTCAACAGGCGGTCCTTGGCCCGAGCGCGAAGCTCGTTGACGATGTCCTCGTCGAAGCCATCGATGTTGAGCATTTCTTCCAGCGGTACGTAGGCAATTTCTTCCAGGCTGGTGAAGCCTTCGTCAACCAGCACCTGAGCCAGCTCTTCGTCGACTTCCAGCTCTTCGATGAAGTTGCGCAGGATGTCGCCGGTTTCAGCTTGCTGCTTGGCCTGGATGTCCGACTCGGTCATCACGTTCAGAGTCCAGCCGGTCAACTGGCTGGCAAGACGCACGTTCTGACCACCGCGGCCAATGGCTTGCGCCAGGTTGTCCGCTGCCACAGCGATATCCATCGCGTGGGCATCTTCATCAACGATGATCGCCGCGACTTCAGCCGGCGACATGGCGTTAATGACAAACTGAGCCGGGTTATCGTCCCAAAGCACGATATCCACACGCTCGCCACCCAGCTCGCCAGAGACGGCCTGGACGCGCGAACCACGCATGCCGATGCAGGCACCTTGCGGGTCGATACGCTTGTCCTTGGAACGGACGGCGATCTTGGCGCGCGAGCCTGGGTCGCGGGAAGCCGCCATGACCTCGATCAGGCCCTCGGCGATTTCCGGAACTTCGATGCGGAACAGCTCGATCAGCATCTGTGGCGCAGTACGCGACAGGATCAGCTGAGGACCGCGGTTCTCGGTGCGGATTTCCTTGAGCAGTGCGCGGACACGCACACCCACCCGGAAAGTCTCGCGGGAGATGATGTCTTCACGTGCCAGCAGCGCTTCCGCGTTGTTCCCCAGGTCAACGATGACGTTGTCGCGGGTAACTTTCTTCACGGTGCCGGAAATGATTTCGCCCAGGCGTTCGCGATAGGCGTCAACGACTTGAGCACGCTCGGCTTCACGCACTTTCTGCACAATAACTTGCTTGGCAGTCTGCGCGGCAATACGGCCGAACTCAATGGACTCGATCTTCTCTTCGATGACGTCGCCGACCTTGGCTTCAGGGTGCGTTTCCACAACCTTGCTCGGCCAGGTCTCGATCGCCGGATCGTCGAGATCATCTTCTTCTACCACGGTCCAGCGGCGGAAGGTTTCGTAGTTACCGGTGTGGCGATTGATTTCCACACGCAGGTCGACTTCGTCTTCAAAACGTTTTTTGGTTGCAGTGGCCAGAGCCACTTCCAGCGCTTCAAAAATTACGCCCGCCGGTACACCCTTTTCATTGGATACCGACTCAACAACCAGCAGTACTTCTTTGCTCATCGTACGCCTCGCCTTTCGCAAGCCATTGGATCCGTATGGTTCACCGGACCCGGCACGTCTCAGTCAAAACTGGGAATAATGTTGGCCTTGTCGATCATGTCGATCGGCAGCAGGAACTCGTGGTCATCTACCTGCACCACAACGTCCTGTTCCTCCACGCCGCGGAGAAGGCCCTGAAAATTACGTCGACCTTCGAAAGGCGAGCGCAGTTTAATCTTCACCTGCTCACCGACATACTTTGCAAACTGTTCAAGCGTGAACAGCGGGCGTTCCATGCCAGGAGAAGAAACTTCAAGGGTGTATTCAACGGAAATTGGATCTTCGACGTCCAGGACACCGCTGATCTGACGGCTGACGATTGCACAATCGTCCACCAGCACACCGCCTTCTTTATCGATATAAACGCGCAACATCGAGTGGCGGCCTTGAGCCGAAAATTCGATACCCCAGCATTCATAGCCTAGGGCCACGACCACCGGGGCCAACAAGGCCTGCAACTGTTCTAGCTTGCTCGACACCTGAACCCCCTTGTGCATGCTATGCAAATAAAAAATGGGCGAAGCGCCCATCCCTGATACGCCGTCTGAATGCCGGCGCTGAGAACTGATCAGCTAACAAAAAGCCCCTGAAAAGGGGCTCCGCTGAAACTGGTTGCGGGGGCTGGATTTGAACCAACGACCTTCGGGTTATGAGCCCGACGAGCTACCAGACTGCTCCACCCCGCGTCAAAGCTGGTGCGAAAGTATACGACCGAACCCAGGAAAGGGTCAATCCAACCTCCACCTACAAGAAAGCCCGCTGTAGCGGGCTGTCTTGTTTCAATTGGTACCGAGAAGGGGACTCGAACCCCTACACCCTATGGGCACAACCACCTCAAGGTTGCGTGTCTACCAATTCCACCACCTCGGCAATACTACTTTGAAACCCGTTACTTCTGCTCTTGAGCGGGAGGAACATCGCCAGTGTTAGTGGCTTCGCTCTTCTGCTCTTGGAGCACCGGTACATCATCTGTTGCCGGCTTTTGTTGCTTAACTTCCATTACCGCTGGATCTGGCAACCCTACCTGAGTCAGCTCATGAGCTTTCTCTTTAGCAAAGTATCCTAACCCAAGAGCAGTTAAGAAGAAAGAGGCAGCTAGTATAGCAGTAAACTTACTCAGAAAGGTAGCAGAACCTTGGCTTCCGAACACAGTATTTGAAGCACCTGCGCCGAAAGATGCACCCGCTTCCGCACCTTTACCCTGCTGCAGCAACACCAGCACTACCAAACCCAGTGCGCCCAACAGATGAAAAACTACAACGACTGTTTCCAGCATTTTTCAGTTTCCTGCGGCGCGACAAATTGCACCGAATTCGTCTGCGTTCAGGGACGCTCCACCAATGAGCCCCCCATCGATATCCGGCATGCCGAACAGCTCAGCCGCATTGGCCGCCTTCACGCTGCCGCCGTATAGAAGCCGCGTATTCTGCGCAACTTCTGCATTCTTTGCCGCCAGTTGCTTACGGATGGCTTCATGCACATCCTGAGCCTGCTGTGGCGTGGCCGTCAGACCTGTGCCAATGGCCCATACAGGCTCATAAGCAATCACCGCATTGGCGAAGACCTCAATACCGAGCGCGTCGATAATGCTGTCCAACTGACGCCCGACAATCTCAAGCGTTTTTTGCGCTTCACGCTCTTCTAGGGTTTCCCCGATACAGAGCACTGGCGTCAAACCACAAGCCTGGGCTGCTGCAAACTTGCGGATCAGCACGGCTTCACTTTCACCAATAATCTGGCGACGCTCCGAATGCCCAACCAACACCAGCTTGCAACCTGCATCAGCGAGCTGACTTGGTGCAATCTCACCCGTCAACGCGCCTTGCTCAGGCTCTATTGCAGAATTCTGAGCGCCTACGGCGATCACCTTGCCTACCCCTTCAATCACTTGATTGATGTACAGGCTAGGCGGGAACACCGCGACCTCAACACCGCTTGGTAGGGCTAGATCACGCAAGCCCTTGATCAGCTTAGCGACGCTATCGCGGGTACCGTGCATCTTCCAGTTACCAGCAACTATAGGGCGACGCATGCTTTACCTCGTCGGTCAAAGTGGGCGCAGATGTTACCCAACCCGATGACTACTGGCAAGCGTAAATCAAACGCAAACTTCACTTACCAGTTTTGCCAGTGCTTCGGCATGCCCACGAACCTGACTTTCGTCGTCGCCTTCGACCATTACACGCACCAACGGCTCTGTTCCGGACTTGCGTAGCAGCACACGACCACGCCCCGCCATCTCTTCGGTAACCTGCGCACAGGCCGCCTTGACGTCCGGATGCTCGATCGGGTCGACCTTGCTTGCACCGAAGCGCACATTGATCAGCACCTGGGGGCATTTACGCAGTGCCTGGCGCGCCTGGGCCAGGTTCTCACCACGGCGCTTGAGGGCCATCAGTACCTGCAACGCAGCGATGATCGCATCGCCCGTGGTGGTATGGCTGCAGCACACAACGTGGCCAGAGTTCTCCCCACCGATGATCCATTCACGCTCCAGCAGTTCGGCCATCACGTAACGGTCACCAACCTTCGCCCGAACAAACGGAATCGACAGCTCCTTAAGCGCCAACTCCAGGCCCAGGTTGCTCATCAGGGTACCGACGACCCCACCCTGCAGCTTGCCCCGCTCTTCCAGATCACGCGCGATGATGAACAACAACTCGTCGCCATCGACGATTGCACCGGTATGGTCAACCATCAGCACGCGGTCGCCATCACCATCGAAAGCAATACCCAGGTCGGCATGCCCAACCAGTACCGCCGCCTGCAGCGACTCGATGTGAGTGGAGCCACAATTCAGATTGATGTTCAGGCCATCCGGCTGTGCATTGAGCACCGTCACGTCCGCCCCGAGTTCGCGAAAGACGCTCGGCGCAACCTTGTAGGTGGCACCATGAGCGCAATCGACCACCAGCTTGAGACCAGCAAAGTCGGTACTGCTTGGCACGCTGCTCTTGCAGAACTCGATATAGCGACCTGCGGCGTCGTTGATCCGCGAAACCTTGCCCAGCTTCCCCGAATCGACCACGGTCATCGGCTGGTCCAGCAATTCTTCGATCATCAACTCGACTTCGTCCGGTAATTTGGTGCCCTGACCGGAGAAGAACTTGATGCCATTGTCGTCATGCGGGTTATGCGAGGCACTGATCACGATGCCAGCGTCGGCATGAAAGGTACGCGTCAGGTAGGCAATGGCCGGCGTAGGCATAGGCCCCAACAGCATTACATCGGCACCGGCAGCAGAGAGCCCGGCCTCAAGGGCCGATTCGAACATGTAGCCGGAAATCCGCGTGTCCTTGCCTACCAGCACCCGGCAAATGCCCGCTTTGCGGAACGCCATACCGGTAGCCCAACCCAGCTTGAGCATGAAGTCCGGGGTAATCGGGTATACCCCCACGCGGCCACGAATGCCGTCGGTACCAAAATATTTTCTACTCATAAATGCTCCGTCACTCTTATTCGGCGGCTTCTACCGCGGCAATCATCCGTACTACATCGGCGGTTTCGGCGACATCGTGAACACGCAGGATGCTCGCACCCTTGGTCACCGCCAATGCAGCCAGCGCCAGACCGCCAAACAGCCGCTCATCGACCGGTCGATTAAGCGCCTGCCCAATCATACTCTTGCGCGAAACCCCAACCAGCAGCGGCCGACCAAGGCGATGCAAGGCCTCCATGTGCTTGAACAGACTGAGGTTGTGAGCCAGGTTCTTGGCGAAGCCAAAACCCGGGTCGAGGACAATGCGCTCAGCACCAATCCCAACCGCTGCGCAGGCAGCCATCCGCGCTTGCAGATAGTTGGCCACCTCTACAGTTACATCGTCGTAGTGAGGATTGTCCTGCATGTTCCCAGGCTCGCCACGCATGTGCATCAGACACACGGGCAGGCCAGTGGCCGCCGCGGCATCCAGGGCACCATCGCGGCTGAGCGAGCGCACGTCATTGATTAGCCCGGCACCCAATCGCGCCGACTCACGAATGACCGACGGCGTCGATGTATCCACCGAAATGACCACATCCAGCTCGCGGCTGAGCACCTCGACGATGGGCGCCACGCGCTCAAGCTCTTCCAGCGCGCTTACAACCCTAGCGCCAGGACGCGTTGACTCGCCCCCCACATCGATCAACGTAGCACCCGCTGCAACCATGGCTTGCGCATGGCGCAGCGCTGCATCGCGCTGATTGAAGCGGCCGCCGTCAGAGAAGGAGTCCGGAGTGATATTGAGAATACCCATGACATGGGTACGCGAAAGGTCAAGAACCCGGTTGCCGCAAGGCAACCGGGTTGGGTACTGCTGTGAAGTCATGTCAGCCCTTAGTGTTGCGCTGCGGGCCCGCCGATTGGCGATTCCGGGCGGTCATCCTGCGCTGCCGGAGTACCCGACGCACCGGTTCCGCCATCCCAGTCACGCGGCTCACGCGGCGTACGACCCGCCATGATGTCGTCAATTTGCTCCGCATCAATGGTTTCATACTTCATCAATGCGTCAGCCATGGCATCCAGCTTGTCACGATTGTCGGTCAGGATCTGCTTCGCTGTGGCGTAGCACTGATCGATGATGCTGCGCACCTCGGAATCGATCAACTTGGCGGTCTCGCCAGAGACGCTGGCGTGCTGCGAACCGGCACTGCGCCCCAGGAACACTTCACCTTCTTCCTCGGCATACATCAGCGGACCAAGTTTTTCCGAAAGGCCCCACTTGGTAACCATGTTCCGAGCAATCTGGCTGGCACGCATGATGTCGTTGGACGCACCGGTGGTGACGCCATCGAAACCAAGGGTCATTTCTTCCGCGATACGACCACCGTACAGCGAGCAGATCTGGCTGATCAATGCGCGCTTGGACAGGCTGTAACGGTCTTCCTCAGGAAGGAACATGGTGACACCCAGCGCACGACCACGTGGAATGATCGACACCTTGTAGACTGGATCGTGCTCAGGCACGACACGCCCGACAATAGCGTGACCGGCCTCGTGGAACGCTGTATTGCGCTTCTCTTTTTCGGACATGACCATGGTTTTGCGCTCGGCGCCCATCATGATCTTGTCTTTGGCCAGCTCGAACTCTTTCATTTCCACTACGCGCTTGCCACCACGAGCAGCAAACAGCGAGGCTTCGTTGACCAGGTTAGCCAGATCGGCACCGGAGAAGCCCGGAGTGCCACGCGCAATGACCGCGGCATTGACGTTGTCGCCAATCGGCACCTTGCGCATGTGAACCTTGAGGATCTGTTCGCGACCACGGATGTCCGGCAAGCCGACCACTACCTGGCGGTCGAAACGACCTGGACGCAACAGGGCCGGGTCCAGTACATCCGGACGGTTGGTGGCAGCAATGACGATGATGCCGTCATTCATTTCGAAGCCGTCCATTTCAACCAGCAACTGGTTGAGGGTCTGCTCACGCTCGTCGTGCCCCCCACCCATGCCGGCACCACGATGGCGACCCACAGCATCGATCTCGTCGATGAAGATGATGCACGGCGCATGCTTCTTGGCTTGTTCGAACATGTCACGGACACGGCTCGCACCGACACCCACGAACATCTCGACGAAGTCCGAACCGGAAATAGTGAAGAACGGTACCTTGGCCTCGCCAGCAATAGCTTTGGCCAGCAGGGTTTTACCGGTACCTGGCGGGCCGACCATCAGCACGCCACGGGGAATACGACCACCCAGACGCTGGAACTTGCCCGGATCGCGGAGGAATTCGACAAGCTCGCCGACCTCTTCCTTGGCTTCGTCGCAACCGGCAACGTCGGCCAATGTCGTCTTGACCTGATCTTCCGAGAGCAGGCGCGCCTTGCTCTTACCGAAACTCATCGGCCCCCCCTTACCGCCAGCGCCACCCTGCATCTGCCGCATGAAGAACATGAACACGGCGATGATCACCAGGATCGGGAAACTGGCGACCAGCAACTGGGTCCAGATACTTTGCTGCTCAGGCTGTTTGCCTTCGACCACGACATGGTTGTCGACCAGGTCGCCAATCAGGCCGTTGTCCTGGATCGCCGGGCGGATGGTCTTGAAGCTGTCGCCATCGGTACGCTTACCGGTGATGACATAGCCGTCTACCGCGACGCGCTCGACCTTGCCATCCTTGACCTGCTGAATGAAGTCGGAATAGTTGAGGGTTTGCGGCTCGTTCGGGCTGGAGAAGTTGTTCATCACGGTCACCAGGACAGCAGCGATGATCAACCACAGGATCAGGTTCTTTGCCATATCGTTCAATTAGCTACCCTCTGAAGCAGGCTGAGGCGCAGCCGTGCCTCGCATGATAATCACCGGCTTAACTTACTACATTACCTACAGGTCTGCAGGCGCCGTCTGTAACCCTTTGTGAAACCTAGACTACACGATGTTCATCCAGGTCAGGCAGGACATCCGATTGGAAAAAGCTATCGGATACCCTGGAAGCTGCCGGCCTGACGCCTTACTCGCCGCGATAACCTCTCGCCAGCAAGTACTGTTCACGGGAACGATCCCGCGAAGAGTCAGGTTTGAGCATCTGGACCTTGTCGAATTTCTGACGAGCGTCCTTCAGATAGACGTCAAACCCTTCGCCCTGGAAAATCTTGATCAGGAAATCACCACCGGGCTTGAGGACCCGAGTCGCCAGATCAAGCGCTAGTTCACACAGGAACATGGCTTTAGGCATATCCACGGCAGGCGTACCACTCATATTGGGGGCCATGTCGGAAATCACAAGGTCTACGTGCGAATTACCTACAGCCTCGAGGATCTGCGCCAGGACTTCGTCCTGGGTAAAGTCGCCCTGGATGAAGGTAACATCCGGAATACTGTCCATTTCCAGGATGTCCGACGCGATCAGTCGCCCCTGACCGCCGATCAGACGACTGGTCACCTGCGACCAGCCACCAGGGGCCGCGCCGAGATCGATCACGCTCATGCCTGGACGGATCAAACGGTATTTTTCCTGGATTTCGAGCAATTTGTAGCTCGCGCGCGAGCGATATCCGTCCTTTTGCGCCTTTTTGACGTAAGGATCGTTGAAGTGTTCTTTCAGCCAGCCAAGGCTTGTCTTGGAACGCGCCATTGGGCACCTCGATGATAAGGGTCGTGATTAACTGGGCGGATCCACGGGCCCTCGGGTAAAATGGCCGCCATTTTTACAGAATCTAGACAAAGGGTCAGATTATGCCGCTCAATAACGAGCAGAAGAAACAGTACAAATCCATTGGCCACGATCTGAAACCAGTTCTGATGGTGGCAGGCAATGGGCTGTCTGAAGGCGTTCTCGCCGAACTCGAACGCGCCTTGGCCGACCACGAACTGATCAAGGTTCAGGTCAAGCTCGAAGACCGCGAACAACGCGCCGAAGTCATCGCCGAACTGTGCAAGGCCGGTCGTGCGGAGCTGGTTCAGACCATCGGCAAGATGGCGCTGATCTACCGCAAGAATCCACAGCCTAACAAGCAGCTGTCGAACATCCACCGCTACAAGTGATGTTCATCCCGTTCAGCGGCGCGCTCTGCGCGCCCTGCCCGGCACCGGCTGCAGCACCAGCAGCAGCCCGGTAAGCCCCAGCACCAGATAGCAGAACAGTTGCCAGCGCAACTGATCCGCCAGCAAGATCCGCAGCGCGAAATACACCGCGCAAGCCAGCACCGCCATCAGCAGCAACTGCCCCCGCATATCCCGCCACAGACTGCCCAGCCCCTGGGCCTGAATCAACACCAGCACCTGCAGGCCGCAACCGAAAGCCGCAAAAGCCACCAGCAACGACGCCACCAGGCTACCGATATCTTCGATCAGCAGCGGCGCCAGGCCAATCTTGCCCAGCACCGGCAGCAAACCGAAATGCAAAATCCACAGGCCGCCAACCCAGAGCACCTGGGTCAGTTGCCAGATAACCGCCGCAGCCGTAAAGCTGCGGGGTCGTTCAAACGTGGCTGACTTTGACAATCTCGTACTCGATCAGGCCGCTTGGCGTCTTGACTGCCACCGTGTCCCCCTCTTCCTTGCCAATCAAGGCACGGGCGATAGGCGAACCAACCGACAGCTTGCCGGCCTTGATGTCAGCTTCGTCTTCGCCAACGATCTGATACTTCAGACGCTCGTCGGTTTCGACGTTGGCGATTTCGACGGTGGTGCCGAAGATCACCTTGCCAGTGTGCGCGATGGTCGTGACGTCGATCACCACCGCATTCTGCAGGCGGCCTTCGATGTCGCGGATTCGCGCTTCAACCATGCCCTGCTCTTCACGCGCGGCATGGTATTCGGCGTTTTCCTTGAGGTCGCCCAGCTCGCGCGCTTCGCCAATGGCCTGGCTTAGACGTGGACGCTCGGTTTTGCTAAGGAACTCATGCTCCTCTTCCAGGGCACGATGGCCACAGACGGTCATTGGGTACTTGGTTATGCTCATGCTTCGAGTCCTGCATGCAGATCCTGCAAGCGACGCACGGTCTTTTCTGGACCGAATTTCAGCGCTTCGCAGATAGCTTCACCGGCCGCAATGGTAGTGGTGCAGTAGATCTTGTGCTGCAACGCATTGCGACGAATAGAGTAGGAGTCGGCGATCGACTGACGACCTTCAGTGGTGTTGATGATCAACGACACTTCGTCGTTCTTGATCATGTCGACCACGTGCGGACGACCTTCGGTCACCTTGTTCACGCGACGCACTTTTAAGCCAGCCGCTTCGATAATCTTCGCGGTACCGACGGTCGCGACTACTTCAAAGCCCAGGGCGATCAAGTCGCGAGCAACGCCAGCCACTTGTGGCTTGTCGTCATCACGCACACTGATGAACGCAGTGCCGCCGGTCGGCAGCACTTCGCTGGCGCCCATCTGAGCCTTGGCAAAGGCTTCGCCGAAGCTGTCGCCGACACCCATGACTTCACCAGTGGACTTCATCTCTGGGCCGAGGATCGGGTCGACGCCTGGGAACTTGGCGAACGGGAACACCGCTTCCTTGACGCTATAGAAGTTCGGGATGATTTCCTTGGTGAAGCCGATTTCCTTCAGGCTCTTACCCGCCATGACCCGCGCAGCGATCATCGCCAGGGAAGTACCGATGCACTTGGACACGAACGGTACGGTACGCGAAGCACGCGGGTTGACTTCGATCACGTAGATCTTGTCGCCCTGCAGGGCCAGCTGCACGTTCATCAAGCCGACAACACCCAGTTCCAGTGCCATCTTCTTGACCTGCTCGCGCACTTCGTCCTGCACGTGGGCAGGCAGCGAGTACGGTGGCAGCGAGCACGCCGAGTCGCCGGAGTGAACACCCGCCTGCTCGATGTGCTGCATGATTGCGCCGATCACCACGTCGGTGCCGTCGCAAACCGCATCCACGTCCATCTCGATGGCGCAGTTGAGGAAGTGATCGAGCAGCACCGGACTGTCATTGGACACCTGCACCGCTTCGCGCAGGTAGCGCTTGAGCTCATCCAGCTCGTAGACGATCTCCATGGCACGACCACCCAGCACGTAGGACGGGCGCACCACCAGCGGGTAACCGATCACGCCAGCTGCGCGAATGGCTTCATCTTCGCTGCGAACGGTGGCGTTTGGCGGCTGCAGCAGGTTCAGGCGCTGAACCATCTGCTGGAAACGCTCGCGGTCTTCGGCACGGTCGATCGCGTCAGGGCTGGTACCGATGATCGGTACGCCGGCTTCTTCCAGGGCACGCGCCAGCTTCAGTGGCGTCTGGCCGCCATAATGGACGATAACGCCCTTCGGCTTCTCGACACGCACCACTTCCAGTACGTCTTCCAGGGTCAGCGGCTCGAAGTACAGGCGATCGGAGGTGTCGTAGTCGGTGGAGACGGTTTCCGGGTTGCAGTTGACCATGATGGTCTCGTAACCGTCTTCACGCAGCGCCAGTGCGGCGTGTACGCAGCAGTAGTCGAACTCGATACCCTGACCGATACGGTTAGGGCCGCCACCCAGGATCATGATCTTGTCACGGGTCGACGGATTGGCCTCGCACTCTTCCTCGTAGGTCGAGTACAGGTAAGCGGTGTCGGTAGCGAACTCGGCCGCGCAGGTATCGACGCGCTTGTAGACCGGGAACACTTCCAGCTTGTGACGATGGCGACGCAGGTTCTTGTCGGTAATACCCAGCAGCTTGGCCAGGCGCTGGTCAGAGAAGCCCTTGCGCTTGAGGCGCAGCATCAGGTCCTTGTCGATCGAGGACAGTGCGAGGGTCTTGACCTTCTCTTCGTCCTTGATCAGGTCTTCCATCTGCACCAGGAACCAGCGGTCGATCATGGTCAGGTCGAAGATTTCGTCGACACTCATGCCCGAACGCATGGCATCAGCCACGTACCAGATACGCTCAGCGCCTGGCACGGTCAGTTCGCGCTTGAGAATACCGGCCGCGTCCGGGCTGGCCAGGTCGACTTTCGGGTCCAGGCCACACACACCCACTTCCAGACCGCGCAGGGCTTTCTGCAGGGACTCCTGGAAGGTCCGGCCGATAGCCATGACTTCACCCACGGATTTCATCTGGGTAGTCAGGCGGGCGTCAGCTTTCGGGAATTTTTCGAAGGCGAAGCGTGGCAGCTTGGTGACAACGTAGTCGATCGAGGGCTCGAAGGACGCTGGCGTGCGGCCGCCAGTGATGTCGTTCTGCAACTCATCGAGGGTGTAGCCGACTGCCAGCTTGGCGGCGATCTTGGCGATCGGGAAACCGGTCGCTTTCGAGGCCAGAGCCGACGAACGCGAAACACGCGGGTTCATCTCGATCACGACCATGCGGCCGGTGTCCGGGCAGATACCGAACTGGACGTTGGAACCGCCGGTTTCAACACCAATCTCACGCAGCACCGCCAGCGAGGCGTTGCGCATGATCTGGTATTCCTTGTCGGTCAAGGTCTGTGCTGGCGCAACGGTGATCGAGTCACCAGTGTGCACGCCCATCGGGTCGAAGTTCTCGATGGAGCAGACGATGATGCAGTTGTCCTTTTTATCGCGGACCACTTCCATCTCGTACTCTTTCCAACCGATCAGCGATTCGTCGATCAGCAGTTCCTTGGTTGGCGACAGGTCCAGACCACGGGCACAGATTTCTTCAAACTCTTCACGGTTGTAAGCGATACCGCCACCCGTGCCACCCATGGTGAAGGACGGCCGAATGATGCACGGGAAGCCAAGCTTCTCGAGCACCGCATTGGCCTCGTCCATGCTGTGGGCGATACCCGAACGCGGGCACTCCAGGCCAATGGCCTTCATCGCCTTGTCAAAGCGCGAACGGTCCTCAGCCTTGTCGATGGTGTCGGCATTGGCGCCGATCATTTCCACGCCGAACTTTTCCAGGACGCCTTCGCGCTCCAGATCCAGGGCGCAGTTCAGTGCAGTCTGGCCACCCATGGTCGGCAGCAGCGCGTCCGGACGCTCTTTCTCGATGATCTTGGCCACCGACTGCCATTTGATTGGCTCGATGTAGGTGGCGTCGGCCATGGCCGGGTCGGTCATAATGGTGGCCGGGTTGGAGTTCACCAGGATGACGCGGAAACCTTCCTCGCGCAGGGCTTTACAGGCCTGGGCGCCGGAATAGTCGAATTCGCAGGCCTGGCCGATCACGATCGGGCCAGCGCCGAGAATCAGGATGCTTTTAATGTCTGTACGTTTTGGCATGGGTTGTCACTCAAATCCGCAGGTCAGTCGGCAAGCCGTCTTGAACATTCTTGGTCAGGCGCGCCTGAACACGGTTTGCGCCGGTTCAGGGCCTTCTCGCTGGATGCTCAGCGGCGCTTGGCCATGGCATCGATGAAACGATCGAACAGTGGCGCGACATCGGTCGGACCAGGGCTCGCTTCAGGGTGGCCCTGGAAGCTGAACGCGCTCTTGTCGGTGCGTTCGATACCCTGCAGGGTACCGTCGAACAGCGACTTGTGAATGGCGCGAACGTTGCCCGGCAGGGTCGCTTCATCAACCGCGAAACCGTGGTTCTGACTGGTGATCATCACCACGCCAGTGTCCAGGTCCTGCACCGGGTGGTTGGCGCCATGGTGACCATGGCCCATCTTGACGGTCTTGGCGCCAGAGGCCAGGGCCAGCAGCTGATGACCTAGGCAGATGCCAAATACCGGCACTTCGGTTTCGAGGATTTCGCGAATCGCCTGGATGGCGTAGTCGCACGGCTCAGGATCGCCAGGGCCGTTGGAAAGGAACACGCCGTCCGGATTCAGTGCGAGCACTTCGCTGGCCGGGGTTTGTGCCGGCACCACGGTCAGGCGGCAACCGCGCTCGACCAGCATGCGCAGGATGTTCAGCTTGACGCCGTAGTCGTAGGCAACCACGTGGTATGGCAGATCGGCCGCTTCGCGAGTCGGGTGGCTGTCGGTCTGCAGGTTCCAGACGCTGGAGCGCCACTCGTAGCGCTGCTTGGTGCTGACTTCCTTGGCCAGGTCCATGCCTTTGAGGCCGGGGAAGCCGCGAGCAGCTGCGATCGCCGCTTCTTCGCTGATGTTGTCGCCAGCCAGGATGCAGCCGTTTTGTGCACCCTTTTCACGTAGGATACGGGTCAGGCGACGGGTATCGATACCCGCGATCGCCACCACCTTGTTGGCCTTGAGGTAGTCCGACAGGGACAGGGTGTTACGCCAGTTGCTGGCAATCAGCGGCAGATCACGAATGACCAGGCCAGCCGACCAGACGCGGTCGGATTCAGCATCTTCAGGGGTAGTACCGGTGTTACCGATGTGCGGGTACGTCAGGGTTACGATTTGCTGCGCATAGGAAGGGTCAGTCAGGATTTCCTGATAGCCGGTCATTGCGGTGTTAAACACCACCTCACCAACGGTTTGACCGTCGGCTCCAATGGCTTCACCGCGAAAAATGCTGCCATCAGCAAGGGCGAGTATGGCTGGCTTAGTCAAGAAGACCTCCCGTAAATCAAGCCTGAAGGGGCGATCGCAGGTTGCAAAAAAGCGGAATGACGTATAGACACGTCACCCCGCTTTCTTCGTCGAATTATCTGCGCGCTTTTAGTGGACACACTAAAGCTGTAGCTTACAGAAAAAGGCTTTTTTGGTCTACCACTGAAGTGCCTGAAAGGCGCAGGAATGCGACAAGGCGCAATGTGAGGCGGGAAGGAAACCTGAGGTTGCCGAAAACACTGTGGGAGCCAGCCTTCCCGGCCCCCACATAAGATTGCTGACTAAACAACAATCAATCAATGCAGGTCGAGCACGTCCTGCATGTCGTACAGGCCTGGCTCGCGCCCATTCAACCACAGGGCCGCACGCACGGCCCCCTTGGCGAAAGTCATGCGACTGGAAGCCTTGTGCGTGATCTCGACGCGCTCACCGTCGGCAGCGAACAGCACAGTGTGATCACCCACCACATCGCCGGCACGCACCGTGGCGAAGCCGATGGTCTGACGGTCACGCGCGCCGGTCTGGCCTTCACGCCCATACACCGCCACTTCCTGCAGATTGCGACCGAGCGCCTGGGCAACCACTTCACCCATGCGCAGCGCCGTCCCCGAAGGCGCGTCGACCTTGTGCCGGTGATGCGCTTCGATAATCTCGATATCCACATCGTCGCCGAGCACGCGAGCAGCTGTGTCGAGCAGCTTCAGACACAGGTTGACGCCAACGCTGAAGTTCGCCGCGAAGACGATTGGAATATCCTTGCCCGCCTCAACCAGCAACTGCTTTTCTTCAGGACTGAAACCGGTGGTACCGATCACCATGGCCTTGCCGGCCTTGCGACAGAATGCAAGGTTCTTCAGGGTCACCGAGGGGTGCGTGAAGTCGATAAGCACATCGAACTCGTCCGCCACCTTGGCCAGGTCGCCCGACAGCGGTACACCGATACGACCCAGCGCAGCCAGCTCGCCAGCATCGGCACCCACCAGCGTACTGTCCGGACGATCCACCGCAGCGGTCAGGCCCGCACCCGGAGTTTGCTGCACGGCTTCGACGAGGGTTTTACCCATACGCCCTGCCGCACCCATTACCGCTATACGTCGCATGCCCTATTCCTTCTTACAGATCGCCGAAAAAGCGCTTCACACCTTCAAACCAGCCACTGGCTTTTGGCGAATGGGAACTGTCGCTGTCCAGCGAAGTGCGCAGCTCTTCGAGCAGCTCACGCTGACGACGGCTAAGGTTGACCGGTGTTTCTACCGCTACCCTGCACATCAGGTCGCCGGCTCCGCCGCCACGCACCGGCGCCACACCCTTGCCGCGCAGGCGGAACTGCTTGCCGGTCTGAGTGCCCTCGGGGATCTTCAGCTTGACCCGACCGTCGAGGGTCGGCACTTCCAGCTCGCCACCCAATGCCGCATCGGTGTAACTGATCGGCACTTCGCAGTACAGGTGCTTGCCATCACGCTGGAAGATCGGGTGCTCGCGCACATTGATCACCACGTACAGGTCGCCGGTAGGGCCACCCATGGCACCCGCTTCACCCTCGCCCGACAGGCGAATGCGATCACCGGTATCGACGCCAGCCGGCACCTTGACCGAGAGGGTCTTGTATTCTTCGACACGACCTTCGCCCTGGCAGGCGTCGCACGGATCGGTGATGACCTTACCCTGCCCCTGACAACGCGGACAGGTCTGCTGCACCGAGAAGAAGCCCTGCTGCATGCGCACCTGGCCGATACCGCCACAGGTGGAACAGGTCGAGGCCGAGGAGCCCTTCTTGGCACCCGAACCATCACACGGCTTGCAGTTGACCAGCGTCGGCACACGAATATTGACCGTGGTACCACGGACAGCTTCTTCCAGGTTCAGCTCCAGGGTGTAACGCAGGTCGCTGCCACGCTGGGCACCGCCACGCGAACCACCACGGCCACCACCGAAGAAATCGCTGAACACATCACCAAAGATGTCGGAGAAGTTAGCGCCGCCAAAGCCGGCACCGCCGCCACCCATACTTGGGTCGACGCCAGCGTGACCATACTGGTCGTACGCTGCACGCTTGCTGGCATCGGAGAGCACCTCGTAAGCCTCGTTGGCTTCTTTGAATTTCTCCTCCGACTCTTTGTCATCGGGATTACGGTCGGGGTGGTGCTTCATCGCCAGGCGGCGATAGGCCTTCTTCAGGTCCGCCTCGCTCGAGCCGCGCTCGACACCCAGAACTTCGTAATAATCACGCTTTGCCATAAGTCTTTGCACTCTTGAGGACGTTCGGCAAACCTCTGCGCCTTTCGCGCTGTGCCGCCAGCACCTGAACTCCGTCAAATGCTGTAAAAATTTGGGTATTCCAGAGACGCCAACGCGGGAGCAAGCTCCCGCGCGGCGACATCCTACCAGTCACCGCTTGACAGCAGTCAACCGGCCGACAACCTGTAATGACTTACTTGTTGTCTTTGACTTCTTCGAACTCGGCATCGACGACGTCGTCGTGCTTGCCAGCTTCTTCAGCGGGCTGAGCACCGGCCTCCGGTTTCTCGGCCTGCTCGGCGTACATCTTCTGAGCAACCGGCGCGGAGACCTTCGACAGCTCTTCGATCTTCGCTTCGATGGTGGCCTTGTCGTCGCCTTTGACAGCGGCTTCCAGGGCAACAACGGCGCTCTCGATGGCTGCTTTCTCTTCAGCAGTCACTTTGTCGCCGGCGTCTGCGACCATCTTGCGAGTCGAGTGAACCAGTGCGTCACCCTGGTTACGGGCAGCGGCCAGCTCTTCGAACTTGCGGTCTTCCTCGGCGTTGGCCTCGGCATCACGCACCATACGCTCGATCTCTTCGTCCGACAGACCGGAGTTGGCCTTGATGACGATCGACTGGGTCTTGCCAGTGGCCTTGTCCTTGGCACCTACGTGCAGGATGCCGTTGGCGTCGATGTCGAAGGTCACTTCGATCTGAGGCACGCCACGTGGCGCTGGCGGAATGTCGGCCAGGTCGAATTTGCCCAGCGACTTGTTCTGCGCAGCCTGCTTACGCTCACCTTGCAGCACGTGAATGGTCACGGCGCCCTGGTTGTCGTCAGCAGTCGAGAACACCTGCGACTTTTTGGTCGGGATAGTGGTGTTCTTCTCGATCAGCGCCGTCATCACGCCACCCATGGTTTCGATACCCAGGGTCAGCGGGCTGACGTCCAGCAGCAGTACGTCTTTCACGTCACCGGCCAGTACCGCACCCTGGATGGCAGCACCCATGGCAACCGCTTCGTCCGGGTTGACGTCTTTACGTGCTTCTTTACCGAAGAAATCGGTTACAGCTTTTTGCACCAGCGGCATACGGGTCTGACCGCCGACCAGGATCACGTCGTCGATCTTGCTGACGTCGATACCGGCATCTTTCATCGCGATGCGGCAAGGCTCGATGGTGCGCTGCACCAGATCTTCCACCAGCGACTCCAGCTTGGCACGGGAGATCTTCACGTTCAGGTGCTTAGGACCGGTGGCATCTGCAGTGATGTACGGCAGGTTGACATCGGTCTGCTGGCTCGAGGACAGCTCGATCTTGGCTTTTTCAGCGGCCTCTTTCAGGCGCTGCATCGCCAGCGGGTCACCCTTGAGGTTCATGCCGCTTTCTTTCTTGAACTCGTCGACGAGGTAGTCGATCAGGCGAATGTCGAAGTCTTCACCACCGAGGAAGGTGTCACCGTTGGTGGCCAGAACTTCGAACTGGTGCTCGCCATCGACTTCGGCGATTTCGATCACCGAAACGTCGAAGGTACCGCCACCCAGGTCGTAAACGATGACGGTGTGATCGCCCTTGGCCTTGTCCATACCGTAAGCCAGCGCAGCTGCGGTTGGTTCGTTGATGATGCGTTTTACGTCCAGACCGGCAATGCGACCGGCGTCCTTGGTGGCCTGGCGCTGGCTGTCGTTGAAGTAGGCAGGTACGGTGATGACCGCTTCAGTCACTGCCTCGCCGAGGTAATCTTCGGCGGTTTTCTTCATTTTCTTCAGGATTTCAGCCGAGATTTGTGGCGGCGCCATTTTCTGGCCGTTCACTTCTACCCAGGCGTCGCTGTTATCAGCCTTGACGATCTTGTAAGGGACCATCTGGATGTCTTTCTGCACGACTTCTTCGTCAAAACGACGACCGATCAGACGCTTAACTGCGTACAGGGTGTTGTGCGGGTTGGTGACTGCCTGACGCTTGGCCGACTGGCCGACCAGAATTTCGCCATCGTTGGCGTAAGCAATGATCGAAGGGGTGGTACGAGCGCCTTCGGCGTTCTCGATAACCTTGACGTTGCCGTTTTCCAGAATGGAGACGCAGGAGTTGGTGGTCCCCAGGTCGATACCGATGATTTTGCCCATGTTAACTCTCCCGAAACTTTGGATTTGGTTGCCGCAGCGGTGGTTGCCAACTGCGGTAGCACTTAAACGCTTGACACCTAGATGGGGGCCATCCGACTAATTTCAAGCCTTCTCGTCAATCGAAGGCGAAACCGCTGCCGGGGCCTTGCTGACCACGACCATGGCAGGCCGCAGCAGACGCCCATTGAGCTGATAGCCCTTCTGGAACACCTTGAGCACGCTGTTCGGCTCGACGTCGGCGCTTTCCTGCATGGCCATCGCCTGGTGGTGCTCGGCGTTGAATGGCTGGCCGTGCGGGTCGATGGCTTCGAGGTTGTAGCGCTTGAGGGTGTCCCCGAACATCTTCAGGGTCAGTTCGATACCTTCGCGCATCGGGCGAATGCTTTCGTCGTCCGGGCTGGACAATTCCAGGCCACGTTCCAGGCTGTCGATGACCGGCAGCAGGTCGGCGGCAAACTTCTCCAATGCGAACTTGTGCGCTTTCTCGACATCCTGCTCGGCGCGGCGTCGCACGTTCTGCAGGTCGGCGGCAACGCGCAGGGATTGATCCTGGGCCGCAGCCAGTTGCTCTTCGAGTGCCTGTACGCGAGCGCCCAGGTCTTCGCCGGCCGCTTCGGTGGACTTGTCGGCGGTCGGATTCTGATCGTCCAGCATCTGTTCGTCAGCCATAAAATCTCTCCTTTCAATATCGTCAGCGAGCTCGGCTCGCACGTCTGCCGGGTATATGGGGTCGCAAATTCCAGCTTCAAGGGCTGAATTTGCACTGAACCGAATCCGCTCATAACCACTGGCGATGAAAGGGCATTACCAACAAGCGAATTGAACTAAAAGGAAGCATTGTCAGCAGATTTGAAAACACTGTATAAATAACCAGACTTCTCGCCTGGGAGCCGCCCAATGCTGGTGCACCTGTCCGTACACAACTACGCCATCGTCGAACACCTTGACCTCGAACTCGCCCGCGGGATGAGCGTCATCACCGGTGAAACCGGTGCCGGTAAATCGATCATGCTCGACGCCCTCGGCCTGACCCTGGGCGACCGCGCCGACAGTGGCGTAGTGCGCCCTGGCGCCGACAAAGCGGACATCCTGGCCACCTTCGACCTGGGCGACATCCCCGAGGCCCGCCACTGGCTGGCCGAGCGCGACCTGGACCACGATGGCCCATGCATCCTGCGCCGGGTGATCACCGCCGAAGGCCGTAGCCGCGGCTATATAAACGGCACGCCGTGCCCACTGGGCGACCTCAAGGCGCTCGGCGAACTGCTGATCGATATCCACAGCCAGCACGAACACCAGTCACTGCTGAAAACCGATACCCACCGCCGCCTGCTCGACGAATATGCCGGCGCTATCGACCTTGCCCGACAGGTACAATTGGCCGCGCAACGCTGGCGGCAAACCCGTCAGGAGCTGGAGCGCCTGTCCAACTCCGGCGATGAGCAACGCGCACGCCATCAACTGCTCAGCTACCAACTGGAAGAACTCGAAAACGTAGCACTGGGCGAAAACGAGCTGGAACAGCTGGAACAGGAACACAAGAACCTGACCAATGCCGAAGCGCTATTCGGTATCTGTCGCCAGGTAATCGACCATTGCAGCGAAAGCGATTCGGGCAATGTGCTTAGCGCCCTCACCGCCAGCCTCAACCGCCTGACCGCCGTGCAGAATGCGCCGAAGGCGCTTGGCGAAGCGGTCAACCTGATCGCCAGCGCGCAGATCCAGGTGGAAGAAGCCGTTGGCGAACTTAACCGCTTCCTCGACAATTTCGACGCCGACCCGGTGCGCCTGCAAACCCTGGAAGAACGCCTCGATACGCTCTATACCCTGGCGCGCAAGCATCGCGTACACCCTTCCGAGCTGGCCAGCCTGCAAGTGCGCCTGATGGAAGAGATCGACAGCCTCAATGCCAACGACGAATCCATCGAGCGCCTGACTGACGAGTTGACGTCCTATGCACGTCATTACCACGAGAAGGCAACCGAACTGAGCGCACTGCGCCAGCAGGCAGCCACTCAACTGGCCGCCGCCGTCGAACAGGAGATTCAACGCCTGGGCATGCCCGGCGGCCGCTTCAGCATCGAACTGCACGCCAACCCCGGCGAAGAGCTACAACCGTATGGCCTGGAGCAGGTAGAACTGCTGGTCAGTGCCAACCCAGGGCAGCCACTCAAAGGCCTGGCCAAGGTTGCCTCGGGTGGTGAGCTGTCGCGGATCAGCCTGGCGATCCAGGTAATCACCGCACAAACCTCACGCATTCCAACCTTGGTATTCGACGAGGTCGACGTGGGCATTGGCGGCCCAACAGCCGAAATCGTTGGCCAACTGCTGCGCCGTCTCGGTGAACGTGGGCAGGTGTTGACCGTGACACATCTGCCCCAGGTCGCAGCGCAGGGCCACCATCATCTGTTTGTACATAAAGTGCGCAACAGTGACGCTACCCACACGGCAGTCGCCAGCCTGGGCAAACGCGAGCGGGTTGAAGAAGTCGCACGCATGCTCGGCGGTATCGACCTGACCAAAGAGTCACTGGCCCACGCCCGCAAGATGGTCGTCACCAGCAAAGCCTGAACGCCGCCCCCTACCCCAGAAAGCACAAAGGCGACCCCAGGGTCGCCTTCATTGCTTGCGGACGCTTACTTCTTTTTGCGTACGTACAGCACCAGGTTATGGTCGACCATCTCGAAGCCGTGCTCAGCCACAATTTCCTTCTGACGCTTTTCGATTTCGGAATCGAAGAACTCGATGACTTCGCCAGAATCAACGTTGACCATATGGTCGTGGTGACCGCCGTCTGCTAATTCGAACACGGCATGACCGCCATCGAAGTTGTGACGCACCACAAGACCAGCAGCCTCGAACTGCGTGAGAACGCGGTAAACAGTGGCCAGGCCAACATCTTCACCCGCTTCCATCAGCGCCTTGTAGACGTCCTCGGCACTCATGTGACGCTGCTCGGTAGAGTCGAGCATCTGTAGAATCTTGACTCGAGGCAGGGTCACCTTGAGACCGGCTTTGCGTAATTCGCTATTTTCAACCATGGTCAGCTTTCTCGCCGATGCTGCTTCGCAGCTTCTCTGAATACGGGTATGATCGGGGTTTACGTTGTCCAGCCAAGATAGTGGAAGTCGCCCACCGATGCAAAACACCAAGCTCTTGCTAACCAGCCTCACTTTCGTGGGACTGCTCGCACTCGCCGGTTGCTCGTTCCCCGGGGTTTACAAAATCGACATCCAGCAGGGCAATGTCGTGACACAGGACATGATAGACCAATTGCGTCCGGGAATGACCCGCCGCCAAGTACGGTTTATCATGGGCAACCCACTCATCCAGGATACCTTCCACACCAATCGGTGGGACTACCTGTACAGCCTGCAGCCTGGCGGTGGCCAGCGTCAGCAGGAGCGCATGAGTGTGTTCTTCAACGACAACGACCAATTGGCCAACCTGTCCGGCGACTTCATGCCCGGCGTGAGCCGCGACCAGGAGATCCTGGGCGGCGAAAGCAGCACCACCGTCAGCCCGGCTCAGCCCGCCGAACAGCCTGCCAAGGAAACCCGAGCCAAACCTGGTTCGCTGGAAGAAAAAATCCAGCGCGACGTCGATACCATCGAAGTCATCCCGGTTCCGGTGCCGCAGCCGCTGGAAACTTCGCCGCAGTAAGCACTGCGCAGCGCATGAAAAAGCCCGGACATGTCCGGGCTTTTTTCTGCGCGATGTGTGACTCAGCTATTCAGTTGCTTGGCCCGCTGGCAGAACGCATCCACCAGCGTATTGGCTGCCTGGTTGAACAGCGGCCCCAGGGTCGCGCGGACAATCGAACCGGCATAGTCAAAGGACAGGTCCAGGCTGATCTTGCAGGCCTTCTCACCCAAAGGTTTGAACACCCAAACGCCGTGCAGTTGGGTAAACGGGCCCTCCTCCAGGTTCATCTCGATGGACTGCCCCGGCACCAGCACGTTACTGGTGACAAAATGCTGGCTCATGCCCCCCTTGGCCACCTCCAGCCGTGCGCGCATGTGCGTTTCGCTCGACTCCATCACCGTGCTCGCCGAGCACCAGGGCAGAAATTCCGGGTACCGCGCCACGTCGTTGACCAGATCGTAAAGCGCCTGGGCGGGATACGGCAGCAGGGCCGAGCGTTGAATATGGGTAGTCATCCAGGCGTCACTTCCAAAGCTGAGCGGCAAACACGATCAGAATGCCGAGGGGCGCCACATAGCGCATCAAGAAGAAAGTCAGAGCAAACAGCAACGGGCTGCGCATATTGAGCTCACTGCGCACCGCCTCACGGCCCATGATCCAACCCGCGAAAATCACAAAGCACAAACCGCCAAGCGGCAGCATGATCCGCGAGGTGAAGAAATCAATCACCCCAAAGAAATCCAGGCCGGTGCTAGCGCCCCACTGGTAGAGCCGCAGGCCGTTCTCATCGTTCACGAAAAAGCGCGCCTGCTGCCAGATATTGAACGAGAACACCGTCCCCAGGCCAACCAGCCAGCAGCTGAACGCCAACCCTGCGGTTATCCACAGGCGGCGGAGCCCCGTGCGCTCCACCAGGTAGGCGACCATCGGCTCCAGCAAGGAAATGGCCGAGCTCCACGCCGCGACTGCCACTAGAACAAAGAATACGACGCCCATCAACTGGCCGAAGGCCACATTGCCGAAGGCAAACGGCAACGCAACGAACATCAAGCCGGGCCCTTCGCTGGGATTCAGGCCGGCGGCGAAGACAATCGGAAACAGTGCCAGGCCGGCCAGCAACGACACAAAGGTATCGAGCAGGGCAACGGTAACGATGGTTCCGGCAATCGAGGAATCCTTCGGCATGTAGGCGCCGTAGATCAGCAACGAACCAACCCCCACGCTCAACGAGAAGAACGCATGCCCCATCGCCGGCAGCAAGCCGTCGAGCAGGCGCGAGGCGTCAAAGTCGAACATGAAATGCACGCCATCCATGAAATGCCCGGTGGTGAGGCTGTAGCCCAGCAACATCAGCAGCAGCACGAACAGCAGCGGCATCATGATCCGCAAGCTGCGCTCGAGGCCGGCGACCACGCCGCGCGCGATCACCACCGCCGACACCAGCATGAACAGGGTATGCCAGAGCACCAGGCGCCACGGGTCGCCGATAACACTGTTGAAATAGGCACCGACCTGATCGGCCGTCACCCCCTGGAAATCGCCACGGCCCATGTCGAGGATGTAGTCGAACGACCAGCCACCGACCACACTATAAAAAGAAAGGATCAGCAGCGCGGTGATCATCCCGGCGAACGCCCACCACGACCAGCGCGCCGAGTGTCCGGCTTCCAGCGCCAGCGATTGCAGGGCGTTGGCCGGGCTTTGCCGGGTGCGTCGGCCGATCAAGGTTTCGGCCAGCATCACTGGAATGCCGATCAGCGCAATGCAGGCCAGAAACACCAGAACAAACGCCCCGCCGCCGTAGACGCCGACCATGTAGGGAAACTTCCAGATACTCCCCAGGCCCACCGCAGCGCCGGTTGCCGCCAGCACGAATACCCAGCGACTGGCCCAGCCACCATGGACAGAAACCTTGTCCGTCGACATCAACAACGCTCAACTATGGGAAAAAAGAGCGCGCATTGTCCGGGATTCGCCTCAGCGGCTCAAGCACACTGCTACCCCGTAGCCGACAGCGCAACTCCTGCCTATAATGCCGCCCCTATGGCTAAACAAAAGAAACATCCGACAGGGACCATCGCGCAGAACAAAAAAGCGCGACACGATTACTTCATCGAACACAAGTTCGAGGCCGGATTGGTCCTGTCCGGTTGGGAAGTAAAAAGTCTGCGTGCCGGCAAGGCGCATCTGACGGACAGCTACGTGGTACTCAAAAATGGCGAGGCTTGGCTGATGGGCAGCCATATCACGCCACTGACGGCCGCCAGCACTCACGTCATCGCCGACCCGACCCGTACCCGCAAACTCTTGCTCAACCGTCGCGAGCTGGAACGCCTGAATGCTGCCGTGCAGCAGAAGGGCTATACCTGCGTGGCGTTGTCCATTTATTGGAGCAAGCACCTCATCAAGTGCGAAATCGCACTGGGCAAGGGCAAGAAGGAATACGACAAGCGCGACACCCAGCGCGAACGCGATTCCGACCGCGAGCTGCAGCGCGCGGTACGCAACAAAGGCAAGGAAGACTAGGCGCCTCTCAGGGCCTCATCGCGGGACGAGCCCGCTCCCACAAAGAACAGCGCTGCTCTTGTGGGAGCGGGCTCGTC
>NZ_QETK01000027.1 GCF_003105155.1 Pseudomonas sp. SDI | reverse complement strand
GCCCGCGCCCACAGTGGTCCGCAGTGCTTCTGTGGGCGCGGGCTAGTCCCGCGATGAAGCCAGCACCGCCCGATAGAACTTCCATTCCTGTTCCAGCGCATGCGCCAGGTTTGCCGCAGTACGGAAACCATGCCGTTCATTGGCATAGAAATGCCCCTGCGCCTCGATGCCGTTGGCCTGCAACGCTTCGAGCATCGCCCGTGTCTGTTCTGGCACCACCACCGCGTCCAACTCGCCCTGGAAGAAGATCACCGGCACCTTGATCTGCCCGGCATACAGCAGCGGCGTACGCTGGCGATAACGCTCCACGTCCTGCTGCGGGTCGCCGATCAGCCAGTCCATGTAGTCGCCTTCGAACTTGTGTGTCGCGCGGGTCAGCGCCAGTGGATCGCTCACCCCATACAGGCTCGCCCCGGCCCGGAACACGTCGCGAAACGCCAGTGCGCACAGCGTGGTGTAGCCGCCGGCGCTGCCGCCGCGAATGAACGCCTGCTGCGGATCGATCAGGCCTTGCGCCGCCAGGTAGTCCACGGCGGCACAAGCATCCTCGACATCCACTTCGCCCCAGCGCAGGTGCAGCGCCTGCCGATAGGCGCGGCCATAGCCGGTACTGCCACGGTAGTTGAGGTCGGCCACGGCGAAACCGCGCTGGGTCCAGTACTGAATGCGCGGGTCGAGTACCGGCTGGCAGGCCGACGTCGGCCCGCCATGGATGAACACCACCAGCGGTGGCCGCGCTGTGTTGCCCGAGGCCGGATAAAAGAACCCATGCGCTTCGCTGTCGCCACTCGGGTAGCGGATGCTGCGCGGCTGGCTGATGTGCTCGGCGGGTAGCGGCAGCGCGCCGCCGGCCAGCACCTGCACCGCGTGGCTGGTGCGGTCGATGGCAATCACTGCCGGCAAGCTGTGCGCCGAGGCGGCAATCGCATAGATGAACTGTTCGTCGCGGTCCAGGCAGCGGAAGCGCGTATAGGCGCCGCTGAAATCCTCCAGCGTGCCGTCGGCATGCCGCAGGCCGAGGCGGCTGAACCCTCCTTCGAACCAGCTCGCCAGGTAACGGTTCTCGCCCAGCACCAGCCAGGTGCTGGCGCCCAGTTGCCACGGCGCGCCGGCATGATCGGCCGGCAATGCCGGCAGTGCACTCCAGCCTGCAGCGGTTTCGCCCCAGGGCTGCCAGAAGCCATTGCGGTCGGACAGGCAATACAGTCGGGCCTGGTCATCGAAGCACGGCTGCTGCAGCGACTCGGCGCCGTTGGCGTCGCCGGCCACGCAGCGCGGCACGCCCCAACGGCCATCGGCCACGCGTTCGCTGGCCATCAGCCGGGTGGCAGTCCAGGGTTGTTCCGGGCGTCGCCATTCGATCCAGGCCAGCCGCTGGCCGTCGTCGCTCAGGGTCGGCGCGGCGTAGAAATCGGCACCTTCGGCCACTACCCGGCGCGGCCCCGGCTGCAACGCTACCAGACGATGCTCGACCTGCGTCGCGGTGTGGCTTTCCTCAACCGCCAGCAACTGGCCGGCGGCCCAGCGCAAGTCGCCATAACGCCGCTCGCCGCTGGTCAGTGCCTGCGGCGGGCCGCCGTGCAGGTCCTGGTGGTAGACCTGCTGGTCGGCTTCGTTGACGAACAGCACGGCGTCATCACTCAGGCAGAAACCACCGCCACCATATTCGTACACCCGGCTGCGCACGCTGAAACCGTCCGGGGTCAGGCAGCGGGCCCGGCCGTCGCGCCAGTGCCAGAGCCGGCAGGCGCCGTCCTGCGGGCGGAACTCGTTCCAGAACAGCCCCTGCGGGCCGACCTTCAGTTCGGCGTAGTCGGTGCCGGCGGCGACCGCCTGTGAAGCACTGAACGGCTCAGCCGCGGGCGATAAGGCGGGCGTTTCGATCATTGCGCAAGGTCATCTCGTTGATGGTCTGGCTGGCGGTTTCGGCCTCCTCGCGCGCGGCAAGAATGATCCGGTGGTCCGCCGACTTGGCGCACACCGGGTCGGCATTGCTGGCGTCGCCGGTGAGCATGAAGGCCTGGCAGCGACAGCCACCGAAGTCCTTTTCCTTCTCGTCGCAGGAGCGGCACGGCTCCGGCATCCAAGCATAGCCGCGATAGCGGTTGAAGCCGAACGAGTCGTACCAGATGTGTTGCATGCTGTGTTCGCGCACATTGGGAAACTGCACCGGCAATTGCCGCGCGCCATGGCAGGGTAGCGCCGTGCCGTCCGGGGTGACGGTGAGGAACACGCTGCCCCAGCCGTTCATGCAGGCTTTGGGGCGCTCTTCGTAGTAGTCCGGGGTGACGAAAATCAGCTTGCACGGGTTGCCGGCCGCCTTGAGCGTGGCGCGGTATTCATTGGTGATGCGCTCGGCCCGTTCCAGCTGGGCGCGGGTGGGCAGCAGGCCGACCCGGTTGAGGTGGGCCCAGCCGTAGAACTGGCAGGTGGCGAGCTCGACGAAGTCGGCCTCGAGGGCGATGCACAGCTCGATGATGCGCTCGATCTGGTCGATGTTGTGCCGGTGGATAACGAAGTTCAGCACCATCGGGTAACCGTGGGCTTTCACCGCACGGGCCATTTCCAGCTTATGCGCGAAGGCCTTCTTCGAGCCGGCGAGCATGTTGTTCACCTGCTCGTCGCTGGCCTGGAAGCTGATCTGGATATGGTCCAGCCCGGCTTGCTTGAAGTCGACGATCTTCTGCTCGGTGAGGCCGATGCCGGAGGTGATCAGGTTGGTGTAGTAACCCAGCCGCCGGCCTTCGCCGATCAGTTCGGCAAGGTCCTGACGCACCAGCGGTTCGCCGCCGGAAAAGCCCAACTGCGCAGCGCCCATTTCGCGCGCTTCGGCCATCACCCGGAACCATTGCGCGGTGCTCAACTCCTGGCCCTGGGCGGCGAAGTCGAGCGGGTTGGAGCAATACGGGCATTGCAACGGGCAACGGTAGGTCAGCTCGGCCAGCAGCCACAGCGGCAGGCCGACCTCGGGCGTGGCGGGCAGCTCAGGCAAGTTCGATCCAGTGTTCGGCACGGGCGACCTCCATGAACTGCTCGATGTCGTCCGGCAGTTCCGCTACGCCGGGGAATTGGGCGTCGAGCACGGCGATGATCGCGGCGACATTGCGTTCGCCGTCGATCAGCTCGCCGATCAGCGCGGCGCTGTCGTTGAGCTTGATCATGCCCTCGGGGTACAGCAGGACATGGGCCTTCTGCGCCGGTTCGTACTGGAAGCGGTAGCCCGGGCGCCAGCGCGGCGTCAGCGTGCGATCAAAACTCATAAGGCGATCCCCTTGTGCCAGACCCGTTCACGCGTGACGCTGTGGTACGGCGGGCGGTTCAGTTCGTAGGCCATGCTCATGGCGTCGAGCATGCTCCAGAGGATATCCAGCTTGAACTGGAGAATGTCCAGCATGCGCTGCTGGCCCTCGACGCTGGTGTAGTGTTGCAGGGTGATGCTCAGGCCGTGTTCCACATCGCGCCGGGCCTGGCCGAGGCGGGTGCGGAAGTACTCGTAGCCGGCCGGGTCGATCCATGGGTAGTGCTGCGGCCAGCTGTCCAGGCGCGACTGGTGGATCTGCGGGGCGAACAGCTCGGTCAGCGAGCTGCTGGCGGCTTCCTGCCAGCTGGCGCGGCGGGCGAAGTTGACGTAGGCGTCTACCGCAAAGCGCACGCCGGGCAGTACCAGCTCCTGCGAGCGCAGTTGGTCGGGGTCCAGGCCAACGGCCTGGCCGAGGCGCAGCCAGGCTTCGATGCCGCCGTCTTCGCCGGGCGCGCCGTCGTGGTCGAGCAGGCGCTGAATCCACTCGCGGCGAATCTCCCGGTCCGGGCAGTTGGCCAGGATCGCGGCATCCTTCAGTGGGATGTTCACCTGATAGTAGAAACGATTGGCGACCCAGCCCTGGATCTGCTCGCGGCTGGCGCGGCCCTGGTACATCGCCACGTGGTAGGGGTGATGGATGTGGTAATAGGCGCCCTTGGCGCGCAAGGCCTGCTCGAATTCGGCCGGGGTCAGTGGCACAGCGTCGCTCATGACAGTTCCTACAGCTTGATGCTCATGCCGTCGTAGGCGACTTCGACGCCCCGGCGGTCCAGTTCGGCGCGTTCCGCCGAGTCTTCATCGAGGATCGGGTTGGTGTTGTTGATGTGGATAAGCACCTTGCGCTGTTCGGGGAAGGCTTCCAGCACCTCCAGCATGCCGCCGGGGCCGTTCTGCGCCAGGTGGCCCATCTCGCGGCCGGTACGCGTGCCTACACCGCGACGCTGCATCTCATCATCCTCCCAGAGCGTGCCGTCGACCAGCAGGCAGTCGGCCTGCTGCATCTTCGCCAGCAGCCCGGCATCGACCTGGCCGAGGCCCGGCGCGTAGAACAGCGTACCGCCGCTGCGCAGGTCTTCCACCATCAGCCCGAGGTTGTCGCCCGGGTGCGGGTCGAAGCGGTGTGGCGAATACGGTGGGGCCGCGCTGCGCAGCGGGAACGGGGTAAAGCGCAGGTTCGGGCAGGCGTCGATGACGAAGCTGGCGTCGAGTTCGATGCACTGCCAGTTCAGGCCGCCGTTCCAGTGGCTGAGGATGTTGAACAGCGGGAAGCCGCTGCTCAGGTCCTGGTGGACCATCTCGGTGCACCAGACCTGGTGCGGGCAGCCTTCGCGCAGGCTGAGCAGGCCGGTGGTGTGGTCGATCTGGCTGTCGAGCAGCACGATCGCATCGATCCCGCTGTCGCGCAGGGCGCGGGCTGGCTGCATCGGGGCGAAGCTTTGCAGTTGCGCGCGGATGTCCGGCGAGGCGTTGCACAGCACCCAGTGCACGCCGTCGTCGGACAGCGCGATCGACGATTGGGTCCGCGCCGTGGCGCGCAGGCTACCGTCGCGGTAACCCTTGCAGTTGACACAGTTGCAGTTCCACTGCGGGAAACCGCCACCGGCGGCCGAACCTAGAATCTGGATGTACATGGCTACTCCTGCGCCGGCAAAAATGAAAACGCCCCGGCGAACCGAGGCGCTGAAGCACCGGTAGCCTTAACGGCTGGCGAAGTACATGGTCACTTCAAAGCCGATGCGCAGGTCGGTGTAAGCAGGTTTGGTCCACATGGGTGGTCTCCTTCCGGTTGGTTTTGGGGTCGGTAGCTACCAATTTAGTCCACCCTCGCCATGAGGGGTTCCAGTAGCCAGATTGCGCTATCTTACTAAAAGATGTGAACCGCTTGGTTAAATAGTACGTGAAACGTTTTTGCAGGGACGGTAAGAATCAGTGCCAGTCGGTGCCTGGGGCGGGGCCATTGGCCAGGCACAGCCAGCCGTTTTCGGCACTGAGCAACTGACCGGCGGCGTCGCCCAACTGCTCGGCATTTACCCGCAGGATGGCCGCCTTCATTGAGGCTAGCGCCGTTTCGCCGAGGCCGGAGAGCTGCCCTTGCCAGGCCCAGTCGGCAACCTCGGCATTACTCATCACGGCTTCGTCGAATTGCTCGGCCAAGGTTCGACGAAGCGCTAGATCGAGTGAGGGTTCTGCACAGAAGCCGCGCAAAAATGCTTCTATGTGAGCAATGATTTCCGCGTGACTGGCATTGGGCGATTGCACACCGAACACCAGCCCACTGACGCCCTGAACCTGACGGAATGCGCTGAACACGGCATAACCCAGCTGCAGTTCGACGCGCAGGCGCTGATAGAACGGGCCTTGCAGCGCCTGCGCCAGATAGCGCCAGGCGGCCTGTTGGTGTGCTGGAACCGAACAGAACAGCAGCAGGGCCTGTTCGTTGCCAGCTGGGGCGGCTTGCCGCCAGCATTTTGTGTGCGGCTGCACGGGCATCGGTTGTGCGCCGGGCTGGCCCGGCACGCCGCGCAGCAACTGGTTCAGGCTGTACTGGTCGGCACCGGCGAAGCCAGTCGCCATGCCCTGCCAGATGGCCTGGGCCCAAAGCCCGTCGAGCTGGTCCGGCTCCAGCAGGCAGGACGGCACGGGCGCTGGATCGTCGCCGATCAGCGCTGCGGGCAGTGCTGCGAGCAGTTGTCGAATCGGGACGAGCTTCGATGCCTTGCTCGGTACGGCTTTCCAGCTGGCATTGGCGGGGGCGCCGAGCAACACCAGGGCCTGTTCGAGCACCGCGACCACGGCGGCGGGCGGCCCGGAGCAACGCAATTGCCAGAATGCCCCGCACTCGCTGAACGCCAGTATTACCGCCGCGCGTGCGGCGCGTTCGATGAGTGGTTGCAGGCTGTGTTCGAGCACTCGCCAGAGCCGGTCGCGCAGGCTTGAGGTCAACTGCCAGCGCAGGAAGACAAAGCCCTGCGCGCGGGTGGCCGGGAGCGCGGGGCTCAGGCTGAGGCCTGCGGGCGCCGGGCAGGCGGGTGTCGGGCGAGACCGGGCATCGAGCAACGGCTCTGCGGCGGGCAGGCGCCAGCCATGGGACGTCCTTGGCGGGCCAGCCAGCATGCTGTCGAGCAGGGCACTGACGCCGTCCAGGCCGGCCTGGTTCAGGGCGGCGAAAGCCTGCCCGGCGCTGTCGCAGCGGGCCAGCTCCAAGGCGCTGGCGGCGCGTTCGCGGCTGGCCTGCAGGCGCGCGAATTCCTCATTGGCCGCGCTCAGCTCGGCACCGCGGAAGAACCCCAGCCAATCGCGAAGCAAGGCGTGCACCGTGTTTGGGGTGGCCTTGGACGTGAGCTGAAAATTCAGCTGCAGCAGCGCCTGGCCGGCATGCTGGTACAGCGGGTTGAAGCTGAACGCCTGCAACCAGCCACGCTGGCGCAGCTCGGCGAGCAGGCCGCCGGGGCGGGTGTCGCCGAGCCAGGTGTCGAGGAAGGCGATGGCCTGATCGGCCGCCGGTAGTCGTTCGCAGGCAAACAGAACATCCAGTTGTTGCGGCAACTGCTCGACCTGGGGTGTGCTTTCCGTCAGCGGCGGCGGAGCACTTTGGGCCACCTGCGGTGCCGCTGCAAACAGCCCGCCGAACTGCCGGGCCAGGGCTTCCAGTGCATCCAGCGGCTGCGGCCCGGCGAGGCTCAGGGTGATTTGTCCGGCCTGATAAAAGCGCTGGTGAAAACCGCTCAGCGCCGCCTGAAACGCCTCGCTGTGAACCGCCAGGCTGTAGCGGTTGCCGGCGTGAAAGCCGCTCAACGGATGGCGCGGCGAAACCGCTTGCAGCAAGGCGTGCTGGCGCTGCGCGGCGGGGTTGCGCGACCAGGCGATGAACTCGGCGTGGATCACCTCGCGCTCGCGCAACTGACGCTGGCGGTCGAAGCGTGGCCGGGCCAGCATGTCGCACAGACGCTGCAAGGCGCCGGCGAAAGCAGCGGTCGGCACTTCAAAGAAGAAATCGGTACTGCGCTCGCGGGTGCTGGCGTTCACCTGGCCACCCTGACGCTGCACGTAACGCATCAGGCCGTCGTCGATAGCGAAGGCCTCGGTGCCGAGAAACAGCAGGTGTTCGAGAAAGTGTGCCAGCCCCGGCCAGGCCGCAGGCGCATCGTGGCTGCCGGCCTGCACCCGCACGGCGGCTGCACTGCGCTTGAGGTGCGGTGCACAGCGCAGGCTGACCTGCAGGCCATTGGCCAAGGTAAGGCGGTGAACAGCAGTGGACATGACGGCTCCGGCTAGGCGCGAACCGTCATGCTAGCGGATAAATCAGCCGTTGCGCGGCCTGTGCTGGAGTTCCGTGCGCAGGTCTTGCAGGTACGGCGTGTTGGCGCGGCCTTCCTGCACGCGGCGCAACTCCAGGTCGGCGAGCAGCAAGGTCTCGTCGCGCCCGGCCAGTGCGAGAAGGCTACCGTCGGGGCCGACGATGCTGCTTTGCCCGCAATACTGGATGTCGGCCTCGGTGCCGCAGTAGTTGGCATAGGCCAGGTAGCACTGGTTTTCGTAGGCGCGGGCGCGCACGGTCACCTGGCAGACGAAGTCGTACGGCACCATGTTCGCCGTCGGCACCAGAATCAGCTCGGCGCCGGCCATGGCCAGGCGGCGGGCGTTCTCCGGGAACTCGATGTCGTAGCAGATCAGCATGCCCAGCCGCCAACCGTTCAGTTCGAGCACCGGGAAATGATCCGGGCCGGGGCTGAACATCGCCCGGTCGAGGCCGCCGAACAGGTGGGTCTTACGGTAGTTGCCCAGGCTGCTGCCGTGAGCGTCGATCAGTTGCACGCTGTTGTAGACCTGACCGTCGTCGGCCAGCTCCGGGTAGCCGTAGACAATAGCGATGCGGTTGCTCTGGGCGATCTCCACCACGGCCAGCGCCGACGGGCCATCCTCGGCTTCCGCCAGGCGGGCCACGGCGGCGCTGCCGATGTTGTAGCCGGTGAGGAACATTTCCGGGCACACCAGCAGCTCGGCGCCACGGGCGGCGGCCACTTGCGCCTGCTGATGCAGGCGTTCGAGGTTGCCGGGTACGTCCAGCGGCAGCGGCGAGCCCTGGTAGAGGGCGATGCGCATGTGGGTTCTCCTGTCAGTCGGCCAGGGCGATCGGGCCGATTTCGTTGAAGACGTCGCCCGGGCCGGGGTTCTCGGCATGGGTGCGACCACCGAAGTGGGTCATGATGCCCCACACCGCGTTGAGCGAGGTCTGTACCGCGCCTTCGACCCAGGCCGGGGTCCACGACACGTCGTCGCCGGCAATGAAGATACCGCGTTGCTCGGCCGGCAGGTCCTGCTGCATGAAGTGTGCATACATGCGCTGATTGTAGCGATAGTGGCCGGGCAGGGCGCCTTTGAAGGCACCGAGGAAGTGCGGGTCGGCTTCCCAGGACACGGTAATCGGGTCGCCGATGATGTGCCCGGCGATGTCGACTTTCGGGTAGATCTTCTTCAGTGCGTCGAGGGCCAGCTTCACGCGTTTTTCCACCGGGTGCGGAAGCATCTTCAGGGCGTCGCTCATCCACGAGTAGGACAGGCAGATGACGCCGGGCTTGTCGTCGCCATTGTCGAACAGGTAGGTGCCGCGGGTAAGGCGGTCGGTGAGGGTCATGCTCAGGGTGTCGCGGCCGGTGACCGGGTCCTTGTCCTTCCAGAATGGTCGGTCGACCATGACGAAGGTTTTCGACGACTGCATGTAGCGGGTGCGGTCCAGGGCCATCCACATCTTCTGCGAGAACAGCGATTCTTCGCACTCGATCTGGGTGGTCAGCAGCCAGCTCTGGCAGGTGGTGAGCACGGCGGCGTAGTGGCGGGTGTCGCCCCAGGTGTCGGTCACGGCCAGCTGGCCATCGCGGTTGCGGCTGATGCTTTTTACCCCGGGGCGCGGCGCGCCACGGTGCAGCGAACTGAGGCTGGTGCCAGCCGGCCAGTGCGCGCAGCGCTCCGGTACATGGCGCCAGATGCCCAGCGGCACCTGCTCGACGCCCCCGACGACCAGATGCTGGTGGTCGTCGCAGTTGGTCATCACCACGCGGAAGATTTCCAGCATCGAGTTGGGGAAGTCCGAGTCCCAGCCGCCGGTGCCGAAGCCAACCTGGCCGAACACTTCGCGGTGCAGGAAGCTTAGCTTGGCAAAGGCTTTCGAGGTGGCGACGAAGTCGTAGAAGGTGCGGTCGTCCCAGAGCGGAACCAGGGTGTTCCACAGTGCCTTGAGGCGCGGCACGTCGCGGTCGCGGATCGCCTGCTGGATATCGCCGAAGCGTGCGCCGTCTTCCAGGGCATCGGCCCAGGCGTCGGCGACTTCCTGGAACAGCTTGGGCAGGTCGCTGAGTTTTTCCGCGTAGTGGGTCTGCCCTTCGAGGTCGATCACCGTGCTGCCGGAGGCAGGGGTGAGCGGGTTGGGGAAGGGCTTGGTTTGCAGGCCGAGTTTATCGACGTAGTGGTAGAACGCTGTGGAGGACACCGGGAAACGCATGCCGCCGAGTTCGGCGACGATCCCTTCGGTGCCGGCGAAGGCCTGGGAGCGCAGACGCCCGCCCATCTTCGAGGCTTCGTAGACGACCGGCTTGAGGCCGAGTTTCATCAGCTCGTAGGCGGCGACCAGGCCGGCGATTCCGGCACCGACAATCGCCACTTCCTCACCCTGCCGTTCGGCGGGGATGCTGCCCAGGCCGGCCGGGTGCTCGATCCAGTCATCGAAGGCAAAGGGGAAATCCGGGCCGAAGATGGTGATGGGCGGCTTGCCGTCGGCGGGGTGGCGATTGTTCTTGTTCATGATTGACCTTGCCAGGGGCTGCGCGGGATGCGGAGCTTGAGTATAGGAAATGCCTGGCGGTCATTTTAGGGCGTGGAGTATTCGTTATTAAGGTGCAGAGTGCTGTCGTTTTGTGCTGATTTTGGTCATTGTGACGAAGATTGCGGTCGTTATGACAGGGGCCGCTATCGCCGGCGGTGCCGGCGACCGGCTTCAGCTCAATGCCGCCAGATGCTCCACTGCCTCGGGAAACTTCTGCACCAGGCGAATCAGGGCCACCGCTTGGGCGTTGGGCTTGGCCCGGCCTTGTATGGTTTCCGCGCGTGTCACAACGGCTGCCCGCGATCCACCTTGCTACTCAGGATGATCGAGGTGGTGGTTTTCTCCACGCCTTCGACACTGCCGATCTGGTCGAGCAGTTGATCCAGCTGTTCCGGCGAGTCGCTGCGCAGCCAGGCCACGTAGTCGAATTCGCCACTGACGGCACACAGTTGCTGGATCTGCCCCATGGCACTCAGCCGGCGCACCACGTCCTTGCCGGAGCGCGGTTGCACGGTGATTCCGACATAGGCCTGCAAGCCGCCGTCGATCACCCGTTGGCCCAGGCGCACGCCATAGCCGCTGATGACTTTGGTTTTCTCCAGTCGCGCCAGGCGCGAGGTCACCGTGGTGCGGGCGATGCCCAACTGCCGGGCGAGCGTGGCTACACTTTCGCGGGCGTTGATCTGCAGGGCGGCGATCAGTTGGCGGTCGATTTCGTCGAGAACAGGCGGGCGGGTATCGGACATGACAGGCTCTGGCAGTGCAGTGGGCCGATTAAGTCAGCTAATCGACCCACTGTCCAGACGGTGCCGGCTAGCGCCCCACGCCGAAGCAATGCTCCAGGCTCGGGAAGCTGCCGGCCCGCACCTCTGCGGCATAGCACTCCAGCGCCGCTTCGATCTGTGGCTGCAAATCGGCGTAGCGTTTGACGAAGCGCGGCTGGTACTCGCCGAACAACCCCAGCAAATCCTCGCTCACCAGCACCTGGCCGTCGCAAGCCGGCGAAGCGCCAATGCCGATGGTGGGGATCTGCAATTGCTCGCTCAACTGCCGGGCCAGCGCTTCGGCGATGCCCTCTAGCACCACCGCGAACGCGCCGGCGGCCTGCATCGCCAGTGCGTCGTCGCGCACTTTCGCGGCGCTTGCGGCATCCCGGCCTTGCGCACGGAAGCCGCCCTGGCTGTTCACCTGCTGCGGCATCAGCCCGACGTGCGCCATCACCGGGATGCCGCGCTGCACCAGAAACGCCACGGTCTCGGCCATCTCTGTGCCACCCTCCAGCTTGACCCCTTGGGCGCCAGTTTCGCGGATCATCCGTGCGGCGCTGTGGAAGGCTTGTTCGGGAGAGGCCTGGTAACTGCCGAATGGCAGGTCGACCACCACACAGGCGCGTTGCGAGCCGCGCATCACTGCCTGGCCATGGGCGATCATCATCTCCAGGCTGACGCCGAGGGTGCTGGGCATGCCGTACAGGACCATGCCGACGGAATCGCCGACGATGATCACATCGGCGTGGCGGTCGACCCAGCGTGCCATCGGCAGGCTGTAGGCGGTCAGCGCAACCAGGCTGCCAGCACCTTTGCGCTGTTGGATCGCCGGGATGCTCAGGCGGGTTTCACGGGCGTGGGTACTCATGGCGGTGCTCCAGTGGGGTTGTTCAAACAGACGCGGCGCAGGCTACCATCGGTGTTTGCTGGCTCACTTGAGCGAAGGAGACAGATAATGCCGCACACGGGACAATTGCCTGCGGTGCCTGCCGTGCCAGATTTGCTGTCGCAGCCGGTGCAGGGGCGCATGTTCAGTATTCCGGCGGGGTATCACGTGCAGATGCACAGCCATGCCTGGGCGCAGTTCACCTATGCCAGTGCCGGCATCATGCAGGTGCTGACCGAGCGCCATGGTTACCTGTTGCCACCCCAGTGCGCCTTGTGGATTCCGCCTGGCGTGCAGCACACCGCGTACAGCGAGCAGACCCTGGCGTTTCGTGGCGTGTACCTGGCCGATTCGGTGCTGGACGGCTATCAGCGTGAATGCTCGGTGCTGCAGGTGACGCCGCTGGTGCGCGAGTTGATCGACAGGGCCAGCAGTTTTGCTGCGGATTATCCGGCCGAGGGGCCCGAAGCGCGCTTGTTGCGGGTGCTGGTGGACGAGATTCGCACGTTACCGCCCGCGCCGTTCAGCCTGCCCTTGCCGAGCGACCCGCGCCTGCGTCGGATCACCGATGCGTTACAAGCCACGCCAGGGGATAACCGCAGCATCGAGGACTGGGCGTGCCAGGTCGGCGCGTCGCGGCGCACCCTGGTGCGCTTGTTTCAGGCGCAGACCCAGCTGTCGTTCCAGGGCTGGCGGCAACGCTTGCGGTTATTGGCAGCGCTGCCGCTGCTGGCACAAGGCATGAGCGTAACGGCGTTGGCCAATGAGCTGGGGTATGACTCGGTGTCGGCGTTCATTGCGCTGTTTCAGCGGCATTATGGAAAGACGCCGGGGGTGTATGCGGCGGGGTTGGCCGGGCAGGCCTGAAAACCAAAAAACCGCGCATCGGCGCGGTTTTGTTTGAAGCTGGTGGGCCCACACGGACTTGAACCGTGGACCAAAGGATTATGAGTCCTCTGCTCTAACCAACTGAGCTATAGGCCCCAGTGGTGGCGGATTATAACGAGGGTTTCCAGGCTGTGCTATCCGAAAGATCCGAAAGTGCTATGCGCAAAAACGTCGCGGCGAACTCCTGAGCCGGCAGTGGCAGGCTGACGATATACCCCTGGATCTGCTCGCACCCTTCGGCCGCCAGGAAGCGCTGCTGCGCCTGGGTTTCCACGCCTTCGGCAATGATCGTCAACTGCATGCTGCGGCCCAGGGCAATGATCGCCCGGGCAATCGCTGCATCGTTGGGATCGTCCGGCAGGCCGCGGATGAACGACTGGTCGATCTTGAGGATATCCAGCGGCAAGCGCTTCAGGTAACTGAGCGAAGAGTAACCGGTACCGAAGTCGTCGATCGCCAGTTGCACACCCAGCCGCTTGAGTTGGTGCAGGATCGCCAGGCCTTCCTCGGCCTGGCTCATGATGAAGTTTTCGGTAATCTCCAGCTGCAGGTCGCCGGCCCGCAGTTGATAGGCTCGGAGCAACTGCTCGATGCGTCGCACCAGCCCCGGCTGACTCAACTGCGCTCCGGCCAGGTTCACCGACAGCGGGCCGAAGGCATGGTACTTCTGCTTCCACGCCTGCATCTGCCGGCAGGCCTGATCCAGCACCCAGTCGCCCAGTTGCAGGATCATGCCATTCTCTTCGGCCAGGGGAATGAAGCGTTCGGGCGGCACCTCGCCGAAGATCGCGTTGTTCCAGCGGATCAGCGCCTCGGCACCGACCAGGCTTTGCGTCTTCAGGCTGAACTTGGGCTGGTAGCTCAGGCTCAGTTCGTTGCGCTCGATAGCCCGGCGCAATTCATGTTCCAGGGCAATGCGTTCGCTGGCCTGGGCGGTCAGGTCGCGGGTGTAGGACTCAACCCGATTGCGGCCCTTGGCCTTGGAGCGGTACATCGCCGCGTCGGCGTTACGGATCAACGACGCGACATCGCAGCCATCCTGTGGATAAAGGCTGGTACCGATGCTGGCGCTGGTGAAAAACTCGTGCTCGCCAGCCTGGAATGGCGCACTGAAGCAGGCCAGCAACTTGTTGGCGATGTGCTCGGCATCGCTGGCTTCATGCAGCCCAGGCAGGAGGATGATGAATTCGTCGCCACCCAGCCGCGCCACGGTGTCGATATCGCGTACCTGCTCCTTGAGCCGATGGGCGATCGCCTTGAGCAGCAAGTCGCCGACCGGGTGGCCGAGGCTGTCGTTGATGTGCTTGAAGCGGTCGAGGTCGAGGAACAGCACGGCGCCCTGACGGCTCGGCTCCTGCGGGCAGTTCAGCGCCGCCTGCAAGCGGCTTTCGAATAGTGTACGGTTCGGCAGGCCGGTCAGCGGGTCGTGATGTGCCTGGTAATCGAGCTTGGCCTGGGCATGCTTGAGGCTGGCGATATCGGCGAACACGGCGACGAAGTGACTGATTTCGCGTTCGACATTGCGCACCGCACTGATGGTCAGCCAGGCCGGGTACAGTTCGCCGTTTTTACGCCGGTTCTGGATCTCGCCCTGCCAGTGGCCTTCGGCCGTCAACTGATGCCACATGGCCGCATAGAAGGCACTGTCGTGTTGGCCGGAGGCGAGCAGGCGTGGCGTCTGGCCCAGGGCTTCCAGCTCGCTGTAGCCGGTGATTTCGCTGAAGGCCCGGTTCACTGCGCTGATGTGCTGCTCGGTGTCGGTGATCAGCACGCCTTCGGCGGTGTTCTCGAACACGGTGGCGGCCAGTTGCAGTTTTTCCTGCATCAGGTGGCGTTCGGTGATGTCGCGGGCAATGGTCAGTATGCAGTCGACGCCGCCGATCGGTAGCGGCCGCGCCGACAGTTCGCAGAGGCGGATCTGGCCGTCGCGGCGACGGATATGGCAACTGTAGTCGCGCACGAAACCGTCGCGCTTGAGCAGTTCAAGCATGCGCTTGCGCTCGTTGAGGTCGACCCACATGCCCATTTCCAGCGTGGTCTGGTCCAGCGAGCTTTGCGTGTCGAAGCCACTCAGGCGGCCAAAACCTTCGTTTACTTCCAGCAGCAGCCCGTCGCTCTGGCGTGACAGCAGCAAGCCGTCAGGCGAGGCGTGGAAAGCCTTGGCGAACTTTTCCTCGGAGATCTGCAACTGTGCCTGGGTTTCCTTGAGCTGGCTGATGTCGCGCACCGCCACCACCAGTGCCGGGGTGCCGTCGAGGTCGAAGGTTTCCGCCGAGGTCAGCCCGGTGAACACCTGGCCGTTACTGCGCCGGAAGGGCATCTCCAGGTTGCGGATGCTGCCGGCTTGCAAGCGCTCCAGCGTGCTCGGGCCCATGCCCTCGACGCCCCAGATGTTCAGCTCGGTGGCCGTGCGGCCGATGACCTCGGCCGGGCTCAGGCCGATCTGCTCTTCGAAGGCTTCGTTCACTTCCAGCAGGCAACCGTCGCTGACCCGGGCGATGACCAGGATGTCCGGGCATTGCTCGAACACCGAGGCGAATTTTTCCTCCGACAGGCGCAAGGCCTGCTCGGTGTGCTTGGCCTCGCTGATGTCGATCATGATGCCGCGCATCACCGGGCGGTGCCCATGCTCGATCAGGCTGACGATGTCGCGCACCCAGATCGTCCGACCATCGGCATGGAGCACCCGGTAATCCAGACTGTGATCGCGCCCGGCGGCGGTTTCGCTGTCGCAATAGGCCTGGGCCCAGAGCGCGTCGTCGGGGTGCAGGATGGTGCGCCAGAAGCCGGGCGTGAGCCACTGGCTCAGTGGATAGCCGAGCAGGTCTTCGGCGTGCGGCGACACATAGCTGTAGGTGAAGTCGTTGGCGTCGGCTTCCCAGGCAATCGCCGACAGGCTCTCGACCAGGCCGCGGTAATGGTATTCGCTGCTGCGCAGCTCCTGCTCCAGGGCAATGCGCCGGGAGATTTCCGAGCTCAGCCGGCGGTTGACGCGAATCATCGCGGCGAGGATCGCCACCAGCAACAGTACCGCCGGCAGGCCGTAGATCAGCAAGTCATACCACAGGGTACGGTGATCGAGCACCTTGCCAACCCAGCGCTCCTGAATATTGCTGACTTCCTCGGGGCTCATGTCGGCCAGTACCTTGTCGAGGATGCCGACCAGCACTTTCTGTTCGCGCGGCACGCCCATTGCCAGTTGATAGCGATAGGGCGTCTCGCCGCTTACATACAAGCCTTCCAGTTTGAGCTGGCGCAGGCTCCAGACGCTGGAGGCAAGGTCACCGACCACCGCGTCGACCTCGTCGGTAGCCAGTGCCTGCAAGGCCGAGCTGACGTTGGGCAGGGCCACCAGGTTCAGGTCCGGGTGATGGGTGCGTAGCAGTTCATGCGGCGCGTAGTTCTCGACCACGGCCACCTTCAGCCCGTACAACCCATTGAGCGTGCGCGGCTGCGGGCCGCCCTCATGGGCAAGGATGACAATCGGGAAGTCCAGGTAGGGACGAGTGAACGCCAGGTAACCCTGGCGTTCCGGGGTCGACATGATGCCGGGCAGCAAGTCGAGCTTGTTCTGTTTCGCCTGTTCAAGCACGACGGTCCAACTGCTCGGCTCGATCGGCTTGAAGGCCACACCCAGGCGTTCCTGGAGCAATGCGATGTAGTCGGCGGCCAATCCCTGGTAGCGGCCCTCCTGATCCCGGTATTCGAAAGGGGGCCAGGAGGCATCGACGCCCAGGCGCAGCTGCGGGTGGGCGCTGAGCCAGGCTTGTTCTTCGTCGGTCAGGGTCAAGGCGCCGGCCGTTGTGCTGCACAGCATCAGCAGCAACAACATGAGGGCCGGCAGTCTGGGCATAGCGGCCTCGTCACACAGGTGGATTGCTTCGAGTGTAGACGGGCCTTTCACCCATGGGCCAGTGGCGAAAGTCTTAAAGATGGGCGGCCAGAAAAGAAAAACCCCGGCGGCTGCCGGGGTTTGTCGTTACTCGTCGAGGAAGGAGCGCAGATGCTCGCTTCGCGTCGGGTGACGCAGCTTGCGCAGCGCCTTGGCTTCGATCTGACGGATCCGCTCGCGGGTCACGTCAAACTGCTTACCGACTTCTTCGAGGGTGTGATCGGTGTTCATGTCGATGCCGAAACGCATACGCAGCACTTTGGCTTCGCGGGCGGTCAGGCCGGACAACACGTCACGGGTTGCTTCCTTCAGGCTTTCAACCGTGGCCACATCGATTGGCGACTGCATGGTCGAGTCTTCGATGAAGTCGCCCAGGTGCGAATCTTCGTCGTCACCGATCGGGGTTTCCATGGAGATCGGCTCTTTGGCGATCTTCAAGACCTTGCGGATCTTGTCCTCAGGCATCTCCATGCGTTCACCCAGCTCTTCCGGGGTCGGTTCACGGCCCATTTCCTGCAGCATCTGCCGGGAAATACGGTTGAGCTTGTTGATCGTTTCGATCATGTGCACCGGAATACGGATGGTGCGCGCCTGGTCGGCGATCGAACGGGTGATGGCCTGACGGATCCACCAGGTGGCGTAGGTCGAGAACTTGTAACCACGACGGTATTCGAACTTGTCCACCGCCTTCATCAGGCCGATGTTGCCTTCCTGGATCAGGTCGAGGAACTGCAGGCCGCGGTTGGTGTACTTCTTGGCGATCGAGATCACCAGACGCAGGTTGGCCTCAACCATTTCCTTCTTGGCACGACGAGCCTTGGCTTCACCGATCGACATGCGACGGTTGATGTCCTTGATCTCGGCGATGGTCAGGCCGGTTTCGTCCTGCAGGTCGATCAGTTTTTGCTGGCAAGCGACGATGGCGTCGTTCTTCTCGCCCAGTGCGGCAGCCCACTTGGTGCTGCGCTTGGACAGATCGCCGCTCCAGGTCTGGTCAACTTCGTTGCTCGGGAACAGACGCAGGAAGTCGGCACGCGGCATGCGTGCATCACGCACACACAGCTGCATGATGGCGCGCTCTTGCTGGCGCAGACGATCGAGGGCGCCACGAACGCGCTCTACCAGTACTTCGAACTGCTTCGGTACCAGCTTGATCGGCATGAACAGCTCGGCCAGCTCAAGCATCGCCTTGAGGCTGTCCTTGTGCTCGCGACCGTTCTTTTTCAGGATCTTGAGGGTGACGTTCAGTTGATCCTGGACGGCACCGAAGCGCTGACGCGCCACTTCCGGGTCGGGACCGCTCTCGGTCTCTTCCTCTTCGTCGTCGCCTTCTTTCTCTTCTTCGTCGTCGTCAGCGTCGGCAGCGGGAGCCGCTTTGGTGTCGACAGGCGGTGGCACTTCGGCCGGCGGTGCAATACCGTCGTCCGGGTCGATGTAACCACTGAGAACGTCCGACAGACGGCCGCCTTCGGCGGTGACGCGGTCGTATTCGCTGAGAATGTATTCGACAGTACCCGGGAAGTGGGCAATAGCGCCCATGACTTCACGAATACCTTCTTCGATGCGCTTGGCGATTTCGATTTCGCCTTCGCGGGTCAGAAGCTCGACGGTACCCATTTCACGCATGTACATGCGCACTGGGTCGGTGGTACGACCGATATCGGTCTCCACAGCCGCCAGCGCGGCCGCAGCTTCTTCAGCTGCAGCTTCGTCGGTATCGGCTTCGGCCAACAAAAGGGCATCCGCATCCGGAGCACTCTCGAATACGTTGATCCCCATGTCATTGATCATGCGGATGATGTCTTCCACCTGCTCCGGATCTGAAATATCCTCAGGCAGGTGGTCGTTGACCTCCGCGTAAGTCAGGTAACCCTGCTCACGACCACGGGTGATCAACTCTTTGATGCGAGACTGCTGTTGCGCTTTTCCGGACATAACACCCTATCCACTGAAGGTCTTGGCGGGCAAAAAACAAGCCGAGGATTATACCCGAGCATGGACCTCACGCGCCAGTTGAGGTCGGGGTTTGTGCGGGAACATTTCGGCTTAGCAGGTCGCGCAGCTGATTTTTTTCCTCTGCGCTCAACTCACTTTGACGTGCTTTCCTGAGCAGATGTTCCAGGCTGCGCTCGCGTTGGCGAGCGGACAAGCTAGTTATAGTGTCGAAAAACTGTTGTTCAAGGTTGTCGGCATCGATCAACCATTCCTTTTCCGCCAGTGCCCGCAGCAGGCGCCCTTGCTCGGTGCCGTGCCAGCGTGCGATCAGCTGTAGTGAGCGTAGCTCAGGATTCTTCTGCAACGCCTCGAGCAGGGCGATCAACAGCTGGGCGTAGACGTGTTCTTCAGCCGCAAAGTGGCTGGCATCCTCGACCTTCTTGGCCAACTGCGGATGGTGCAGCAGGGTGCGCAGGGCGCTGAGCGTTGGCGGCTCGACCGAGGTCGGCACGCGCGGTGGATGGAACTCCTGGCGCTTGCCATTCTTGTCCCACGGCTTGCCCTTGCGGTTCTTGTCCCAGGGTTTGTCTTCCCACTTTTTCTTCTGCCCACCCTGCGCGGGCGTCCACGCCTGTTGCTGTGGCTGGAACGACTCGCCGTGGTGGAAATCGCTGTAGTCCGGGCTGTAGTCGGGGATCGCGTCGTAGTCGATACCCGGGTCGTAGGCCGGCGGCATGTCGCTCGGTGCGCTGTGGCTCAGTTGCTCGACCTGCTGGTTATCCAGCCCGGTGATTTCCTTGAGACGGTTGCGCATCAGCGCGCGCAGGTTGGCGCCGGGGACCTTTTCGATCAGCGGTGCCGCTAGCGTGGCCATGTGCGCCTTGCCTTCGAGCGAGCGCGGGTCGGCCTCTTCGGTGAGCTGCTGGAAGAAATAGTCGGCCAGCGGCTGCGCATGCTGGTTGATCCGGGCGCGGAAGGCATCGGTGCCTTCCGCGCGAACCAGGGTGTCCGGGTCTTCGCCTTCGGGCAGGAACAGGAAGCGCGCCTTGCGCCCGTCCTGCAGGTTCGGCAGGGCGGCCTCCAGCGCGCGCCAGGCGGCGTTGCGGCCAGCCTGGTCGCCGTCGAAGCAGAACAGCACACTGGGCACTACGCGGAACAGCCGCTTGAGGTGTTCTTCACTGGTGGCCGTGCCGAGGGTCGCCACGGCATTGCGCAGGCCCTGCTGGGCCAGGGCAATGACGTCCATGTAGCCTTCGACGACGATGATCTCGTCGAGGTTGCGGTTGAACTTGCGCGCCTCGTACAGCCCGTAGAGCTCCTGGCCCTTGTGGAATACCGGGGTTTCCGGGGAGTTCAGGTATTTGGGCTTGTCGTCGCCGAGCACCCGGCCGCCAAAGGCGATGACCCGGCCGCGGCTGTCGCGGATCGGGAACATCACCCGGTCGCGGAAACGGTCGTAACGCTTGCCGCTGTCGGCGTTCTCGATCAGCAGGCCGGCATCGATCATGGCCTTTTGTTGCAGGGTGTCGCTGCTCAGGTGCTTGAACAGGTTGTCCCAGCCGGGCGGAGCGAAACCCAGGCCGAAATCGCGGGCGATCTCGCCGGACAGGCCGCGGCCCTTGAGGTAGTCGACCGCCGATTTGCGTGTGGGGTGGCTTTTCAGCGCTTGCCGATAGTACTCGGCAGCGGCTTCCAGGAGCGGGTACAGCGGCGAGTCGGTCGGTTGGCGGGGCTTGTGCCCGCGCCCGCTTTCCTCGCGCGGCACTTCCATGCCGGCGGCCTTGGCCAGCTCCTCGACGGCCTGGGGGAAGTCCAGGTTGTCGTGGTCCATGATGAAGCCCAGCGCGTTGCCGCCGGCGCCGCAGCCGAAGCAGTAGTAGAACTGCTTGTCGGGGCTGACGCTGAAGGAGGGGGTTTTCTCCTTGTGGAACGGGCAGCACGCGGTGTGGTTCTTGCCGGCCCTTTTCAGTTGAACGCGCGAACTCACCACATCGACAATGTCGGTACGGTTGAGGAGGTCGTCGATAAAACTTTGGGGGATTAGCCCGGCCATGGCTCTCTCATCATCAGGCGAACAGAAAGTGTAATCGCTAATGCTGCGGGAACGGCTGCGCATTCGAACGGTGTCGAATGGCGTAACACAGAATTCGGAAGGGTGTGCTCGTCTGCAGCCGGTTAAGGCTCGTCAGGGTGACGTGCACTGCTGGCGTTGAGGCCAGTTCTGACGATTTAGGCAGGCTTGTCCTTGCTGGCAAGCAGCATGGACGTCTCTGACAAGCGACCCGAAGGTCAGTTGTCGGAGAAAACAGCAACATCTGCCGGCAGCCCGGCTTTGGGCCGGGCAAGGCAGAAGCTTGCGACGCTAGTCTGTATTAGTACAGACGAACGGCGCGGCGCTGTTCGCGCTGAACTTTCTTGGCGTGACGCTTAACAGCAGCTGCTGCTTTGCGCTTACGCTCAGAAGTTGGCTTCTCGTAAAATTCGCGGCTACGAACTTCAGCCAGTACACCGGCTTTTTCGCAGGAGCGCTTGAAACGACGCAGAGCTACGTCGAAGGGTTCGTTCTCTTTAACTTTGACGGCTGGCATCCAGAGCTACCTTCATTCATTACCGGGGTCAACGAACTCGTGGCAAAAATGTGCACTGGAGAACGTCGGTTTTTAAGGGTTGCGGATGTTAACCCTTAGCCAGCCGGAATGCAAAGCCTCTGATCGAAAACCGCTGGTCGGCACCGGGAGCGAGGACTATCATGCGCGCCTTCGAATTCAGCCTAAACAAGGCGCAGACCCATGCTAGTACTGGGATTGGAAACATCCTGCGACGAAACCGGCGTCGCATTATACGACAGTGAACGCGGCTTGCTGGCCGACGCATTGTTCAGCCAGATCGACCTGCACCGCGCCTATGGCGGGGTGGTGCCGGAGCTGGCATCGCGTGATCACGTCAAGCGCATGCTACCCCTGATTCGTCAGGTGCTGGCCGAGGCCGACTGTGTCGCCACCGAGATCGACGCAATCGCCTACACCGCGGGCCCCGGCCTGGTCGGGGCGCTGCTGGTCGGTGCTTCGTGTGCCCAGGCGCTGGCGTTTGCCTGGGGCATTCCAGCCCTTGGCGTGCACCACATGGAAGGCCACCTGCTGGCACCGATGCTGGAAGAGACGCCCCCTGAGTTTCCGTTCGTCGCATTGTTGGTGTCGGGCGGTCATACCCAGTTGGTGCGCGTCGACGGCATTGGTCAATACGAGCTCCTCGGCGAGAGCCTCGACGACGCCGCCGGCGAAGCGTTCGACAAGACCGCCAAGCTGATGGGTCTGAATTATCCGGGCGGGCCGGAAATCGCCCGCCTGGCCGAAAAAGGCGTGCCGGGTCGGTTTGTGTTCCCGCGGCCGATGACCGACCGTCCGGGCCTGCAATTCAGCTTCAGTGGCCTGAAAACCTTCGCCTTGAACACCTGGCAGCAGTGCCAGCGTTCTGGCGACGACGGTGAGCAGACCCGTTGCGACGTGTCGCTGGCCTTCCAGCAGGCGGTGGTGGAGACTCTGACCATCAAGTGCAAGCGTGCGCTCAAGCACACCGGCCTCAAGCGCCTGGTGATTGCCGGCGGCGTCAGTGCCAACAAGGCGCTGCGTGCTTCGCTGGAAGACATGCTCGCCGGGCTCAAGGGCAATGTGTACTACGCGCGGCCACAATTCTGCACCGACAACGGTGCGATGATCGCCTATGCCGGCTGCCAGCGGTTGCAGGCCGGGCAGCAGGAAACCCTGGCCATCAGCGTCCAGGCGCGCTGGCCGATGGAGCAGTTGCCGGCGCTCTGAAGCTGAGCTCGGTTCCTGCGTACGCATCAGAAATGCCGTTCGCGTCCGGCAAAAAGGTCGCGTAGATTGCCGCGATGACGCCAGACGATGAGCACCGTCAGCACGCTCATCGGCAGTAGTGCTTCCGGCTCGCGCCAGGCCAGCAATGGCAGGGTGAGCGGCGTGGCGATCAATGCGGCCAGTGAGCTGGTGCGGGTCAGGTAGAAGGTCAGCAGCCAGGCGCCGATGGCCAGCAGTGCGGCGGGGGGATACAGGCCCAGCAGCATCCCGGCGGCAGTGGCCACGCCTTTGCCGCCACGGAAACAGAAGTACAGTGGGAACAGGTGGCCGATGACGGCGCACAGGCCGATCCAGGCTTGCTGTTGTTCGTCGAGGCCGACCAGGCTGGCGACCAGTACCGGCAGCAGGCCTTTGAGCAGATCGCCGAGCAGGGTCATGACTGCCAGTTTCTTGCCTGCCAGGCGCAACATGTTGGTCGCGCCGGCATTGCCTGAACCGCTCATGCGCGGGTCGGGGCTGCCGTTGAGGCGGCTGAGGACAATGGCGAAGGACAGCGAGCCAAGCAGGTAGGCGAGCAGTGCCAGTAACCAAAACATGCTAACTATTCCGGGCGAGGACGCCCTGATTCTAACGGCGCTCAGCGCCCTTGTCGTGCTGTGGAGAGAAGTGCTTGGACAGAGTGTTCATCGAGGGGCTGGAAGTCGACACCGTGATCGGCGCCTACGATTGGGAGCGCGGTATTCGCCAGTGCCTGCGGCTGGACCTGCGATTCGCCTGGGATAACCGCCCGGCTGCGGCCGGCGATGACCTGACCCTGGCGCTCGACTATGCCAGCGTTTCGGCGCGGGTCCAGGCGTTTGCCGAGCAGGCGCAGTACCAGTTGGTCGAGACCTTCGCCGAGCGCCTGGCGCAGGTGCTGATGGACGAGTTCCAGATTCCCTGGCTGCAGTTGAAACTGACCAAGCCGGGCGCCGTGCCGGCCGCCAGCGGTGTGGGCGTGGAGATCGAGCGCGGATGTCTCTGACCCGGGTTTACCTTGGCCTCGGTAGCAATATCGAGCGTGAGCAGCACCTGACCGCCGGGCTCGATGCGCTGGCCGGGTTGCTGCAGGACATGCGCTGTTCGGCGGTGTTCGAAAGCCAGGCGGTGGGGATCAAGAGCGGTCCGTTCTTCAATCTGGTGGTCACCGGGCTGACCGCGCTACCGTTGATCGAGCTGGACCGCCGTCTCAAGTTCATCGAAGCCGACAACGGCCGCTACGCACCGGAGCGCAAGGGCTTGCCGCTGGACATCGATGTGCTGCTGTATGGCGATCTGCATGGCAATTTCGATGGGCTGGTGCTGCCGCGCGCGGAAATCCTGAAGAACGCCTTTGTGCTTTGGCCGCTGTCGTTGATTGCGCCGACGCTGCTGCACCCAGGCGTGAACAAGACCATGGCGCAACTGTGGCGCGACGCGCAGATCGAGCAGGTGTTGGCGCCGGTGCCGTTTGAGTGGCGCGGCCAGCAACTGACGGCGGATGATTTTTAGAGCGGTGGCGGCCTCATCGCGGTACGCGTCGCGGCGCCGCATCGCCGCTCCCACGATGGAGTCGCCACCGAATCACTCGGCCTGTGCCGCCTTGTAAGCTTGCAGTGCCTTCAACCGTTCGCGTTTGATCGCCTCGCCCAGTGCCTGGCCGGTGAGGCCTTGCTGTACCAGTGGAGGCACCGCCACGCTACGTGCCGCCTGCGCCGCGCCGCGCAGGTAGTCGGCCTGTGGATAAAGCCGCTCCTCCAGCCCCAGGCGCCCACGCGCATCCATTTCGCAGGCAGCGATGAACGCTTCAAAGCGCTCCGGACGCCGGTACACATCGAAGCTTTGTAGCAGCTCCAGCAGGGTCGAGGCTTTCAGTTCCAGCGCCCGATGGCCATGGGTGTGGTACTCGCCGACCAGCAACGCCAGCTCCTGGCAGTCGCGCGGCACCTTGAAACGCTGGTTCACCGCGCCAATCAGCTTCAGCCCACGCTGTTCATGGGCGATGTGTCGTGGCCATTCTGTTTGCGGGGTCAAGCCCTTGCCCAGATCGTGCAGCAGGCAGGCCCAGCGTACGGTCAGCGGTTGCCCATGCTGCGCCGCCTGCGCCAGTACCGCCAGGGTGTGCGCGCCGGTGTCGACTTCCGGGTGATGGGCCACCGGCTGCGGCACGCCGAACAGTGCATCGAGCTCCGGCAGCAGCTCTTTCAGCGCGCCGCAGTCGCGCAGCACCTGGATGAACACCTGCGGGTGATCCGCCATCAGCGCACGGGCAATTTCCCGCCAGCTGCGCTCAGGCGTGAGCGCTTGCAACTCGCCGGATTCGCTTAACTGCCGCATCAGTTCCAGCGTCTCTGGCGCCACCGTGAAGCCGAGCCCGGCGAAACGGGCGGCAAAACGTGCAACCCGCAGCACGCGCAGGGGATCTTCGGCGAATGCCGGCGATATGTGGCGCAAAATGCGGTCTTTGAGATCTTGCTGGCCGTTGAAGGGATCGGTAATCCGCCCGTCGTCGTCCTCGGCCATGGCGTTGATGGTCAGGTCGCGACGAATCAGGTCTTCCTCGAGGGTAACCTCGGGGCTGGCATGGAAGGTGAAACCGCCGTAGCCGCGCCCGCTCTTGCGTTCGGTGCGTGCCAGGGCGTATTCGTCGCCGGTTTGCGGGTGCAGGAACACCGGGAAATCCGCGCCCACCGGGCGATAGCCCAAGGCGAGCATCTGCTCGACCGTGGCGCCGACCACCACGCGGTCGACATCGGCATCGGCCAGCCCGAGCAAGCGGTCGCGTACGACTCCGCCGACTTTATAGATCTGCATGAAATACCTCCGTTGAGGCCACAGGATACCCTGTCTGGCCGCAACGGAGGTCGTGGCTCACAAGTGCACGACAGCCAGATCCAGGCGCCCGTAGTCGCCGTCGCTGCCGTGTTCACCCTTTGGGGGGACGTGGAAAGTTTTCATCACCTGTTCGCCTTGTACCGTTTCCAGGTGAATGTCGAAGCCCCACAGCCGGTGCAGGTGCTTGAGTACCTCCTCGGTGGAGTCGCCCAGTGGTTTGCGGTCGTGCTGTTGGTGGCGCAAGGTCAGCGAACGGTCGCCACGGCGGTCGATGCTCCAGATCTGGATGTTCGGTTCCCGGTTGCCCAGGTTGTACTGGGCGGCCAGGGTTTCGCGAATGATCCGGTAACCGCTTTCGTCGTGGATGGCCGGCACCAGCAGGTCGTCCTTCTGGTCGTCGTCGAGGATGCTGAACAGCTTGAGGTCGCGGATCACCGTGGGCGAAAGGTACTGCAGGATGAAGCTCTCGTCCTTGAAGCTGCTCATGGCGAACTTGAGGGTCGACAGCCAGTCGCTACCGGCAATGTCCGGGAACCAGCGGCGGTCTTCCTCGGTGGGATGCTCGCACATCCGGCGGATGTCGCGGTACATGGCAAAGCCCAGTGCATAGGGGTTGATGCCGCTGTAGTAGGGGCTGTCGAAGCCCGGTTGGAACACCACGCTGGTGTGCGACTGGAGGAACTCCATCATGAAGCCCTCGGTGACCAGGCCTTCGTCGTACAGGTCATTCATCAGGGTGTAGTGCCAGAACGTTGCCCAGCCTTCGTTCATCACCTGGGTTTGCCGCTGCGGATAGAAGTACTGCGCAATCTTGCGCACGATCCGCACAATTTCCCGCTGCCAGGGTTCGAGCAACGGCGCGTGCTTCTCGATGAAATAGAGGATGTTCTCCTGCGGTTCGGCGGGGAACCGGGCGTTGTCCTTCTCGCTGTTCTTGTCGGTGCCTTTGGGGATGGTCCGCCAGAGGTCGTTGATCTGCTTCTGCAGGTGCTCTTCACGGTCCTTCTGCCGCCGGCGTTCCTCCTCGGCGGAAATCGGGTAGGGCCGTTTGTAACGGTCGACACCGTAGTTCATCAGGGCGTGGCAGGAGTCGAGCAGGTCCTCCACCGCATCGATGCCATGACGTTCCTCGCACTGGGTGATGTACTGCTTGGCGAACACCAGATAGTCGATGATCGAGCTGGCGTCGGTCCAGGTGCGGAACAGGTAGTTGCCCTTGAAGAAGCTGTTATGCCCATAACAGGCGTGAGCCACCACCAGTGCCTGCATGCAGATGGTGTTTTCTTCCATCAGGTAGGCGATGCACGGGTCGGAGTTGATCACGATCTCGTACGCCAGGCCCATCTGGCCGCGGCTGTAGGACTTCTCGGTGCTGAGGAAATGCTTGCCGTAGGACCAATGGTGATAGCCCAGCGGCATGCCGACCGACGCGTAGGCATCCATCATCTGCTCGGCGGTGATTACCTCGATCTGGTTGGGGTAAGTGTCCAGGGCATAGCGCTCGGCCAGGCGGCTGATCTCACGGTCATAGGCCTGGATGAGCTCGAATGTCCACTCGGACCCGGTAGAAATAGGGTGGCGCTTCTGCTCTCTAGCGGTCATGTCACTAACCTGCGCTGGAAGAGTTCACGGAAGACCGGATAGATATCGCCGGCCGACACCAGCTGCTGCTGGGCGAACGTGTCGGGGAAGCTTTCGCCGATGCGCTCGTACTCGTACCACAAGGCCTGGTGTTCGCGGGGGGTGATTTCCACGTAAGTGTAGTACTGGACGAACGGCATGATCTGCTTGCTGAGGATCTCGCGGCAGATCGGTGAGTCGTCGTTCCAGTTGTCGCCGTCGGAAGCCTGGGCGGCATAGATGTTCCATTCGTTGGCCGGATACCGTTCGGCCATGATCTCCTGCATCATTTTCAGTGCGCTGGAGACGATGGTGCCGCCGGTCTCGCGGGAATAGAAGAACTCCTCTTCGTCGACTTCGCGGGCACTGGTGTGGTGGCGAATGAACACCACCTCGATGCGGTCGTAATTGCGCTTGAGGAACAGGTACAGCAGGATGAAGAAGCGTTTGGCGATGTCCTTGGTGGCCTGGGTCATCGAGCCGGACACGTCCATCAGGCAGAACATCACCGCCTTGGAACTGGGGTTGGGCTGTTTCACCAGCAGGTTGTACTTGAGGTCGAAGGTGTCGAGGAAGGGCACGCGGTGGATGCGCGCGCTGAGGCGCTCCACTTCGGCCTCCAGCGCCTGGATGTCACCGAAGTTGTCGGGTTCTTCACGCTTGAGCCGGGCCAGTTCTTCCTGCACTTCACGCAGCCGGGCACGGCTGCTGCCGGACAGGGCGATACGCCGGGCGTGCGCCGAGCGCAAGGTGCGGATGATATTGATGCGCGACGGGTTGCCTTCGTTGCTGATGCCTGCCCGCACGGTCTTGAAGGTGTCGGTGCCGGTCAGGTGACGCTTGACCAGGTTGGGCAGCTCAAGGTCCTCGAACATGAATTCGAGGAATTCTTCCTGGGTGATCTGGAAGACGAATTCGTCCATGCCTTCGCCAGAGTTGCCGGCCTTGCCGCGGCCGCCGCCACCGCCGCCACCTTGCGGGCGGGCGATGTGTTCGCCGGCGGTAAATTCCTTGTTGCCGGGGTGCACCACGGTCTGCTTGCCACCGCGCCCATGGTGCAACACCGGTTCGTCGATATCACGCCCCGGGATGCTGATCTGCTCGCCGTGTTCCATATCGGTAATGGAGCGGCGGCTCACGGCTTCTTCGACGGCTTTCTTGATGTGGTCGCGGTAGCGCCGCAGAAACCGCTGGCGGTTTACCGTGCTCTTGTTCTTGCCGTTCAGACGTCGGTCGATCACATAGCTCATGACTGCTCCTTATGAAGCCGTCTTGGAAAGGCAAGGGGCGGGTAGGCCGCGCCCCGGCTGCCCAGGCACGGGCAACAGGGGCAAGCCAGGACAGGTTGAGCCACGCCGCCAGCGTTTCCGACAACTTCCCTCAAGCCGGTGTAGCAGATATTGCCGACACAGGCTCTTGGCTAACGACAACCGGTGCATCGGTTGCGGGTTATTGGGATTTCCTGACCCGCAGGTACCATTCCGAGAGCAGCCGGACTTGCTTGTCTGTGTAACCGCGTTCCACCATCCGTGTGACGAAGTCGTTGTGCTTCTGTTGATCCTCTTTGCTGGCTTTGGCGTTGAAGCTGATGACGGGCAGGAGGTCCTCGGTGTTGGAGAACATTTTCTTCTCGATGACCACGCGCAGCTTCTCGTAGCTGAGCCAGGTCGGGTTCTTGCCGTTGTTGTTGGCGCGGGCGCGCAGCACGAAGTTGACGATCTCGTTGCGGAAATCCTTCGGATTGCTGATGCCGGCCGGCTTCTCGATTTTCTCCAGTTCTTCGTTCAAGGCGATACGGTTGAGGATTTCGCCGGTTTCCGGGTCGCGGTATTCCTGATCCTGGATCCAGAAGTCGGCGTACAGCACGTAGCGGTCGAAGATGTTCTGTCCGTACTCGCTGTAGGACTCCAGGTACGCGGTCTGGATTTCCTTGCCGATGAACTCGATGTAACGCGGCGCCAGGTATTCCTTCAGGTAGCGCAGGTAGCGTTCGCGCACTTCGGCGGGGAACTGTTCCTGCTCGATCTGTTGTTCCAGTACATACAGCAGGTGTACCGGGTTGGCGGCGATTTCATGCGGATCGAAGTTGAACACCTTGGACAGGATCTTGAAGGCGAAGCGCGTCGACAGGCCGTTCATGCCTTCGTCGACCCCCGCCGAATCGCGGTATTCCTGGATCGACTTGGCTTTCGGGTCGGTGTCCTTGAGGTTTTCGCCGTCGTAGACCCGCATTTTCGAGTAGATGTTCGAGTTCTCCGGCTCTTTCAGGCGCGACAGCACGGTGAACTGGGCCAGCATCTTCAGGGTGTCGGGTGCGCAGTGGGCCTTGGCCAGCGAACTGTTGAACAGGAGTTTGTCGTAGATCTTGATCTCGTCGCTGACGCGCAGGCAGTACGGCACCTTGACGATATAGATCCGGTCGATGAACGCCTCGTTGTTCTTGTTGTTGCGGAAGCTGTGCCATTCCGATTCGTTGGAGTGCGCCAGCAGGATCCCGGAGTAGGGGATCGCGCCCAGCCCTTCGGTACTGTTGTAGTTACCTTCCTGGGTGGCGGTGAGCAGTGGGTGCAGGACCTTGATGGGTGCCTTGAACATCTCGACGAATTCCATCAGGCCCTGGTTGGCCCGGCACAGTGCGCCCGAGTAGCTGTAGGCATCGGCGTCGTTCTGCGGGAATTCTTCAAGCTTGCGGATATCGACCTTACCGACCAGGGCGGAAATATCCTGGTTGTTCTCGTCGCCCGGTTCGGTCTTGGCTACGGCGATCTGGTTGAGGATCGAGGGGTAGAGCTTGACCACCTTGAACTGGCTGATGTCACCGCCGAATTCGGCCAGGCGCTTGGTTGCCCAGGGTGACATGATGGTGTTCAGGTAGCGCCGGGGTATACCGAAGTCTTCTTCCAGGATGGCGCCGTCCTCGGTGGCATTGAACAGCCCCAGGGGCGATTCGAACACCGGCGAACCCTTGATGGCGTAGAACGGCACTTTCTCCATCAGTTGCTTGAGCTTCTCGGCCAGCGACGATTTACCGCCACCTACCGGGCCCAGCAGATAGAGGATCTGCTTCTTCTCTTCAAGGCCTTGCGCCGCATGGCGGAAGTAGGAAACGATCTGATCGATGCATTCCTCCATGCCATGGAAGTCTTCGAAGGCCGGGTAACGGCGGATCACCTTGTTGGAAAAGATCCGCGACAGCCTGGAGTTGTTCGAGGTATCCACCAGCTCCGGTTCGCCGATAGCCATCAACAGGCGTTCGGCCGCTGAAGCGTAGGCACTGCGGTCCTGCTTGCAGAGCTCAAGGTACTCCTGCAGCGAGAGCTCTTCCTGGCGGGTGGACTCGAAACGTTGTTGGAAGTGGCTAAAAATACTCATGACGTCACCTCGCTCGATACGTGGAGCCGACGCCGGATCAGTCAGCTGATGCTGGCATGCAATCGACATTGCCGACTGCTGTTTACCCCCCAGAACACCTTGATTCGCTACCGATGACCCGCACGCCGGTGTACCGGCTCTCCCCTTTTTGGATGGCCTGGGCTTAAGGATAGTTGGTAATCGGGGAGGTCAAGGTCGGTTGACCATGAAGTTCGCCACGACCGTTCGTCTGGTCGGGCGGAAGCCCGCGCGGGACGCGGGCTGCGGCAGATGAAAAAAATTATTCGGCGGTGCCCTGAGCCGTTTCGCCAGGGTAGGTGGCACGCCACAACTCGAAGCCGCCATCAAGGCTGTAGACCTCGGAAAACCCCTGGCTGACCAGATAGGCGGCGGCATTCTGGCTGGAGTTGCCGTGGTAGCAAACGACGACGGTCGGGGCGTCCAGATCGGCACCGCGAATGAAGTCGGCGACGCTGGTATTGTCCAGGTGTTTGGCGCCAGTGATATGGCCGTTGGCAAAGGTAGGCTGGTCACGAATATCGACCACGACCGCACCTTGCTCACGCAGGGCCTGGGCCTGCTCGGGAGGGATGCGTTTGAATTCGCTCATGGGTACGGTTTCCTTCAGGACTGATCGGGCATTCTAGCCGTTTGTGCGGGCGCCGGCTGCGGGCGCAGGTTGCCTTGCTCGGAGCATTCGCAGCGCTGGAACTGGCCGCTGTCGACGTTATACAGGGTCATCGCCCCGCCCCATACGCAGCCGGTGTCCAGGGCAATCACCTCGGGCTCCTTGCATTTGCCTTCGAGGGCGGCCCAGTGGCCGAACAGAATCTTCACGTGCCGGGTCCGACGGCCCTTGTGTGCGAACCAGGGCTTGTAGCCGGGCAGCGCGGTGTCGACGCCTTCCTTGCCCTTGAGGTCGAGCTTGCCTTCGCTGGTGCAGAAGCGCATGCGGGTGAAGTAGTTGGTGATGACCCGTAGTCGAGTGACGCCGCTCAGGTCCTTGCTCCACTTGCTCGGTTCGTTACCGTACATACCGTCCAGGTAGAGCTTGAGGCGGTTGTCGTCGCGCAGCACCTCCTCGACTTCGGCGGCATATTCCAGGGCCTTGCCGAGGGTCCATTGCGGCGGGATGCCAGCATGCACCAGCACCATCCCACGGGCCTCGTCGTAATGCAGCAGCTTTTGCCGGCGCAGCCAGTCGAGCAGGTCGGTGGCGTCCGGTGCGTCAAGGATCTCGCGCAGGGTATCGCTTTTCTTCAGGCGCTCGATGTTCTGCCAGGCGGCCAGCAGGTGCAGGTCGTGGTTGCCCAGCACGCACACCAGCGCATCGCGCATGCCGTACAGGAAGCGCAAGGTTTCCAGCGATTCGGGGCCGCGGTTGACCAGGTCGCCGACCAGCCACAGGCGGTCGACGGCCGGGTTGAAATTGACGCGTTCGAGCAGGCACTTGAGCGGTTGCAGGCAACCCTGGAGGTCGCCGACGGCGTACGTGGTCATCAGTGCAGCGCCCCCGGCACGGCCAGGCGGAACGGTGCGATCACGGCATCGAAGCGCTTGCCGTCCTCGGCAAACATCTTGTAGCTGCCCTGCATGGTGCCGACGCGGGTATTGATGACCGCGCCGCTGCTGTAGGTGTGGCTCTGGCCCGGGGCGAGCAGTGGCTGCTGGCCGATCACGCCATCACCGCGCACTTCCTCGACGCCGCCGTCACCGTTGGTGATCAGCCAGTGGCGTGACATCAATTTGGCTGGTAGCGAGCCATTGTTCACCACGGTGATGGTGTAGGCGAACGCATAGCGGTCGTTTTCAGGGTCGGATTGGTCTTTCAGGTAGCGGGTCACGACGCTGACGTCGATCTGGTAGCGGGGATCAGACATTCAAAGGGGCCTTGGCAACTGACGCAATTACGGCGATTGGGCTCAGTCTAGGCTATCGGCGGGGGCGCCGGCCAGTCGTGCGGACACGACGTGCCGGCCAGGCGGCTCAGTTGCTGCCTTGTTCCGCCAGCTTGTCGGCCAGGCGCACGAAGGCGGCCAGGTCGAGCTGCTCCGGGCGCAGGCTGCCGTCGACGCCAGCGGCTTCGATGGCTTCGCTGCTGAGCAGGGCCTTGAGGGTGTTGCGCAGGGTCTTGCGGCGCTGGTTGAAGGCTTCGCGAACGATGCGTTCCAGCAGGCGGTGGTCCTTGGCCGGGAACGGCAGGACCGCGTGCGGCACCAGGCGCACGATGGCCGAGTCGACCTTCGGCGGTGGGTTGAACGCGCCCGGGCCGACATTGAACAGGTGCTCAACGCGGCAGTGGTACTGAACCATGATCGACAGGCGTCCCCAGTCACCACCACCCGGGCCGGCGGCCAGGCGCTCGACCACTTCCTTCTGCAGCATGAAGTGCATGTCGCGGATCAGTTCGGCGTTGGACAGCAGGTGGAAGATCAGCGGGGTGGAAATGTTGTACGGCAGGTTTCCGACCACACGCAGACTATTGGGCGCGGCGCCGAGGCTGGTGAAGTCGAACTTCAGTGCATCGCCCTGGTGCAGGCGGAAGTTGTCGCGGCCGGCGAACTGCTGGTTGAGGATCGGCACCAGGTCCTTGTCCAGCTCGACGACGTCCAGCTGCGCACCGCTGCCCAGCAGGCCTTCGGTCAGGGCGCCCTGGCCCGGGCCGATTTCCAGCAGGCGCTCGCCCGCCTTGGCGTGGATCGAACGCAGGATGCGGTCGATGACGCCGGCGTCGTGCAGGAAGTTCTGGCCAAAGCGCTTGCGCGCCTTGTGTTGGTATTGCTCGGTCATTTTCGGGTCTCGGCCATCTGGTAGGCTGTTTCCAGGGCGACCTGCAGGCTGCCGGTGTCGATCCTGCCGGTGCCGGCAAGGTCCAGGGCGGTGCCGTGATCCACGGAGGTGCGGATGATCGGCAGGCCGAGGGTGACATTCAGTGCTGCGCCAAAGCCCTTGTACTTCAGCACGGGCAGGCCCTGGTCGTGGTACATCGCCAGCACTGCGTCGCAGTGCTCCAGATATTTGGGGGTAAACAGGGTATCGGCAGGCAACGGGCCGCGCAGGTTCATGCCTTCGCTGCGCAGGCGCGCCAATGTCGGTTCGATGATGTCGATTTCTTCGTGGCCCAGGTGGCCACCTTCGCCGGCATGCGGGTTCAGGCCGCAAACCAGGATGCGCGGGTTGGCCAGGCCGAACTTGTGTTGCAGGTCGGCGTGCAGGATGCGCGTAACCCGCTCCAGGCGCTCGACGGTGATGGCGTCGGCCACCTCGCGTAACGGCAGGTGGGTGGTCACCAGGGCCACGCGCAGGCCGCGGGTGGCGAGCATCATGACCACCTGCTCGGTGGCCGTCAGCTCGGCAAGAAATTCGGTGTGTCCGGAGAACGGGATCCCGCTTTCGTTGATGACGCCCTTGTGCACCGGGGCGGTGATCATCCCGGCGAACTGCCCGTCGATGCAGCCCTGGCCTGCACGGGTCAGGGTCTGCAGAACGAAGGCTGCGTTGGCGCTATCCAGCTGGCCGGCTACCGCCGGCACTGCCAGTGGCGTATCCCAGACATACAGGCTGCCCGCTGCGGCGGGTTCGTCGGGGAAGGCGTCGGGGCTGACCGGGACCAGCGTGACGGCCACGCCCAGCTGCGCGGCCCGCTCGGTGAGCAGGTCGCGGCTGGTAATGGCAATCAGGGGGTAAGGCTGGGCTTGCGCGGCGAGCAGCAGGCACAGGTCGGGACCTATGCCGGCCGGCTCGCCGGGTGTGAGGGCAAAGCGTTGGCGTCTCACTGGGCGGCCTGATCGGCGCCAGGAAGCTTGATCTCAACGTAGGCTTCGTCGCGGATCTGACGCAGCCAGGTTTGCAGCTCTTCGTCGTACTTGCGGTTACGCAGTACCATTTGCGCCTGCTGCTCGCGAGCCTGTTCGGTGCTGTCGGTGGCGCGACGGCCAAGGACTTCCAGAACATGCCAGCCGTACTGGGTCTTGAATGGCTTGGTAACCTGACCCTGCTGGGCGTTGGCCATTTCTTCGCGGAACTCCGGTACCAGCGAGTTCGGGTCAACCCAGTTCAGGTCGCCGCCGTTGAGGGCCGAACCCGGGTCTTCGGAGAAGCTCTTCGCCAGTTGGGCGAAGTCTTCGCCATTCTGGATACGCTCGTAGAGTTTCTCGGCGAGGGCCTGGGTGGCAGCTTCGCTGCGGATCTCGCTAGGTTTGATCAGGATATGACGAACATGCACTTCGTCACGCACCATGGCCTGGCCGCCGCGTTTTTCCTGCAGCTTGAGGATGATATAGCCGCCTGGGGTACGAACCGGCTCGGTGACATCACCCACCGACATGTTGCTGAGCATCCGGTCGAACGGTGGTGGCAGTTGAGCCGCTTTACGCCAGCCCATCTCGCCGCCTTCCAGTGCGGTTTCACTGGCCGAACGGGCGATGGCCAGTTGAGCGAAGTCGGCGCCTTGCTTGAGCTGCTTGTACACCTCGTCGGCCTGGCGCGCGGCGGCCTGAATCGCCGTCGAGTTTGCGCTTTCCGGGATTGGAATCAGGATGTTGGCCAGGCGGAATTCTTCCGACAGTTGCATCTTGCCCAGGTCCGAGGCGAGGAAGTTCTTCACTTCCTGTTCGGTGACCTGAATACGCTCGGCCACCCGGCGCTGCCGTACACGGCTGATGATCATTTCGCGACGGACCTGCTCGCGAGCATCATCGAACGACACGCCGTCGCGGGCCAGGGCTGCACGGAACTGCTCCAGGCTCATGCCATTGCGCTGGGCAATGGTGCCGATGGCCTGGTTCAGTTCTTCGTCGGTAATGCGGATACCGGAGCGGTCGCCGATCTGCAATTGCAGGTTCTCGACGATCAGGCGCTCCAGAACCTGCTGGTCCAGTACGCCGGCAGGAGGCACCGCACCACCGCGCTTGGCGATGGTTTGCTGCACTTCATGCACGCGCTGGTCGAGTTGGCTTTTCATGACCACGTCGTTGTCGACGATGGCCACGACGCTGTCCAGGGTCTGCACCGCGGCGTGCGCGGTGCTGCTCAGCAATACAGCGCCCAGCATCAGCGGGCGCAGACAATCAATAAGCTTGGTCTTCACGTGTACGATAACCTTGAATGCCCTGGTCGAGGAACGACTCGACCTTGTTGCCCACGACGCCACCGAGGCCTTTCAGCACGATCTGCAGGAAGATGCCGTGGTCGCCTTTTTCGTTTTGCGGTGCTTCCTGGCTGAACTCGTCGTAGTCGACCCAGTAACGGTTGATCAGACGCAGTTTCCAGCAGCAGTTGTCGTACTCGAAACCACCAAAGGCTTCCAGGGTGCGATTGCGGTTGTAGTCGTGCTGCCAGCGGGCAATCGCGGTCCACTGTGGAACGATTGGCCACATGACCGAGAAGTCATGCTGCTGGATCTTGTAGTAGTCCTTGATGAAGCCGGGCTGGCCTTCTGTGCCGTAGTTACCGCCGCCTACCGACCACTTGCCGGTTGTCTGGTCGTAGCGAACCAGGTCGTTGCGGTAGCGATAGCCGAGGTTGACCACCTTGTTCACGTTATCTTCAGGCTGGTAGTGGAACATCGCGCTGCCCGAACGGGTGCTGTGGGTGTCCGGGTCCCAGTTGAAGTCGGAGTTGAAGCGCCAGTCGCGGTTGAAGCGGAACTCGTATTCCAGCGCATAAGGCGACACATCGGCGAGCGAGTCTTCGCGGGTGCGGTAGTCGATGCCTGGCAACTGGACCTTGCGGTCCTTGAAGTACAAGGCCTGGCCAATGCTGAAGCGCTGACGCTCGAAGCCGTTTTCTTCGATCCAGCGGTTGGTCACGCCCAGCGAGAGTTTGTTCTCGTCGCCGATACGGTCGCCACCACTGAAGCGGTTTTCACGGAACAGCGACGAGTAGTTGAAGGTGCTTTCGCTGGTATCGAAGATCGGAATGTCCTTCTGGTCTTCGTACGGTACGTACAGATAGAACAGGCGCGGTTCCAGGGTCTGGCGATAGTTCTTGCCGAACCACTGGGTGTCGCGGTCGAAGTACAGGCCGCTGTCGACGCTGAAGATCGGTACGTTGCGATTCTGGGTACCCTTGTAGCGACCTTGCAGGTCGAGGGCAGATTCGCTGGCCTCGGCCAGGTCAGTTTTGCCCTTGCCATCCAGGTCCAGCTCATAGCGGGTGTAGGAATTCCTCACAGACGGCTTAAGGTAGCCGTAACTCCATTCCAGCGGCAGGCTGACACCGGGCGTCAGGTTCAGGCGGTCGCCGTTGGCGCGGGCCAAACCGTACACATTGGTGTCGTACCAAGGTTTGGCAACACCGTTCTCGTCTGTGAACTCGCCTTTGCGCAAGTCGCGGTTGAAGCGGACGAACTCGGTCGCGTAGGTCAGGTCCAGGCCGCCCGGATGGTACGGCAGCGCGCCGCCAACGTAGAGTTGTGGCAGGCGATCGTACGGGGTGATCTGGGTAATGGTCGCCAGCTTGTAGGCATGCAGGTTCAAGCCCGCGGTATAGGTGTCACCACGGTACGTGAGGGCACCACGCTGGTTGATGTAGTCCTTGCTTTCGACGCCGATCTGCCCGGATTCGAGATCCTGGAAGTAGTAAGGGTCGCTGATGTCGGTGTAGTCGACTTCGTTGGTCAGGCGCGAGTCCAGGCCACCCTTGTGCTGCCAGTTGACCATCCAGCGCTGGTCTTTGTAGTCGGACTGCAGCTTGCGGTCGTCGTCCTTGTCGTTCAGGTACGCCCCACCGAACTGGCCTTCGCTGGACTTGGTCAGGTAGCGGAACTCGCCTTCCATCAGCAAACCGCGTTTGGCCATGTAGCGTGGGTACAACGTGGCGTCGTAGTTTGGCGCCAGGTTGAAGTAGTACGGCGTGACCAGCATGAAGCCGGTGTCGCTGCTGGTGCTGAACGATGGCGGCAGGAAGCCCGACTGGCGACGGTCGTCGATCGGGAAATAGATGTACGGCGTGTAGAACACCGGGAAATCTTTAACCCGCAGGGTGACGTTGGTCGCGGTGCCGAAGCCGGTAGCCGGGTTCAGGGTGATGTTGTTGCCCTTGAGCTGCCAGGCGTTGCTGTTCGGCTCACAGGTGGTGTAGGTACCGTCCTTGAGGCGAATGATGGCGTTCTCGGCGCGCTTGGCGTAGAGGGCGTTACCGCGGATGCGCGATTTGTGCATCACGTATTCGGCGTTGTCGACCTTGGCTTCGCCGGTGTCGAGCTGGATGTCGGCATGGTCGCCGACCACCAGCGAACCGTTGTCGCGGATCTTCACGTTGCCGCTCAGTTCGCCACGGTTCTCGGCCTGATACAGGTTCGCTTCGTCGGCTTCGACCTGCATGCTGCCCTGGCGCATGACCACGTCACCGGCCAGGGTCGCGATCTGCTGCTCCTGCTGGTAGCGCGACGCCTTGGCGCCAATGAAGGTCGGCGCCTCGTCTTTGGGCGTGTTGTCGTTCATGCCCGGACGGGTCGGCTCGATGTAGGCACCGGCGCAGTAAGGGCCGGTTTCCGCGAGCTGGGCAGGGGTCAGTTGGTCGCGCGGAACCCAGTCGAGATGGCTGTAGTCTGCGCTGCGTGCCTTCAGGCCACGGCCCTTGGCTTCGGTGACGAGCATCGGGCCTTGGCCTTTCTCCTCGACCACGCCTTCGGCGCTCTCCTGCGGCGTCGCATTGGCCGAGCTGACGGCCGCACCATCATGCACCGGACGCGGTGGCAGATTGCTGGTGCTGGTCTTGGGCTTGCAGTCCCAACCTCCGGAAGCGGACACTTGGCAGTCAAACTGCTCGGCGGCCACCACGTACGACGTGGCCAGAGGTTGCATGGCCAGCAGACCGCCGGTTACCAGCAACGGGAATTTTTTACGAAACGCGGGGGATTTCAATGCCATCTTATTAGTCCGGGCTTCCTGCGTGCCATCTGCCCGCGTGTGGGGCCGCACGCCTCTCGATGGTCTGAAAAAGATGCTGGATAATAAAGCATGACCCGCTTGACGGCTAGGGCCGTCGGAGACCCTTGTAATGCCCGATCACGATGTACGCCTGCAACACCTGACTGTCTGGCTCGACGAGCAACTGGCAAAACTTTTCCACACGCAGGGCTGGGGCGCGGTTCCAGCGGGTACGCTGACCGCCGCCAGCAGCGATGCGAGCTTCCGCCGCTACTTCCGCTGGGAGGGCGAAGGCCGCCGTTTTATCGTCATGGATGCGCCGCCACCGCAGGAAAACTGCCACCCATTCGTGGAAATCGACCGTTTGCTCGCCACGGCGGGGGTGAATGTGCCGGTGATTCATGGCCAGGACCTGGAGCGTGGCTTCCTGCTGCTGAGCGATCTGGGCCATCAGACCTACCTCGATGTGATCGACGCCGATAACGCCGACGCGCTGTTTGCCGACGCCATCGACGCGTTGCTGGCATTCCAGCAGTTGCCGATGAGCGCGCCGCTGCCCAGCTACGATGTCGCCTTGCTGCGTCGCGAACTCGAGTTGTTCCCCGAGTGGTACGTGGGGCGCGAGCTGGGCCTGGGGTTCACCGATGCGCAACTGGCAGCCTGGCAGCGGATCAGCGCGCTGCTGATTGAGAGTGCCCTGGCCCAGCCCAAGGTGCTGGTACACCGCGACTACATGCCGCGCAACCTGATGCAAAGCGTGCCCAACCCTGGCGTGCTGGATTTCCAGGACGCGGTCTACGGCCCGGTCAGCTACGACATCACCTGTCTGTTCAAGGACGCTTTCCTCAGCTGGCCACGCGCGCGGGTCGAGGGCTGGCTCAAGGACTACTGGCTGAAAGCCAAGGAAAAGGGCGTGCCGGTCCAGGCCGATTTTGCCGAGTTCCATCGTGCCAGCGACCTGATGGGCGTGCAGCGTCACCTCAAGGTCATCGGGATCTTCGCGCGCATCTGCCACCGCGACGGCAAGCCGCGCTACCTGAGCGATGTGCCACGCTTCTTTGCCTATATAGATGAAGTGATTGCCCGACGTCCCGAGCTGGCCGAACTCGATGAGTTGATCGAAAGCCTCCAGGCCAGTGCCGGGGCGCGTCCATGAAGGCCATGATCCTCGCTGCCGGCAAGGGCGAGCGGATGCGCCCGTTGACCCTGACCACGCCCAAACCGCTGGTGCCGGTCGCCGGTGTGCCGCTGATCGAGTACCACCTGCGTGCGCTGGCTCAGGCCGGCTTCACTGAGGTGGTGATCAACCATGCCTGGCTTGGTCAGCAGATCGAGGACTACCTGGGCGATGGCGCGCAACTGGGTCTGCGCATCCGCTATTCGGCGGAAGGCGAGCCGCTGGAAACCGGTGGCGGTATCTTCAAGGCGCTGCCACTGCTGGGCGATCAGCCGTTCCTGCTGGTCAACGGCGACATCTGGACCGACTTCGACTTTGCTCGCCTGCGTTCGCCGCTCAACGGCCTGGCTCACCTGGTGCTGGTGAACAACCCCGGTCACCATGGCGCGGGCGACTTCCGTCTGGCGGGCGAGCGCGTTGCCGATGGCGCCGGTGCGACCGACACCCTGACCTATAGCGGCATTGCCGTGCTCGATCCCAAGCTGTTTGCTGGTTGCCAGGCGGGGGCATTCAAGCTTGCGCCATTATTGCGTGAGGCCATGAGCCGTAACGCGGTGAGCGGTGAGCACTTTGCCGGGCACTGGGTCGATGTTGGCACGCTGGAGCGACTGGGCGAAGTCGAGCAATTGCTCGCTGGGCGCCGCTGACATGTTGTGGCCAAGCACAGTGATCGGTGCGGGTGCGGGTTTCGCCATCGCCAGTATTCCGGGCGCCTTGCTCGGGGCGTTGCTCGGTCAGGCGATGGATCGCCGGTTGCAACTGCACAGCTGGGCGCAGTTGCGCGAGCGTCTGGGCGGCAAGCCGGCTTTGCGCGACGACGAGGTACTGTTCGTTCTGCTCGGGCGCCTGGCCAAAAGCGATGGGCGGGTGGCCGAGGGGCATATTCAACAGGCGCGGATCGAGATGCAGCGGCTGGAACTGAGCGAGCCGGCCCGACGCCGGGCGATCAGCGCGTTCAACCGTGGCAAGGGCGGGCGTGAACGGCTGGATGGGCACCTGCGGCGGCTCAAGCAGCAACCGCACGCTGCCGAAGGCATGTTGCGTGCTTGCTGGCGAATGGTCTGGGCCGATGGCCGGGCTGGCCGTCAGGAGCGCGAGCTGTTGTTGCGGTGGGGTAAGCAACTGGGCTGGAGCAGCGCCAAGGTGCAGGCCCTGGCCAGCGACTACGAACCGTACCAGCCGGCGCTGGGCAACGCCGCCACCGGCTACCCGGATGCTTTGCGTCTGCTCGGCGTGGCGGTAGACACCGAGCCGGCCCAGATCAAGCAGGCCTATCGCCGGCTACTCAGCCGCCACCACCCGGACAAGCTGGTCGGCAGCGGCGCGAGCCCGGTCCAGGTGCGCGAAGCGACCGAGCGAACCCGCGAACTGCACCAGGCCTACTCGATCGTGCGCCAGCGCCGCGGCTTCTGATCAGTCGGCCTGTGCGGGGCTCAACCAGCCGCGGATGCGCCGGAACAACTGTTCTTGTTCGGCGCTCTGGTTGGGCAGGGCGTTGAGCGCTACCTGACGGTAGTTGCTGTCCTTCAGGCGTTTGCTCGCCTTCAGGCGCGCCTCGGCAGCGCGGCGAACCTGTGGCAGCGAGGTATAGAAGAAGTCACCGGTAGGCAGTTTGAGCGTCGGGGTCAGGCTCTCCAGGCTGTGCTCGACGTTTGCCGGGGTCTGCGCCGAGACCATCACCAGCTTCTGCACGTTCGGCGGCTGCCGCTCGCTGAGGAAACGTGCCGCCCAGTAGGCGCCACTGCCATGGCCGAGCAGGACGATGCTGCGCGCATTCTGCTGCTGGGCGTAGGCAATGCCGGCCTCGATGCGGGCGAAGATGCGTTCGGCGTCGGCCTTGTCGTCGGCGCCGGGGGCGGGCGCCGCCTCGGCGCTGTCGGTGCTTTCGGTTTCCGCAGCGGTAGCTTGAGCAATATTGGCGTTGGCGTCGGCTGGGGTGTCCTTGGCCGGGGCCGCCTTGCCGTCTTCGGCCGGTGGTTTGGCCGGGGCCGGCGCCGGGGTCTCGGCGCGTGCCAGCGGGGCGTCGGCCAGCAGGTCGGGCAGGCTCAGGCTCAGGGTCGACCATTGTGCATCGGGAAACTTGCGCCGCAGCGGGCCGACGCCCTTGGGCCAGTCGGCGCTTTCACCGGCACCCGGGACGATCACCAGTGCGCCTTCCGGGCGCGGCGTATTGGCCGGTTTCCACAGGGCGAGGAAGCTGTCGCTGCCGGCTTGCAGGGTTTGCTGTTCCTCCTTGGGCACCTGGCGTTCCAGCGCCTGGGCGTCCTCCAGGCTGCGCTCGGCGAGGGCTTGGCGCTGAACTGGCGCGGCGGCTGCGGCATCGCTGGGAGCTGCTGGCGTTTCGCTGGCCAGTGCTTGTGCGGTACAAGGGATTAACAAGGACAGGCATAACGCCGGCAGCGTCGTGCGATAAAGTGCGAGCATTGATCGATCCAGGCCAGAGAGATACCGGCAGCCTAATGGTATTTGTCCGCGACAGCCACGCTCTGCGGCCGTCCGTTGATTGACGAGATTCTAGATGAAGCGTTTGCGCGGTCTGTTGGTTATCGGCGGTTTGTGCCTGTCCTTGATGGCGCAGGCTGCCCCTGTGGTATCGGCCCCGGCAGCGCGCCTGGAGCCCGAGCAGCAAGAATGGCTCGAACAGCACCGCAGCCTGCGGGTGGGGCTGGTGTTGCAGGCGCCGTTTGCCCAGTTCGACCGGCGCCTGCAACAGTTGTCCGGGGTCAACGTCGAGCTGATGAACTGGCTGGCACGCCAGCTCGGGCTGGACCTGACCTGGCGCAACTTCAACGACCAGGCGGCGCTGGAACGGGCGTTGACACGCGGCGAGATCGACCTGGCGCCGGGCCTGACCCAGACCCCGGCGGGCTTGCGCCTGTGGTTGTTCAGCGACCCGTACATGCGCGTGCCGCAATTGATCGTCGGGCCACGCAGTGGCGCGGTGGCGGTGGACCTGGAAAAGCTCGGCAGCCTCGACCGGGTCGCCGTGCGCATGCCCAGTGTGGTCGCCGACTACCTGCGCGCGACCTATTCCAACCTCAACCTGCAAGGCGTGCCGGGCGAGCGCCAGGCCTTGCAGTTGCTGCTCAGCGAGCAGGCGCGTTACGCCGTGGTGGACGAGGCGCAACTGAGCCGCTTGTCCCGCGAGAACGAATTCAGCGAGTTGGTAGTGGTCGGCGACATCGGCCTGCCGCAGCTGTTGCGGGTCGGCTCGCGGCGCGACTGGCCGCAGTTGGCCGAGATTATCGAGCGTGGCCTGCAGGCGATTCCCGCCAAGGACCTGGAACAGCTGCACAGCCGCTGGCTGCAACCCAAGTACCCGCGGCTGAGCGAGTCGCCCGGTTTCTGGCAGAACCTGGCCCTGCTGCTGGCAGCCTTATTGTTCAGCAGCATGGCGATCGTGATCTGGCAGCGTCGCCAGCAGCATCAGTTGGAGCACAACCTGCTGGCTGCCCGCGAAACCATTGTCCAGCGTCAGGTGCGCGAGGAAGCCTTGCGCCTGAGCCAGTTTTCCATCGACCAGAGCACCGTGGGTATCCTCTGGGTGCACTGGGACAGCCATGTGCGCTACGCCAATCGCGCCGCCGAAAGCATGCTTGGTTATCCGGCGGGGGCGCTGATCGACCGTCCGTTGATCGACTTCGAACCGAACCTGCACATGGACCGCTGGCTCGACCTGTGGAAACGCGCCCGGGCCAGCAACGAGGTGGCCCAGCATATCGAAACCGAGTGCCTGCGCGCCGACGGCAGTCTGATGCCGGTGGACGTCTCGCTGAGTTTCCTGCGCTTTCGCGATGCCGAGTACCTGGTGGTGTTCCTCACCGACATTACCGAGCGCCGCCGCGCCCTGGCTGCCTTGCGCGAAAGCGAGGCACGCCTCAAGGGCATTGCCGGCAACGTGCCGGGGCTGGTATTCCGCCTGGAGCGCGACCCGGCAGTGGGCGAGCTCGAATTTCCCTATATCAGTGAGGGCAGCGAGGCGTTGGTCGGCTATTCGCCGGCCGAGCTGCAGCACCCGGACGTTGGCCTGCGTAGCCTGGTGCATGAGCAAGACCGTGCCGACTACCACCAGGTTCAGGACCGCGCGCTGGAGACCGACAGCGACTGGTCGTGGCAGGGGCGCATTCTCACCCGCCAGGGCGAGCAGCGCTGGGCCGACATCAAGGCCAGTACGCGGGTGCTCGGCGATGGTCGGGTGGTCTGGGACGGGATTGTCTGGGACATCAGCCAGAGCAAGCGCGCCGAACTGGAACTGGCCCGTTCCCAGGAGCAACTGCGCGAGCTGTCGGCACACCTGGAGAGCGTCCGCGAGGAAGAAAAAGCCCGCATCGCCCGCGAGGTGCACGACGAGCTGGGGCAGATGCTCACCGTGCTCAAGCTGGAAACCTCGATGTGCGAGCTGGCCTATGCCGAGCTCGACCCTGGCCTGAACGAACGCCTGGGCAGCATGAAGCGTCTGATCGCCCAGCTGTTCCAACTGGTACGCGACGTGGCCACCGCGCTGCGCCCGCCGATTCTCGATGCCGGCATCGCCTCGGCTATCGAATGGCAGGCCCGCCGGTTCGAGGCCCGCACGCAGATCCCGTGCCTGGTGGAGGTGCCAGACAACCTACCGCCGCTGAGCGACGCCAAGGCTACCAGCCTGTTCCGCATCCTGCAGGAGGCGCTGACCAATGTGATGCGTCACGCCCAGGCTCATACGGTGCAGATCAGCCTGAGCTTGGAGGATGAGATGCTCTGCCTGACGGTGAGCGATGATGGCGTAGGCTTTATTACCGATGACAGCCGGCCGACGTCGTTCGGCCTGGTCGGCATGCGTGAACGGGTGCTGATGCTGGGTGGCAGCATGGGCCTGGACAGCGAGCCGGGCGAGGGCACCAGCCTGAGTGTGCGTATTCCTCTGGACCGAAACAGGAGCTGAACCGTGATACGAGTACTGGTGGCCGAAGACCACACGATTGTCCGCGAGGGCATCAAGCAGTTGATCGGCCTGGCCAAGGACATGCAGGTGGTGGGTGAGGCCGGCAATGGCGAGCAGTTGCTCGATGCGTTGCGGCACACCGAATGCGAAGTGGTGTTGCTGGATATCTCCATGCCGGGGGTGAGCGGCCTGGAGGCGATCCCGCGGATTCGCGCGTTGAGTGCGCCGCCGGCGATCCTGGTGCTGTCGATGCACGACGAGGCGCAGATGGCGGCGCGGGCGCTGAAGGTCGGGGCGGCCGGCTACGCGACCAAGGACAGCGACCCGGCGCTGTTGCTCACGGCGATTCGTCGGGTGGCCGGAGGCGGGCGCTACATCGATCCGGACCTGGCCGACCGGATGGTCTTCGAGGTGGGCCTGACCGATTCACGACCGCTGCATTCGTTGTTGTCGGAGCGCGAGTTCTCGGTGTTCGAGCGTCTGGCCCAGGGTGCCAACGTCAACGACATCGCCCAGCAGTTGGCCCTGAGCAACAAGACCATCAGCACGCACAAGGCGCGGCTGATGCAGAAGCTCAACGTGAATTCGTTGGCCGAGCTGGTGAAGTATGCGATGGAGCACAAGTTGCTCTGAGTGTTCTCCCCGCGACATCGGTAGAGACCTCATCGCGGGACGAGCCCGCTCCCACAACAGCCCGGTGCTGCCTTTCCCAGTGGGGGCGGGCTCGTCCCGCGATAAGGCCGGCCCATCTCATACATATCTATTCGCGCCATCCGTGTAGGGCAATCCCTACCCCCAACGTTCCACCCGGCTGATATCAATCTCTCAGCACCCCCGATTTGCTTGGCTGCGCGCCTTCACTAGGCTTGAAACACAGCAGTCATCCAACAAAAAGGTACGGGTATGAGTGAGGTGAATTCGAGCGCTGCAACCGGCGAAGTGCTGGTCAGCTTCCGCGGTGTGCAGAAGAGCTACGACGGCGAATCGCTGATCGTCAAAGACCTCAACCTGGATATTCGCAAAGGCGAATTCCTCACCTTGCTCGGTCCTTCGGGCTCCGGCAAAACCACCAGCCTGATGATGCTCGCCGGCTTCGAAACGCCGACCGCCGGCGAGATCCAGCTGGCCGGCCGTTCGATCAACAACGTGCCGCCGCACAAGCGCGACATCGGCATGGTGTTCCAGAACTACGCACTGTTCCCGCACATGACCGTGGCCGAGAACCTGGCCTTCCCCCTCAGTGTGCGCAACCTGAGCAAGACCGACATCAGCGAGCGGGTCAAGCGCGTGCTGAACATGGTCCAGCTCGATAGCTTCGCCCAGCGCTACCCCGGTCAGCTCTCCGGTGGTCAGCAACAGCGGGTGGCCCTGGCCCGGGCGCTGGTGTTCGAACCGCAACTGGTGCTGATGGACGAACCGCTCGGTGCGCTCGACAAGCAGTTGCGCGAGCACATGCAGATGGAGATCAAGCACATTCACCAGCGCCTGGGCGTGACCGTGGTCTACGTGACCCACGACCAGGGCGAAGCGCTGACCATGTCCGACCGCGTCGCGGTGTTCCACCAGGGCGAGATCCAGCAAATCGCCGACCCGCGCACCCTCTACGAAGCGCCGAGCAACACCTTCGTCGCCAACTTCATTGGCGAGAACAATCGCATCAACGGCCGCCTGCTCAGCCAGGACGGCGACCGCTGCCAGGTGTTGCTGGCGCGCGGCGAGAAGGTCGAGGCACTGGCGGTGAACGTCGGCCAGCCTGGTGAGCCGGTGACCCTGTCGATTCGCCCGGAGCGGGTCCGTCTGAACGGTCACAGCGAACACTGCGCGAACCGCTTCTCCGGCCGGGTGGCCGAATTCATTTACCTGGGCGACCACGTGCGGGTCCGCCTGGAAGTTTGCGGCAAGGCCGATTTCTTCGTGAAGCAGCCGATTGCCGAACTCGACCCGGCGCTGGCCGTGGGCGATGTGGTACCGCTGGGCTGGGCGGTCGAGCATGGACGTGCGCTCGATCCGATCCTGGAAGCCCATTGAGGTTTGCTTCACCAACCCTGCACTGTGGAGAGAATAATAATGCTCAAACACTTGAAGTTGACCGCCCTGACCCTCGGCCTGTTCGCGGCCTCCCAGGCCATGGCTGCCGACCTGACTGTGATTTCCTTCGGCGGCGCGAACAAGGCGGCGCAGGTCAAGGCGTTCTACGAGCCGTGGGAAAAGGCAGGCAGCGGCAAGATCGTCGCCGGTGAGTACAACGGCGAGATGGCCAAGGTCAAAGCCATGGTCGACACCAAGAGCGTGTCGTGGAACCTGGTCGAAGTCGAATCGCCAGAGCTGGCCCGCGGTTGCGACGAAGGCATGTTCGAAGAGCTCGACCCGGCGCTGTTCGGTGACGCGGCCGATTATGTGCCGGGTGCCATCCAGCCCTGCGGCGTTGGCTTCTTCGTCTGGTCGACGGTCATGGCCTACAACGCCGACAAGCTGAAATCGGCACCGACCAGCTGGGCCGATTTCTGGGACACCCAGAAATTCCCGGGCAAGCGTGGCCTGCGCAAGGGTGCCAAGTACACCCTGGAATTCGCCCTGATGGCCGACGGCGTTGCGCCGAAGGACGTCTACAAGGTGCTCGGCACCAAGGAAGGCCAGGACCGTGCCTTCAAGAAACTCGACGAACTCAAGCCAAGCATCCAGTGGTGGGAAGCCGGCGCTCAGCCACCGCAATACCTGGCCTCGGGTGACGTGGTGATGAGCTCGGCCTACAACGGCCGGATCGCTGCCGTGCAGAAAGAAAGCAACCTGAAAGTGGTGTGGAACGGCGGCATCTACGACTTCGACGCCTGGGCCATTCCAAAGGGCGCGAAGCATGCCGAGGAAGCGAAGAAATTCATCGCCTACTCGGTCAAGCCTGAGCAGCAGAAGATCTACTCGGAAAACATTGCCTATGGCCCGGCCAACGCGAAGGCGGTCGCGCTGCTCTCCGACGAGATCAAGAAGGACATGCCGACCACCCCGGAAAACATTGCCAACCAGGTGCAGATCGACGTGGCCTTCTGGGCCGACAACAGCGAGCAGCTGGAGCAACGCTTCAACGCCTGGGCGGCCAAGTAAGCCGTGCCTGATGGGGCGTCAGCGTCCTGCTGACGCTCCCTGTTTCCAAGATTTTCGGAGTTCGCTATGGCCATCGCAGTGCCCCTGAACGAAGGCGCCGGTCCAAATCTCAAGCAGCGCCTGGCGCGCGCCGAGCGGGTCAACCGCTGGAAGGCGCAGGCGTTGATCGCGCCGCTGGCGCTGTTCCTCCTGCTGGTGTTCCTCGTGCCGATTGCCGCGCTGTTGTTCAAGAGCGTCGGCAACCCTGAAGTGGTCAACGGCATGCCGCGCACCGTGGTCGCCGTGACCGAGTGGGATGGCAAGGGGCTGCCGGGCGAACCGGTGTACAAGGCGCTGAGCGACGACCTCGCCGAATCGCGCAAGAATCAGACCCTGGGCGATCTGTCCAAGCGCCTGAACATGGAACTGGCCGGCTACCGCAGCCTGCTGGCGAAGACCGCCCGGGCGCTGCCGTTCAAGAGCGAACCGGCCTCTTATAAGGAAGCGCTGCAGGAACTCGACGAGCGTTGGGGCGACCCGGCCTACTGGCAGGCGATCCGCCGCAACACCAGCAGCGTTACGCCGTTCTACCTGCTGGCCGCGCTCGATCACCGTATCGACGACCTCGGCGAACTGGCCCGCGCCACCCCCGACCAGGCAATCTACCTGGACATCTTTGCCCGCACCCTGTGGATGGGCGTGGTGATTACCGCCATCTGCCTGCTGCTGGCCTATCCGCTGGCGTACCTGCTGGCCAACCTGCCGACCCGGCAGAGCAACCTGCTGATGATTCTGGTGTTGCTGCCGTTCTGGACCTCGATCCTGGTGCGGGTGGCGGCGTGGATCGTCTTGCTGCAATCGGGCGGGTTGATCAACAGTGCGTTGATGGCGCTGGGCATCATCGACAAACCGCTGGAGCTGGTGTTCAACCGCACCGGGGTCTACATCTCGATGGTGCACATCCTGCTGCCGTTCATGATCCTGCCGATCTACAGCGTGATGAAGGGCATCTCGCCCACCTACATGCGCGCGGCAATCTCGCTGGGTTGCCATCCGTTCACCAGTTTCTGGCGAGTGTACTTCCCGCAGACCTATGCCGGCGTCGGTGCGGGTTGCCTGCTGGTGTTCATCCTGGCTATCGGCTACTACATCACCCCGGCGCTGCTTGGCAGCCCGAACGACCAGATGGTCAGCTACTTCGTCGCCTTCTACACCAACACCAGCATCAACTGGGGCATGGCCACTGCGCTGGGCGGGTTGTTGCTGCTGGCGACTGTGGTGCTGTACCTGATCTATAGCTGGCTGGTCGGCGCCAGCCGCCTGCGTCTGAGCTGAGGAGCGTATTCATGCTGAGCCCCTACATGTCGCCCGTCGAGCGGGTATGGTTCTACACCCTGCGCATCCTCTGCGGCTTGATCCTGCTGTTTCTGGTACTGCCGGTGCTGGTGATCATCCCGCTGTCGTTCAACAGCGGCAGTTTCCTGGTGTACCCGCTGCAGGGCTTCTCGCTGCAGTGGTACCACGACTTCTTTGCCTCGGCGGAGTGGATGCGGGCACTGAAGAACAGCATCATCGTCGCCCCGGCGGCAACCGCGCTGGCGATGGTCTTCGGTACCCTGGCCTCGATCGGCCTGACCCGTGGCGACTTCCCGGGCAAATCGCTGGTAATGGCCCTGGTGATTTCGCCGATGGTGGTGCCGGTGGTGATCATCGGCGTGGCCAGTTACCTGTTCTTTGCACCGCTGGGCATGGGTAACAGCTTCACCTCGCTGATTCTGGTGCATGCGGTGCTGGGTGTGCCGTTCGTCATCATCACCGTGTCGGCGACCCTGCAGGGCTTCAACCATAACCTGGTACGGGCCGCGGCCAGCCTGGGTGCCTCGCCGCTGACGGCGTTCCGCCGGGTAACCCTGCCGCTGATCGCGCCGGGGGTGATTTCCGGGGCGCTGTTTGCCTTTGCCACCTCGTTCGACGAAGTGGTGGTGACGCTGTTCCTCGCCGGCCCGGAGCAGGCGACCCTGCCGCGGCAGATGTTCAGCGGTATCCGCGAGAACCTGAGCCCGACGATTGCGGCGGCAGCTACCTTGCTGATTGCTTTCTCGGTGATCCTGCTGCTGACCCTGGAATGGCTGCGCGGGCGTAGCGAGAAGTTGCGCACTCAGCAGCCGGCTTAAGGGCCTCAGCGCCGGCAAGGCCGGCTCCCACAGGAGCAGCTGTGCTGCCAACCCTGTGGGAACCGGCCCCTGCGGTTTGCCGTCGCAGCCATTGATACCGGTCAGCCCCAGACCGGCAGCCTGAGGTACAATGCGCGCCACTGTGATTCTGCCTACAGGTGCGCCATGCAGCCCTACGCTATTGCCCCCTCCATTCTGTCTGCCGATTTCGCTCGCCTGGGCGAGGAAGTCGACAATGTCCTGGCCGCCGGTGCCGACATTGTCCACTTCGACGTGATGGACAACCACTACGTCCCCAACCTCACCATCGGCCCGATGGTCTGCACCGCCCTGCGCAAGTACGGTGTGACGGCGCCAATCGACGTGCACCTGATGGTCAGCCCGGTCGACCGGATCATCGGCGACTTCATCGACGCTGGTGCCAGCTACATCACCTTCCACCCGGAAGCCACCCTGCACATCGACCGCTCGCTGCAACTGATTCGCGACGGCGGCTGCAAGGCCGGCCTGGTGTTCAACCCGGCCACCCCGCTGGACACCCTGAAATACGTGATGGACAAGGTCGACATGATCCTGCTGATGAGCGTCAACCCAGGCTTTGGCGGGCAGAAGTTCATCCCCGGCACCCTCGACAAGCTGCGTGAAGCGCGTGCGCTGATCGACGCCAGCGGGCGTGACATCCGCCTGGAAATCGACGGCGGCGTGAACGTCAACAACATCCGCGAAATCGCCGCGGCTGGCGCCGATACCTTCGTTGCCGGCTCGGCGATCTTCAACACCCCTGACTATCAGGAAGTGATCGCCAAGATGCGCGCCGAACTGGCCCTGGCCCGCCCATGAGTGGCTTCGAGCAGCTGTTCCCCGGCACCCTGCCGAGGCTGGTGATGTTCGATCTGGATGGCACCCTGATCGACTCCGTCCCCGACCTGGCTGCGGCCGTGGATAAAATGCTGCTCGAAATGGGTCGACCTGCGGTCGGCCTGCAAGCTGTCCGCGAGTGGGTCGGCAACGGCGCCCCGGTGCTGGTGCGCCGGGCCCTGGCCGGTCAGCTCGACCACTGCGCGGTGGATGACGACGAGGCCGAGCGCGGCCTGGAAATTTTCATGCAGGCCTATGCCGATGGCCATGAGCTGACGGTGGTCTACCCCGGTGTGCGCGACACCCTCAAGTGGCTGCACAAGCAGGGCATCGAGATGGCCCTGATCACCAACAAGCCGGAACGCTTCGTCGCGCCATTGCTCGATCAGATGAAGATCGGCCGCTATTTCCGCTGGATCATCGGTGGCGATACCCTGCCGCAGAAAAAACCCGACCCGGCGGCGCTGCTGTTCGTCATGCAGATGGCCAACGTGCCGGCCGCGCAGGCGCTGTTCGTTGGCGACTCGCGCAGCGACGTGCTGGCGGCCAAGGCGGCCGGGGTCCAGTGCGTGGCACTGAGCTACGGCTATAACCATGGCCGGCCGATCAGCGAGGAATCCCCGGCGCTGGTGATCGACGATCTGCGCGCGTTGCTGCCTGGTTGCTTAGAGGCAGCCAGTGAGCTAACGTTGGCGGACGTTAATTCCCCCCCTCATCGAGATTCCATCGTGGTGGCAACCGGCAAACTCTGGATGAAAGTCATCAAGGCCCTGGCCCGTTGGCGTTGGCGCGCCTGACTTCTATCTGGCCGGCCTGACCCGGCACGTTTGCTCGTCCGACCTATTGCCCCAATGCCACGAGGCTATCATGACCCGCGAAGAATTCCTGCGCCTGGCCGCTGCCGGCTACAACCGTATTCCTTTGGCCTGCGAGACCCTGGCCGACTTCGATACGCCGCTGTCGATCTACCTGAAACTGGCCGACCAGCCCAACTCCTACCTGCTCGAATCGGTGCAGGGCGGCGAGAAGTGGGGCCGTTACTCGATCATCGGCCTGCCCTGCCGCACGGTGCTGCGCGTGCATGACCACCAGGTGCGAATTACCCATGACGGCGTCGAGATCGAGCGCCACGAGGTGGACGATCCGCTGGCCTTCGTCGAGTCGTTCAAGGAACGCTACAACGTCCCGAGCATCGCCGGTCTGCCGCGCTTCAACGGTGGCCTGGTGGGTTACTTTGGCTACGACTGCGTACGCTATGTGGAAAAGCGCCTGGGCAAATGCCCGAACCCGGATCCGCTGGGCGTGCCGGACATCCTGCTGATGGTCTCCGACGCGGTGGTGGTGTTCGACAACCTGGCCGGCAAGATGCACGCCATCGTGCTGGCCGATCCGTCGCAGGAGCAGGCCTACGAAAAAGGCCAGGCGCGTCTGCAAGCGCTGCTTGAGCAACTGCGCCAGCCGATCACCCCGCGCCGCGGCCTCGACCTGGCCGGCCAGACTGCCGCCGAGCCGAACTTCCGCTCCAGTTTCACCCAGGCGGACTACGAGCGCGCGGTCGACACCATCAAGGAATACATCCTTGCCGGCGACTGCATGCAGGTGGTGCCGTCGCAGCGAATGTCCATCGATTTCAAAGCCGCGCCGATCGACCTGTACCGGGCATTGCGCTGCTTCAACCCGACGCCGTACATGTACTTCTTCAACTTTGGCGACTTCCATGTGGTCGGCAGTTCGCCAGAAGTGCTGGTACGCGTCGAGGACAACCTGGTCACCGTGCGTCCGATCGCCGGCACTCGGCCACGCGGGGCCAGCGAAGAGGCCGACCGCGCGCTGGAAGAAGACCTGCTGTCCGACGACAAGGAAATCGCCGAGCACCTGATGCTCATCGACCTGGGCCGTAACGACACCGGTCGGGTGTCCGAGACCGGCACGGTGAAGGTCACCGAGAAGATGGTCATCGAGCGTTATTCCAACGTCATGCACATTGTTTCCAACGTCACCGGCCAGCTCAAGCAGGGCCTCAGCGCGATGGACGCACTGCGCGCGATTCTGCCGGCCGGCACCCTCTCGGGAGCGCCGAAGATCCGCGCGATGGAAATCATCGACGAGCTCGAACCGGTCAAGCGCGGCGTCTATGGCGGGGCGGTGGGTTACCTGGCGTGGAACGGCAACATGGATACCGCCATTGCCATCCGTACCGCGGTGATCAAGGACGGCGAGCTGCACGTGCAGGCCGGTGGCGGCATCGTCGCCGACTCGGTGCCGGCGCTGGAATGGGAAGAAACCCTGAACAAGCGTCGTGCGATGTTCCGTGCCGTGGCGCTGGCCGAGCAGACCCCGCGTAGCTGAGCCCGTCAGGGCGAAGTTCACGGCGCTTGTCCTGAGCGCCGTTTCCCTCCGAGCAGAAGTCCAGGCTTAACGCCAGGTTGCTCTGCCGGTTGTTGCCGGTCAGGGTCAGGTCCTGGCGGTCATCTTGGTGCTAGCGGGCGGGCCTGCCTGGTCGGGAAATTGTCCGGCATCGGCGAGGCTGTCGCCAAATACGATCATGGTCGAGTAAGGGAAGGGGGCGCAAACGCCTGGCGGCACGGCAGGGCCAGGCTGGCGAGGGCAAAGCGGGCGCACTTCTGCATCGAAAAGATCCTTTTTCTTTATTTTTATCGGACGAAGCCAGAAGACCTCCGCAAAGTTGCGCCTATCTGGAAGATTTCGTTGGGCGGCTGGCGGCCTTGGCCATATTGCACCCGCCGCGTCGGTAGGCTACTGTGCGGACACGTATGAACGAGACCTTCCCCGTGTTGATCGTCAGCAAACTCTTGATGCGCGTTATCAAGGCCCACGCCCGTTGGCGTTGGCGCGCCTGACTTTATCTCTAGCCGGCCCGACCGGCCCGTTACCGTTTTGCCTTTCCGAGTGGTTCCACCTGATGTCGCTGTCGGCAGTTGCCGCGTCGTGCAGGGCTGGTGCGCATGTTGCCAGCAACGGAAGGCGTGAATTCAAAGTCAGTAGATTCAAGAGGTAGACCCCCGATGTTACTGATGATCGACAACTACGATTCCTTTACCTACAACGTCGTGCAATACCTTGGCGAGCTGGGTGCAGCGGTCAAGGTCATTCGCAACGACGAACTGACCATCGCCGAGATCGAAGCCCTGCAGCCGGAACGCATCGTCGTTTCCCCGGGCCCTTGCACCCCCAGCGAAGCCGGGGTGTCCATCGACGCCATCCTGCACTTTGCCGGCAAGCTGCCGATCCTCGGCGTTTGCCTGGGCCACCAGTCCATCGGCCAGGCCTTTGGCGGTGACGTGGTGCGTGCCCGCCAGGTGATGCACGGCAAGACCAGCCCGGTGTTGCACCGTGACCTTGGCGTTTTCGCCGGTCTGAACAACCCGCTGACCGTCACCCGCTACCACTCGCTGGTGGTCAAGCGCGAAAGCCTGCCCGAGTGTTTGGAAGTGACCGCCTGGACCACCCTTGAAGACGGTTCGGTCGACGAGATCATGGGCCTGCGCCACAAGACGCTGAATATCGAAGGGGTGCAGTTCCACCCCGAGTCGATCCTCACCGAGCAGGGCCACGAGCTGTTCGCCAACTTCCTCAAACAGACCGGCGGCCACCGCTAAGGATCGATCATGGATATCAAGAGCGCGCTGGCCCGGATCGTCGGTCAGTTGGACCTTTCCACCGAAGAAATGCGCGACGTGATGCGCCAGATCATGACGGGCCAGTGCACGGAGGCGCAGATCGGTGCCTTCCTGATGGGCATGCGCATGAAGAGCGAGAGCATCGACGAGATCGTCGGTGCCGTCTCGGTGATGCGTGAGCTGGCCGACAAGGTCGAGCTGAATACCCTCGATGGCGTGGTCGACGTGGTCGGCACCGGCGGCGATGGTGCGAACATTTTCAACGTTTCCACCGCTTCGGCGTTCGTCGTTGCCGCCGCCGGCTGCACCGTGGCCAAGCATGGCAACCGCGCGGTATCAGGCAAGAGTGGCAGTGCCGACTTGCTCGAAGCGGCCGGTATCTACCTGAACCTGACCCCAGTTCAGGTTGGCCGCTGCATCGACAGCGTCGGTATCGGTTTCATGTTTGCCCAGACCCACCACAGTGCCATGAAGCATGCGGCCGGCCCGCGTCGCGATCTCGGCCTGCGCACCCTGTTCAACATGCTCGGTCCGCTTACGAATCCGGCCGGGGTCAAGCACCAGGTGGTCGGCGTGTTTGCTCAGGCCCTCTGCCGGCCATTGGCCGAAGTGCTCCAGCGTATGGGTAGCAAGCACGTGCTGGTGGTGCACTCCAAGGATGGCCTGGACGAGTTCAGCCTGGCCGCGCCGACTTTTGTTGCCGAGCTGAAGCACGGCGAAATCAGCGAATATTGGGTCGAGCCGGAAGACCTCGGCATGAAAAGCCAGAGCCTGCATGGCCTGGCGGTGGAAAGCCCGGAAAAATCGCTGGAGCTGATCCGCGATGCGCTCGGGCGACGCAAAACCGAAATCGGTCAGAAGGCCGCCGAGATGATCGTGCTCAACGCGGGTGCGGCGTTGTATGCCGCCGACCATGCGATGACCCTCAAACAAGGCGTCGAGTTGGCCCATGACGCACTGCACACCGGCCTGGCCCGGGAAAAACTCGAAGAACTGGGCGCGTTTACCGCGGTATTCAAGCAGGAGAATGAAGGATGAGTGTGCCGACGGTTCTGGAAAATATCCTCGCCCGCAAGGTGCAGGAAGTGGCCGAGCGCAGCGCCCGGGTCAGCCTCGCCGAACTGGAGCGCATGGCTGCCGCGGCGGATGCGCCGCGCGGCTTTGCCAATGCCCTGATCGAGCAGGCCAAGCGCAAGCAGCCGGCGGTGATCGCCGAGATCAAGAAAGCCTCGCCGAGCAAGGGCGTGATCCGCGAGCACTTCGTGCCGGCCGAGATCGCCGTCAGCTACGCGAAGGGTGGGGCAACCTGTCTGTCGGTGCTGACCGATGTCGATTACTTCCAGGGCGCCGACATCTACCTGCAGCAAGCGCGCGCTGCTTGTTCGTTGCCGGTGATCCGCAAGGACTTCATGATTGACCCGTACCAGATCGTCGAATCCCGCGCCCTGGGCGCCGACTGCGTGCTGCTGATCGTCTCTGCGCTGGATGATGTGAAGATGGCCGAGCTGGCGGCTACCGCCAAGAGCGTCGGCCTCGACGTGCTGGTGGAAGTGCACGATGGCGATGAGCTGGAGCGCGCCCTGAAGACCCTCGACACACCGTTGGTAGGGGTCAATAACCGCAACCTGCATACCTTCGACGTAAGCCTGGAAACTACCCTCGACCTGCTGCCGCGTATCCCCCGCGAGCGTCTGGCCATCACTGAAAGCGGCATCCTCAACCGCGCCGATGTCGAGCTGATGGAAATCAACGAGGTGTATTCGTTCCTGGTCGGCGAAGCCTTCATGCGCGCCGAGCATCCGGGGCTGGAACTGCAGCGACTGTTCTTCCCCGAGCGCAGTGCGCCGAATGTGCTGCAAGGCCTGGACTGAAGCGTTCCTCCGAAAGCCGGCGTTGCCGGCTTTTTTGTAGCCAAGGATTGATGCAATGACCGATCACGCTGTTGCCGTCACCGTCGAAGCCGGCCTGCAGGCCGAGCAGGATCTGCTGTCTGCCGTGTGCAAGGGCGAAAAGGACTACGGCCTGTTGTTCTGGCAACCCACTGACCATGCCCTGGTGATGCCGCGGCGGATGAGCCGGCTGGACGGCTTCGAGGCCGCCTGTGCCGAGTTGGCCATTGCGGGCTGGCCGGTGCTGTTGCGCGAAACCGGCGGCGAGCCGGTGCCGCAATCGCCGGCGGTGATCAATGTGGCGCTGGTGTATGTGGCGCCGCGTAGCGAAGGCGACCACAACCGGATTGAAAATGCCTACGAGCGGCTGTGTCAGCCGCTCTGTGAGGTGTTGCGCGAATGGGGTGGGATGGCGTCGGTGGGCGAGATTGAGGGTGCGTTCTGCGATGGTCGCTACAACGTCAATCTCAACGGCCGCAAGCTGGTGGGCACGGCCCAGCGCTGGCGCCAGGGTCTGGGTGGCAAGCGGCCGGTGGTGCTGGTGCACGGTGCACTGCTGCTGGATAACGAGCGTGAGTCGATGGTCGCGGCGGTCAACCGCTTCAATGAGTGCTGCGCGCTGGAGCAGCGTTGCCTGGCCGACAGCCATATCGCGCTGCATGAAGTGGTGCCGGCGGCGCCACTGCTGGAGCGCCTGACCCAGGCCTACGCTACGGTGATCGCCGGTATCGCCCGCGATTAGCGGGTGCCGAACACCACCATGGTCTTGCCTTTGACGTTGACCAGGCTGCGCTCCTCGAGATCCTTGAGTACGCGGCCGACCATCTCCCGCGAACAACCGACGATGCGGCCGATTTCCTGGCGGGTGATCTTGATCTGCATGCCGTCGGGATGGGTCATCGCGTCCGGCTGCTTGCACAGTTCCAGCAGGCAGCGCGCCACCCGCCCGGTCACATCGAAGAACGCCAGGTCGCCGACCTTGCGCGTGGTGTTGCGCAGGCGCTGCGCCATCTGGCTGCCGAGGGCGTAGAGAATCTCCGGCTCCTGGCGGGCCAGCTCGCGGAACTTGTCGTAGCTGATCTCGGCCACTTCGCATTCGGTCTTTGCCCGCACCCAGGCACTGCGCTGGTGTTCCTGACCGTTGGGCTCGAACAGTCCCAGTTCGCCGAAGAAGTCGCCACTGTTGAGGTAAGCGATGATCATCTCGTGGCCTTCATCATCCTCGATCAGGATGGTGACCGACCCTTTGACGATGAACGACAAGGTTTCGGCGCGATCGCCGGCGCAAATGATGTTGCTCTTGGCCGGATAACGCCGGCGCTGGCAGTGGGCGAGCAACTTGTCGATATTCTTGATCTTGGCTGGAAGGCTTGAGGCAACCATGGCTAGTCCCGGAATGACGCGGCGCGTGAGCATTTTTATCGGCGGTCTGGCGCCAGGCGCCAGCGATTTGGCGTCAGCTTATCAGACACTTCTCGCTGTATCGGCAAATTTACTCGAACGCTTAGCCTTTTCCGACGTGCCCACAGGGTCTAAGCTGGCAACCTTTTTAGTGCAAGGGAGTCCGGGTGATGAAGGCGCGTATCCAGTGGGCGGGCGAAGCCATGTTTCTTGGCGAATCGGGTAGTGGCCATGTCGTGGTGATGGACGGTCCGCCGGAAAGCGGTGGGCGCAACCTGGGCGTGCGGCCAATGGAAATGCTGTTGCTCGGGCTGGGCGGTTGCAGCAACTTCGACGTGGTCAGCATCCTGAAGAAATCCCGTCAGGCGGTAGAAAGCTGTGAGGCTTTCCTCGAAGCCGAGCGCGCCAGCGAAGACCCGAAGGTGTTCACCAAGATTCACCTGCGTTTTGTGGTCAAAGGCCGTGGCTTGAAGGACGCCCAGGTCAAGCGTGCCGTCGAACTGTCGGCCGAGAAATACTGCTCGGCGTCGATCATGCTCGGCCGCGCAGGCGTTGAGATCACCCATGACTACGAGATCGTTGAACTCGGTTGAGCGATGCTGCGTGTGACAAGGGGCCCGATCGGGGCCCCTTTTTTATGCGTAGTCTGGGTACTTGCGGCCGGGCCAGCGCTCCAGCGCCAGCAACCAGATCAATCCGGGCAGCAACGCCAGCAGCAGCCAGGGCAACTGGTAAGCAAACAGCATGACGATTTCCACTGACGACCAGGTGGCGCCGGCGCTTTCGGCGAATAGCTGGCACAACAGGAACGCACTGGCGCTGGCCAGGCTGATGAACGCCGCGATGAGCGCCAGGTGGCGGCGCACTAGGCTTCCCAGCAGCACGAACAGCAGCATGCCGGGGGCGGAGAAGATCAGCAGTTCCACTGTGCTGCTCGATTGTGGTTCGCCCAGGTAAGGCAGCTCCAGGGTAAACGCCTCATTGGCGAGACGGGCGCTGGATAAACACACATAGAGATAGCCGACCAGTGCCAGGCCCAGGCTTTGCAGCACGCGGGTGAATAACCGGCGCATCAGCGACGCAAGCCCGGCAAGGCCCGTAGCAGCCCGTCTGGCAGCAGCGCGCGCAAGCGCGCGCTCAACGGCTCGCGATACTTCTGGTAGAGCAGGCCGAGGGCAATCACGCCCAGGCCGATCAACGTCAGCACCACCGGGAACAGCAACGAATCGGCAAACACGTCGTACGACAGGTAGCCCAGGTAGGCCGCTACCCCAAGCGCGCCGAAGACCATGAACATCGGCCGTCGCAACAGCACCGCCAGGGCCATCAGGCCCAGGTTGATCAGGCAATACATGGCCTTGCCGAATTCGTTGTCGCTGTTCATCGAGGTCAATGCGCCCCAGAACGCCAGCAGCCCGGCCAGGTAGCCCCAGAAGGCGTAATCCTTGCGGGTGCGGCCGTCGATGCCGAGAAACACCAGGAGCAGCGCCACACCGAACCACAGCGAAACCTGTTGGCGTTGCTCCCAGCCGAATTCGTTACCGTGCACCCATTCGGTCAGGTCCATCGACATGAACCACAACGCCAGGGCAATCGGCATGACGATGAACGGGAACGGGATCAGCCGCAGCATCAACAGCCCGACCAGCACGGTCGCCGCTTCCATCAGCAACCAGCCGCCTTGCACATAGGTGTAATAGTTGTGGTAGTCGCCCTGGCTGTCGTCCAGCGGCCAGACGCCGGTGAGGCGCTCGATGGCGAACACCGCCAACGGCACGATGCTGACGGCCACGGCACCGAGCACGCCGGCCGGGATAAACTGACCACGGCGCTGCAACAGCAGGCCGCCGAGGGTCAATGCGCCGATATAGAGCAGGGCGATCAGCAGCAGCGCCGTGTCGCCGACCCGCATCCAGGCCTCGCTGAGCAGCCAGCCCATGGCGGCCATGATCAGCAAGGCGCCGAAGTAGAACGCCACATGGGCCAGCTGGAAACTGGCCTGTTGTGCCGGCTGGCGCTTGAGGAACGCCAGCAGGGCCTGGTCCTGGCCGGGGTTCAGAACGCCTGCTTCGACGGCGCGGGCCAGGTCCTTGGCGTCAAAGCGTTCCGTCATGGCGGTCGGCCTCAGATGCGGTAGGTACTTTTGGTCATGACCTTGGCCATCAGGCTCATGCCGAACTTGACCGGGGCCGGGAAGCGGAAGCCGCCGGCGTCGAGGGCAGACTCGGCGTGGTGTGCTTCATCGATGCGCATTTGCTCGAGAATCGCCCGCGATTTTTCGTCTTCGGCCGGGATCTGCTCCAGGTGCTCGTCGAGGTGTTTGCACACCTGGTGCTCGGTGGCGGCGACAAAACCCAGGCTGACCTTGTCGCTGATCAGCCCGGCGACGGCGCCGATACCGAAAGACATGCCATAGAACAGGGGGTTGAGCACGCTCGGATGGCTGCCGAGCTGGCGAATGCGCTGTTCGCACCAGGCCAGGTGGTCGATTTCTTCTTCGGCGGCGTGCTCCATTGCCTTGCGTACCTGCGGTAGCTTGGCGGTCAGGGCCTGGCCCTGATACAGCGCCTGGGCGCAGACCTCACCGGTATGGTTAATGCGCATGAGACCGGCGACGTGACGGGTTTGCTGGTCGTCGAGTTCGGCATCGGGCTGGACGATGGCCGGCGATGGCCGGGCCGGTTGGCCACTAAAGGGCAGCAAGGTGCGCATGGCGGTGTCGGCCTGCAGCAACAAGCGGTCGAGCGGCGAGTATTGACGTTCGGTAGCCATCGGGCACCTCCGCAAGAATGTGCCCGACAGTTTAACCCAAACCTTATGACAGGGCTTGCGCTGGATCAGCCCGGCGGCCAGTGCATCTGGCGCTGACCGAGTACGTGCATGTGGATGTGGTAGACGGTCTGGCCACCCAGTTCGTTGCAGTTCATGACCACGCGGAAACCGTCTTCACAGCCCAGCTCCTTGGCCAGGCGCTGTGCGGTGAACAGGATGTGGCCGGCCAGGCCTTTGTCTTCCTCGGTCAGGTCGTTGAGGGTGCGGATCGGCTTCTTGGGGATAACCAGGAAGTGCACCGGCGCCTGCGGGGCAATATCGTGGAACGCCAGAACCTGGTCGTCCTCGTAAATGATCTTCGCGGGAATTTCCCGGTTGATGATCTTGGTGAACAGAGTTTCCACAACGCTAGCTCCATGGTAGTGGTCGGCTGAGTGTACTCAGCCCGTGCCGCGGCGCCCAGTGTCGATTGGCCTCAGCGCGGGCAATAGGCCTGGTTGATGGCGCCGGCCAGCTTGCGCGCGACCCAGCGCGACAGCAGCCGCGGGCTGAAGGCCAGCCAGCGGTTGCGTCGGCCGGGAATGATGACCGCACGGTTCTTGTCCAGTGCCCGCACCGTGTACAGGGCGACTTCTTCCGGGCTCAGGCAGCGTTTGCCCTTGCTCAGCCGCGCAATGTTGCGCTTGGCCGAGCGAACCGGACCGGGGCACAGTACCGAAACCTTGATGCCGGTGCGTTTGAGCTCTTCGCGCAAGCCTTCGGAGAAATGCAGCACGTAGGCTTTGCTCGCCGCATAGGTGCTCATCCACGGCCCAGGGGCAAAAGCCGCCAGCGAGGCGACATTGAGGATCTGCCCGCCGCCCTGGACGGCCATCGCGTTGCCCAGGGCGTGGCACAGGCGGGTGAGGGCGAGGATGTTGATTTCAATCAGGTCCTGCTCGTCGGCCCACTCTTGGGCCAGGAAATGCCCGTAGGAACGTATACCGGCGCAATTGACCAGCAGATCGATCTGGCGTTCGCCTTCCTCCAGTTCCAGCAGGAACCCGGACAGGCGCAGTGGTTCGCCCAGGTCGCAGGCCCGGAACAGCACCTCGACACCAAAACGTTGGGTCAGCTCGATGGCAATCGGCTCCAGCTCGTCGCGCTGGCGCGACACCAGGATCAGGTTACGTCCACGGCGCGCCAGGGCTTCGGCCAGTGCCAGGCCCAGACCGCTGGACGCACCGGTGATCATGGCGTAACGGGACATGCAGTTCTCCAGGTAAAGGGGCCGCTCATGGCATGGCGACTAGTTTACAGATTGGCCGCGTGAAAGGCTCTCCCCGGCTGGGTTCAGCGCGACCAACCTTGCTTGATGATTGCAGTGCGTTCGAATGCACGGCGGTACTCGGCATCCAGGCGGGCGATCAGTGCATCGACCGACAGTTCCCGGTCGATACCGCCAGCGCCCTGGCCCGCGGACCAGACGGTCTTCCAGGCCTTGGCTTCGTCGTCGAGCGGTTTGAGTTTGGTTTCGGCGCCTTTGCCCTTGAGCGCGGTCATGTCGTAGCCAGCCTGCTCCAGGCTCTGGCGCATGAAACTGGCCGGCACGCCGGAGACTGCCGGGGTATGGATGATGTCGGCGGCCTTGGCGGCCAGTAGCATTTCCTTGTAGGCGGGCGGCGCCAGGCTTTCGTGGCTGGCGATGAAATGGGTGCCCATGTAGGCCAGGTCGGCGCCCAGCAACTGGGCGGCGAGGATCTCGTGGCCGCTGTTCAGGCAGCCGGCCAGCAACACGGTCTTGTCGAAGCACTGGCGGATTTCGGCGAGCAGGGCGAACGGGCTCCAGGTCCCGGCGTGCCCACCCGCCCCGGCAGCGACGGCGATCAGCCCATCGACGCCCGCTTCGGCGGCTTTTTCGGCATGCCGGCGGGTCGTTACGTCATGGAATACCAGGCCCCCGTAGCTGTGCACCGCATCTACCAGTTCTTTCACTGCGCCCAGGCTGGTGATGACGATTGGCACCTTGTGTTCGACGCACAAGGCCAGGTCGGCCTGCAGGCGTGGGTTACTCGCATGCACGATCAGGTTGACGGCATATGGCGCCGGTTTGTCGAACGTGGCCAGGCCTGTCTCGATTTCCTCCAGCCAGGCCTTGAAGCCGGCGCTGTCACGTTGGTTCAGTGCCGGGAAGCTGCCCACCACACCGTTACGGCAACACGCCAGCACCAACTGTGGATTGGAGATCAAGAACATGGGGGCGGCCACCACTGGCAGTCGCAGGCGTTGTTCGAGCAGGGCAGGCAAAGACATGGAGGTTCCTCGAAGTGGGGGTACTACGATTAGAACGGCTTGACCACAACCAGAATGACGATGCCCAGCAGGATCACCACCGGCACTTCGTTGAACCAGCGGAAGTACGTGTGGCTGCGGGTATTTTCATTGCGGGCAAAGCGCTTAACGTTGGCGCCGCACATGTGATGGTAGCCGGTCAGCAACACGATCAGGGTCAGCTTGGCATGCATCCAGCCCTGGCTGAGGAAGCCGGGTGCCAGGCTCAGCAGCCAGATACCGAAGACAAAGGTGGCGATCATTGCCGGGCCCATGATGCCGCGGTAAAGCTTGCGCTCCATGATGACGAAGCGTTCGCGGCTGACGCGGTCTTCGCTCTGGGCGTGGTAGACGAACAGGCGCGGCAGGTAGAACAGCCCGGCAAACCAGCACACGACGCTAACGATGTGCAGGGCTTTGATCCATAGATACAGCATTTTTCTAGTTCCTTCAGGGTTCACAGTCGTCAGATAGTAGTGGCTAGAGCGCTCAGCCGTCATCAGAACGGTTGTTACCAACCGCGTGGGCCCATATTATCGGTGGCTTTCCAGTCGGTTCGTAGAAAGGGGCATGTTCATGGTCAAGGTCGGTATCGTCGGCGGCACGGGTTACACCGGTGTCGAGTTGTTGCGTCTGCTGGCGCAGCATCCGCAGGCGGAAGTTGCGGTCATTACCTCGCGATCCGAAGCCGGTCTGCCGGTTGCCGATATGTACCCGAACCTGCGCGGTCACTACGACAATTTGGCCTTCAGCGTGCCTGACACGAAAACCCTGGCCGCTTGCGATGTGGTGTTCTTCGCCACCCCGCACGGGGTGGCGCATGCCTTGGCCGGTGAGCTGCTGGCTGCCGGCACCAAGGTGATCGACCTGTCGGCCGACTTCCGTCTGCAGGATGCCGATGAGTGGGCCAAGTGGTACGGCCAGCCGCACGGTGCCCCGGAGCTGCTCAAGGACGCCGTGTATGGTCTGCCCGAAGTGAACCGGGAACAGATCCGCCAGGCACGTCTGATTGCCGTGCCAGGTTGCTATCCGACGGCGACCCAGCTGGGCTTCCTGCCACTGTTGGAGGCGGGTATTGCCGATGCTTCGCGCCTGATCGCCGACTGCAAGTCCGGGGTCAGCGGTGCCGGCCGTGGTGCGGCGGTGGGGTCGCTGTTCTGCGAGGCGGGCGAGAGCATGAAAGCCTATGCCGTGAAGGGCCATCGTCACCTGCCGGAAATCCGCCAGGGCCTGCGCCGTGCCGCCGGCAGCGATGTGGGCCTGACCTTTGTGCCGCACCTGACGCCAATGATTCGTGGCATCCACTCCACGCTGTATGCCACGGTTGCCGATACGTCGGTCGACCTGCAGGCGCTGTTCGAAAAACGCTACGCCAATGAACCGTTCGTCGACGTCATGCCGGCCGGCAGCCACCCGGAAACCCGTAGTGTGCGCGGTGCCAACGTCTGCCGTATTGCTGTGCATCGGCCGCAGGGCGGCGACCTGGTGGTGGTGCTGTCGGTGATCGACAACCTGGTCAAGGGCGCGTCGGGCCAGGCGGTGCAGAACTTGAACATCCTCTTTGGCCTGGACGAGCGCCTGGGTCTGTCCCACGCGGGTCTGCTGCCTTAATCCGTGGCTCGGGCGGCAGGTCCTGTGCCTGCTGCTCGACTAACGTCGGCGCTTCTATTGTTGACCGATTTTCTCGGAGAAGCGGATAATGCACGCCATCACGCATTATGGCGGCATAGCGCCGGGAGATAGTCAGCATGAGCGTCGAATCCTTCACCCCTACGGCTTTGCAATTCACGCAGGGTGCCGCGCACAAGGTGAAGACCCTGGTCGATGAAGAGGGCAACGAACGCCTGAAGTTGCGAGTATTCGTGACAGGCGGCGGCTGCTCGGGCTTCCAGTACGGCTTCACGTTCGATGAAGACGTTGCTGAAGACGACACCATTGTCGAGCGCGAGGGCGTGGCCCTGGTGGTCGATCCGATGAGTTACCAGTATCTGGCAGGCGCCGAAGTGGACTACCAGGAAGGTCTGGAAGGCTCGCGCTTTGTCATCAAGAACCCGAACGCTACTACCACCTGTGGTTGTGGCTCGTCGTTCTCGATCTGAGGTCGGGGCTTTACAGCAAAACGCCGCGCTTATGCGCGGCGTTTTGCTGTGTGCGATCAGGCCGGGTAGATAGCGCCGAGTACCCGTAGGCCCTTGGCGCCGGTGACGCTCGGCCGGTTGCCGGCGATGCCCTCCAGGCAGCAATGCGCAAGCCAGGCGAAGGCCATGGCCTCGACCCAGTCCGGGTCGACCCCGCTGACTGCCGTACTGCTGACGCGGGCGTTGGGTAGCAACTGGGTCAGGCGGCTCATCAATGCCGTGTTGTGCGCGCCACCGCCGCAGACCAGCAGCGCCTGAGTGTCCTGCTGAGCCGCTTGCAGGGAACTGACGATGCTGCGTGCGGTGAGTTCGAGCAGCGTGGCCTGCACATCCTCATCGGCGTAGGCCGGCTGCCGGGCCAGGTGTCGCCGTAGCCAGGGCAGGTTGAACACTTCACGGCCGGTGCTTTTCGGGCCGGTGCCGGCAAAGAATCGGTCGCCGAGCAGGCTGTTCAGCAGCGCGGGGATCACCTTGCCGCTGGCAGCCCAGGCGCCACCGGCGTCGTAGCTGCGGCCGTGCTTGTCGTTGATCCAGGCATCGAGCAGCACATTGCCCGGACCGCAGTCGAAGCCCCTGACCGGATGGTCGCGCTCAATCAGACTCAGGTTGCTGAAGCCGCCTACGTTCAATACCGCCAGGCGTTCGCCCTGGGTTTCGAAAAGCGTTTCGTGGAAGGCTGGGACCAGTGGTGCACCCTGGCCGCCAGCAGCGACGTCACGTCGGCGGAAGTCGCCGACCACGCTGATGCCGGTAAGCTCGGCCAGTAGTGCCGGGTTGCCGATTTGCACGGTAAAACCGCGCGCTGGCTCATGACGGATGGTCTGGCCGTGGCTGCCGATGGCGCGGATGGCGCTTGGCGCGAGCTGCTGAGCCTGCAAGAGGTGTTCAATGCCCTCGGCGGCCAGCCTGACCCACTCGGCCTCGGCCAGCGCGGCCCTGGCGATTTCGTCCGGGCCGCTGACACACAGGCCGAGCAATGCCGCACGCAACGGCTCGGGCATTGGAATGTAATGGGTAGCGAGCAGCGTAAGACGCGCCCCCTGTTCGATCAAGGCGATGTCCAGGCCATCGAGGCTGGTCCCGGACATCACTCCCAGGTAGAGCGGCATGGCTCAGCGCTTGCTCGATGCGAGCAGGGTGGCCTTTTCCTGGTCCATGCGTGCCATCAGTGGTTGGCTCTGCTGCATGAAGCGCTGGCGTTCGGCCTTGGCGATCGGGTCGGCCATGGGAAGCTTCTGGCCTAGCGGATCGACGTGAACGCCATTGACCTGGAACTCATAGTGCAGGTGCGGGCCGGTCGACAGGCCAGTAGTGCCGATGTAGCCGATGATCTGGCCCTGCTTGACGCTACCGCCGGTTTTCACGCCTTTGGCGAAGCCCTGCATGTGCCCGTAAAGGGTCTGGTAGCTATTGCCGTGCTGGATGATCACGGTGTTGCCGTAGCCGCCACGACGCCCGGCAAGCAAGACCTTGCCATCACCCGCTGCCTTGATTGGGGTGCCGCGCGGGGCCGCGTAGTCGACACCTTTGTGCGCACGGATCTTGTTCAGGATCGGGTGTTTACGGCCGGCTGAGAAGCGTGAGCTGATGCGGGCAAAGTCCACCGGGGTACGGATGAACGCCTTGCGCATGCTGTTACCGTCGGCGGTGTAGTAACTGGTGTTGCCGGCTTTGTTGGTGTAGCGAACGGCGGTGTAGCTCTTGCCGCGGTTGGTGAAGCGCGCGGAAAGGATGTTGCCATTGCCGACGACTTTACCGTTGGCCACTTTTTGTTCGTAGACCACGTCGAACTCGTCACCCTGGCGAATATCCTGGGCGAAGTCGATGTCGTAACCGAAGATGCTGGCCATGTCCATGGTCAGGCTGTGGTTCAGGCCGGCACGCTGGGCCGAGGCCGACAACGAGCTTTTGATCACCCCATGGACATAGGCCGAGCGCACCACGGGCTTGGTGACTTCACGGTTGAACGCGTAACCGTTTGCGCCCTTGGTCAGGCGAATGGTTTCCAGGTCGCTGACCTTGCTGTGCAGGCTGGCCAGTTGGCCGTCCTTGTCCAGTTCGATTTCCAGTACCTGGCCATGCTTGAGCTGGCTGAACTGCTTGGCTTGCTTGTTGGCTGCCAGCACCTCATGCACGGCAGTGGCTGGCAGTCCAACCTTGGCGAACAAAGTGGACAGCGTATCGCCGCGTGCGACAGTCACTTCGCGATGGCTTGGCTCGGTTTTGGCGGTGCTGGGTGTTGCCGGTGTTGCGGTTTTGGCGGCTTCCTCGGTCGGCTCGGCGCTGTTGTCGATCTGCGCGAAAGGCGAAGGCGCGGACTCTTCGTTGGCCTGCTGGTGGGCGTTTTCTTGCTGTTTGAGTTGCTCGACCGGGGTTTCCAGCTCGAGGTTCAGGGTTGTTTTCTTGGCTTCTACTTCGCTGGAAGGAAATACCAGCAAGGCCAGACTGAGCAGGGCGGCTATGCCGCTCGCGGCCAACAGGTGGCTCTTCGGATAAAGCGGGGGCGCTTTAGGCGGTTCGTTGGTCATGGGCAAATTGACTTTGAAAAAGATGAAATGGATAAAGATGAATGACATGATGAAGATGAAATAACTGTATAAAATATAACCAAAACCCTTCCAAAGCAAGCGCGCAGACGTCATCAGTCGGGTATCGGGTCACATCGCGGCCCGGAACTTGTATTTGATGGCTGATCTTGTATGGTTGGAGCCCTTTGAATCTGAGCCTTACGGGTCTGTTATGAAGTCGGTTGAAGAGCAGCTAGCGCTGATCAAGCGTGGTGCGGAAGAGGTACTGGTCGAGTCGGAGCTGGTCGAGAAGCTCAAGCGTGGGCAGCCACTGCGGATCAAGGCGGGTTTCGACCCGACGGCGCCTGACCTGCACCTGGGCCATACCGTGCTGATCAATAAGCTGCGCCAGTTCCAGGAGTTGGGCCATCAGGTCATTTTCCTGATTGGTGACTTCACCGGCATGATCGGCGACCCGAGTGGCAAAAGTGCCACGCGTCCACCGCTTACGCGTGAGCAGGTGCTCGACAATGCCGAGACCTATAAACAGCAGGTGTTCAAGATTCTCGATCCCGCCAAGACCGAAGTGGCGTTTAACTCCACCTGGATGGACCAGCTGACGCCAGCCGATTTCATTCGCCTGGCATCGCAGTACACCGTGGCGCGCATGCTTGAGCGTGACGACTTCGACAAGCGCTACACCAGTAACCAGCCGATCGCCATTCACGAGTTCCTCTATCCGCTGGTGCAGGGTTATGACTCGGTTGCCTTGAAGGCCGATGTCGAGCTGGGCGGTACCGATCAGAAGTTCAACCTGTTGATGGGGCGTGAGTTGCAGCGCAGCTACGGCCAGGAAGCGCAGAACATTGTCACCATGCCATTGCTCGAAGGGCTGGATGGTGTGAAGAAGATGTCCAAGTCGCTGGGCAACTATGTCGGCATCCAGGAAGCACCCGGGGTGATGTACAGCAAGCTGGTCTCGATTCCGGACACGCTGATGTGGCGTTACTTCGAGTTGCTCAGCTTCCGCTCGATGGAAGAGATCGAAGGTTTCCGCGCTGATGTGGCTGCGGGTGCCAACCCGCGCGACATCAAGATCAAGTTGGCCGAAGAGATTGTTGCGCGCTTCCATGGTGAAGAGGCCGCGGCCAATGCGCACCGCGCAGCGGGCAACCGCATGAAGGGTGGCGAGTTGCCGGAAGATCTGCCGGAAGTGGAAGTGTTGGCGGCTGAAGATATGCCGATCTCCGCCATCCTTAATAAGGCAGGTCTGGTGAAGAACTCGGCGGCTGCGCGTGATCTGCTGGCGGCGGGTAGCGTGAAGGTCGACGGTGAGGTGGTCGATCGTGGCTTCATGTTCGCTATCGGCGCCACCCATGTCTGTCAGGCTGGCAAGAAGGCGTTCGCGCGTATCACCCTGAAAGCCGAGTAAGGCCTTCTTCTATATAGAGGGAGGGGCGTCGAAACTAATTTGAAGGTTTTTCAAATTAAGGGTTGACGGCCGATTTAATCTCTCTATAATTCGCCCCACTTCCGGCGCAGTCGAAACGGAAAACTCCTTGAGAATCAACGAGTTAGATGTTTCAGGTAGTGCCGGAATGCTTCGATCGAAAGATCGACAGCGGTGAAAAAAGGCAGTTGACAGCAACGTTAAGTTCTGTAGAATTAGCCTCCCGCTGACGAGAGATCGTAGCGAGTTAAGCGTTTGAAGTTAAACAGGAAATTCT
>NZ_QETK01000026.1 GCF_003105155.1 Pseudomonas sp. SDI | reverse complement strand
CAATCCCCCCCAGCCCCCCACCTGAAATTCGCCATCGCCCTGGCCTTGATCGGCGCCCTGGGCCCGTCGGCCATCGACATGTACCTGGCCAGCATGCCCACCATCGCCCTGGAATACGCCACCTCTTACGCTGGGGTTCAGCTCACCCTGACGGTCTTCCTGCTGGCCCTGGGCGCTGGCCAGCTGCTGTTCGGCCCGGTAGTCGATACCTTCGGCCGCCGCCGCCCGCTGTTGATCGGTCTGGGCATCTTCATCCTCAGTTCCCTGGCCGCCGCCCAGGCCCCCAGCCTCGACACCTTGCTGCTGGCCCGCTTCGTTCAGGGCCTGGGCAGCGCCCTGACCCTGGTGGTGATCATGAGCATGGTCCGCGACGTCGCCGAAGGTGCCCGCGCCGCGCAGATCTTCGCCCTGCTGATGACCATCGTCGGCCTCTCGCCAGTGATCGCTCCGGCACTGGGCGGCTTCATCGGTGCCCACTTCGGCTGGCGTGCGGTCATGCTTACCCTGGCCGCTCTCGGCGCATTGGTACTGCTCAATTCCGTCTGGGTCCTCAAGGAAACCCTGCCCGTGGCCAGGCGCCTGCGATGGTCGTCGCGCGACATCCTGCGTACTTACGCGCGCATCGCCGGCGATGGCCACTTCCTGCGCCCGGCGCTGGCCCTGTCGGCAGTGTTCTTCTTCCTGTTCGCTTACATCGCTGGCGCCGCGTTCGTCTACCAGAGCCACTTCGGCCTGTCGGTGCAAACCTTCGGCACGCTGTTCGGCGCCACTGGCGTGGCGGTGCTGCTCGGTGCCTTCACGGCTGGTCGGCTGGTCGCACGCAAAGGCCTGGCGCGGCTGGCCCAATGGGGCGCCACGTGCATGCTGCTGGGCGCGCTGCTGGTGCTGTTCGGCGCATTCAGCGCCGCCGGGCTGTACGCCATCGTCGCCGGCATGGCCGTGGCGATGTTCGGCCTGGGCATTGCCGAGGCTACCCTGATGTCGCTGGTGATGGCTTCGCAACACCGTGCCCTTGGTTCGACCGCCGCCCTGCTCGGGGCGTTGCAGATGACAATTTCGTCGTTCGCCACGCCGTTGTCGGGCATCATGGCGCCGCTGGGGACCGGCTACTGGGCAGCGCTGCTGGCCGGCTCGGCCGTCGTGGTGGCACTGCTGGTGCGCGCCAGTACCCGCAACCTGCCGATTGAATTGAACAGCCTGGCCGGGCACTGAGCGCCGGGTAGCGAAGGAGAAGCCTGCAATGAGAAGCCTGACGCCCTCGGCGGAGAAAATCTGCACGGTCGCCGTCGAGCAGTTCGCCGCGTTCGGTTACGACGCCGCTTCGCTCAACGATATCGCCGTGGCGAGCGGCTTGCGCAAGCCTTCGCTGTACGCGCATTTCAGCAGTAAGGACGATCTGTTCGAAGCCGTGCTTGAATGCGCACTGGCTGCCGAGCGGGCGCACATTGAAGCCTGCTTCGCCGAACCCGAGCCGACACTGCCCGGCGCCCGCTACAGCCACACCCTGGGCGAACGCTACGCGGCATCGGCGCACCTGCGCTTCCTGCTGCGCTCGGCGTTCTTTCCGCCGGCGCCGCTGCGGCCGCTGATTTCCGCGGGGTTCGAAGATTATCTGGCGCGCCTTGGCGAGTTGTTCGAGCAGCAACTGACAGAGACCGATGTGCTGAGTCGGCAGCGTTGCCGCGATGCCTACATGGGGATCGTCGATAGCCTCAGCGTCGAGCTGATCTACGCCGGGCAGGCAGCGTATAGGCGGCGGCTGGAGGCGTTGTGGTGGATGTTCGAGGGGGCGCTCGGGCAGGCCTGATGCACCAGCGCGCTGCGCTGGGCATGCCGTTGGCCATGTCGATCTGCCCGGCCCGCAGCGCCGCTAGGCGGGAAACCTGGTCCTTGAAGTCGATGATCTCCAGCTCGGCGGCATATGGCCGCGAACGCTTGTAGTAGTGCTCGAAGCGGCGGAACACCGAGCGCTGGCCCGGGGTGAAGCTCTTCAGCTTGTACGGCCCGGCGTCCACCGGATTGGTCACCGGGTGATAGTCCACCGGCACGATACCGCCAAAGTTCACCCAGGTTTCCGGCAGGGCGAGGAAGCTGCGACCCTCCTTGAAACTCAGGCGCACGGTACGGTTGTCGAGCTTGACCAGGTTGTCGCGGTCCACCCAGTGCAGCAGCCCCGCTGGCCTCGGCAAACTCGGGCAGGGCCAGGCGTGGCTGGCCGCTGGCGACCGCCGCCGGCTGCTCGTTCGGCCCACAACCGCCGAGCAGGCTGCTGCCAAGCAACAGGCTACCACTCAGCGCCAGGCCCTGGCCGAGGAAGCGGCGGCTGTAATCGTCCGCGTTCATCGCTTCAGGCCCCCGCTGCGCGCTGCACCGGCGCGTCGCTGGCGATCCGCCGCAGCGGCTTACGTTCGCCACGGAAGTGCGGCAGGATGTGCTCGCCGAGGCGATAGGCTTCTTCCAGGTGTGGGTAACCGGCGAGGAAGAACAGCTCGATGCCCAGCGCATTGTATTCACGAATCCGCGCCACCACGTTGGCGTAGCTGCCGACCAGGGCCAGGCCTGGTGGGATGCCGATATAGCTGAAGCCGGCCCAGACGTTGGGGTAGATAAAGAAGTCATCGAACGGCCGGCTGTCTTCCTTGCTGCGCAGTTCATGCTCGTAGCTCAGCGTGCGCGCGCTACGCAGCCCGGCATGGGCCGCCACCGCCTTGGCCGCGCCTTTGGCCACGCCTTCGTCGAAGAAGCGCTTGGCTTCGGTCAGGGCCAGTTCCTCGGTTTCGCGGGTGATCACGTCGATCGACAGGCCGAAGCGGATAGCGCTGCGCCCGTACTTCAGCGCCCGTTCGCGGATATCGGCAATCAGCGCGCGGATCTCGTCCGGGTGCTCGGCGCGCATCAGGTAGAAGTCGGCATGCCGGGCGGCAAACTCGCGCGCGGGGATCGACGAGCCGGCGGTGCAGATCAGCGGCAGCTCGGCTTTTTTCTGCGGACCGCGCAAACCGCCGCCTTCGGCTTTATAGAAACGTCCGTTGTAGTGGAAGTTTTCCGAATGCCAGTAGCCCTTGACCACGTCCATGAACTCGATGGCGCGCTCGTAACGCTCGTCGTGGTCGCTGAAATCGCCGACCTGACGCTGCACGGTGTCCGAGCCGCCGTTGATGATGTTCCAGATCAGCCGGTTGCCGCTGGCGCGCTGGTAAGTGGCGGCCTGCTGCACGGCCACCCACGGGCTGTAGTGGTAGGGCTGGAAGGCGCTGACGTAGTTCAGCGTACGGGTTTCGCGGGCCAGCAGCGAGCACACCGTCCACGGCTCCTCGCCGGACGCTGCGTTGACCATCAGCGCGCCGCCGAAGCCATTGATCTCGGCGGCGCGGGCGATCTGCCCGAGGTAGTCGATGTAGGTGAAAGGGTCACCCACCTGGAAGCCCGATACGGCGCCGGTGCTCTGCGGGCTGGCGTGCCAGTCGCCACGATTGCGCGGGTCGCCGGGCAGGAACTGGGTTTCGCCGTGCAGTGGCAGGCGGGTAAAGAATTCGATGCTCATGCGTGGGCTCCTTATTGCACGCTCGGGTTGCAGATCGGGGTGATGGGCTGGTCGTTGAACACCTTGCGGGCGAACGGCAGCGAGTCCTTGCGGTTGTTCAGCAGCAGGTGTCCGTCGTGGACGCCGAGGCCCTGATAGTCGCTGGCCAGGACGGAGATCGACAGGGTCAGCAGGCTCACACCGAAGGCGAGGGCATGGGGCAGTTTCATCGGGGGTCCTTGAGCGAAACAACATTGCCAAGGCCTTGAGCGAAATGCGTGCCAGCCTTCGATAACTGCCGCGCAGCCCTTTGAAAACGGGCGTTCGATGCAGATGTGCGGGTGTGCCAGAGGGGCTGGATGCTGATCGACAGACATCCGCTGTTGCTCGATTGCTGCTGGCGCAGCAATACTGCTTGATAGTTGAAAATGGAATATACAAAGACTAATTAATAATTATTTGTTCTATTTTGTTTCGTGCACTATGGGCCTGCGCTATTAATGCCAGGAATGCACCATGTCGCTGATTACCCATCCCAACGCCAGGCAACTGACCAAGTCCGTTCGTGCCACCGTGCTGGTGTTCAAGGACCCGCGCTCGCAGGAGCTGCTGAGCCGCATCGAGCGTCTGGCGCCGAGCGAGGCCAACACGTTGATCATCGGCGAAACCGGTACCGGCAAGGAGTTGGTCGCGCGGCATATCCACCAGCTCAGCCGACGTGGCCGCGAACCGTTCGTGGCGGTGAACTGCGGGGCGTTCGCCGAAACCCTGGTGGAGAGCGAGTTGTTCGGCCATGAGAAGGGCGCCTTCACCGGCGCCACCAACAGCAAGGCCGGCTGGTTCGAGGCGGCCAATGGCGGCACGCTGTTCCTCGATGAAATCGGCGACCTGCCGCTGAACATGCAGGTCAAGCTGCTGCGTGTGTTGCAGGAGCGTGAAGTCGTGCGCCTCGGCTCGCGCACGCCGATCCCGATCAATGTGCGGCTGGTGGCGGCGACCAACGTCAACCTGGCCGATGCGGTGGTGGCCGGGCATTTTCGCGAAGACCTGTTCTATCGTCTGCACGTCGCCACCATCCGCCTGCCACCGCTGCGCGAGCGGCCCGGAGATATTCTGCCGCTGGCCGAGTTCTTCCTTGAAGAGCATTGCCAGCGCCTCGGCTACAGCCGCGCGAGCCTGAGCCTGGAAAGCGAGCGCAAGCTGCTCGGGCACAGTTGGCCGGGGAATATCCGTGAGCTGGAAAACGCCATTCATCACGCCTTGCTGGTGTGCCGTCAGCAGGTGGTGCAGCCCGCCGACCTGCACCTGGTGGATATGCGTTCGGTGGGCATCCGCCAGGAAGAACGTGCGCAACCGCTGCGCCTGCCGGCTGCGCCGGCGGACCTTGAAGCGGCGTTGATTGCCCTGTTCGAGCAGAATATTCCCGAGCTGTACGAGCATATCGAGGAAACCGTGTTCCGCACGGCCTATCGTTTCTGTCATGGTAATCAGCTGCAGACTGGGCGTTTGCTGGCGATCAGCCGTAATATCGTCCGTGCGCGGCTGGAGAAAATCGGTGAACTACGGCGCACGGACGAAGCCGTGATGTGAACCGAGCCGGGTTTATCCGGTCTGTTGCCAGGGCAAGTGTGAGCGGATATGTCGATTGAAATCAGCGCCCAACCCGTGCCAGTCTGCACCCGACTGCCACGGGCGAAGCCCTTTGTGGCGGATTACGCTGGGCAAAAGGGCTTTTTCGGACAAAACCCCTGTCATTTCTGTTGCCCACCGCGAATCTCGGCCTTAGACTGCCGCCCCCTGTAAATTGAGTGCCGGAAGGTGCTTGAAGAATTCCGTCGCCGCAGAGGCTATCTGCGGGGGCACCCGATTCGCCTTAATGCACGTATTTTTTTATAGAGAAATCAATGACAAAGGAAAAGTTACTGGCCATGCCGGCCGATGACTACATGAACGCCGAGCAACTGGCCTTCTTCACTGCGCTGTTGCAGTCGATGAAGATCGAGACCCAGGAACGTATCGAGCAAAGCCGTGTAGCCATCGAGAGCCTGGATACGCCTGCCGATCCTGCCGATGCCGCCTCGGTTGAAGAAGAGCGTCACTGGCTGGTCAACGTTATCGACCGCGATCAGCGTTTGCTGCCGCAGTTGGAAATGGCACTGGACCGCATTGGCGACGAGAGCTTCGGCTGGTGCGACGACAGCGGCGAGCCGATCGGCCTGAAGCGCCTGCTGATCAGCCCGACGACCAAATACTGCATCGAAGCGCAAGAGCGCCACGAGCAGATCGACAAGCACCAGCGTCAGGCCTGATTCGCGCGGGTCGTCGAGAAAAGCCCCGGGGGTAGAACCCTGGGGCTTTTGCATTGTGCCTGTCGCGGGGCTTGAACGGTTCATTGCTCTGCATCAACACCCGGCCAAGGCAGCATAGCTAATGGCGTAATAGTGGCGTTTAATACCGTCACAAAAACGACATTGCTGGAGCCCACGTTATGATGCGAGAAGGATCTCTGCCTGGCACGGTTTTGCAAAGCCTGGTACTGACGGCGCTGCTGTTGGCCATGGCCTTCGCCGAGGTGTCGGTATACCTGTGCCTGCCACTGGCATTACTGACCCTCTGGCTGCCACGCCTGCGGCGCGCGCCGCAGCCGATTGTCGACGCTGGCGATCCGCTGGCCGAACTCACCCGCGACCTCGCGCAAACCACCAGCCATAATGCCTTGTCCGCCGCCGGGGTGGCCTTCGCGGTGCGCCAGCTGGCCGATAAATTACAGTCGCAACTGAGTTCTGCCGCGCAGATCGTCAGCAGCGCCGAAGTCATGATCGGCACCGAAAAAGTCACTTCTACGCTCAGTCAGCAAGCCCTGGTGGCGGCCCGCGAGGCCCACCAGAGCAGCGCCGCCGGGCGCACCGTGCTGGCCGAGTCGATCCAGCGCATGCACCAGTTGAGCAGCCGTGCCAGCGCCAGCCGCGAGCTGATCGAGGCGCTGCATCAACGCAGCGAAGACATCGCCCGAGTCACCCTGGTGATTCAGACTATCGCCAGCCAGACCAACCTGCTTGCGCTCAACGCCGCCATTGAGGCCGCACGCGCTGGCGATCATGGCCGCGGTTTCGCCGTGGTCGCCGACGAAGTGCGCGGTCTGGCCGGCCGGACCGCCAGTGCCACCGAGGAAGTCGGACAGATGGTCGCCGATATCCAGCAACGCACCGCTCAGGTGGTGGAACAGATCCGTACGCTGGCAGATGACCTGCACAGCGGCGTCGATCAGGTCGAGCATACCGGCGAGCAGCTCGACAGCATCGCCGGGCTGGCGGCCGGCGTCGAAGAGCAGATCGGCGAGATTGCCGAGGGCACCGAAACCACCCGCGTCCAGCTCGATAGCCTGTTCGCCGCCGTGGCGCAGATGCGCAGCGATCTGGAGGTCAGCGACCAGCAGACCCAGCGCCTGGCCGAAGCGGCGGTGCAAATGGAAGGGCAGGCCGAAAGCATCAGCGAGCGCCTCGCCGAGGTTGGCCTGGACGACTATCACCAGCGCGTCTATGACCTGGCGCGGCGCGGTGCGGAACAGATTGCCGAACAGTTCGAGCGTGATATCGACCAAGGTCGCATCAGCCTCGACGATCTGTTCGACCGGCAGTATCAGGTGATGCCCGGCACCCGGCCGACGCGTTATCACACCCGCTTCGACCAGTACACCGACCAGGTATTGCCGTCGATCCAGGAACCGTTGCTCAAGGAGCATGAAGGGCTGATCTTTGCCATCGCCTGCACCCAGCAGGGCTATGTGCCCACTCACAACAATGCCTTCAACCAGCCACTGACCGGCGACGAAGCCAGCGATACTGCGCATAACCGCAGCAAACGCAAGTTCGACGACCGCACCGGCATCCGCTGTGGCAGCCACCAGCAACCGGTGCTGCTGCAGACTTACACCCGCGATACCGGTGAACTGATGCACGACCTGTCGGTGCCGGTTCAGGTCAAGGGCCGACACTGGGGCGGCCTGCGTCTGGGCTACAAACCGGAGCGCATGGCGCGGGCCTGAGTCGGGTTTGTTACCGTTGATGCAAAACAGCTATGCGGGGGATAGCTTTTTCCGTTGCTGACACGGCCGTATCATGTGCGCATCGTTAGGTTGCTAATGAAATTCCGGAGGGAATCATGCATAGCAAAGTCGATGTGGCCGTGATGATCGGCAGTGGCGTGCCCATGTCGTTTCGTGCCATTGGGGTACGCGTGTGCTGGGTGGTGCTGGTGAATGGCGAGCGCCGCGGCACTGCGTTCGCCAGCCGCAGCGAGGCGATGGAGTGTCGCGCGGCCTGGCTGGCGCAGTTGAACCCTGAGCCGGCGACGCAGGCTGCGCGTCACGCCTGCTGAGTCAATGTTCCAATGTGCGGGCCAGGGCGCAGGCGGCGTTGTGCGTGCGCCGGAAACCTTTGACTCGCCCGGTGGCATACTCGGTAATGTGGAAAAATCCCCTGCCGGCAGGGATGACGACGTACCGTGGGAGGTAAATTAGCCTACATCGAACAGGAATTTCGCCTTCGGCTACTCGACGGGTTTCTGTGTTTTCGTGCATATTCCCTTCCTTGTGCAGTGAGAGTGCTTACCCCAAAGCCCACCTGTCGCGGACTTTCCTTCAGCTATCGCATTTTTTCTGCAGTTTTAATGTCAGAAATCGCGGTGCCTGTTGGGGAAATCTGCTGAAAAGCTGCCGTTCGGCGTTGTCTGACAGAAAGTCGTGCGCTTTCTTGCGATATCAGCCGCCAATCGGCTCAGGCTTTTCCTGCACGAATTCACTAGTCTTTCAGACTCCTAAATCGAACAGCCGGCGTGGTCGCGGAGCCTCGGTGCCCGCCCGACGACGGTGTAAAAGTGTGTTGAGGAATTTTCATTGGCAGTCAGCAATCTGGATATGCATGCCCTGTTCGTGCTTGGTGACCTTCGGGCCAAGCTGGTCAAACAGTTCCAAGGGCGGTTCGTCTATATCGCCGAGCAAAGCCCGGAAGGCGTTTACTTCGCCGAGATCGATACCGCAGATGCCCTGGTGGTCGATGACAAGCAGCGCCTTGAGCTGAAAGTGGGTGATCATTTTCGCGCCGCCGTGTTGCCCAGCCGTGAGGGCGGCAAGATGGAAATTCGCTTTCGCGAGATCAAACTGACGGTGTATGGCTTGGGCGACTACGCCTTTGTCTCGGTGCCGGAAGGCGAAGGGATCGTGTTCCGCGAAGGGCAGGGCGTGGTCATGGTCTTCGCGGCTCACCAGCAGTTGCTCGAAGGCCTGACCAAGCCGCTCAAGGCAGCCATTGGCAAAGCGGCCAAATGGCGCAAGGGCGAATTGACCTTCAAGGCCAGCGAGTGAGCGTGCACGATCACCGCCCCGCGCGGCCCGACCGCGCTGCGTTCCATGCGCAACATCAACTGCGCGCCGAGGTCCAGGCCCGGGAATGGCTGGCCCGCCGCGAAAGCTTGCAAGGGGCATGGCTCAACTGGGTGGCGGCGCAGCTGTATCAGCTGAGCCCCGCCGAATATGCGGCCATGGTCCGCCGCGAATTGCAGCGCCAGGCCGCCGCGCCCGGTGCCGATCAGTGACCGCGATCGCCGCTGCTGCTGACTTCTTCCGGTACGTCGTCACCGGCCATGCGCTTACGGAACAGCGCGGCGCGGGCCAGCAGCAGGGTGGTCACCGGTACGGTGATCGCCAGCAGGATCGGGATCAGCCACGCGTGTAGCACCGGCGATGCCTTCAGCCCGGAAAAATACAGGATCGAGGCCAGCGCTACGCACCAGGTGCCCAGGGTCGAGGCCAGCGCGGGCGGGTGCATGCGCTGGAAGAAATCCTTTAAGCGCAGCAGGCCGACTGCGCCCGTCAGGGCGAACAGGCTGCTGACCAGCAACAGGATCGCCGTGCACACTTCCAGCCACAGTGGCAGTTGATGGGCCGCAGTCATTCGATCACCTCGCCGCGCAGCAGGAACTTGGCCAGGGCGAACGAGCCGACAAAGCCGAACAGCGCAATCAGCAGTGCCCCTTCGAAGTAGGTGTCACTGGCGTAGCGAATGCCGAGCACCAGCATCATCAGCATCGCCAGGATGTACAGGTAGTCCAGCGCCAGTACCCGGTCCTGGGCCGAGGGCCCGCGGAACAGCCTTACCAGGGTCAGGGCCATGGCCACGGCGAAGATCAGCAGGCTGGCGAGGATGGCGTTGTCGAGCAACCCGGTCATTCGAAAATCTCCATCAGTGGGCGTTCGTAGGTGTCCTTGAAGTGCTGGATGAATGGCGCTTCGTCGTCCAGTTCGAACACGTGCAGCAACAGCACACTGCGGTCCAGGGCCAACTCCGACCAAATGGTACCGGGTACCACGGTGGTGATCATCGACAGCGCTGCCAGGCCATGGGCATCGCGCAATGCCAGCGGGATGCGGACGAAGCGCGAGTGCGGTGGATGCTGCTTGGCACGCCATACCCCGCGGGCCACCTGCAGGTTGGAAACCAGCACATCGATACCGACACGGCCGATCAGGCGCAGGATCACCCCCGGGCGGCGGATGCGTACCGGCAATGGCCGCAGCGGTGCCATCAGCAACGGCGCGACAACGCCGAGCAAGGCGCCGAGCAACAGGTTGCCCGGGCTCAGCGAAAGGTTAAGTACCAGCCACAGCAGCCACAAGGCCAGGGACAGCAGCGGGGCGGGGAACAGTCGTTTCATGGTTGCACCTGCCCGGCAAGGTTATGCGCGGTCGGGCCCGCAATGGCCCGGGTGCTGAACACCGCGTCGACGTAGTGTTGCGGATCCTGCAGCGACGCGGCGGTGTCCTGGGTGTAGCGCAGCAGCGGTTCGGCCCGCACGCTGAGCAGCACGCACAGGCCGAGCAGCAGCACGATCGGGATGCACTCGTTGCGCCGCAGCAGCGGCGAAGGGCGCTCCTGTGGCGTCCAGAAGCGCTGGATGCCGACGCGGGTCAGGGCGATCAACGAGGCCATGCCGGAAAGGATCAGCAGCGCCAGCAGGGTCCAACCGGCCAGCGACAGCGCTGGCCCGGGCGGCCCGCCCAAACCTGCTGGGTTGAATAGCGCGCTGATCAGGCTGACCTTGCCGATGAACCCCGACAACGGTGGCATGCCGATGATCAGTAGCGCGCAGGCAATGAAGCTGAGGCCGAGGAAAGCCATGGTCCAGGGGATCACCTGACCGATCACGGCCTTCTGTTCGTCGTCGAGGTTGATGCCCTTGGGCGGCTGCAGCGATTCGAGCGGCGGTGGCAGGTTTTCGCCGTCGTCCTCCAGCGGGATCTCGTTGGCCGAACGCGAACGCTCGATCAACTCGGCCAGCAGGAACAGCGCGCAGAGTGCCAGGGTCGAGCTGACCAGGTAGAACAGCGCACCGGCGGTCAGCGCTGGCTGGCCGAAACCAATGGCCGCCAGGAGGATCCCGGCCGAGACCAGGATGCTCAGGCTGGCCATGCGCTCCAGGCGCTGCGCGGCCAGGATCGACACGGCTGCCACGCCCAGGGTGGCCAGGCCGCCGTACACCAGCCATTCGCCGCCAAAGAACGCCGAAGCCCCGGCCTGCCCGGAGAACAGCAGGGTCCACAGGCGCAACACGGTGTAGATGCCGACCTTGGTCATGATCGCGAACAGTGCGGCCACCGGGGCGCTGGCCGACGAGTAGGCCGGCACCAGCCAGAAGTTCAGCGGCCAGATCCCGGCCTTGGCCAGGAACGCCGTGGCGAGGATGGCTGCGCCGGCATGCAGCAGGCCGCGGTCGGCTTCCGGTACCAGCGGGATCTTCAGCGCCAGGTCGGCCATGTTCAGCGTGCCGGTCACCCCGTAGAGCATCGCCGCGCCCACCAGGAACAGCGACGAGGCGAGCAGGTTGATGGCGATGTAGTGCAGGCCGGCCTTGACCCGCGCCCGACCGGAGCCGTGCAGGATCAAGCCGTAGGAGGCGGCCAGCAGGACTTCGAAGAACACGAACAGGTTGAACAGGTCGGCGGTCAGGAAGGCGCCGTACAGGCCCATCAACTGGATCTGGAACAGCGCATGGAAACTGGAACCGGCGCGGTCCCAGCGTGCGCTGGCGAACATCAGCGCACTGACCCCGACCACCCCGGTGAGCACCAGCATCAGCGCCGACAGACGATCGACCACCAGCACGATACCGAACGGTGCCGGCCAATTGCCTGGCAGGTAGACGCCAATCGAACTGGCCTGGCCCTGCTCCTGCACCCACCACAGCAGGCTTACGGCGATGCCCAGCCCGGCCAGGCTCGACAGCAGGTTGATTTTCGCCTTCAGCGGGCGGTGTTTTTCGCCGAGCAGCATCATGATCGAGGCGGTCAGCAACGGCAGCAAAATCGGCGCGACGATCAGTTGGTTCATCAGGCTCATTCGCTGGCCTCCCGACCATCGACGTGGTCAGTGCCGGTCAGGCCGCGCGAAGCCAGCAGCACGACCAGGAACAACGCGGTCATGGCGAAACTGATGACGATGGCGGTCAGCACCAGGGCCTGAGGCAACGGGTCGGTGTAATTGAGCAGGTCTTGCGGCACGCCGTCCTTGATGATCGGCTCTTTGCCGATAAACAGGCTGCCCATGCTGAAGATGAACAGGTTGACCCCGTACGACAGCAGGCACAGGCCCATGATCACCTGATAGGTTCGCGGCCGCAGGATCAGCCAGACCCCCGAGGCGGCGAGCACGCCGATGGCTATTGCAATGACTTCTTCCATCAGGCGGCTCCTGTGCAGGTGGGTTTGGCCTGGGCCCCGGGCCGGTGGCTACGCACCGACTGGTGGGCCAGCGCAGTGAGGATCAGCAGGGTCGAGCCGACCACCACGGTGAACACCCCGATGTCGAAGAACAGCGCGCTGGCGACGTGGATATCGCCGAGCAGCGGCAGGTGCAGATGAGCTGTGTGGGTGGTCAGGAACGGATAGCCGAAGACCAGCGCGCCAGCCCCGGTGAGAGTCGCGCACAGCAGCCCGGTGCCCATCCAGCGCAGCGGGCGCAGGCTCATCTGGGCCTCGACCCACTGGGTGCCGGCCACCATGTACTGCAGGATGAATGCCACCGACATCACCAGGCCGGCGACGAAGCCGCCGCCGGGCAGGTTGTGGCCGCGCATGAACAGGTACATCGAGACGATGAAGGCAATCGGCAACAGCAGGCGCACCAGGGCAGCCGGAACCATCATGAAGCCCAGCGCGGTATCGGCAGCATTGCGCGGGTTGACCAGGTCGGTGACCACGTCCGGGGCCAGTAGGCGTTGCTGGGCCGGCAACTGGATACTCTCCTTCGGTGGGCGAAAGCGGCGCAGCAGGGCGTACACGGTCAGGGCCACGGCGGCCAGTACGGTGATTTCGCCGAGGGTGTCGAAGCCGCGGAAGTCCACCAGCATCACGTTGACCACGTTGCTGCCACCGCCTTCGGGCAGGGCGCGGCTGAGGTAGAAGGTGGAAATGTCGTTCGGCGTTTGCCGGGTGAGCATCGAGTACGACAACACGGCCATGCCACTGCCGACCAGCATCGCCAGGATCAGGTCGCGCAGACGCCGCAGGCGCGCGCGCTCCTGGCTGCCGGGCAGTGGCGAGACACCTTCGATTCGCCGTGGTAACCAGCGCAGGCCGAGCAGGATCAGCACCGTGGTGACCACTTCCACCACCAGCTGGGTAAGGGCCAGGTCGGGCGCAGAGAACCAGACGAAGGTGATGCAGGTCATCAAGCCGCAGACGCTGACCATGGTCAGGGCTGCCAGCCGGTGGTACTTGGCTTGCCAGGCGGCGCCCAGGGCGCAGGCAATGGCGATCAGCCAGAGCATGACGAATACGCTGGAGCCGGGAATCTTCGGCCGGTCACCCCAGCTCAGGCCGCTGTGCAGCATCGGCAGCAAGCCGGCGAGGAAGGCCATCAGCACCAGCATGAACAACTGCTTCTGCAGGCGACGGGTGGTCAGGCTGCGTTCGACCCGGCGGGCGATACGCATCAGTAGCACCTGGCCGTGTTCGAACAGGCGCTTGCCATTGAACCGTTCGATCAGCGGCGGATAGCTGAAGCGGCCAAGCTTGAGCTGGTTGCGCAGTGCCAGGTAAAGCAGGATGCCGCCGCTCATGGCGATCAGGCTCATGATCAGCGGGGCGTTCCAGCCGTGCCAGATCGCCAGGCTATAGTCCGGCAAGGTGCCGCCAACCACCGGCAATGCGGCGGCGGCCAGCAGCGGGCCGACCGACTGTGCCGGGAAGATCCCCACTACCAGGCAGGCGAGTACCAGCAGCTCGACCGGCGCGCGCATCCAGCGTGGCGGCTCGTGCGGGGTATGCGGCAGCTCGCTGGCCGGCGGGCCGAAGAACACATCGACGGTGAAGCGCAGCGCATAGGCCACGCTAAAGGTGCCGGCAAGGGTGGCGATGACCGGCAGCGCCGTTTCGACCCAGGCGGTGGAACTGATGAATACGGTTTCGGCGAAGAACATTTCCTTGGACAGGAAACCGTTCATCAATGGCACACCGGCCATCGCGGCACTGGCAACCATGGCCAGTGTCGCGGTGAACGGGATCAAGCGGAACAGCCCGCTGAGCTTGCGGATGTCGCGGGTGCCGCTTTCGTGGTCGATGATCCCGGCGGCCATGAACAGCGAGGCCTTGAAGGTGGCGTGGTTGAGGATATGGAACACCGCGGCCACCGCGGCCAGCGGGCTGTTCAGGCCGAGCAGCAGGGTAATCAGCCCCAGGTGGCTGATGGTGGAGTAGGCCAGCAGGCCCTTGAGGTCGTTCTGGAACATCGCCGCATAGGCGCCCAGCAGCAGGGTGCAGGCGCCGGCGCCGCCGACGATCCAGAACCATTCTTCGCTGCCGGAGAGCACCGGCCACAGCCGGGCCAGGAGGAACACCCCGGCCTTGACCATGGTCGCCGAGTGCAGGTAGGCCGAGACCGGCGTGGGCGCCGCCATGGCATGCGGCAGCCAGAAGTGGAAGGGGAATTGCGCGCTTTTGCTCAGGGCACCGAGCAGGATCAACGGTAGCAGGATTGGGTAGAGGGCATGATTGCGGATGAGTTCGCCAGCAGCCAGGACCTTGTCCAGGTCATAGCTGCCGACGACATGGCCGAGCAGCAGCACCCCCGCCAGCAGGCATAGTCCGCCGGCGCCGGTTACCATCAGGGCCATGTAGGCGCCACGGCGGGCGTCGGCGCGGTGGTGCCAGTAACCGATCAGCAGGAACGAGAACAGACTGGTGAGTTCCCAGAAGAACACGATCTGGATCAGGTTGCCCGAGATCACCAGGCCGAGCATGGCGCCCATGAACGCCAGGAAGAAGGCAAAGAACCGCGGTACCGGGTCTTGCGGCGACATGTAATAGCGCGCGTACAGCGACACCAGGGTGCCGATACCCAGTACCAGCAGCGAGAACAGCCAGGCGAAGCCGTCCATGCGCAGGACCAGGTTCATGCCCAGGCTCGGCAGCCAGAGGATTTCTTCGCGGATCACGCCGCCGTCGGCGACCTGGGGGTACAGCAACGCCACCTGAACCGTGCCGACCAAGGCGACGAGGCCGGCCAGCAAGGATTCGGTGTTACGTGCGTTGTGCGGCAAAACGGCCGCCAGACAGCTGCCAACAAACGGCAGAAGCAGTAGAACTATCAAGGACATAGATTTCTAATCTGCAGAGGTTTGTAAGGGATCATACGTGGCGCCCCGTCGATCACCAACCCGCAAGCTGTCGCAGAATCCTACAAGGGCGCGCCAATAAAGCATTTTTTTATAACAGTTTTTTACCAAAACCGAGGTGTCGCTGGCCGGGATTATCCTGCCTCGCGCTCTTCTCGCGCAGGTTCGTCGAGGTTGTCTGTGACATCGCGGCGTCTTACCTTCAGTTCGCTGACGATCACCGCTACTACGATCAGCAGCCCGCCGAGCAATGCCAGCACCGGCAGACGTTCGCCGGCAATGCGCCCGACGATGCCGGCCCAGACTGGTTCGCCTGCGTAGATCAGCGTAGCTCGGGTTGGCGAAACCGACTTCTGTGCCCAGTTCATCGCCACTTGGATTACCGCGCTCATTGCGCCCAGGCCCAGGGCACTGAGGGCCAGCAGCCAGGAGAAGTCCGGCAGGCGTTCCTGGGTCGGCACCACCATCATGAACGAGAGTGCCGAGGCGGTGGCCAGTTGCACCACGGTCACCCGGCGGACGTCGACCGTGCCGGCGTAGGTGCTGATCAGGATGATCTCGGCAGCGATAGCCACGGCGCTGACCAGGGTGGCAATTTCGCCGGGGCTGAAGTGGATCGAGCCTGCGGCCGGGCCAGCCAGCAGCATCAGCCCGGCAAACGCCAGGCCGATGCCCAGGCTTGGCATCAGGCCCGGACGGCGGCCGAGCACCAGCCATTGCAGCAGCGGCACGAAGGGCACGTATAAGGCGGTGATGAACGCCGACTGGCTGCTGCTGATGGTTTGCAGGCCGACGGTCTGTAAGCCGTAGCCGAGCATGATCGACGCGCCGATCAGCACGCCGGCCTTGAGTTCGAGCGCGGTCAGCCCGGACAGCGAGCGCCAGCTGACCAGGCCGACGAACAGCGCCGCCGCAGCAAAGCGCAGGCCGACGAAGAACATCGGGCCACTGACCGTCATCACGTTGTGCACCAGCAGGAAGGTTCCGCCCCAGAGCAGGGTGATGAACACCAGCACCAGTTCTGCTTTGCTCAGCCGGAAGGAAAGGGAGGGGCGTTGCCGGGAAGTCGTTGGGGTCATGGCCTTGCACGCAGGGGAGGGGCGACGCACAATGCGCCAAAGTGGGCAGTATACTGCGCAGCCCCTACCAGTGAGCAATATAGTGCACAAAGATTCCAGTCAGCGCGCCTCCGTGCTGCAACACGTCAGCCAGAACATTCGTCGTCTGCGCCATGCCGCCGAGCTGAGCCAGAGTGCCTTGGCGGAAAAGTCCGGGGTGAGCCGGCGGATGCTGGTGGCGATCGAGGCCGGCGAGAAGAATGTCAGCCTGACCACCCTCGACCGGCTGGCCGAGGCGCTTGAGGTAGCGTTCAGCGACTTGATCCAGGCGCCGGACAACCGCGATCCGAGTCGGATCAACGAGTTGGCCTGGACCGGCGTGCATCCTGGGAGCAAGGCCACACTGCTGGCGAGTTCTGCTGCCAGCCGCGAGGTGGAGCTATGGGAGTGGCGCCTGGAGCCGGGCGAGGTGTACTCGGCCGAAGCCGACGCCGATGGCTGGAGCGAGCAGTTGTATGTGTGCGAAGGCGAGCTGACCCTGGTGATCGAGGATCAGCAGCATCGCCTGGCGGCCGGCGAGTTCTACTCGTTCGGCAGCAACCGGGTGCATGCGTATCGCAACGATGGGGCGGTGGCGACTCGCTTTGTGCGCAACGTGGTGATCTGAAGGTCTCGCCCCACGTACGGGGTGCCCTGTGGGCGCTGGCCTGCCGGCGACCGTGGCAGAGGGATCAAGCCTGCGCCGCCAACCCTTCGAGCACCGCCATCGCCCGCTGCGCATCGGCCTGCGCGACAAAAATATGGTCGTGATAAAACGCTGCCAGCACATTGCAACTGATCCCGGCTTGCCCCAGTGCGCTGGCGAACGCCGCCGTCAGCCCCACAGCCGCCAGCGACGAATGCACGGTCAAGGTGATCCACGCCGCCTCGTAGCTGAAGCTCAACCCTAGCGCTGCAGCCCGTTCGCGCTGCAGAATCAGGGTCAAGCCTTCGGCCTCGCGGAAACTGCCGATGACATCGCCCGGTGCAATCGCGCCCCAATCGCCGACCGTGCAGAACACATAGGTGCCTTGATTCAGTTGTGGCCGCATGCTGCGGATCAAGGTGGCCAACGACGTTTCAGCAGACATCCGTAGGTTCCTGAAATCAAAAGCGGGCCGCCACTATGGCAACCCGCGCGGTCTCAGCAAAACGAATATTACTGATGAAGCATAAGCCCTGCTTCTATAGCGCGTTGCAGCCCCCCCTCGGCGGCGTACGCCGGGCCGTGAACTGCGCTCGCCGAATGCGGCGAGGGGCCCCTTGAGGTTAAAACCAGCGATCGTTGCGCTTACGCCCGCGACTCAGCATTGGCAGGAGCAACCCCGCCAGCAACCCGGCCCCGGCAATCCCGCCGCCGTAGACCATGTAGCGCATCAGCACCTGCTTGTTTTCATCGCCCAGCTTTGCCTGGCTGGCCCGCAGTGCCGATTGCGCTTCGCCCAGTTCGCTGTTCAGTGCCTTGCTGCGCGCTTCCAGCTCATCGATCAGCGCCTTGCGCGAATCCAGCGTCTCCTGCATGCCCTGCACGCGGATCTTCCAGCGGTCGTCGACGTTTTTCAATTCGGCGCTCAATTGCGCCACTTGCGCGGTCAACTGCGGCAGCCGCTCGGCCTGGCCGGGCACGCTCTGCAGGTCGCTGCTGGCAATCCACACGGTGTCGCCGGACTCGCCGCGCACCTGGCTGTAGCTGCCCTGGCTGCTCAGCAGTTTGACCTTCTGCCCGGACGTGAGCGTGCCCACCAGCCGATGGCCATCGGTGGGCCCGCTGCGCACGTAGGTGGTCAGGTTGTCGCTGACCCAGCGAGCGTCGCTCGATGCCTCTTCGGCATGCACGGGCAGGGCGCTGGTCAGCAGCGCGGCAACCAGTGCCGGCAGTGCCACGCGGCGCACCCCGGCGGTACGAATGTTCAGCATGGTTATCATCCCCATGAACGAAAAAATGAAAAGCCACTGGCCGCAGGCCTGCCGCCACTGGTGACTGGGTGACTTAAAAAGGGGCGATAACCGTTGCACCTCCCCGTGGCTTGCCATGGCCGGACCATGCACAAGTCACCAGCGCAAAGACCATTTTTATCGAGGCTGGTTCACTGGGGAAACAACATGAGAGAAGACGGCGGCCCGCTGCCGGGCCGAAATCACCAATCCAGATAGACGTCGCCGCGGTGGGTTCCGGGCGGGTGTTCGCAGGTAGCCCTGACCTCGCCGGTTGGCAGGCCGACACCGGGGCTGGCGGGGTTCCAGCCGGCGTGATTCCAGGCGCTGTGTTGCTCAACGCTCGCCGCAGTAGGATGGCGCACGTGAGTCGGACCATGTCTGTTAGACGGGCCAAACGAGTAGGCCAGCGTCGCGCCGTCGAGGTGTCGGGTCGGAATGTCAGCTGCCTGACTTTCCAGGCGAGCGCCATGATGTGGAACGACTAGGCCCTTGAGGGGGTTAACGTCCAAGTGCTTGAAGTACGAGTAGTCACAGTCGCCAGGCAGGAGCATGCTGGCAGTGCGCTGGGGGTTGTCAATGCAAAGCACCAGACCGCCGTCGTTGCGCGTACTGCGGTTAGTGCCCTGTGCGAGCCGCAGTTGTCGGCCACTGGCCAGAGTAACCTGTGCAACGGTCTCGCCCATTTCCAGGAGGATGAGATTGCCTTGCTTGATGCTATCCGCGAAGGCCTTGTGGCTCGGGCCGACCACTTGCTTGGGGGCGATCCAGATCTTTTTCAGTAACTCTCGATTGTGCTCAAGCGTCGCTCCGGCCCAGTGATCGCCATCCCAGTGCGACAAGATCACTACATCGACATTGTCTGCCGGCAAATCGATGTTGGTCGGTCGGGTGTGCTGGTTGCCGTAGACACCTGCACCGGTATCGAAGTACAGCGAAGATGACTGCCCGTCACGTATTAGGCCGTTCGCACTACCCTGGCCAACATCGAAGACGATCACGCGCTCACTGTCGATTTTGCCAAGCAGTGCCGTGATGGTTGGGTTCAGCTCTGAAGTCGGCGTCCCGAGGTCGAACGTCTTCGTAAGTTCTGGGCTGCGCTCGCAGCGCCGCACTTTGACCGCCACCGGTGTCGAGCGGGCCGACTGGTTGGCATACAGAATGGCCCGTTGGCCATGAGGATTTAGATGTAAGGTGTACCAGGTGGAAATATTGTGGAATCGAAAGCGCTTCAGACGCTGGAATCGTCTGGTCTTCATCGCCATCTCAAGGTGAAACAATGGCATCTGCACGAAATCTTCCGACGTCAGAGGATTGCCCCCCCGAGCAGCAAGGCGGTTATCCATCCACTCGGCATCGACCATATCGAAAGTGACGCGTACCATCCTGTTGCTGGTGGAGTACTCGATGTCGTCTATTCGGGCATAGCCAACCTTAGGCAGAGGCGGCAGAACCGCATCTTCATCAACGCTGAAATATGGGTTCACGGCTTATTTCTTCCTTGAAGGTCAGACGCACTCAGCGCAACGCATGCGCGGCAATCAGCCGGTCGCCGCGTATCTCCAACTCCATCACCACCGGCTCATGGCCCTGGGTCGGAGTCAGGTAGCCCTGCAGTTGCTCGACATTCGAGCGCGCCTGGGTAATCAGCGGCATCACGTGTTTCTCGGTGGCCAACTCGATGGCCAGCTTGTTGGCCTGAATCACCGAACGGCTTTCGAAGCGCGAATTCAGTTTGCCGGCCTGACCGCCGATAGCCTCGTTGAACCGTTGTGGCTGCCCGTCGCGGCCAAAGAAACTCTCGGCCAGCGCACAGAGCGCTTGCTGACGCCGTTCGATACGTTTGTAGTCATCCGTCCTGGCGCCGAGCATGCGGCAGATCGCCGAACGCCCGGCCAGGCACAACTGCCATTGTTCGGCGTAGGCGCGGAAATCGTCCTGTTGCTTGTTCAGGTTGTCGGTGAGCTGGCGGGTGCCGAACATCTCCGGGTTCTTCATGTCGCTGACCAGGCCAATGGCCGTGTCCATATCTTTGGCCAGGTGCAGTTGAATGCTGGTCAGGTCTGTCTCGAAACGCTCCAGCTGGCCCAGCACGGCAGGCGCCAGATCGCCTTCGAGAATTGACGGTGCCTCCTGGCGAAGATAGGTGAGCATGCCTTCGATGGTGCTGCGGCGTTCGTTCTGCAGGTGGGCCTCTATGCGCTCGATGCCCTGTTTGATTTCGCTCAGTTTGGCACTGATGTCGGCCAGATGTTGCTGTGCGACCACGACCGAAGCGATCTGGAACAGTGCGGCAGTATTGACCAGCGTCTTCAGCCGGTCGCTTTCGAACAGCCGAGCGTGTTCGACGAACTTGCCATTCTCGTCACGCACGAAGGCGCGCAAGCCGTTGCCGTCGGCGGCCTTGGCCAGCGTGCCGTTGACCTCCACGCGCAGGTACTGGCTGCTGGTGACCTCCTGGCGGGTCAGCAAACCCGGCAGGGCCTGGACGATGCTGCCCAGGCGGCTTATGCCCGACTCTTGAATGTCGAGCTTTTCCCGGCGGGCGGCGCTGGCCGCACTGCTGCTCGGCAAACTCTCGACACGCATGAGTTGCTGGTCCTGCGAGCAACCGATGGCCCAACTCTGGTTGGCAAGCGGGTTCATGCCTGGCCTCCCTTGTAGCGCAGGTAGGCGATCTGCGTCACGCAGGGCACGGTGATGCGGTAGGCCTGCTTGGCCAGGCCGTGTACTCCGGCGACGCCAAGCACCGCCGCGCCGATGGGGTTGGCGACCAGCACCCGAGGCACCATCGCTGCCGCCGCGCCGGCGATGCTCGAACCTTTGAGGGTCGACTTGAGTGCGTCGAAACCAAAGCCGGACGCAGAGCCGTAGGTGCTGCCCTTGAGCGGTTCGGCGGCGGCGCGCAGCAATGCTACATGCTCGGCCTCGGTCATCGAGGTAAAGCCCTTGTCGAGTTGGGCGACGAGAATCCGCCGCTCCACGGTAGTGATCGAGTCGTCCTTGTTCTGCGTCAGGCCCAGGTGATCAGCAACATCGCGCACCACTTCCTCATACGACACGCCATCGCGGCGCACCAGGTTGACCAGGCTGTTGCCACCGAACAACTTGATTTCGTGGACGATCAGTTCAATCGCCGTGCGTGTGTAGCGCCGCTGTTCCCAGGCCTGTGCCAGCGTCGTGCGCACTGCCGCAGCCAGCGCCAGGCGGCCGTTGCCTTGATCGGTGAGGTGGTCGACGAGCACCTTGATGTCTTCTGGGGCGGCTGCCAGCAGCAGCTCGGTCAGCTTTGATTCGATAGGCATTCCTGTCTCCTGAGCGACGCCGGCTCTGTTTGCCGGCAATAGTGGCTTATAGGCCCTATTCAGTCCAGAAGTCGCTGGATCCAATTGCTGCGCAGCCGCCGGCGGTATGCGCCGTGGATTGACGTCTGAGCAGCTGCGCAGGGGGAGGTGGCGTGCAGGCCGCGCCGTTGATCAGCGCGGCGCCAGCCACTGGGCGAAGCGCTGGTCGAGCAGCGGCTTGAGCCGGTCGAAGTTGTCCCAGTTGTCGAGCACCGCGAAAGGGCTGGCCAGCACCGCTTCGACGTCGGCGAGGAACGCGCTGTTGTCGCCATTCAGGTAGTTGGCGACGAAGGCATTGCCGCGGGCGTTGAAGTCTTCGTCGACCAACTGACCGTCGCAGCAGTAGCGCAGGAACGCGCCGGGGGTGAGCAGGCGCTCGGCCAGCGCTTCGATTTCGGCATCGTAGTCGGCTTCGAAATCGCGGCTGAGCAAGCCCTGGAAAGCTGCCCAGGCCAGGAAAAAACCGCTCGGGTGGGCCTGCACCGGGTGGCCTCGACGCAGTCGACACTCGTCGTTCGGGGTTGGCCAGGAGGCGTCATCGTACTTCATGTAGCCTGTCCTTTTTTCGGGTTTGTTGTTCGTCCTGGCCGCTAGCTTACCCTTTACACAGCGCTTTGCGAGCTTCGGCCCTAGATGAGCGGCGCAACCAGCTGCGCCGCGACATACAGGCTCAGGCCAAAAATGCCGTGGGCCAGCACGCTGCGCAGGCGCGCGGCGTTCGGTTGCGGCGTGTTCGACGCCGCTACACCGAGGCCCATACCTGGCTGCATCAGCAGAAACGGCGCCACCAGTGTGCCCAGGCCCACAGCCAGGGCTGGCAGCAGGCTCGGGCTGGCCGCCCAGTCGATACCGCACAACGCCAGCAGCAAGCCGGCGTACAGCACGCCGATCAGGTAGTGCGCGCCCCAGCCGATCAAGCCTTCGCCGGCCAGCGCCGGTGCCCGGGCAATGCTTGCGTGGCGCCACTGGCCCTTGAGGAAAATGTAGCCGAACCAGCGCCCGACCAGCGGCCAATTGGCCACCTGCATGCCGAGTACACGTTTTTGCAACAGCGCACAGAGGTCGGCGAGGGCGGTGGCCAGTACACCGATGAGGAGGGCCGGCACAGCAAAATCGAGCAGTTGCGACATAAAATACCCCTTGCTGGTTGTTTTATGAACATTCAATTAATTGATTGAATGATTGGTCAGTGCTAGCGTTCTGTCAATGAACGAATCCCCGACCGATGTTTTCTCCGACCTCGCCGAGCTGGCGCGCACCCTTGGGCATGCGCACCGGCTCAAGCTGCTGTCGCACATTGCCCAGGGCGAGCGCTCGGTCGAGCGCCTTGCCGAAACCTGCGAACTGTCGGTGGCCAATGCCTCGCAGCATTTGCAGCACCTGCGCCGCGCCGGCTACGTGCAAACCCGTCGCGATGGCAAGCGCGTGCTCTATCGCCTTGGCGAGGGACCGATCGGCAATGTGCTGGCGGCCTTGCGACAATTGGCCGACTTCAACCGCCAGGCGATTCGCGAGCTGCTGGCCGACAGCCGGGCGCGGCAGGATCGTCTGGAGGCGATGTCGCGGCTGGAGCTGATCGAACGCTTGCAGGAGCACAGCGTGACCTTGCTCGACGTGCGCCCGGCCGAGGAATTCGCCAGCGGTCATCTGCCCGGTGCGATCAATATTCCGCTGGCCGATCTTGAGCGGCGGCTGGGCGAGCTGCCGGCGCAGCAGGAAATCGTCGCGTACTGCCGCGGCCCCTGGTGTGTGCTGTCGGTGGAGGCGGTGGCGGCGCTGCGCGAGCGCGGCTTCAAGGCACGCCGGCTGGACAGCGGCTTTCCGGATTGGCAGGCGGCAGGGCTGCGGGTCGAGGTTGACTGAGGGGCCCTATCGCGGGACCCGCCCGCTCCCGCAGGAAATGTGTCGACCCTGTAGGCGCGGGCTCGCCCCGCGATCGGCTCGGCGCATGCTAAGGCCAGGTTGGCAGAGGTGAAGGACGGGCTTCGCGCAGGCGCTCGAAGCTTGCCGTGGTGCCACGATGGCAGGCAAAACGCAGGTCCATGCTGACCCGGCTGATGTCGGTATGGTTGTACAGCGTGCCATGCGCCAGATAGCCGCCATCGAAGACCAGCGCTTGCCCATAGCGCAATGCAATCGGGCTGAAGTCCGCCCGGCCATACCCGGTTTCGACATGCATCGCGCTGCCCTCGTGCACATCGACGAAGGGCACCCACACCGTCAACTGGTCGCTGCGTCGGGTTACCTGGGCATCGCAGTGCCAGGCACTGACACTGCAGGTCTGCGCCAGATGAACGCGCCATTTCGGCTGGTTGGCGTAGGCGATCTTGCCGCCAAACGCGGCGGCAATCACGTTGCGGGCAAAGGCATGGTAGGCCTGGTACAGCGGGCAGTCATCGGCCAGCCCTTTCATCCGTTCGCGCAGGCGCAGGTTGGCCTGATAGCCGGCGCGCTCATCGCTGCGCCAGCGGTCACGTTCGGCCTGCGCCAGATGCAACTGGGCCAGTTCGCTTACCCCGTAGACGTCGCGTGCGACGATCTGCTGGAAGGGAAACGCCGCCGTGTCGTACTCCACCTTGGCCATCCACACCCCACACGGCCCGCCAGCACGCTGGTGACGAAAAAGCTCCATGGCCCGCTGCCCCCTAGCGCAGCACGGCGTGCAACTGGCGGTTCATCACCGCCGTGCTGAACGCGTACTTCTGCCACTTCTGCCACAGCATCAGCCCGGCAGCGTCCGTGCTGGCCGCCGCACAGAGCCCGTACAACCAGGCCCAGGCCTGCGCCGAAAGGCCCTGGTCGGCCCACGGATTGAGCGCTGGCAAGGCCCGTGGTGCCTGCCGGGCGCCGATGCAGTTGAGCTTGCCGTTGGCCGGAATGCCGAGGCTGCCGAACAGCACTGCGTCCAGGGTGATGGGGTCCCAGAGCAGCTCCAGCGTGCCGCTGGCCGCCAGCGCCGGGCCGCCGTTCCAGCTCAGGCGCTGCTCGCTAAAGCGGCTTTCCTTGACCGGCTGACCGTTGACGCTCAGGCCCTCTGCCGACCAGTCGAGCAGCACCGCCGGGCTGTCGCTGAGCTGATTGCTCAGCACATAGCGGCCCCAGTATTCGTCGCCGAACGACGCCAGGCGCTGGAAGCGCTGACCCAGTTGCAACGGAGCACCCAGCGCCTGCAAGTCGAAGCGCGTCTGCCCAACGCACAGCGACCAGCCGCTGATGCTCAGTTGTCCGGCCAATGGCTGGCCGTTGAGCTGGCATCGCACCTGCTGTTCATGTACGGCAATCTGCAGCGTGTCGCCGAGCGGGTTGCGATGTTCACCGACCAGATGCACCGGCATCAATCCGCCGGGCTGCAGCGCGTTGGCGATCAGTGCATGTTCGGCCGGTAGTTCGTCGTGCTCCGCCCAGATCGAGCCGATCAGCCGGCGCCTGCGCCCCGGGCCGAGGTCGCTGCGCAGGAAACCGTTATGCAGGTTGCCGCTGGCCGCCGCCCATTTGAGGATGCCTTTTTCATAACGGGCCTGGCGCACCGGCTGGCCGTCGACGTAGAGCAGGCACTGCTCGGGCTTGCCCATGTCGCCGACGATCACGATCAGCCGCTGCGCCGCCGGGCTGTGGTAAACCCCGGTCCACGGCAGGCTGTCGTGCCGGTTGAGCAGGACGATGTCCTGCGCCAGGCTCGCGGCATCGAACTGCCAGCCCTGGAAGCGCGCGACTTCCTCCAGATGCTGGCTGCCGCTGTGCGTGTCGCAGGCCAGGCAGGCCTTGCGCACCTCGCCGGCGAGGCGTTTGCTGCGCAGCATCTGCAGCAGGAACGCCTTGTTGTTCGAGTCCTTGGCAAACACGCCCTTGGCCGCAATCTGCATGGCGCCGGGGTCGCCGGTGGCCAGCAGGCGCTTCTCGCGGCCGCTCAGGCCGGGGAACACATCGCTGTCGACGGTGCCGGCCGGGTCGCCGGCAAAGCGCTCGCGCAGGCCGATATCGTCCTTGAGGGCGAGGATGAAGTGGCTGGCGGCAGTGGATTCCTGCCAGTGGTAGTCCTGCGGCACCTGGAAGTTGCCGAACTGGCGAATCGCCGCCAGCTCGCGCGGGCCATAGCGGTCGACCTCGCGCTGCGGGTTGGTCGGGGTCTTGAGGATTTCATGGTCCTTGAGCAGGCCCAGGCGAATCGCCATCTCGCGGTTGCTCGGCCGGCTGACCTTGGGCGCGATGTAGAAGGTCGAGATGCCGGTAAAGCGCACCTGGATCTGCGGGTCATGCAGGGCACTGAGCGGGAAGTGCTCGATCACCGGCGCCACCCCCGGATAACGCGAGGCGATGTAGTGGGTGATCGGGTAATCGTCGCCGTAGTGCTGTTGCAGGTACTGCACCAGGATTGAGAAGTTCTCGTTGATATAGCCTTCGCGGCGAAAGCCCATTTCGCCAATCAGTCCGACCTGCCACAGCACCACATGCAGGCTTGGGTCCGGCACCCGGTCGCGCACCAGCATGTCGGTGGCTTCGTGGGTTTGCAGACCGGGATGGCAGGGGTCGATACCAAGGTCGGCGCACAGGCAGTCGAGGGCACAGATGCCTGCGCGCATCACCGCGCGGTAACCCTCGCGGCGGGCGATGGCAATCGCCCGGTGTGTGGACAGCACGAAGATCCCCGGATGGCCGTAGAAAACCGCTACCACGTGCTCGCCCTGCCGCACCGGGTGCAGCATGGCTTCGCTCATCTGCATATAGGTGTGGTAGCGCACCTTGTTGTCGTCGTAGAGCACGTAGAGGTCGAAGGCGTCCGGGCGCAGGTGCTTGAGCCAGACGGTGGTGGCCGGGTCGGCGACGCAGTAGAAGACCTTGTCCGCCGCCTTGAGCAGGGCCTCGTCGCCGACGCTGAAGCCCATGGCTTCGATGCCCGAGCCGATGATCGTCAGCTGCCCGGCGCTCTGGCGGGGCGTCGGCGCGGCGGATGCCTCGGACGGCGGCGGCTGGCGGGCGATGTCACGGGCCAGGCTTTCCCAGGCTTGGGCATGTTCCTGTTTGCTGGCATAGACGGGGCCGGTCCCGGCCGAAGTCGCGGTTGAATGGATCATGCAGAACTCCTCGCCGAAGGCTTAGCCGGCTACGCGGTTGAGGTATTTGAGCGCAACGCTGCAACCGACCTTGATCGACAACACCTGGCCCTTGTAGCTGTAGCCACCGAGCAGGATGTAGGCCTGGTCGGCGCTGCTGCAGGCCGCCATCTGCGCGACCAGCGCGTTCTCCTCGTCGCTCGACCAGCGCCAGGCCTGCTGGGCCTTGTCGGCGTCGGCATTGGCGGTCATCAGCACCGTGGCGATGTTCATCTGCTGGCTGGTGTTGTCCGGCGCGGCTTCTTTGACGTACTGGGCGAAGGTGGTCCAGCGCGTCTGCACCGAGTTGGCTGTGTTGAGCATGCTGTTGACCAGCAGGCCGACGCCGGTCGACTGCTGCGGCGCGAGCGAGGCCAGGTATTGTTCGGAAGAGCCTTTCCAGGCGTTGAGCAATTGCCCGGCGGTCTGGAACGCGACCATGATCGTCAGGTTCTCGACCAGCGCCGGGAAACCCTTGGTCATGATCCAGTTGCCGACCTTGTTGACCAGGCCCTGGACCATCCCCGGCTCGACATTGACGTCGGTGTCGATGTCCACGTCGACATCGGTGTCGGTCACATCGACATTGTCCACCACGTTGTCGGTGTCGATGTCGATATCGATGTCCACGTCGATGTCGACCACCAGCACGTCGATGTCGATGTCGATATCAATGTCGACGTCGATGTCCACGTCCACATCGATGTCCACGTCAATGTCGATATCCACATCGACGTCGACATCCACGTCGACGTTGATCGGGTCGACCGGGTCGCCGACGTCGCCCAGCGGATTGGCGTTCTCGCCCACCGCTTGCAGGCGCTGCGAGACGTTGCGGTACAACTGCTGGGCATTCTGCCCGAGCCATTTCAGGCCGTTGGCCGCGCCTTGCAGCACGTGCACGGCCATGTCCACGGTCATTGCGATCTGCACGCCCTCGAAGGCGATGAAGGCCATGTCGTAGGCGGCGATCCACCAGGGAATCGTCGGCTGCTGATAGGGCTGGGCGATGAACACGTTGCCGTTATGGGTGCCCGACCAGCACATCGCCAGTTGATCGGGTTTACCTTCCCAACTGAGGTCGCGCAGGGTGCCGGTGGTGATCAGCCCCGAGGTCTTGTTGGCGCCGCTGGAACTGAGTTGCTGGTTGTACAGGGTCAGTACGGTTTTGCTGCCGAGGTTATCGGTGAAAGTCGCCGTGTTGCCCTGGATCAGCAGGCTGCCGACGGTGGTTTGCGGCAGCACCAGCTGGCCGCCGTTGGTGCTCGGCTCGTAGCAGTAGAAGGTGCCGTTCCAGGCATACAGCGAGTTGCCGGCCCAGAACGAGACGATGTTGAAGGCGTTGTAGTTGGCGCCCTTGTAGGGGCTGGTGGACAGCAGCGTGTCGACCTGCTGGTTGAGCGTGAGCAGGTTGTTCGGGTCGGTCACCAGTTCGCTGAACTGCAGGGCCAGCGGCGCATAGGGCTGGCTCACGTAGCTCTGGTAGAAGGCCCAGGCGGCCGTGGTCGAGGCCAGGTCGGCAGGGGTCACGGTGGTGCTGAAGTTTTCGTGGACCAGGTCCGGGACGAACAGCTGCACCGGGAAGTCGTCGCTCTGCCGGGTCATCACCAGCCGCGGGAGCAGTTCCGGGCTGGGAATCTGGGCCGTCTGGCCGGCGGCGACGGTGCCCAGTTGCTTGTACACCGGGTAGTAGTCGGCCGGGTTGCTGCTGGGCGGGTCGCCCACTGGTTGCGACATGGTGTCGTAGACCACCAGGGTGAAATCCAGCTGGTTGACCACCGTAATCAGTGTCGTGCTCATGTTGGCGCTTCCCTGTGCGCGGCCGACTACCCCGACGGGGTAGCCGGCCTGGAGAGTGGAGGGCGGGGGATCAGAGGTCGATCGGTTCGAGGTGCTCGTCGAATTCGCCGTCTTCGACACCTTGCTTCTCGGTCTCGGTTTCCTCGTTCAGGCGCTGCGAGTCCTCGACCGCAGTCTGCGATTCTTCAAGCTGCTGCCTGAGGTCTTCGTTGATCCGCGCCGACTCGGCCTGCATGGTTTCGGCGATGGTGCCGTGCGCCTCGTTCACCGCGTCGGTGGCGTCTTGCAGGGCCTTCTGGATTTCGTCCGGGGTGTTCGCGTCGGCCAGGTCGTCGCGTGCCTTGGCGAGTTTGGTGGCCGCATCGTTGAGCGCCGGGGTGTCGGAGATTTCCGCGAGGTCTTCGATCTGCCCGAGCTGGGTGTCGATGGAATCGTTGAGGCGCTCACGCTGGATTTCCGAGAGGCTGGACACCTGCTGCGCGCGCAGCGTCTCGATGCTTGGACCGAGGGCGGCAGGGTCTGGCACATTCACCGGGTTTTGCTGACCGAAACGCTCGGCCATCTGGTCGAAGAACGCCTTCTGGTTGGCTTCGAGGCGGTCGGTGAAGTCCTTGAGTTGCTGCTCCTGGGTTTTCGGTACTTCGCCGTTCCACTTGTCCTTGATGTACTTGCCCAGGGCGTAGACCTTGCTACCGACCCATTCGGCCGCCATCAGCACGCCAACGATGAACGCCGCCGATTGCAGGAACTGGTAGAAATTCTTCGGATGGAACAGCGCATACCACTCGTTGCTGTCGTCGTTGGCCGGCAGCTGGAAGTTCAGCCCCAGTACCGAGGCGCCATTGATCGTGCCGTGCAGGATCGGCAGTACCTCGGTGTCGTTGGTGTCGCCGCTGAACTGGCTCTTGACCGTGAACAGGCCTTTGAAGCACAGCGCCGGCACATCCTCGGTGAGGCTGGAGACGAACTGGCCGTTGGAATAGAACAACGGCGTGACCTTGTTATTGCTGTCGGTGTAGGTGAGGGTGTAAGCGCCGGAATGGTCGGTGGGGTCGGCAGGGACTGGCGGGTTGCTCTTCTTCACCATTTTCAGCGTGCCCAGCGTGTTCGGCGAGGCGCTGCTGCTACCGCTGCTGGCGGTGCCCGGGGAATACAGATAGTAGGTGTAACTGGCCTTGCTCTGCGCCCAGCCGAAGGCGAACGCGGTGAGGTAGGTCTGGGCCGTGGTCACCGTGATGATATCGAGGTCCTTGAACTGCTTGGTCGAGGCGAAGAAGGTGCTCATCGCCGAATCGATGTCCTGGTTCGAGGTGCCGCTGGCGGCGCTTTGCGCGGCGGCGGTATAGCCTTGCGCCAGGCTGGATGACGGGTAGGCGGAGATCGTCTGGATAAAGGTGAAGGCGTTGGTCATGGTGGCGGCTTGCTGTGCCGTCACCACCAGCGCAAGCGGTTTGCTGCTGAGCGACATCGCCGATTTGTTGAGCACCGGGTAGAGGTTGGCCGGGCGCGAATACAGCAGGTCGAAGATCACCTGGCCACTGGCGCCGACCAGCATTACATCGGCGGGCGTGTTGCTGGCAATGGTGCTGGCGCCGGTGCTGGTTTTCAGCAGGCTCAGGTCCTGGTTATAGACCTGCTGGGGATTGGCGTCGTCGCTGCTGTAGGCGCTGACCACGGCAAGGTCGGCGCCGCTCTGGTTGCTGACGTTGATGGTTGGGGTGGTGGTTCCGGGTTTTTCGGCAATCGTCATGGCAAATTTCCTTTCCTTGGAAATGCGTGGGAGGGGGATGCGGTGCAAGGAAAGGGAAGTGTAGTGTGGCGCTTTGCCTGTATCCGTCGCGTGTCAGATCAATGGGCGATTAGTTCGGCGATTCTTATCGCCAGGGCTGGGCGGGGCCAAACACCTGGCGTTTAAAGCGCCGGCTCAGAACAACTGTGTCAGCAACCAGTACAGGCAGCCCGACAGCAGGATCGCCACCGGCAGGGTCAGCACCCAGGCCAATGCCAGGTTGCCGACGGTCTTCCATTGCAGCCCGGAACCGTTGGCCAGCATGCTCCCGGCCACCCCGGACGACAGCACATGGGTAGTCGATACCGGCAGCCCGTACATGTCCGCGGCGCCGATGGTGCACATCGCCACCAGTTCGGCCGAGGCGCCTTGGGCGTAAGTGAGGTGGGTCTTGCCGATCTTCTCGCCAACCGTCACCACAATCCGTTTCCAGCCGACCATGGTGCCCAGCCCCAGGGCGATGGCCACCGCCACCTTGACCCACAGCGGAATGAAGCGTGTGGCGTCGTCGATCTGGCGTTTGAACAGGTGCAACTGGGCCACGGCAGCGGCGTCGAGCTCCAGCAACAGTTGCTTGTCCATCAGGCGAATCGTTTCGCTGGTCAGGTACATGTCGTTGCGCACGTTGGCCATGGCCTCGGCCGGCACGCGTGCCAACGAGCCATAGCCTTCGACTTCCCGGCCGATCATGCCAGCCAGTTCGGCCAGCGCGGGAAGCAGCTCGGGGCCGGCCTGTGGCGCGCGGATGAACGCGGTGAGGGTCTGTCGTGGGTCGCCGCCGCTCGGTGACGGGACATGCCGTTCCAGCGCTTGCTGGGTGGCTTCGGCCACGGCGGCAAACTGCAGCGACTGTTCGGCGGGCATGGTCCGGTTCAGGGCGTAGGCCATCGGCAGGGTGCCGACCAGGATCAGCATGATCAGGCCCATGCCTTTCTGGCCATCGTTGGAGCCGTGGGCAAACGATACCCCGGTACAGGTGAGAATCAGCAGCCCACGGATCCACCACGGTGGTGGTGTATCGCCGAGCGGCGCCTGGTACAGCGCCGGTCGTTTCACCAGCGCGCGCAGGGCCAGCAGCAGCCCTGCTGCGCAGACGAAGCCGAGCAGCGGCGAGAGCAGCAGCGCGTAGCCGACCTTGCTCGCCTGCGCCCAGTCGACCCCGGCGGTGCCGTCGCGCCCGTGCATCAGTGCGTTGGCCACGCCGACACCGATGATCGAGCCGATCAGGGTATGCGACGACGAGGCCGGCAGACCCAGCCACCAGGTGCCGAGGTTCCAGGCGATGGCCGACAGCAGCAGGGCGAAGACCATGGCGAAGCCGGCACTGGAGCCGACCTGCAGGATCAGCTCGACCGGCAGCAGGGCAACGATGCCGAAGGCCACCGCACCGCTGGAAAGCAGTACGCCGAGGAAATTCCAGCAGCCGGACCAGATCACGGCGAACTGCGGCGGCAGCGAGTGGGTATAGATGACCGTGGCCACTGCATTGGCGGTGTCGTGAAAGCCGTTGACGAACTCGAAACCGAGGGCGATCAGCAGGGCAACGCCGAGCAGCACGAACGGTGTCCAGGTGGTCAGCGCCGCGCCGCTGGCGTTGATGTCGCGAAACAGGCTCGCGGCGGTGTAGAGCAGGCCGCCGAGCAGCAACAGGCAGAACAGCGTGAGGGTCTTGCGCGAGGAACGCGAGTGCAGCCGCGGACGCGGGTCGCTGGGGGTAGCGGCGCGGGCAGCGAGGGTCGGGGTGGTCATGGTGACGGGTCCGGTAGCCTTCAGGCAGGTGCCTGGAGCGCTCAGCTTAGGAACGCTGCGTAAGCCGGACGTGACCCGGGTCAAGGGAATGGCGGATTCGCCGGCTACGCTGCAGGTAACCGACAGGAGGTGTGGCGATGATTGTCGGCAGGCGTACCGGCAGGCGCTGACAGCCCGCCTGGAGCATGGGTGGGCGTTGCTGGAGCTGGCACGCAATGACACCTTGACGCTGGTGTATGTGGCCAAGGACACTGCGCAGCACAATGCGCGGGTGCTGGCCGACTGGCTGGAGGGCGAGCTGGAGCGGCAGGGGCGTTCGCCGGATCGGTGGTGTCACCATCGCGGGACTAGCCCGCTCCCACAGAGGGCAGCGTTTTATGTAGGCGCGGGCTAGTCCCGCGATGGCCCGCATAGCCGGCCCATAAGAGAAGACCAGAAATGCCCGCCAGCCTGATCCCCGCCACCGACCAGCACCGCACCTTCGCCCGCGACCTGACCCGGCGGGCCATGCTGCCGTACTACCGCGAGTTCGACCTGCTCTGGCTGGAAGAGGCCTTCGACCAGGCCTGGGGCTGGCGCGAGCAGTGGTTGATCGTCGATGGCGACGAGCAATTGGGCTTCTGCAGCCTCAGCCAGGACAGCCAGGCCCTGTACATTCGCGAACTGCACCTGATTCCTGCTGCGCGCAACCGTGGCATCGGCAGCGTGGTGCTGGAGCAGTTGGCGCAATGGGCCCGTCAGCGCCGCCTGCCACGGCTGCGCCTCACCGTGTTCAACAGCAACCCGGCGCGCCACCTCTACGTTCGCCAGGGTTTCATTGCCGTCGGCGAAGACGAATGCTTTGTGCGCATGCAGCGTGATCTGGTGCCCTGAAAGCGCCTCGGCGCCTGCCCTGGCTTGTGCCCGCCAGCGCATCCCGTGCATAGTTCTGCCCTGGTGAAGACGCATCTGCATGCGTCGTGTCGGAATGGCTTAGTAAAGGATTACGAATTCATATGAATGGAATCGGTGCGCGTATCAGGGCAGAACGCGAGCGTCTGGGGCTGACCCAGCGAGCCTTTGGCGATATCGGTGGGGTCGAACCCAACGCCCAGGGTAAATACGAAAGCGGCGAACGTACGCCCAAGGCCGACTACCTGGCTGCGGTGGCGGCGCGCGGGGTGGATGCGTTGTACGTGCTGAGCGGCGTCGCCACCCCCAGCGGCGCCCAGGGCCTGAACCTGGAGGAGGACCAGTTGCTCGACTGTTATCGCCAGTTGCAGCCGGCCGACCAGCAGGCGGTACGGCATTTGCTCAGCAGTTTGTCGAGCAACAGCCTGCGCCCGGCATCGCGAATGGCCGCTGGCTAACGCAAACCTGACCGCATCGCCGCTGGGGAAATCAAGCGCATCCAGGCGACGCTTTCAGTTAGGTCTAACCCGGAATTTTTTGCTAAGGTGGCGGGATCCAATTTCAGACCGTAACGCGGGGTGTCTGCTTGATTAGGGTCCTGGTGGTCGATGATCACGATCTGGTGCGTACGGGAATTACCCGCATGCTGGCCGATATCGACGGCTTGCAAGTGGTGGGGGAAGCCGATTCCGGCGAAGCAGCATTGAAGGCGACACGCGAGCTCAAGCCCGACGTGGTCCTGATGGATGTGAAAATGCCCGGTATCGGTGGCCTCGAAGCCACCCGCAAACTGCTGCGTAGCCATCCCGACATCAAGGTCGTCGCGGTCACCGTGTGTGAAGAGGATCCGTTCCCGACCCGCCTGTTGCAGGCCGGTGCCGCCGGTTACCTGACCAAGGGCGCTGGGCTCGACGAAATGGTCCAGGCCATCCGTCTGGTGTTCGCCGGCCAGCGCTACATCAGCCCGCAGATTGCCCAGCAACTGGCGTTGAAATCCTTCGATCACAAGAGCGCCTCGCCGTTCGACTCGCTGTCGGAACGGGAAATCCAGATTGCCCTGATGATCGTCGGCTGCCAGAAGGTGCAGATCATTTCCGACAAGCTGTGCTTGTCACCGAAGACGGTCAATACGTACCGTTATCGCATCTTCGAGAAACTTTCGGTTACCAGTGACGTGGAACTCACGCTGCTGGCCGTGCGCCACGGTATGGTCGACGCCAACCTCTGACATGACCCCTGTGTTTGATTCCAGCGCCTTTCTGGCAACCTGCAGCGGACGTCCGGGTGTGTACCGGATGTTCGACGAGGGCGCGCGCCTGCTCTACGTCGGCAAGGCGAAGAACCTGAAGAAACGCCTGGCCAGCTACTTCCGCAAAACCGGTCTGGCGCCAAAGACCGCCGCGCTGGTGGCGCGTATCGCCCAGGTGGAAACCACCATCACCGCCAACGAGACTGAGGCGCTGCTGCTTGAGCAGACCCTGATCAAGGAATGGCGGCCGCCGTACAACATCCTGCTGCGTGACGATAAGTCCTACCCCTATGTGTTCCTCTCCGATGGGGATTTCCCACGGTTGGGTATTCATCGCGGGGCGAAGAAGGGCAAGGGCCGCTATTTTGGCCCGTACCCCAGCGCCGGGGCGATCCGCGAAAGCCTCAGCCTGTTGCAGAAGACCTTCTTTGTGCGCCAGTGCGAGGACAGCTACTACAACAACCGCACCCGACCGTGCCTGCAATACCAGATCAAGCGCTGCAAGGCGCCGTGTGTCGGGTTGGTCGAGCCGCAGGAATACGCCGAGGACGTGCGTCACTCGGTGATGTTCCTTGAAGGTCGCAGCCATCAGTTGACCAACGAACTGAATGCCGACATGGAGCGTGCGGCGATGGCCCTGGAGTTTGAACGGGCGGCCGAGTTGCGCGATCAGATCGCCTTGCTGCGCCGCGTGCAGGACCAGCAGAGCATGGAGGGTGGCAGCGGCGATGTGGATGTTATCGCCGCGTTCGTCAACCCCGGTGGCGCCTGTGTGCACCTGATCAGCGTGCGGGGCGGGCGTGTGCTTGGCAGCAAGAACTTCTTCCCGCAGGTGGGGATCGAGGAGGCGGTGGTCGAGGTCATGGCGGCCTTCCTCGCCCAGTATTACCTGGGCAATGTCGAGCGCGAATTGCCGGCGGAACTGATCGTCAACGTCGTCCATGAGGACTTCGACACCCTGTGCACTGCCGTGGAAACCCTGCGTGGCCGCGAGCTCACCATCAGCCACCGGGTGCGCGGCACGCGGGCGCGCTGGCAGCAGTTGGCGGTGACCAATGCCGAGCAGGCGCTGATGGCGCGTCTGGCCAACCGCCAGCACATGGCCGCACGGTTCGAGGCGCTGGCCCAGGTGCTGGAGCTGGACGAAACCCCGCAGCGTCTGGAGTGCTATGACATCAGCCACTCCAGCGGCGAAGCGACGGTGGCCTCGTGCGTGGTGTTCGGCCCGGAAGGGCCGATCAAGGCCGATTACCGCCGTTTCAACATTGAAGGCGTTACCCCCGGCGACGACTATGCGGCCATGCATCAGGCCCTGACCCGGCGCTTTGGGCGCATCAAGGACGGCGAGGGCAAGCTGCCCGATGTGTTGCTGGTGGACGGCGGCAAGGGCCAGTTGAACATGGCCCGCGACGTACTGCAGGAACTGGCGGTTCCCGACCTGATCCTGCTCGGGGTGGCCAAGGGCACCACGCGCAAGGCCGGTTTCGAAACCCTCTACCTCAACGAGGCGGCCAACGAGTTCACTCTGCGCGGCGACTCGCCGGCGCTGCACCTGATCCAGCAGATCCGTGATGAAGCGCACCGTTTTGCCATTACCGGGCACCGCGCGCGGCGCGGCAAGGCGCGGCGCACCTCCAGCCTGGAAGGCGTGGCGGGGGTCGGGCCGAAGCGGCGTCGCGATCTGTTGAAACATTTCGGCGGCCTGCAGGAATTGACCCGCGCCAGTGTCGAAGAGATCGCCAAGGCACCGGGAATCAGTAAAAAGCTTGCCGAGTCGATTTATGACAGCCTGCATAGCGAGTAGAATGCCTGCTCACCTTGCAGCCAGTTGTGCCGATGAATATTCCGAACCTGCTTACCGTTCTTCGCGTCCTGCTCATTCCGATCTTCATTTTGCTGTTCTATGTGCCGTATCACTGGAGCTACATGGCAGCCAGCAGCGTGTTCGCCATTGCCGCTGCCACCGACTGGCTTGACGGCTACCTGGCGCGGCGTCTGCAGCAGAGTACGCCATTCGGTGCCTTCCTCGATCCGGTGGCCGACAAGCTCATGGTCGCCGTGGCCCTGGTGCTGCTGGTGCAGGTGCATGCCAACTTCTGGTTGACCTTGCCAGCGGCGGTGATCATCGGCCGCGAGATCGTTGTTTCGGCGTTGCGTGAGTGGATGGCCGAACTGGGCGCGCGAGCGCACGTGGCGGTCTCGAACCTGGGCAAATGGAAAACCGCTGCGCAGATGCTGGCGCTGGTGATTCTGCTGGCCAACCCGGCGGTGCTGAGCTTCTGGGTGATTGTCGGTTACTCGCTGCTGATGATTGCCGCCGGTCTGACGCTATGGTCGATGGTGCATTACCTACGCGCCGCCTGGCCGCATCTGCGCGAAGGCTCGGAATCGAAATAAACTTTTTTGAATCAAGGGCTTGACGGCTATTCTGAAATCGCTAGAATGGCCAGCAGAAACACGACGCGGGAATAGCTCAGTTGGTAGAGCACGACCTTGCCAAGGTCGGGGTCGCGAGTTCGAGTCTCGTTTCCCGCTCCAGATACAGATCATCAAAATCACAATGCATTGTGATGATCACGAAAAAAGAGGCCTGAAGGCCTCTTTTTTTTCGTCCCGCGTTTTTCATTCCGGCAAATTGGCGGCCAGCCTCAGTGCTTGACCGACGTCACCGAACACAGCGAGAACGTCAGCGGCCCCTCATGCCCCAGTGCCTGGGCGGTGTGTTCCAGCAGCTGCATGGTTTCGGCGCACGGCGTCTCAAGTTGTGGGGTGTAGCTCAGGCTGCCGACGTCCAGGGAACTGCCGCGGGCCTGATCACGATGGCTGGCGAGAATACTGGCGTAGATGCGTTGGGTCGAAGGCGTCGGCTCACGGTCGATCACATTGAGGATCCCGCCAGCGCGCAGCACGGCATCGGCCAGCGCATAGACGTTGTGCTGCACCTGGACGCGGTAGTCGAGCGGGGTAGTAATCAGCGCGGCATCCAGCAGCACATTGCGTGCGCGCAGCAGGTGCGTGCCGATCAGCCAGCAGGCCACCGAGTCGAACACCGGCTGGGTCTTCAGCCAGCGCTCCAGCTGTGGGTCCTTCAGGGCGTCGCCTTCGATGATCAGGCAGTCCGCCCTGGGCGCATCGACGATGGCGGCATAGTCCAGGCGATACGAGGCTTCGTCCAGGCTGTGGGCGGTACTACGTTCGATCACCGCCACCGAAAAACCATGTTCGCTCAACAGCAGTTGGGTCGCGCTGATGCAGTGCAGGTTCTCCTCGACGCACACCACCTGGTGACCGTTCTTCAACAGGGCCAGCGTTGAATGGCCGACCCCGCAACCAATTTCCAGGGTTCTGGGGTGGCCTGCGACCTGCGCGGCCATCCAGTCGTAATGCCCTTGGGCGTGGTGCGCATTGGCGTTGTGTCGCCAACTGCGGCTGTACTGTTTGCGCTGGGCATCGAGCTGTTGGAGCAGCTTCGAGCGGCCAGCCTGGCTGCTGAAGGACGGGTATGCACGTTTGCAAGGCTTATTGTCGTTTCTCATTGGAAGTCCTTTGCCTAAAGGGCGCTCGACGGTTTCACCGAGGCGAAATTCGATCTTCCAGTAGCCAGGCGGGGGCTGCCAAGCCGGGGCCGGCGCACACAAGTAGATGGTAAAAGCGCCGCTGTAGGACGCTTTCCGAAGCGCTGCTCTGGCGCACGGCAAAACACCACGGGTCGAAACTCATGGTGTTTAATTTTGAAATATTCTGTTTCGCTTTTGCCGGGGATGAGCCGAGCGGACCCGCCAGGACGGCGAGCCCGCGAAGGGCACTCAGAGTTTCGGCAGTTGACCGATACGGCCCATCATTTCCGTGACGATCTGCAGGTCCAGGAGGAACTGCTCAACGGTCTTGAACTCGTTGTCGTTGTGCCCGGTGTATTTGACCTCTGGGCGCGCCAGGCCGAACTGCACGCCGTTCGGCAACTCATGCACCGAGGTGGCCCCGGCCGAGGTGCCGAAGGTGTGCGGCATGCCGAGGTTTTCGCTGGCCACCGCGAGCAGCGCCTTGACCCACTCACCCTCGGGGTTGCGGTACATCGGCGCGTCGAGCGAATAGTCGAAGGTTGCCGCGACCTTGCTCTGTTTGCTCCAGGCAGCGATCTTCTGCGAAATCTCGCTTTGCAGCGCCTCGGTGGTCTTGCCCACCGGTACCCGCAGGTTGACCGCCAGCTTGAACAGCTTGGCGTCCTGGCCGACGTAGGTCAGCGAAGTGGTCAGCGGGCCCATGAAGGCGTCTGAGTAACCTACCCCCAGCTTGCCGCCCAGGTAGTCCAGGCCCCAGTTGTCGGCGACGTAGCGCGCGGCGTCGGTGATCTGGTTGTGCTTGAACAGGCCTTTGCCGTCTTGCTCGTGGATGAACACGAGCAGGCGCGCCACCGGGTTGACCCCGGACTCGGGCTCGGAGGAGTGCGCCGACACGCCGGTCACGGTCAGCCTGACCTGCTTGCCGTCGGCCTTGGCTGCCACGCTGAAGTCGCCACCGTTGCGCTTGGCGAAGTCGTCGCCGGCCTTCTGCAGGGTCGCGGCCAGTTCGGCAGGCTGGTCGCTGAGCAGGGTGGCCACCGAGGTGGACGGGATCTGGTTGGTCGCCAGGCCGCCGGTCAGCGTGCTGATTTCAGCGCCTTTGCCCTGGGCGGCGCGCAGCGGGAAATTGGCCATGACGGTGCCATAGCCTTTCTCGGCAATCACCACCGGGTAGCCGCCGTCGAGCGCCAGGTTGTAGTCGGGCGTGGGGTTGCGCGCGAAGTAGTAGGGGATGGCGTCGCCGCTGGTTTCTTCGGTGGTGTCGATCAGCAGCTTGAAGTTGCGTGCCAGTGGCAGCTTTTCTTCCTTGATGATCTTCATCGCGTACATCGCCACGACGATACCGTTCTTGTCGTCCTCGGTGCCGCGGCCGTACATGCGGTCGCCGACCAGAGTGACTTTGAACGGGTCGAGCTTGGTGCCGTCCTGCAATACCCAGTTCTCCGGGGTGACCGGCACCACGTCGGCGTGGGCGTGAATGCCGACCAGTTCCTTGCCGCTGCCGTCGAGAGAGATTTCGTAGACGCGGTTATCGACGTTGCGGAAGTTCAGGTTGAACGCCTGGGCCAGGCTTTTGATTTTCTCGGCGATCTTGATGAATTCGGGGTTGTCGTGCTGCGGCACGCCGTCGACGTTGACGGTCGGAATGGCGACCAGCTCGCGCAGGGTTTCGCTGGCGGCAGCGCCGTATTTGACCCGGGCATAGATGCCCAGCAGGCGATGGATTTCGTTCTGCTGCTCGGCGTTCAGCGGCGTGTGGTCGAGGAACGATTTGATTGCCGGGGCCAACTGATCGTTGCCGGCGAGGTTGCTCTTGCTCAGCTTGCCGAGGAACTCGCGGAAGTCGCTGACCGAGGTGTCAGCGAAGATCTTGAGAATCGCCGCGCTCTGTTGCGGGGTGATATTGGCCTGGGCCAGGTGGCTGAACGATGACAGGCTGGCGAGGATCAAGGTGCTCGCAGCCAGTTGCTTGAGGGAGAAAGGCATGAGGGGTGGCATTCCTTTGCAGAGGTCAGTAGGACATTTCGGTTTGATGAAACGAAACGTTTCGAAACTAACACTGCAATGTAGGACTGTGGGAGCCCGCTTGTGGGATCTGTCGCACAGAAATGCAAAAGCGGCGCACAAACGAAAAAGCCCCGGGCGCATTCTTAGCCGTATTTCGGCGGCGGGCAATCGACCATGGATGACCTCAGCGCACCTGTCGCCCGCGCAAGCATCCTTTGTAGTGGCGTCAGCCTTGAGGCTTAATCGGTGCAGCCCCCTTCAGGAGAGACCGATGCGCCTTGATAAAACCATCGATGACTGGTGCCAGAGCCACCCGCTGATTGCCCCGCTGAGCCGTCTGGAGCCGCTCTGCTGGTTCAACCCGGCGCTGCTGCCGGCCGCGCAGGCATTGGCCGACGTGCCGCTGGGGATTGCCGAGGTGGATGACGCCAGCGCCCGTCTTGAGCGCTTTGCGCCGTTCATCGCCTCGGCCTTCGCGCAGACGCGGGCGAGCCACGGGATTATCGAGTCGCCGTTGCTGCCGCTGGTGAACCTGCACGCCGAACTGTGCGCCGAGCAGCACCTGCCGGTACAGGGATCGCTGTGGCTCAAGGCCGACAACCTGCTGCCGATCTCCGGCTCGATCAAGGCCCGTGGCGGCATTTATGAAGTGCTCAAGCATGCTGAAGATCTGGCGTTGGCGCATGGCCTGCTGAGCCCTGACGACAATTACGCCAAGCTCGACAGCGACGCCGCGCGGGCCTTCTTTGGCGGTTACAGCGTCGCTGTCGGCTCCACCGGCAACCTCGGCTTGTCGATCGGTATCATCAGCGCGCGGCTCGGTTTCAAGGCCAGCGTGCACATGTCCGCCGATGCCCGGCAGTGGAAGAAGGACCTGCTGCGCAGCCATGGGGTCGACGTCATCGAATACGCTTCCGACTACAGCGTGGCGGTGGAGCAGGGGCGTCAGCAGGCCAAAGCGGACCCGCGCTGCCATTTCGTCGATGACGAGAACTCGCGCAACCTGTTTCTCGGTTACGCCGTGGCGGCGCGCCGGCTACAGCGTCAACTGGGCGAAGCCGGCATCGTGGTGGATGCCGAGCATCCGCTATTCGTCTACCTGCCCTGTGGTGTCGGCGGCGGGCCCGGCGGGGTGGCCTTCGGTCTCAAGCAGATCTTTGCCGACGCGGTGCATTGTCTGTTCGCCGAGCCGACCCATTCGCCGTGCATGCTGCTGGGGGTCTACAGCGGCCTGCACGACGGCATCAGTGTCTATGACATCGGTATCGACAACCGCACGGCTGCCGATGGCCTGGCGGTGGGCCGTCCATCCGGCTTCGTCGGGCGTTCGCTGCAGCGCCTGCTCGACGGCTTCTACACGGTCGACGACGATACGCTGTTCCGTCATCTGGCCCAGCTGGAGGCCAGCGAGGGCTTCAAGCTTGAGCCGTCGGCTGTGGCCGGCGTGCCCGGGTTCCTCCATGTACGTCAGGAGCAGCAGGGTTATCGCCAGCGTCTGGGCCTCGACGAGCCGCGCCTGAGCCGCGCCACCCATATTGTCTGGGGCACCGGCGGCAGCATGGTCCCGGAGGTGGAAATGAATGCCTACCTGGAGCAGGGCCGGGCGCTGGCCGAACGTCCATGCTGAACCTGCCGCCACGGCTGGGCGCCAATCTGAACAGCGCGCAGTTCGCCAACCTGCATACCTTTCTGGTGGCGGCGCGGCACTTGAGCTTCGCCTTGGCCGCAGAGGAACTGTGCCTGAGCCCGAGCGCCGTCAGCCACCGTATCGCGCGCCTGGAGCAAGCGCTGGCGCTACGCCTGTTCGAGCGGCTGACCCGGCGCATCCGTCTGACCCGCGAGGGCGAACAGATCTATGCGATCCTCGGCGGCGCGCTGACCGAACTGTCGCAGGCCTTGCAGCAGGCCCCGGCCGCCGAGTTTTCCGGAAGCGTGGCGCTCTATGCGCGACCGTCGATTGCGCAGTGCTGGTTGGTGCCGCGGCTGGCCGACTTTCATCGGCGCTATCCAGATATCGCCCTGGACGTTCGTGTCGGCAACGACCCGGTCGACTTCCGCACCCAGCACGTCGATCTGGCCTTGCTTTATGCCGATGGACGCTTCCCCGGGCTGGTCAGTCAGCCACTGATGAGCGAGGCCCTGGCGCCCGTGTGCAGTCCACGCTATGCCGAGCAGCATGGCCTGCTCGCTTCCCCGGAAAACCTGCGCCAGTGCACGCTGCTGCACGATGCCCGGGCCTGGGAGAACGCTGCCTTCGATGCCGAATGGCAGCTATGGGCACGGCATTGCGGATTGCGCGAAGCACTGCCCACACAAGCACTGACGTTCGACCGCAGCGACCTCTGCGTGACCGCCGCGATCAACCACGCAGGCGTCACCATCGGCCGCCAGCGTCTGGTACAGCGCAGCCTTGACCAGGGCGAGCTGCTGCCATTCGGTGGCTTCAGCCAAACCGGGCGCTATGACTACTTCCTGGTGCACCCGCGCCGCGTGCCGATGCCTGGCCGCGTGCAGGTATTGATTGACTGGCTGCAGGAGTGCGCCAGGCAATCGGGGTAGATAAGTAGCGCCGGGCTGAACGGCCGCGGTGGTGACATCTCCCTTTTTCGGGAGATGAGCATGAGCACGTCAGCGCACACTACGCATTCGCTGGACGAACTGATTGGCCGGCAATTGCCGGCATGGATGGCCGGGGCCAGGCCGGAGCAGTTGGCCGGGTTGCGCGCAGCGATGCTGGCAGCGGCGGCCAGCCACGCCCGTGCGCAACAGATGCTGGGGGCGCTGCAGTCGCCGCTAGCGTTCGCTGAAGCCCGCTTGTCCAGGGCTTTGCAGCAGGCGACTGGCGTGCCGGTGGCGGTGCGGCGGAACCGGCTGATACGTAGCTGGCAGACTGTCGAAGGCTTGCCTACGGGCACGCTCTCCGCTCGCTGGCGTATACATCGTCTTGAACAATCCCTGCTCGAAGCTGCCTTGCACAATTTCGACCCGACGGAAGCTATCGCCGCGGGCGCCACGGGTAGCCTGGCACTGTTCGATCACACGAACCGCAGCATGGCCCTGGCGCCGGAACGCTTTGTCCAGATCTGCCGCGATCTGGATCTGGGTGGGCAGTATCAGGCCTATCTCGACAGTCGCTTCGAGCCGGCTGACACGCATGCGCGCAGCGCCTTGCACGCGTTGCTGGAGCAGGTGCAGCGTGAGGACCTGGCGGTGGCCATGCAGCGCGCACGAATTGCCGGCGATATCGGCGCGGAAGATTTCCGTCATTTGCAGCAGATCGTGGCGGCTCAGTTGCGGGGGGCGGGCGCCGACCAGCAGGTCCGTTGTCGGCAATTGAGCGTGCTGGGGCGACCGCTGATGGGAGTGGTGGTGTTCGAGGTGCGCAGTTCGGCAGCGGCGGTGGAGGCGGTTATCGCCTATTTGCCTGGCGATGCGCTGGCGCCGTTGAAGCGCTATGCGTCCTGGGCGGCGCTGTACCAGGACCTCGGTGGGCGTTTTCGCGATCCGCAGTTTGTCGCGCAGGTGCAGGGCTATATAGGTGAGCGCGGGGGCAGGGTGTTCGCCGCGAACCTGGCACGACAACTCACGGCTGCCGCGGCGAACGCGGTCATTGCTCTCGACGGTCGCGACAGCGCGCTCGATGGCCCGCTGTTCGCCACGCTCTATCGCCAGCGCATTGCCCTGCTCAAGGACAATGCGCGGCTGCTGGCAGTGCCCACCGGCGATGAGGACTTCGCCGCCCGCAGCCGTCGTTTGCAGGGCTACATGAATGCCGGCATCAACCTGCTGAACCTGGCGTCATTGTTCGTCCCCGGCCTGGGCGTGTTGATGCTGGGGGTTGCCACCCTGCAGATTGCCTGCGAGGTCTATCACGGTATCGAGGACTGGCAGCAGGGCGACCGCGAAGGGGCGATCAATCACTTGCTCGGTGTCGCCGAAAATGTGGCGGCGATGGCGCTGATTGGCGCTGGCGGCGCTGCCACGGTGAGTCTGCTGCGGCGCAGCGGCTTCGTCGACGCGCTGGTGCCGGTGCAACTTTCAACTGGGCGTGCGCGCTTGATGAGTGCTGACCTCAGCGGTTATCGCCTCGACGACAGCACCCTCACCAGTGGGCAACTGGTTCAGGGCGATACGGGCGTGCAACTGCGTTTGCACGATGGCACCTACGCGCTCAGTCGCGACGAGTCGCGCGACGCCTGGCGCATCCGTCATCCCTGGCGCACCGACGCTCATGCGCCATTGCTGCAAAGCAATGGCGCCGGTGGCTGGCAGCATCCACTGGACCCGCCACAGTTCTGGCAGGGCGCCGGTCTTCTGGTGCGCCGGCTGGGTGTCGACACAGCCGATGTGAGCGAAGAAATGGCGCAGCGCCTGCTGGCGGTGACCGGCTTCGACGAAGCCCGTTTGCGCCGCCTGCATGTCGAAGGTCGGCCGGCGCCGGGGCGGCTGCTGGAAGCGCTACAGCGGTTTGAGCTGGATGTGCAGTTCGATGAGCTGAGTCAGCTCATTGCGCAAGAGCAACCGCTGCCGGCAACCCTGCTGCGCCTGCAACTGGACATGGTGACTGCGTTGCCTGGTTGGCCACGCTCGATCGGCTTGCGTGTAACCCTACCCGATGGCGGCGAATGGGCCGTCGCAGCGCCGGATGCCGAGGTTGTACAAACAGTGCAGTTGGCCGCCGACAGTTTGCGCGCGAACGACTGGCTGGAGGTGCTCCTCGACCGCCTTGCGGACAGCGATCCGCGTGCCTGGCTGGGCCAGCCACGCGCGCTGGCCGAGGTCAACCTGCAGCAGGTGCGACGGCTGCTCGGCTGTGAGCTGCGCGAGCGCAGGGCGGCGTTGTTCGAGCACGCCTGGCGACAGCGCCAGAGCAGCGAGCTGCCGCAGGTGACGTTGCTGCGGCGCGACTTCGCCGGTTTGAGTGCGGCCGTCGCCCAGGAGATTCTTGAGCAGACGCCGAGCGCGCAGGTCGCCCGTTCACTGAGCAGCCAGCGCGTGCCGCTGGAGGTTGCCGAGCGGGCGCGTTGGGGCCTGCGCGAAAGTCGCCTGGACCGCGCCAATGCTGGGTTTTTCCGCGCGGGAATGCTCAGTGTCGACAGCGAAACGTTGGCGTTGCGTCTGCTCGACGAACTCGCCCCGTGGCCAGCCGACGTGCGTCTGGAGTTGCGCCGGGTCGGTGCCGAGGCAGGGCTGCTGTGCGCGGTGGGCAGTACCCGTGCTGTGCGCACGGTGCGCGTACTCAAGACCCCCCGAGGCTATCGCCGCGACAGCGCCGACGCGGTCGATGCGGCCGATCTGTTCGAGGTCCTGGCGCCGTTGCTGGACGACAACCAGCGTGCCCTGCTCGCCGTGAACGATAGCCGTGGCACAAGCCTTCGCCAGGTGCTGGGCAGCTTCGCGACAGCAGATCGTTCCCGCGCGGCGCGTTTGCTCGGCCAGGCGCCGAACGGGTTTCGACCGCCGCAGCGTCTGGGCGACGGACGTCTGGGTTACCCGCTCAGCGGTGGCCGCGCCAACCCGCAGCGCACGACGATCGACCGCGCCTTGCGCGAGCTTTACCCAACCTTCAGCGATGAACAGGCCAGCGACTACCTGAACGAAGTGCGGGCCTCGGGGCAGGATGTCTGGGCCCATGTCTTCGATCGCCAGCAGCAGTTGGCACACCTCGACACGGCGTTGAATGCCTGGGTTGCCGAGCCGCGCAGCAGTGCCCCACGCCTGGCTGTCGGCCGGCGACGCGCGGCATGGCTGATCCGCAACTGTTGGCGCCGTCGGGCCTTGCTGTTGAGCGGACGCGATGCGGGTTATCGGCTACGTATCGACGAAGAGCCGCTGGGCAGGCTGCCGTCGCTGCATGAGTCGGTGGACTTCAGTCATGTCAGCGACCTGACCTTGAGGGCGCTGGAACTGACTGAAGTGAATCAGGCATTTCTCGCGCGCTTCGCTGGGGTCCGCTGGCTGAGCTTGAGTGACAACCGCCTGGTTGAGGTCCCACAGGTGTTGACGCACTTGCCCCGTTTGCGGCATCTGGAGCTGGCCAACAATCAGGTTGTGATCGATGCTGCCGGCAATCGCGCCTTGGCATCGTTGCCGTTGCTCGAGGCGTTGCACCTTGAGCGCAATCCGCTCGGTCCGCTGTTGGACCTGACCCCGATGAGCCGCTTGCAGTTGCTTGGCTTACGCGCGACCCAGCTGACGAGCTTGCCGCGGGGCTTGTTGAGCCGTGGTGCGCTGATGGCGGCCGACCTGCGTGACAATCGACTGGAAACCTTGCCGGTCGAGGCTTTTGCCGATCGTCACGGCGTGCTGCTGCGGCTCGACCTGGATGGCAACCCGTTGATGCCGGCCACGCGGGCGCGGCTGGTCGAATTCGCTCATGGTGCGCGGTTGCCGTCGCAGGCCGGGCCGGCGGCTGGAGCGGCGGGGCGGGCACGGCAGGTCTGGCTGAGCCGGCCGGCGGCCGATTCCGAGGGCTGGCATGCGCGGGAAGCGCGCTGGGCGCGGCTTGAAGCGGAGCCGGCGAGCGAGGACTTTTTCCAGTTGCTCGCCGATCTGGCCGAGACTGCCGATTTTGCACTGCGCCGCAGTGAGCTGGAGCGACGCCTGTGGGCGGTGGTCGATGCCTGCGAGCAGAGTACCCAGGTGCGTCGCGAGTTGTTCGAACTGGCCTCGCGTCCGCGCACCTGTGGTGACAGTGTGGCGCTGCATTTCAGTTTCCTGGAGGTGCGCATGCTGGTACTTGGCGCCACCCGGGAGTTGCCCGACACCATGGTGGAGCCAGCCTTGTTGCGGCTGGGGCGCTCGCTGTTCCGCCTGGACGAAGTCGACCGGATTGCGGCGGAGGATATTGCCATGCGCCAGGCACAGGGGGTGTCGTATGACGAAATCGAGGTACGTCTGGCCTATCGGGTGGGGTTGGCAAAATCGCTGGGCTTGCCAGGGCAGCCGCTCGACATGCGTTTCGAACAGTTGGCCAATGTCGATTCCCGGCAATTGCTCAATGCGCGGGGCAGGGTGCTGGCGGCCGAGCAGACCCAGCGCATGCTCCAGACCCTTGGCGAGCGCGAATTCTGGGTGGAGCATCTGCTGGCTACCAGGGCTGCGGAGTTTGAACGCAGCGAGCAGGTGTTTTTCGACCGCCTCGATGCGCTGACCGCGCGCGAGCAGACGATGAGCGATGGCGAGTACTTGCATCAGGCGAATGCCATCGGTGCCGAACGGGCGATGGCGCGCCAGGGTTTGATTGATCGCTTGACCCTGGCCGCGTGGCAGCGCTTCACCGGCCAGGGAGGCCGGGCAAGTGAATAATTTTTTTGAAATCAGGGGGTTGCAAGCATCTTAGAATCCGTCCATAATTGCCTCCATCGAAAGCGACGAGAAATAAAAAGCTCAACGTTTTCAATAAGATAGAGCAAGTAGAGCATACTTGATTTATCTTCAGCTGTTTTGAGGCCGAGTAGCAAAGTGGTTATGCTCCGGATTGCAAATCCGTCTACGCCGGTTCGATTCCGACCTCGGCCTCCATATTTGAAAGCCCCGCAGATTAACGTCTGCGGGGTTTTTTCGTTGTGGGCTGGAAAGCCAAGAGTTCCGAAACTTTCGGTGTGGAGTTCCGAAACTGCACTACTTCGAAGGCTTCGCGATGGCGCCGATACGCCGGTAAACGCGCTCGGTAATTCCTTCTTTGGAGTGGCCAAGCAGCACGCTCGCATCGCTCAGGTCGTTGATTTCCGAAGCCGCCTTCGGTCGGATATCACGGAACTGGAATCGAGTGATCCGGTTGGCCAGGTCGGGGTTCTTCTCCAGCTCAGCCTTCACCCTCGCAGTTTGAGGCAAAGGCAGAAGCCATTACGCTCCCAATAGGGGATCTTCACGCGATTGCGTGGTTTGTTAAAAAACACGAAAAGTACCGGATCGAACACGGCCACCTTGATATCAAGCGCCACCAGAGCGGCCAGCCCGTCGATGGATTTTCGGAAGTCGACAGGCTTGGGATAGAAGTAAACCTTTTCGACTTTGGCGTCGGGCCGCATCATGGTGAACGGGCTCCTGAAAAATCGGAGCACAGCATCGGGCATCAACTAGCGGCTTTGAATGTGGGGTTCATGGCGCGCTTACACTGCATCTCCCAAGTGGGGGGGTAGTTGCGGATGCGCTTCTTCGGGTCGCTGTCGAGGGTGACGCCGATGTAATGCACGCGGTCGGCGATGATCACGCCGGGCTCTCTGTTGGCGATGACGCGGCGCCCAACCTCAGCCGGCACGTCGTAATGGCGGCGAACGTAGTCGCAGTTGTCGTTGCTCATGGTTATCTCCAGGTAGTCAGCGCCTAAGAGCTCCTGATCCTTTATTTGCTAGATGACTAGGACTTTCTCTGAACCTCCTGTATGAATATTCAGGCGATTTCAGAAAAATTGACTTAACGCTCAAGAAAAAATGGCCTGTGTCGATAATGGCTTACCCAACACCTCTGGAGCCTATTGATGTTCAACCGCAACCTGAAAAAAATTCTGCAAGAGCAGAGTGCGGAGCTGCATCTGCTACGTCAGCAGGCCGAGCAGATGGACAGAGGGATGCTCTCCATAAGGCTTGATGCACAGTTTCGTATCTGCGCATTTAACCAACTCTTCTCAAAAACGTTGGGGTATTCCGACGGGCGCCTGCAGGGTCGCCCGCTCTCGGAGATTGTTCCGCCTTACGTTAAAGACCTGCCTTGCTTTCACGCGTTTAATCAAGCTGTAGCGCGATTTGAACCCGTCAATGATGAATATCGCTACCTTCGTGCTGACGGTACTCTTGCATGGTTGAAAATCTATTGGTTCCCTATTCGAGACCAAGACGGAAGCCTTGCCCATGTTCAGGGTTATGGCAGTGAGATAAGCCGTAACGTGGAGCAGGCGAAGGAAAATGAGGCTCTGATTCAGGCGCTGGTTCGGTCCACAGCCGTCATTGAATTTAACCTGGATGGCACCGTAATCACGGCGAACAAACAGTTCCTCGATGCGATGGGTTACTCACTGGGTCAGATCGTCGGCAAGCATCATCGTTTGTTCTGCTCCGCGGAAGAAACGGCAACCCATGAGTACGAAAGCTTCTGGAAGACACTCAACCGAGGTGAGTATGTGGCTAATCGTTTCAAGCGGGTCGACGCGCGCGGGAACGATATTTGGTTAGAGGCAACCTACAACCCTGTGCATGACACTGAGGGTAAGCTGTCTAAAGTTGTAAAGTTTGCGAGTGTCGTTACGGACCAAGTCGCACGCGAGCAAGAGGTAAAGGATGCAGCTGGCGTTGCATACGATATATCCCAGCAAACTGATTCGAGCGCGGAGCGTGGTGCTGTGGTAGTGACGCGAACAGTGGACACTATGCGCAGTATTGCTGAACAAATGAAGTCGGCAACCGAGAGTATCGAAGCGCTTGGCAAACAGTCTGCGTTGATTAGTTCTATTGTTCAAACCATTGGCGGTATTGCTTCGCAGACGAATCTGCTAGCACTCAATGCCGCTATCGAAGCTGCGCGTGCCGGTGAGCAAGGTCGAGGCTTCGCTGTGGTTGCCGATGAGGTACGCAAACTTGCTGGTCACACTAGCTCGGCGACCGAGGAAATCGTCAGCGTTGTCCAACAAAATCAGGCGCTAGCTGATCAAGCCGTGAGTGAAATGTTTAGCAGTCGGGAAAAAGCCGAGCAGGGCTTAGCGTTGGCCAATGAAGCCGGTACCGTAATCTTGGAAATTCAAAATGGCGCTAAGCAGGTAGTGGGTGCCGTGGGCCGTTTTGCGAACGAGATTAGTTAGTACCTGTCGGCTTTTACGCTTCGGATGTCTCGAAGGTCATGGCTTTCTCCATGCATGCACCGTCCAAACGCAGAGAATTACAGCCGCAACGATAGGCCGCTGGACCCACCACTCTTGCAGTCATTTGAAGCCTCTGCAGTGCGTAGCCCTCAGGTGGCAAGCTCCTACATTTTCAGACCCGGCTAACGCCGGGTTTTTCGTCTGAGCCCGCTCATAGAGCGGGCGATTAGCTATAGGACACTCGCACCCACGAGCTGTACGCGCACGGTCGATCATTGTTTTGTCGCTACTTCGGCATATACGTTCGTTGCCAGCGGCGGGGGATCATCAGCGATGCGGCGGCAAGAGAAACCGCCACTGCACCATTGACGGCGAGTGCTGCGATTCCGCAATAGCCCTGCAGCAGAGCGCCTGCTACCGCGCCAAGCAGCATGCCAATCCAAGGGACCAACTGCACCTTCCAGCCATACTTGCGCTCGCCCATCAACCAGCGGCCCAGACCGCGCCCGAAGCGAGAAAGGGCGCCAGTCACGTACGTCAGCCCGATCGGTAGCCCATTCACTTCCTCTACCACCGCATTGATCATGCCCATGGAGATGACGGCACACACCAGCGAAATGATCGCGGCTGGAATGAGTCCTGCCAAGCAGAGCAGGGCCCCCACACAAAGAAGTAACGGCCAGGAGCGCTGGCCCACCCAGCGCGTAACCATCACACCAAGGGCATTCCCGGCGATGAAGGCCCCAATTAACGTGGTAATGGTGAGGATGGCGTGATAGTCACGGTCGCCAATTGAAACGGCAAGGCGAGTTGTATTGCCGCTCATGAAGGAGACGAAATCACCGGTGGCGGTAAAGCCGACCGCATCCGTCATACCCGCCAGGAATGAGAGCGCCGCGACGAAGCACAGCCCGACCTTTCCGCGGAGCCGAGCAATGCGTTTTCCGCGTGCCGTGTAAACCCCGGAGTCAGGAAGCATTCGAAGCCTTGGCGGCAGTAACACAGTGTGTGTGATCGAACGGGTTGAGCGGCATTTTTTATCCTCATCATTGGGCCTGCGATGGCGTAAAGCTACCTCTGTAGTCGCATGTCGTGCCACTGGCTTTCTATCATGAGGGGGCAAGGCCCGCCAGAATCCCAACCGCTAGAGTGAATCCATATTGATCTGGCGGCCTCCGCGTCTGGAGACGGCAGGGTGGAAATTTGGTAGTGGATGGGGTATCACGAGGGGCCGGCATTGGGCCGAGGAGGGATGTCCGTGGTAAGTGAATCTGACAGCTATCGTTACAACGTCTTTCGTGCAGATGACCCCACTCAGTTGGTTGGCCGGATGGAAGGTGATGGGTTCGTCAGGTCGCCAGAGAATAAGATTCTCTACCGGGTTAACCGAGAAGGGTTCTCCACCAAGCTTGGCAAAATGGTCGGCTTCACCCGCGATGCCGGACGTGACGGCGCGACGATCGTCGATGAGCATGGCAAGGCCCTTTTCAGCGTGATTCGGGTGTAAAGCGCTTCGCCGTCCAAATGCTGCTCAGCGCCATCGCAGTTGGCCGTTGGCGCTACAGCGGACCTCAGCTGCTAGCCACGGCAGCCGGGCAGCCCCATTGTTTGTAGCCGGCATCGTTCTGCCCCTGATCGATGATTTCCTGGCAGCCCTGGAAGGGTGGACGGGTGTGCGTGGCAGGGCCGATGAGGGTTACCCGTGGGCTGGGTGGGTTCTCGATCTGGGATAGGCACTCGGTGATGTTCTTGTTCAGTTCGACCAGTGCTTGATGCGGTGTTTCGTACCGAATGAAGCCAGCCATGGTATTCCACAGTGTGTGCACCGCGATGCCACTGGCATAACAGTGATGCAAGTACGACGCGTCAGGCCCGACAAAGGTGCCGAACATTTCCCCCTCCTGTTTCAGCGCACGCATTCTGCGGCTCTGGGCAGGCAGTGCAGCGCCAGTGGGCAGGGCGTCCATCGCCAGCAGTTGACGGGTCGCCACGACGATTTTTTGCACATAGTGTTCGGCGGCGCCGCGCTTTGCCTGATACCTGGCAAGTACCTCCCTGTTGCCATCGATCACGGCAAATTCAACGCCCTCGGCATTCTTTATTCGTGGGCCGCTAGCCGGTGGCGAACCAAAGGCGTGAAGACGTTCCGGCAAGAGGAATAGAACGAAGAGGGTGCCGACGGCAAGGCTAAGCAACCGTTCCTTTTTCATCGATGTACACCTGTCAAAAGGAAGTAACCCTATATCGGGGATCTTTCGACGACCATAAACAAAGCATTTACATATCGACCCAGCGTTTATGGAAATTGCTGACAAACAGTCAGCGCTGCCAAGCAGCGCGCAGGGGCAAGTTGGCAGCGCCAACGGTACCCGGCTAGTAATGCGCTACAGTGTCCTGCAGCCCGTCAACGTTCGAACAAGGAGGTTCATGATGCTTGCAAAGTTGTTGGTAACCGTTGGAATCCTGTTTTATGCCGTGATCGTGCCGATCCTCGAGATCAACGATACCCATGTCTTCAATCAGGCCTGGGCACCGCACGCGCGGCTGCACGAAACCTGGCAGTTGTTCACCAATACTGGCCTGGGGGCCTTCAGCGTCTGGCTGGTATGGGGCCGCGACGATCTCAAGCTCGCCAGCCTGCTGACGGTGTTTGTCACCGGTGGCTTCCTGCTGGCCTACTGGCTGCGCGACGGCTACGGTGGCTCGATGGTGCTCAGCGACGGCTCGGAAAAAGTCCTGTTGGGAATAAACCTCGGGCTGTTTGCCTATACGCTGGCGATCATCCTTGCGGCGCTGGCGGTGGTAATCCAGCAGCGCCGGCAGCCATTGGCGGAAGATGCCTGAGCGGTCAAAGCCAGCCACTCAACAGCACTGCCGCCAGGGCCACCAGCAATGTGTTCAGCGCAACCAGCGCAAAGCCGAACCTGACCAGCTCAGCTTCCTCTGTCGCCTGGGTTTTTGCCAAGCCCAGAATCAGCATCACGATCGACAGGGAGCCGAGCGCCGCATGGCCGGCCGCGCTGTTCTGTACGGCCGCGAGCAGCAGGCGCGAGGATTCCGGCAACAGGGCGATGGCGGGCATGAAGATCGCGTTGCCGCCCACGTTCGACCCGGTCATGTACCCGGACAGCCCGCCAAGCACCGCCACCAGCGGCGTAGCAGCGCCACTTGAAAGGCCCGCCAGCAGTTGCGTCAGGCCGCTCAGGAAACCGGCCTTGACCATCATTTGCGACATGGCCAGAAAGAAGAAGATGGTCAGCAGTGGTCGTTTCGCCCGCGCCACCAGTGCCGGCAACAGGTTGTCATCGACTCCTGCCGGTGCCTGGGCGCTGCGCAGGTGAACGGCCAGCATCGCCAGCAGCAGAAGCAGCGCCACGCCGGGTGAGGCCAGAGGCTTCCAGCTGACCACGCTGCCTTCGACGATCCAGCGGTCCTGCCAGGCAGTCAGTGCCCAGAGCAATTTGAGCAGGACGATACAAGCGATCAGCGCGAGATAGGGCCAGGCCTGGCGTGGCCACGGTGCGGCGAGGCCTGTGTTCGCGCTACGCCGTAGCTGCCATTGGCCCTTGCCCAGCACCGCCGCCGCCGTCAGCAGGCCGGCGGCCACCCCGGCCACTTCCGGCCCCAGCCAGCGGCTGGCACTGTACAGTACGCCGACGAACAGCAACCAGAACCCGCCGAGTGCCATCCACGCCTGCGGCGCGCGCGCGCCGGCCAGGTACAGTGAGAGCGCCGCCAGTGCCAGGAACACTGCCGCGCTGGTCAGCGCCGAGGTGGCCGCGAGGGCGCTGGCGTCCAGTTGGGCCAGCGCGGCGCCGATCACCGATGCCAGGCCCAGGGTGCCCCACGGCATGATGGCCATGCCGGCCAGGGCGATGCGCAGCGCAATACGCCGTTCGAACAGGCTGAGCAGCAGCGGCACCGTGGCGATCAGCGACACGCCAAAACCGGTCATCGCTTCCAGCAGCGGGGCCAGGCCCAGCACGATGAACACCAGTTGATCGCCACGTCCGAGGCCCAGCCCCTGAACCCACTGGCTCAGGGCCAGGTTGACCCTCATACGCTCGATCAGAATGACGAAGGCCAGCCCTGGGACGATGACGAAGGCGGTGCTGGCAAACAGTACGGCGGTGTCCTGGCTGGCAGCCAGCAGGCTGCGCAACTGCCACGCGTCGGCAGCCCCGGCCAACCACAGCAGGCTCACCAGCGCGGTGCCGGCCAGCGCCGCCTGGATCGGTGGGCGGCGCAGCAGCACCAGCATGGCGGCGACCAGCAGAACGGGAGAGAGATGAACCAGTGCGAGCATGGCGATAGCATCCTGAAAGAGACGTCGAACCAGACGTGAAGGCGGCCGGTGGGCAAAATAATATTTCTCGCCAGTGGATAAAGGGCCGCTGTTTTCTGCTAGTTTTCGAGAAAATTTCTCGCGGGTTGGCCATGATGAAGAAACCTGTTGCTGGCGATGCGCTGGACACCTTCGACCGCGCCATCCTCGACCTGGTGCAGCGCGACAACAGCACTCCGCTGCGGCTCTTGGCCGAGCAAGTCAACCTGTCTACGGCGGCCGTGCAACGCCGGCTCAAGCGTCTGCAAGCGCTGGGCGTGATCACCGCCAATGTCGCGGTGGTCGAGCCCACCGCCGTCGGCCGGCCGATCACCATCATTGTCGAGGTCATGACCGAGCGCACCAGCATCCGCGAGCTGGAGGCGATGAAGGCGCATTTTGCGGTGCCCGAAGTGCAGCAGTGCTACTACGTTACCGGTGAGGTGGATTTTGTTCTGGTGCTCAATGTGGCCAGCATGCAGGAATACCAGGTGCTGGCCCGTCGGCTGTTTGCCGAGAACCCCAACGTCACCTGGTTCAAGACCATTGTTGCGCTGGACCGGGTGAAGGTCGGGCTGGATGTATTACTGAGCTGAGCCGGCCGATGAATAGTGGCTGTCACCGACACAGGAGGTGTGAGCATTGAGTGCTTTCCGGGTACGCGAATTGCGATCGACGGATGCGCCAGCCTTGCTGGCGTTCGAAATTCAGAACCGCGCATGGTTCGAAGCCCATGTCGATGCGCGTCCCCCGGCCTTCTATTCGGCGCAGGGCGTTGTCGAGCATATCGACGGCTACCTGACGTATTTTGCCCGGGGGGTGTGGCACCCCTTCGTGATCGAGGACGCCAGCGGCGCAATCGTCGCTCGCGCCAACCTGAAAAGCATCGATGCCCGGCAGTGTTGCGCAGAAGTGGGTTATCGGGTCGGACAGTCCGTCTGTGGGCAAGGGCTGGCAACCCTGGCGTTGCGGCATTTGATCCGCGAGGCGCGGCAGCGTTGGCAACTGACCCAGTTGCTTGCTTATGTGTTCAAGGACAACCTCGGCTCATGCAAGGTGCTGGAACGCTGCGGGTTCTTGCTTGAGCTTGAGCAGGCTGATACTGATGCCGCGCGTGAATATCGCTTCACACGGGCACTCTGAACGACAACCTGCGCAGTTACTTGGCCAGCATGTCCTGCACCCGCTGGCCCAGCGAGTCGACCGAAAACGGCTTGCTTAGCACCTGCATGCCCGGCTGCAGTTCACCGGTAGCCCTGATCGAGTGCTCTGCGTAGCCGGTGATGAACAGTACCTTCATTGCCGGCCGCAGCCTTAGCCCGGCCTCCGCCAGTTGCCGGCCATTCATTCCGCCAGGCAGGCCGATGTCCGCTACCAGCAGGTCAATCGGCGCCGTGGAGCGTAGCAGTTCCAGCCCGACCGCACTGTCGGCGGCCTCGAGCACGGTGTAGCCGAGCTCGTCGAGTACATCCACCAGCAGCATGCGTACAGTTGGCTCGTCATCGACCACCATCACGGTTTCGCTGCGCTGCGCCGGTGCTGAGGTGGTTGCCGCCGGGCTGTGCTCCTCCCACGGCGGTGCGCCGTGATGGCGCGGCAGGAAGATACTCACCGATGTGCCTGCGCCGACGGCCGAGTCGATCCGCACCTGGCCGCCGGACTGCTGGGCGAAGCCATAGATCATCGACAGGCCGAGGCCGGTGCCCTGGCCAATTGGCTTGGTGGTGAAGAATGGCTCAAACACGCGGCTCATCACCTCGGGCGGCATGCCGATCCCGGTGTCGCTGACGTTCAGGCACAGGTAGTGCCCCTCGGGCAACGCCAGGGCCTGTGCCGCGTTGGCGTCCAGCCAGTGGTTGCTGGCCCTGAGGCTGATGCGCCCACCCTCGGGCATGGCGTCGCGGGCGTTGATGCACAGGTTGAGCAGGGCGTTTTCCAGCTGGCTGGCATCGACGAAGGCGGGCCACAGGTTGGCGCTGCCGAGGGTCTCCAGCTGAATGCCGGGCCCGGCGGTACGCTGGATCAGCTCGGTCATGCCGAACATCAGGTTGTTGACGTTGACCGCTCGCGGCGCAAGGGTCTGCCGGCGGGAGAAGGCCAGCAGGCGGTGGGTAAGGGCGGCCGCACGTTTCGCTGCCCCCTGGGCGGCCAGCGAATATTTCTGGATATCGCTGAGACTGCCTTCGGCAATCTGCTTGCTCATCAGTTCCAGCGCCCCGGAAATTCCCGAAAGCAGGTTGTTGAAGTCGTGGGCGAGGCCACCGGTCAACTGCCCGACGGCTTCCATTTTCTGTGACTGGTAGAGTTGCTCTTCGGCCTGCATCAGCTTGGCGGTGCGCTCGGCGACCCGTTGTTCCAGGGTTTCGTTGAGCTCGCGCAAGTTGGTCTGGGCCTGGCGCAGGGCTTCCTCGGCAGTGGTTCGCTCAAGCAGGTCGGCCGCTTGCCGGGCGAGGATGTCGAGTAGCCGCAGGTCGCGCTCGGACGGCTCATGCGGCTGGCTCCAGTGGGTCGAGATCATCCCCAGCAGGTTGCCGCTGCGCGACAGCAGTGGGGTGGTCTGCGCCGAGCGGATACCGGTGCGAAGGAACGCGTCCAGGTCTGCGGTGCCGGCAATCGGCGGCCACTGCTCGAAGTCGACGATAATCGCTCGCTGGCCGCGCTTGAGGGCTTCGGCACAACTGCTGAGGGCTTCGGGCTTGACCCATTGCCAGAACCCCACGGCCTCGGCTGGCAAGCCGCGCGAGCACAACAGCTCCAGTTCGCCAGCATGCCCGGAGGCATGCCCGGGCGGGCATAGCAGCTGCATCGTGCCGAACTGCGAACCGGCAATGGTGATCGCCGCGTCGAGGATCTTGCCATAGAGTGCCTGCAGGTCCTGCTCGCCGATCAACGCGATGCTGATGCTGTGCAGGAGCTCGATGTCGGACACATCGTTGGCTGCAGTGCTGGCGGTGGCAGGCGCAACATCGGCCGAATCAGCAGTCTTCACACCCGCGTACCCATGCAAGAACAATGGCTTCATTCGCAACCCTTGTCCGCTCGGCAGGGTTGCATGTTCGCTGGGAGCGGATAGTAGGTAGGCCGTTGGGCCGCGTCAACAATGCCGGCCACGAGGCTTCGGATTTGTCTTTGATTGCCTCTGGCTTGGCGGAAATCAGCGCAATATTTGGCGCATCTGTACCAGCGCGACCCGTGTGCCGTTCAGGCCTGCTCGCTCTTCAATGTCGAAGGGCACGAAACCGAGCCGCGGGTAGAGCAACAGGCCGGCGGTATTTTCGTTGAAGCAGGAAAGCTGCACTTCACGTGCGGCATGCCGTTCGGCGGCGAGCTGGGTCATGCTGTTGATGATGAACGTGGCCACACCTTTGCCACGGGCCGTCGGTGCTACCACGACATTGCCGATACAGCAGATGCCCGCGTGCTCGGCCTGGTAGAAGTTGGCGAAGCCGACCACGGCGCCGTCCAGTTCGAACACCGTGGAGTCGAAGCGTTGGGCGATGGCCGCCGCGAGTTGCGCTGCGGTCAGTGGGTACTGCGCCTTGGGAAACATGAAGAACAGCTCCCGCGCACCTTGCGGAAAGGTCAGCAGGGTATCGATATCGGCAGCCGTTACCGGCCTGTGGGTCAGGGTCATCTCCAGCCTCCGTCGTCCATGAACTGCGTACAGTAGCGCATTGGTAGCACGTCACAACACCGCCATGAAGCCGTTGTAGGCTTGGCTACCTGTCCTGGCGCATCTGCCGCCGTCGATTTTCACTGGAGTAAACGGATGTTCCCAACGTTCCTACGCTGGCCGCTATTGATCGGCCTGTTTGCCGCTGTGGTCGTTCTGGTCACTAGTCTGCTGCAATGTATCAGCGGCAGAGGCGAACTGGGTGAGCTTGTCCTGCCGCTGCTGCTGGCCATTCTGCTGATCTGGGGCCATGGGCGCTTGAACCAGGCCTAGCGCGCAGTACCGCTGCTCCCCAGGGGCGGGTTCCAGTGAGCCGTCAACGTTATTTGCGGTGCTTGTGGTGACGATTGTGCTGTTTGCCAGCGGAGTGCCGGTCGTCGTTGCCCAGGTGCTTGCCGATGGTCGAGCCGGTAGAACCACCGAGCTGGGATTTGCACATGAGTAACACCTCGAACGTCCGGGTCGATACCTATTGTGCAGGCTACCTGCAAAATCAACCGTTTATCACGGCTTGCCGAGCGCCCGCCAGCTGCGCGACTATCCGCAGCCGGCGTTCCGGTCTAGACGAGGTGAAGGATGGCGCAGAGCAAAACCGTAGCTGAACTGATCGCGACCCTGGCGCGCCTGCCACAGGACGCGAAGGTGATCGTCGAGGGCGGGCTGAGCCTGAAGGGCATCAGCCCGTTCGGTCCGGGCCAGGTCCAGCTGGAATTCGAGGAGCAGATCATCGACTCGTCGCCGTCGTGGATCGTCTTCGTCAAACGCTAGGCCTCAGCGTGCGTGACATCTGCGCTTGCGCCGGCAACTGTTGAGCGCTTCGCCATGAAACGCTGGTCAAATGAGTGCCCGGCTCAGGCGCTGCAGCAGTGGCAGGAGCAACGCCCAGAGCAGCGCGAGCACTAGCATGGAGGTGCTGGTGCCCAGCGGTAAGCCGACCCCGGCCAGTTGGCTGCCAGCCCAGTAGGACAGCGGCCCGCCCAGCGCACCGAACAGGCTGGCGCGCCACCAGGGCCTGGCGCTCCAGGCCAGGCTGTGGCGCAAGGTACTGGCGAACAACGGCCAGAGCAGAGCCAGCCAGGCCGGCAGCAGCGGGCCGGGGCGGTGGAAATCAAACAGGCCCAGTTGCAGCAGCGCGCTGTCGAGCAGCCAGCCGATCAGGCTGACCCCGAGCAGCAAGCGCCACTCTCGGGGTTCCGCGAGCCAGGCCAGATGGACACCCAGGCACACCAGCGCGAGCAACAGCAGCAGTGGCCGTTGCGCGCCGAGCACACAGGCAAACCAGCCCAGCTGGAACAGCCCGGCGTTGAGCAGCAAGCGGCCGCTGCTGGCCATCAGTGTTCAAACGCACCCAGCAGCGGCGCCGGGCGCGCTGCCGGTTTGGCCAGCAGTAACTGCGCGGTACCGATAGTGCGCTCCAGAAAGCCACCTTCGCAGTAGCACAGGTAAAATTCCCACAATCGGTAAAAGCCATCGTCATAGCCCAGTTGCATCAGCCGCTGACGGGCGTGTTGCAGGTTCTCATGCCAGCAACGCAAGGTGCGCGCGTAATGCAGGCCGAAGTCTTCCATATGGTGCAGGTTCAGATCACTGACCCGGCTCAGCACTTGCAGTAACACGCTGACCGACGGTAGCGCGCCCCCGGGAAAGATATAGCGCTGGATGAAGTCCACCGAACGTCGCGCCTGGGTGTAGCGCTGCTCGCGGATGGTGATGCTCTGCAGCAGCATCAGTCCGTGCGGTTTGAGCAGCCGCGCGCATTGCCGGAAGTAGGTGTCGAGGAAGCGGTGCCCGACCGCTTCGATCATTTCGATCGAGACCAGCTTGTCGTACTGTCCGTCGAGATCGCGGTAGTCTTCTTGCAGCAGGGTGATCTGCTCCTGCAGGCCGAGTGCGGCGATTCGCTCGCGGGCGTAGGCGAACTGCTCGGCGGACACCGTGGTAGTGGTGACCCGACAGCCATAGTGCTGCGCCGCGTAGATCGCCAGCCCGCCCCAGCCGGTGCCGATCTCCAGCAGGTGGTCGTCGGCCCGCAGGTCGAGCTTCTGGCAGATACGCCGCAGCTTGTGCTGCTGGGCCTGCTCCAGGCTGTCGTCCGGGCGCAGAAACATCGCCGCCGAATACATCATGCTCGGGTCGAGCAGGTTTTCGAACAGCGCGTTACCGAGGTCGTAGTGGGCGGCAATGTTGCGCCGCGCGCCGCGCCGGGTGTTGCGGTTGAGCCAGTGCAGACCGTGCAGTATCGGCCGACTCAGGCGCGCCAGGCCGCCTTCCATGGCGTCGAGCACATCGAGGTTGCTGACCATCACCCGGACCACGGCGGTCAGGTCAGGCGTGCTCCAGTAACCATGGATATAGGCTTCCCCGGCGCCAATCGAGCCATTGCTGGCGACCATGCCCCAGAGCGCGTCGTCATGGACCTCGATCTGCGCTGACAAGGCCGCGCCGGCGTTGCCGAAGTGACGCACCCCGGCGGGCTCGATCAGCGTCAGGTACCCTTGCTGCAGCCGGCTCAGCTGGTGCAGCACCGCGCGCCGCAGCAGCGCCGTGCCGAAGCCGTCGCCAGTGATGGCCAGGCGCTTCGCCGGCAGGGTATCAGGACTTTTCATGGGCGGACTCCTCGCGACGGGTACGGGCCAGGCGCCAGTTGCCCTGGGCAGGAAAATGGCTGTACAGCGGGTGGCGCTTGAGTAACAGGCGCAGTGCCTGCCAATAGATCGCCAGCACGGTCTTGCCGGTCATCCAAGGGAAACGCAGCAGGTAGCGGTGCAGGTTGCGGCGGTCGAGCGGTGTGCGCTTCAGTTGCAGGCTGGCGCTGAACACGCGCTGCTCGTCGCGCCAGTCTTCCATACGCACGCGAATGTGTTCCGCCGGTGCACAAAAGTGCATGCGGTACTCAAGGTCAGGTGGCAAGAACGGCGACACGTGAAAGGCCTTGGCCACGCTGAAACTCCAGGGCCCCGACTGTTTGGCCGGCAGCACGTAGTGATAGCGCTGGCGCCACGGGGTGTTGGTGACCTCGCAGAGGATCGCCAGCAGCCGCCCATCCTCAGCGTGGCAGTAGAAGAAACTCACCGGATTGAATGCCAGGCCCCAGCTGCGCGGCTGGGTCAGCAGGCAGATGGCCCCGAGCGGGCGTTGGCCCAGCGCGGTTTCGACCTGATCGCGTACCGCCTCGATCAGCCGTTGGCCATGGCCAGTGCAGGCTGGCAGGTAGTCCTGCTCGCGAAAGGCAAACGCCGCGAAGCGCCCGCGCCCGGCCAGCGGCGACAGGCCGAGTACTTCGTCCTGTTCGTCGAGGTCCAGGTACAGCAGGCCCATGCGATAGGCAAAGGCATGCCCACCGTTGACGAAGCGTCGGTGGCTGACCCAGCCTTGATACAGTGCGCTGTTCATAGCTGTTCCCCAAACGCTGCGGCCACGCGCAAGGCACTGAGCACGCCGTCCTCATGGAAGCCGTTGCCCCAATAGGCGCCGCAATAGTAGCTGTGCCGCGGCCCGCAGATTTCTGCCTGGCGCGCCTGCGCGCGCACGCCGGCGAGGCTGAACTGCGGGTGGGCGTAGGTGTAGCGGCCAAGAATTTTTGCCGGGTCGATGGCCGCATTCTGGTTCAGGCTGACGCAAAAGGTTTCTGGCGCGTCGATGCCTTGCAGGATGTTCATGTTATAGGTCACCGCTGCCGGCTGGCTGGCGTGTCCGCCTAGGCGGTAGTTCCAGCTGGCCCAGGCCAGCGGTCGTTGTGGCAACAGGCGGGTGTCGGTGTGCAACACCACATCGTTGTCGGCGTAGGGCAGGGCACCGAGAATCTGCCGCTCGGCATCGCTCGGGTCGTGCAGCATCAGCAGCGCCTCGTCGCTGTGGCAGGCAAAGATCACCTTGTCGAACAGCTCCGTCCCGTCCCGGGTGAACAGCCGCACCCCGTGCGCCTCGCGGGCGACGCCGAGCACCGGGCAGTTCAACCGGATGTGCTCGGCGAACGGTGCACACAGCGGCGCGAGATAACTGCGCGAGCCGCCTTCGATCACCCGCCACTGCGGCCGTTGATTGATCGAGAGCAAGCCGTGATTTTTGAAGAAACGCACGAAGAACCGTAGCGGAAATCCGAGCATCTGCCCCAGTGGCATCGACCAGATCGCCGCGCCCATCGGCACGATGTAGTGGTCGATGAAGCGCTGACCGTAGCGGTTCATCAGTAGGTAGTCGCCCAGCGACAGCACGTCGCTGACCTTCTGTTGATCGAGGTCGCGCAAGGCTTCGCGGTTGAACCGCAGGATGTCGTAGAGCATGCCCCAGAACGGCGGCGAGAGCAGGTTGCTACGCTGCGCGAACAGGCTGTTGAGGGTGTTGCCGTTGTACTCGTGGCGGGTCTTTGGGTCGTGCACGGAAAAGCTCATCTCGGTCGGGCGCGAGGCGACGCCGAGGTGTTCCAGCAGGCGGATGAAGTTCGGGTAGGTCCAGTCGTTGTAGACGATGAACCCAGTGTCTACCGCGTAGTGCCGCTCGCCCAGTTGCACGTCGACGGTGTGTGTATGGCCGCCGATGCGCGGGCCGGCTTCGAATACGCTGACCGCGTGCCGGCGCTGCAGCAGGTAGGCGCAGACCAGGCCGGAAATGCCGCTGCCGATGATGGCGATCTTCATTGTTTCGGCTCCTCGTGCAACGGCCGCGACAGGCGTTTGCCCAGCAGCAGTTGCAGGCGTCGTGGCAGCAACGCGAGCAGGCGCAGGCCAAGGACGAAGGGCCGCGGGAAGTTGATTTCATAGGGCCGTCGATCCAGCCGCGCGACGATGTACTGTGCGGCTTTTTCCGCCGACCAGCGCATCGGCATCGGGAAGTCGTTGCGTTGGGTCAGCGGCGTGTCGACGAAGCCGGGGCTGATCAGGGTGACGTCAATCTGCTCGCGGGCCAGGTCGATGCGTAGCGACTCGAACAGGTAGCGCACCGCAGCCTTCGACGCGCCATAGGCGCCGGCGCGGGGCAGGGCGAGAAAGGTGACCGAACTGGCCACCCCGACCAGGTGTGGATGCTGGCTGTGGCGCAGCAACGGTAAGGCCACCTGGATGCACTGGCTGGTGGCGAACAGGTTGGTGCTGACTACCCGTTCCACCACGGTGGCGTCGAATCGCGCGCTATCGATGTATTCGCAGGTGCCGGCGTTCAGGATCACCTGGTCGAGACCACCCCAGGCCTGGGCGATCTGCGCGCCGATAGCACGCACTTGCTCGGCATCCTGCAGGTCACCGGGTAACACCAGTACTTGCTGACCCCAGACGTTGGCCAGGGCCTGCAAGGCCAGGCGATTGCGTGCGCTGATGGCCACGCGATGTCCCTGGCGCAGCAGCTCGCGGGCCAGTTGCGCGCCGATGCCGCTGCTGGCACCGGTCAGCCAGATACGCTTCATGCTAACCGCCGTTTCAGCCAGCCGATGGCCCCGCCAAGCAATGGCAGGTGTTCGTAGAGCAGGGCGCCGGCGTCGAAGTAGTCGTGATGCAGGCGGACCTTGCTGTCCCACATCAGGCAGGAGCAGCCGCGCACCTCGATCAGCTCGGCATTTTTCAGTCGCGGGTGGCGGAAGCGCAGGGTCCAGCGCAGATAACCCAGACCTTCGCCGACCTGGTCGTAGGCATGGAACTCGAACTGCAGATCCTGCACATTGGCATACAGCTGGGCAAAATAATCGCGCAACGCCGGTAGGCCCTCGACACAATGCAAAGGATCGCGGAACTGGACGTCGTCGCTGTACAACTCGGCAAGCAGCTCAAGGTGCTCGGCATCCACCTCGCTGAAACGCCGGGCAAAGCGCTGGAGAAACTCTGACATGGCCTGCACCGAAAAGTAACTGAGGGGGCATTGTTGTACAGGTTTTGTACTTTGTACAATTAATCTGGAGATTAGAGCGAAATCTGTACAAGTCAAACCGAGGAGTAGGCTGAGACAGCGAGGGGGAGCGGGGGGCAGAAAGCAAAAAAGCGCCTCGAAGGCGCTTTTAAGTGATGGTGCGGGGCGCGGGACTCGAACCCGCAAGGCTTTCGCCGACAGATTTTAAGTCTGCTGTGTCTACCAATTTCACCACCCCCGCACTTGACCGGAGCGTGTTGTAAAGCCTCTGGCGGGTTACCCGTCTGAGCCTTTCCTCACGCGATCAAGTGCGCTTTATAACTCATCGTTATATTTGCGTCAACCGACGCGGGCCCTGGCTCGCGGCCCGTTCAGTCGCTGCCGGGGGGTGTTCCGGTGATCGAATCGGCAACCTGGCGCAGGTCGTCGATGGATGCCTGCAACCCGCTGATGCGGGCTTTGACGTCGAGCGCATCCTGGGTGTGGATCGAGTGAGACAGGTAGAGCGCGTGTCCGGCCAGGCCGCGGGCGATTTCTTCGAGATCGTCGGCGGTGTGCTCCAGATCGTCGTGCAGGGTTCTCATGCGTTCATCTGTTGGCAAAGTGCGGTCCTCGTGCCGTGGCGTTCATCCTGAAACTGTGTTGCCAACTATAACAAGTTGATCGCTCGGGCAGGGGGTGCGGTTGCTGTGCTCGGTTGACGCCTAGCTATCACTTGGCCGCTGTGGTGCTGTTGTTCAGCGGCTTCGCTGCCGAGCTGGCGCTGGTCGAACGGCTGTTGGCCTTTGCCAGTGCTACGCTGATGCTGTTGCTGTGCTTGCATAGGCCGTGCATGGCCGCGCCGCGCGCCTGGCCGAGTCGCCCGCGGCGCCTCTAGCCCAGGCGTTGCACCGATAGTCCGGCCGCTGCGTCGCAGGCGGCGTATGCTGTCTACTCTTCCCATGCCCCTCGTGGTATCTGTGGAGCTGCGATGGATTCACCCGACTGTTCTGCCCCGCACGCGCTACCCACCAGTACCTATGAGCAACTGGTGCAGGCCGTGGTGGATTACGGCATCTACATGCTCGACCTCAACGGTTATGTGGTGTCCTGGAATGCCGGGGCCCAGCGCATCAAGGGCTACCGTGCCGACGAGATCATCGGCCAGCATTTTTCCCGTTTTTTCACCCAGGCCGACCGCGCCGCCGGCAAGCCGGCCTGGCTGATCGCCCGTGCCCTGAGCCAGGACGGTGCACAGGACGAAGGCTGGCGGGTGCGCAAGGACGGCAGCGAGTTCTGGGCGCTGATCGCGCTGGATGTGGTGCGTTCGCCCGAGGGCGAGATCATCGGATTGGCGAAGATCACCCGCGACATCACCGACCGCCGCAACGCCGCCCTGCAACTGGAGACCATGCGTGCGCAACTGTTCCAGGCGCAGAAGCTCGACGCACTCGGCCAGTTGACTGGCGGCATGGCGCACGACTTCAACAACCTGCTGACCATCATCATCGGTTCGGCCAGGTTGGCCATGCGTAGCAGCGATGGCGCTCGGGTTACGCGGCTGCTGGAGCATATCCTCGATGCTGGCGAGCGCGGCAGCCAGATGACTCAGCAACTACTCAGCTTCGCTCGGCGCAATACACTCAAGGCCGAACGTATCGACCTGGCCAGGCTGATCGAGTCGCTGCGTGCGCTGCTCAGTCATGCCTTGCCCGACGGCATCGAGCTGGTGCTGGAAATCGAGGCGCAGTTGCCGCCGGTCGAGGTCGATGCGCCGCAGTTGCAGATGGTGCTGCTTAACCTGGTGCTCAACGCTCGCGATGCATTCGAGGATGGCGGCCTGATCCAGCTGCGCGCCAGCCGGCGTACGCTCAAGGGCGAATGGGACAACCTGCATGGCGAGTTCGTCCAGATCAGCGTCAGCGACAATGGCCGTGGCATGGATGCGCAGGTGCTGCCGCGCATCTTCGAGCCGTTCTTCACCACCAAGGGTTTTGGCAAGGGCACGGGCCTGGGGCTCAGTCAGGTGTACGGTTTTGCTCGCCAGAGCAACGGCTGCATCAATGCCGACAGCACCCCAGGCGTGGGCACCTGTATGAGCCTGTGCCTGCCGGTTTGGCAACCTCCCAGCAACGAAAGCGAATCGTGAGGGTGAGCGCATCGTGGAACAGCTTGAGCGACTGATTAGCGGTATCGACGGCCTGGGCGCGTTGGTCAAGCTGCTGCGCGGCGAAATCGTCCGCCAGGGTTCGACCCTGTTGATCGTCGACGGCCTGCTGACCGCGCGTTGGCGCGCCGAAACCACCCTCGACACCCAGAAGTTCATCTCCGAGCTGCAAGGCCATGCGGCGTTCGTTACCCGTGGCAGCGCTGGACAGGTCGTGATGGCCAGGGTCTGGTTTTGATGAAAACGATCCTGGTCGTAGACGACGAGTATCTGATTACCGAAATCCTCGGGTTTTCCCTGGAGGATGCCGGGTATCGGGTGCAGAAGGCCGGGGACGGCAAGAAGGCGCTGGAAATCCTGCGCGCAGAACCGATCGATCTGCTCATCACCGACTACATGATGCCCGCGATGAACGGGGAAGAATTGGCCCAGGCAGTACGTGCCAATCCAGCCTTGAGCAACCTGCCGATCATCCTGATGAGTGGGGCCCAGGCGAACATAGGGCGGATGGCCCCGGAGTTGTTCGCCAGTGTGCTGGACAAACCGTTCGACACCGACAAGCTGATTGCGCAGGTGCGAGAACTGATCCTGCCGTCAGAAGCATCCTAAGACCATTGCGGCCCAGGCGTTACAGACGGGACCCAGCGCATCCGTGCGGCTCGAGTCGGGCATTTATCAGTGTTGCTCGTCTCCTTTCTCCGGTGCTGGGCTGCCAGCCTGAATGCGTTTGTAGATCTCTTCGCGATGCACCTGAACATCTTTCGGTGCGTCGATGCCGATCCTCACTTGCATGCCCTTGACGCCTAGAATGGTGACCTTGATGTCATCATGGATGACGATGCTTTCGCCAACCTTGCGGGTGAGTATCAGCATGTATTTCTCCTTGGTAACTTTAAATGCCTCGCAGGCGGTGCCTGTCGAGGACGGAAAGGCTTGGCGGCGCTTCCCTCTTTCCCTTCATTAAAGACGCATTCGTTGAAAATTAATTCCCCGAGCAAAAGATTCTGCTGAGTGTCTTTAGTCGCAGGTGCCGACTGGGTTAAGTGGCCAATTCGCACGGTTGGGTGCCGCCACCCCCGCAAGCATAGGGGGGTTGAACGCATATGGGAAATTTCTCTGCGTGTTCGGCGAATAGTCTCTTGTCCAGTGCGCGACCCAGTTGCCGAAGCGACGAGGAAAATTCCGCCGCTTGTTGCTAGGTATTCTCGATTAGCGGCTGCCGAGGTTTAAAAAAGCGCCAGGCTCGTTTCATCGACGAGCGCTGGCGGTTGTCGACGATAGAGGCGAAATGCGTGCACCGCAGCCCAGCCCGCGGGTGCGAAGCGTTTCGCGCCTAGCCGAGCAACGCCACCGACTTGATCTGTGCCCACAGCTGCTGGCCGGGGTGCAGGCCCAGGTGATCGCAGGACAGCCGGGTCAGGCGTGCGAGCAGCGGGCTGCCGTCCACCTCCAGGCTGACCAGCATGTGCGCGGCGTTGTCGCCGGCATACAGCGCCAGTACCCGCGCCGGCAGGCGGTTGAGGATGCTCGATTGCAGGTCGTCGACGCGGCTGAGGCTGACGTCGCGCGCCTGGATCTTCACCCGCAGGCGCGCTCCCGGCGTCAGCGGCGCGTGGGCGATGCGCAGGCTGAGCGGGCTGTTCGGCAATTGCAGGTCGAGCAGTTGGTAGTGGCGGTCGTAGCCGGCCACGCGGCCGTCGATGATTACCCCGGCATCTTCCTCCTGGGCCAGCGACAGGTCGAGGCGAGCCAGGGTCTGGCCAATCGGGCCGCTGGCCTGGACCTTGCCCTGTTCCAGCAGCACCAGGTGATCGGCCAGCCGCGCCACTTCGTCCTGGGCGTGGCTGACGTAGATCAGCGGAATCTGCAACTGGTCATGCAGGCGTTCCAGGTAGGGCAGGATTTCGCGCTTGCGCGGCGCGTCGAGCGCCGCCAGGGGCTCGTCGAGTAACAGCAGACGTGGGCTGGTCAGCAGCGCGCGGGCAATGCCGACGCGTTGGCGCTCGCCGCCGGAGAGGGTGTCGGGTTTGCGTTCGAGCAAAGGGTCGATGCCGAGCAGTGCGCACGCCTGGTCGAGGCCAACCTTGCGCATACTGGCGGCAATCCGTCGCCAGCCGAACTCCAGGTTGCCGCGCACCGTCAGGTGCGGGAACAGGCTGGCTTCCTGAAACACATAGCCGATCGGCCGCTTGTGTGGCGGCACGAACAGGCCGCGCGCGGAGTCCTGCCAGACCTCGCCGGCCACCTCGATATAGGCCGTGTCGGCCTTTTCCAGGCCGGCCAGACAGCGCAGGCAGGTGGTCTTGCCGGAGCCGGAGTGGCCGAACAGGGCGCTGACACCACGACCGGGCAGTTGCAGGTCGACATCCAGCTGAAAGCCGGGCCAGGCCACCTGCACGCGGGCATTGATCGGGCTGCTCATCGCTTCAACTCCAGCCGGCGCGGCCGCGGCGGCTGGTGTACAGCGCTAGCAGCACAAGGAATGAGAACACCAGCATCGAGCCGGCCAGCCAGTGCGCCTGGGCGTACTCCATGGCCTCGACATGGTCGTAGATCTGCACCGACACCACGCGGGTGCGGTCGGGAATGTTGCCGCCGATCATCAGCACCACGCCGAACTCGCCGACGGTGTGGGCAAAGCCGAGGATGCTGGCGGTGATGAAACCGGGGCGTGCCAGTGGCAGAACCACGTTGAAAAAGCAGTCCCAGGGGCTGGCGCGCAACGTCGCTGCCACTTCCAGCGGGCGCTCGCCAATGGCACTGAAGGCATTTTGTAGCGGCTGAACCACGAACGGCATCGAGTAGACCACCGAACCGATCACCAGGCCGCTGAAGCTGAACACCACGCTGCCCAGGCCCAACGCTTCGGTGGTTTTGCCGATAAAGCCGTGCGGGCCGAGGGTGAGCAGCAGGTAGAACCCGATCACCGTCGGCGGCAGCACCAGGGGCAGTGCCACCACCGCGCCGACTGGTCCGCGCAGCCATGAGCGCGTGCGCGTCAGCCACCAGGCGATGGGCGTGCCGATCAGCAGCAGGATCAGGGTGGTCAGCGACGCCAGTTTGAACGTCAGCCAGATAGCACCGAAGTCGCTGGCGTCGAGGGGCATCAGCGTTCGTAACCGTAGGATTTGATCACGGCGGCGGCTTTCGGTCCTTTCAGGTAGTCGACCAGGGCTTTGGCGGCAGCACTGTCCTTGCCTTTGTTGAGGATCAGCGCGTCTTGTTTGATTGGTTCGTGCAGGTTGGCCGGTACGATCCACGCCGAGCCTTCGCTGACCTTGCCATCCTTGTAGATTTGCGACAGGGCGACGAAGCCGAGTTCGGCGTTGCCGGTGGAAACGAACTGATAGGCCTGGGTGATGTTCTGCCCTTCGACCAGCTTGGCCTGGGTGGCTTCGGTGAGTTTCAGCTTGTTCAGCACCTGGGTGGCGGCCAGGCCATAAGGTGCGGCTTTCGGGTTGGCGATCGCCAGGTGCTGGAATTGGTTTTTCTTCAGCACCTCGCCCTTGGCGTCGACGTAGCCAGGCTTGGCCGACCACAGCGCCAGGGTGCCGATGGCATAGGTGAAGCGCGAACCCTTGACACTGTCGCCTTCGCTTTCCAGCTTGGCCGGGGTCGTGTCGTCGGCGGCGAGGAACACCTCGAACGGTGCGCCGTTCTTGATCTGCGCGTAGAACTGACCGGTGGCGCCATAGGCGGCGACCAGTGTGTGCCCGGTGTCTTTCTCGAAGTCCTTGGCGATCGCCTGGATCGGCGCGGTGAAGTTGGCGGCAACCGCCACCTGGACTTCATCGGCCCAGGCGCTGTTGATACCCAGGACGCTGACCAGGGCGGTCAGGGCAAAGCGAGGTGAACGCAGACTCATGAAGCAGCTCCAGTGAACTGTGGGATAATCGCTATATACGAGAATATATAGCGTTTATCCGAGCAACGGGAAGTGCTGTTTTCAACGACCGAGGCGGGCGCGGGCGTCGGCGCCCAGCTGACGGGTTAGCTCGGCGGCCGGCAAGGCCCGGCCCAGACGCAACGCTTGCCCGGACCAGAGGTTACTGAAGTCGCTGTTGCCTTGTGGGTCGGTGATTGCGCGCAAGGGCATCAGCGCACCGCCGGCCAGCGGGAAGGCCGGTGCCAGCGCGCTCATCGGGCCCAGCTCGCGCATGATCCGGTTGTTGATGCCTCGCGCCGGACGGCCGGTGAACAGGTTGGTCAGGGCTGTGTCGCTGGCTTCGGCGCGGTCCAGCGCGTGTCGATGCGCCGGCGACACCTTGGCTTCCGGGCAGAACAGGTAAGCGGTGCCCAGTTGCACCGCGCTGGCGCCGAGTATCAGCGCCGCAGCGATGCCGCGGCCGTCACCGATCCCGCCGGCGGCAATCACCGGCACGTCGACCGCATCGGCCACCTGCGGCACCAGTGCCAGGCTGCCGATCTGGCTGCCGATGTCGTCGCTGAGAAACATGCCGCGATGGCCGCCGGCCTCGTAGCCCATGGCGATGATCGCGTCGCAGCCGTGCGCTTCGAGCCAACGCGCCTCGGCCACGGTGGTGGCGCTGGAGAGCACTTTCGCGCCGCTGGCCTTGACCCGCTGCAGCAGCGCGGCGTCCGGCAGGCCGAAGTGAAAGCTGACCACCGCCGGTCGAAACTCCTCGATCAGCGCGCAGGCGGCGGCATCGAACGGTGCTCGGTTGGACACTGGCGTCGGCGCGGCGAAGTCGGCACCGACTTCGTCGTAGTAAGGTTTCAGCGCCTGCTTCCAGCGCGCCGCACGCTCGGCATCGGGCGGCGGCGGCTGATGGCAGAAGAAATTCAGGTTGAGCGGGCCACGGCTGGCCTGGGCGAAGGTTTCCAGTTCCTGGCGCAACTGCTCGGCGTTGAGCATTGCGCAGGGCAACGCGCCAAGGCCACCGGCATTGCTGACCGCGATGGCCATTGCCGAGCCGTTGGCGCCGGCCATCGGTGCCTGCAGGATCGGCAGGTGAATGCCGAGCAAATCGAGGATGCGCGCGTCCGGCCAAGGGCTCATTGCCTGATGTCTCCTGTTGTTAAAGCGCCTTGCTCACCTTGATATCGGTGATCTTGTCGGCGTCGTCGCCGTGGATCTTCTTCAGCGCGGCTTGCGCCTGTTCCAGCGAGTTGTCCGGGAGGTTGGCGAAGTCCCAGCGGGTTTCGCCGTCGATTTTGTACTTGATGACGTACTTGATGACCTGGCTCATGGGGCTTATCTCAGTTTCGACGACGAACGACGGATGATCTTGATGGTGTGGGTAAAGGTCGGCTTGCTCACTGCCGACAATGCACGCGGGCCGACGGTGTCGATGGTGATGTTCCAGAAGCCGTCGCTCGGCACAGTGATCTTGGCCGGGAAGTCAACGAAGGCACCGCCATGATAGGTGTGCCGGCCGCCGTTTTTGAAGCTGCGGAAGTTGGCATCGTTCATCAGACGGATATTGCAGCGCTGGGAGCAGTGAATGACGACGATATCGTCTTCGTTGAGGTGCTCGCGCTGGTGTACGAATTTCATGTCGCTCTCCGCAAGGGATCTTTTGGCAAATCAAAACGATAGCATGATGTCGGGTTACACTGTCGTTCTTCGTGCCCGGCAAAGGATAAAACTGCCATCAAAGGGAGCAAAACTGCCTGGGCGTGGTCATAGTGTTTTTCGAATGGAGCGATATCGATGAAATGGGTTGTAGCGGCGCTGGCAGTAGCGCTGGGCGGATGCGCCAATGTGCAGGATATCGAGCAGTCGCCCGAGACCCTCGACGTGATCTCCGGCAAGTCGCCGCAGGAATATGCCGACTGCGTCCAGGCGCGCTTGGCCGATAGCCGTGGGCCGTTGCAGATGGTCAAGAACGATCACGATATCCGCGTTATCGTGCCGCAGAAGCTGTCCGACACGTCGCCTGCAGCAGTGCTCGACATCAGCGAGCGCGGCAGTGGCAGCAGCATCAAGCTGCATGAGCGGCTGAACAACTTCCCGCTGCGTTTCGGCGATGTGAAGAACGCTGCCTCGGCCTGTATCTCCAAGTAACTGTTTTGCCCCTGACCTCGATCAAACGTTAAACGATTCACTTGCTTGCTCTGTTTTTCCAGCGCCCGATCAGCATTGTCGTGGTGTCAGAATAGTCCTACGCTCTCTAGGCTTATATCGTGTAAGCCTAAGCTTATAACTAGAAAAACGGAGCACGAAATGAACACGTTTGATCGTGTCGTGATGGGCGGCTTGCTGCTGTTTGCTGTGTCCAGTGCCTTCGCCGCCGAGGGGCAAAAAGTGTTCAGCCAGGGCGGACAGAACCCCGCTGCCATGGCCTGCATGAGCTGCCACGGCCCTGATGGCATGGGCATGGCGGCTGCCGGATTTCCCCGCCTGGCCGGCTTGCCGGCTGCGTACCTGAGCAAGCAGCTCAATGATTTCCGTAATGGCAGCCGCAAGAATCCAATCATGGAGCCGCTGGCCAAAGCCCTCAGCGATGACGAAATTACCGCCGTGACCACGCTGCTGGCCGCGCGCCCGGCGCCGCCTGCGGGTGACCTGCGCCGGCAACAAATGGCCAGCGACCCAGTCGAAGCACTTGCCCTGTACGGCGACTGGAGTCGGCAGATCCCCGGTTGCGTGCAATGTCACGGGCCGGGTGGCGGTGGGCTTGGCCAGCACTTCCCGCCGCTGGCCCATCAGCCGGCCAGTTACCTCAGCGCGCAGCTCAATGCCTGGCGCGATGGCAGTCGACAGAACGATCCCGATCAATTGATGGCCGGAGTGGCCAAGGCCATGACCGATGCCGAGGTCAAGGCGATTGCCGCGTACTTTGCCAGCGCTGCCAGCCAGGAGGGCAAATGATGAAGCTTGTACTGCTTGCTTCGTTGAGTGTACTCATGGCCCAGGCCACTGCCGCGCCGATTGCCATGGAAGACCAGTCGCAACTGAAGGTAGCGCCGGCCAGCAGCACGCCAACGTTCGTCCCGCCGGCTGAGCACGAGTTACCCGATAATGCCTACGGCAAGATGGTGCGCGATGGCTATGCGTTGTTCGTCGACACCAAGCGCCTGGCGCCGAATTATGTCGGTAACGGCCTGAATTGCAGCAACTGCCACCTCGACCAGGGGCGTCTGGCGCATTCCGCGCCGCTGTGGGGCGCGTACCCGATGTACCCGGCCTATCGCAAGAAAAACGACAAGGTCAACACCTTCGCCGAGCGGATCCAGGGCTGCTTCCAGTTCAGTATGAACGGCAAGCCGCCAGCCGCCGACAGTCCGGAAATCACCGCCTTGTCGGTGTATGCCTACTGGCTGGCGAGCAAGGCGCCGCTGGGTGTCGAACCCGCCGGGCGCGGCTACCCGGAGGTGGCGCAACCGGCGGCTGGTTACAACATCAAGCGCGGTGGCGAGGTGTTCCAGGCGCATTGCGCGGTGTGCCATGGGCCGCAGGGCGAGGGCCAGAAGGTGGCCGCCGACTACGTCATGCCGCCGCTGTGGGGCAAGGACTCCTACAACTGGGGCGCCGGCATGCACCGGATCAACACGGCGGCGTCGTTCATCAAGCACAACATGCCGTTGGGCAAGCCCGGCAGCCTCAGCGATCAGCAGGCCTGGGATGTAGCGGCCTACATCAACAGCCATGAGCGGCCACAGGACCCGCGCCTGGTCGACGGCTCGATCGAGCAGACCCGGGTGAAGTTTCATGCCAACGACGGGGTCAACCTGTATGGGCAGAAGGTCGATGGCGTGCTGATCGGCCAAGGCACCGGCAAATAGCCGAAACAGACGCAGGGCACGGCGTTCTGGCGGGCGTGCCCTGCTGTTTTGCGCAGGTGATATTTGCGTTGGCGGGGAACTATCTACACTAGGAATTCTCTATTTGGCATCGGCCAGCCACCAAGGGGCATTGTAAGGTGACCGCCGCCTGATTAGACTGCGCCGAATTTCGTACACACAGCCCTTGTTAAGGACTTTTATGATCAAGAAATGCTTGTTCCCGGCAGCCGGTTACGGCACTCGCTTCCTGCCCGCAACGAAAGCCATGCCCAAGGAAATGCTGCCGGTGGTGAACAAGCCACTGATCCAGTACGGCGTCGAGGAAGCCCTCGAAGCTGGCCTCACCGAGATTTCCATCGTTACTGGCCGCGGCAAGCGCGCGCTGGAAGACCACTTCGACATCAGCTATGAGCTGGAAAACCAGATCAAGGGCACCGACAAGGAAAAATACCTGGTCGGTATCCGTCGTCTGCTCGACGAGTGCTCGTTCTCCTACACCCGTCAGACCGAAATGAAAGGCCTGGGCCACGCCATCCTCACTGGCCGCCCGCTGATCGGCGACGAACCGTTCGCGGTGGTGCTGGCGGACGACCTGTGCGTCAACCTCGACGGCGACGGTGTACTGCAGCAGATGGTCAAGCTGTACAACCAGTTCCGCTGCTCGATCGTGGCCATCCAGGAAGTCGACCCGCAGGAAACCAACAAGTACGGCGTGATTTCTGGCGAAATGATCCGTGATGACATCTACCGAGTAAACAGCATGGTTGAAAAACCAGCGCCGGAAGATGCCCCGTCGAACATGGCAATCATCGGCCGTTACATCCTGACCCCGGACATCTTCACGCTGATCGAAGAAACCGAGCCAGGCAAAGGCGGCGAAATCCAGATCACCGACGCCCTGATGAAACAGGCGCAGAACGGTTGCGTGATTGCCTACAAGTTCAAGGGCAAGCGTTTCGACTGCGGCGGCGCCGAAGGCTACATCGAGGCAACCAACTTCTGCTTCGAGAACTTCTACAAGACCGGCAAGGCTTACTGAGTTCAGTACGCTGGCGTGTCGAAAAGCCACCTTCGGGTGGCTTTTTTGTTTCTGGCCGGCGCTGGCGGTATGCTGGCGGCCTGCCGAGGAGAGTGTGTATGGCCTACGATTTTGATCTGTTCGTGATTGGTGCCGGTTCCGGCGGTGTGCGTGCGTCGCGGTTTGCCGCCGGGTTTGGCGCCAGGGTGGCGGTTGCCGAAAGCCGTTACCTGGGAGGCACCTGTGTCAACGTTGGCTGCGTGCCGAAGAAGTTGCTGGTGTACGGTGCGCATTTCTCCGACGACTTCGAGCAAGCCAGTGGCTTTGGCTGGTCGCTGGAAGATGCGCAGTTCGACTGGGGGCAACTGATCGCCAACAAGAACCGCGAAATCGAGCGGCTCAACGGCATCTACCGCAACCTCCTGGTAAACAGCGGTGTGACGCTGCTTGAAGGCCATGCGCGGCTGACCGGGCCGCATGAAGTGGAAGTCGAGGGCAAGCGCTACTCGGCCGAGCACATCCTGATCGCCACCGGCGGCTGGCCGCAGGTGCCGGAGATTCCGGGGCGCGAGCATGCGATCAGCTCCAACGAGGCGTTCTTCCTCAAAGAGCTGCCCAAGCGCGTACTGGTGGTCGGCGGCGGCTACATTGCCGTGGAGTTCGCCGGGATCTTCCAGGGCCTGGGCGCAAAGACTTCGCTGCTGTATCGCGGCGATCTGTTCCTGCGCGGCTTCGACGGCTCGGTGCGTACGCACCTCAAGGAAGAGCTGGAAAAGCGCGGCATGGACCTGCAGTTCAACAGCGATATCCAGCGCATCGACAAGCAGCCCGACGGCAGCCTCAAGGCGACCCTCAAGGATGGCCGCGAGCTGCTCGCCGACTGCGTGTTCTACGCCACCGGGCGCCGGCCGATGCTCGACAACCTCGGCCTGGAAAACACCGAAGTGCAGCTTGACGAGCGCGGTTTCGTCCGGGTTAACGAGCAGTACCAGACCGACGAACCGTCGGTTCTGGCGATTGGCGATGTGATCGGCCGCGTCCAGCTGACCCCGGTGGCGCTGGCCGAAGGCATGGCCGTGGCGCGTCGGCTGTTCAAGCCCGAACAGTATCGCCCGGTGGATTACCAGCACATCCCGACGGCCGTGTTCAGCCAGCCGCCAATCGGTACGGTGGGCCTGAGCGAAGAGCAGGCGCGTGAGGCCGGGCATCAGGTGCAGGTCTTCGAAAGCCGCTTCCGGCCGATGAAGCTGACTCTCACCGAGGTGCAGGAGAAGACCCTGATGAAGCTGGTGGTCGATGCCGAAACCGACCGCGTGCTCGGTTGCCACATGGTTGGCCCGGATGCCGGCGAGATTGTTCAGGGCCTGGCGATTGCGCTGAAGGCCGGGGCGACCAAGCAGCTGTTCGACGAGACCATCGGCGTGCACCCGACGGCAGCGGAAGAGTTCGTGACCCTGCGTACTGCGACCCGCTAAGTGTTGCGCCCATCGCGGGCCGAGCCCGCTCCCACAGAAGCACACTGTGTGCCCTTGTGGGAGCGGGCTCGTCCCGCGATGCTGTAACACACAATCCTTCTATTAATGCTCCCGCCTTATAGCCAAAACCAATCAGCAGCATGAGCTTTGCCAATGAGCGCTTTTGGCGATCGGTGGTTAGGATTCTCCCATCAGATTTTTCAAACCCCTGAAGGAGCGTCACTAATGCCTATCATCAACAGCCAGGTAAAACCGTTCAACGCTACTGCCTACCACAACGGCAACTTCGTCCAGGTTTCGGAAGCCGACCTCAAGGGCAAATGGTCCGTCGTGTTCTTCTACCCAGCCGACTTCACTTTCGTCTGCCCAACCGAACTGGGCGACCTGGCCGACAACTACGCCGAATTCCAGAAACTGGGCGTGGAAATCTACGGCGTGTCGACCGACACCCACTTCACCCACAAAGCCTGGCACGACACCTCGGACACCATCGGCAAGATCCAGTACCCGCTGATCGGCGACCCGACCCACGTCATCTCGCGCAACTTCGACGTGCTGATCGAAGAAGCCGGCCTGGCCGACCGCGGCACCTTCGTGATCAACCCTGAAGGTCAGATCAAGATCGTCGAACTGAACGACGGCGGTGTTGGCCGTGACGCCAGCGAGCTGCTGCGCAAGGTCAAGGCTGCCCAGTACGTTGCTGCCCACCCAGGCGAAGTCTGCCCGGCCAAGTGGAAAGAAGGCGAAGCGACCCTGGCGCCATCGCTGGACCTGGTCGGCAAGATCTAAGTCCGTGAACCCGCCGAGGGCGGTTGCCCGTTCCTGACGTTGTTACCGCCCCGCAAAACGCCCGGGCGCTTTCGCCCGGGCGTTGTTATGTCTACCGTTTGAAAAAGGAATCGCCCGTATGTTGGACGCCACGCTTAAAACTCAGTTGAAAGCCTACCTGGAGCGGGTCACTCAGCCGATCGAGATCGTTGCCTCCCTCGACGACGGCGCGAAGTCCCAGGAACTGCACGACCTGCTGCGCGAGATCGCCAGCCTGTCGAACCTGATTACCCTGCGCGAGGACGGTAGCGACGCCCGTCGTCCATCGTTCTCGCTCAATCGCCCGGGGGGCGATATCAGCCTGCGCTTTGCTGGCATCCCCATGGGCCACGAATTCACCTCCCTGGTGCTGGCGCTGCTGCAAGTTGGCGGCCACCCATCCAAGGCCAGTGCCGAGCTGATCGAGCAGATCGGCGCACTGCAAGGCGAATTCAATTTCGAGACCTACTTCTCGCTGTCCTGCCAGAACTGCCCGGACGTGGTCCAGGCGCTGAACCTGATGGCCGTGCTCAACCCGAATGTGCGCCACGTGGCCATCGACGGTGCGCTGTTCCAGGCTGAGGTCGAGGCGCGCCAGGTAATGGCGGTGCCGAGCGTGTACCTTAATGGCGAAGTGTTCGGCCAGGGCCGCATGGGCCTGGAAGAGATCGTCGCCAAGCTCGACAGCGGCGCCAGCGAGCGTCAGGCCGAGAAGCTCAACGCCAAGGACGAATTCGATGTGCTGGTGGTCGGCGGTGGCCCGGCGGGCGCGGCAGCAGCGATCTATGCGGCGCGCAAAGGCATCCGTACCGGTGTCGCCGCCGAACGCTTTGGCGGTCAGGTGCTCGACACCATGGCCATCGAGAACTTCATCTCCGTGCAGGAAACCGAAGGGCCGAAGCTGGCCATGGCGCTGGAAGAGCACGTCAAGCAGTACGACGTCGACATCATGAACCTGCAACGGGCCGAGGCGCTGATTCCGGCCAGCGATGGCGGCCTGCACCAGGTGCGCATGGCCAGTGGTGCCACGCTCAAGGCCAAGACCGTGATCCTGGCCACCGGTGCGCGCTGGCGCGAAATGAACGTACCCGGCGAGCAGGAATACCGTAGCCGTGGCGTGGCCTACTGCCCGCACTGCGACGGCCCGCTGTTCAAGGGCAAGCGTGTGGCGGTGATCGGCGGGGGCAACTCCGGTGTGGAAGCGGCCATCGACCTGGCCGGTATCGTCGCCCATGTGACGCTGATCGAGTTCGACAGCCAGTTGCGCGCCGACGCGGTGCTGCAACGCAAGTTGCACAGCCTGGCGAATGTCACGGTGATTACCAGCGCACTCACCACCGCAGTGCTCGGCGACGGGCAGAAGGTCAACGGCCTGCGCTACAAGGATCGCCACAGCGATGCGCTGCATGACCTGGCGCTGGAAGGGATCTTTGTGCAGATCGGTTTGCTGCCGAACACCGACTGGCTGAAGGGCACCCTGGAACTGAGCCCGCGTGGCGAGATCATCGTCGATGCCAGTGGCAAGACCAACCTGCCGGGTGTGTTTGCCGCCGGGGATGTGACCACGGTGCCGTACAAGCAGATCGTGATCGCGGTAGGTGAGGGGGCCAAGGCGTCGCTGGCGGCGTTCGACCACCTGATCCGTACGTCCGCGCCGGCCTGACCGCGCGCCTCGCGGGACAAGCCCGCTCCCTCAAGGATCAGCGCGATCCCTGT